>NZ_QUAK01000165.1 GCF_003429565.1 Streptomyces triticagri
CGCCGCGCGGCCGGGCCCCTCGCGTACGGCTGCCGTACGCGTCCCGCGGCCGCCCGCGGACCGGTACCCGGCGCGCGAACCCGTCCCCGCTCCCGCCGGACCGCGGGCCGCCGCCCGCCGTGCGGAGGCCGGCTGATGGCGGTCGGGATGCGCCTCGTGCAGAAGGTCTCGTCCACCCGTGGGTTCGGGCGGATCGCGCCGTATTTCATCCCTGCGATGGACCGGACCGTCCACCGTGTGACGCGCGGCAAGGTGCTGCTCAGCGCACAGTTGCTGCCCGGCGTCGTACTCACCGCGACGGGCGCGCGCAGCGGGCTGCCACGACGGACGCCGCTCGCCTGCATGCCGGAACGGGACACCGGCACCTGGCTCCTGGTCGGCTCCAACTTCGGCCGCCCGGGGCACCCTGCCTGGACGGCCAATCTGCTCGCCCACCCGGAGGCGGAGATCAACTGGAAGGGTCGGGACATCCCGGTCACGGCACGGCGGTTGACGGGTGCGGAGCGGGCGGAGGCATGGCAGGCGGCGCTTCGGTTCTGGCCGCCGTACGCCGCGTACCAGCAGCGGGTGGACCGCGAGATCAGACTCTTCCGGCTGGAACGACGCGGCGCGCAAGGTACGGACGGGAGCCGAGCGCCCCGTACGACCTGACGGCGGCGGCAGGCATGCGTACGGGCGGCGGCCCGCAGTGGAGCCGCCGCCCGCCATGACAGAACCGGGGAACGGGTTGGTCGCCCAACGACCGGCTCCCGCACCGGAGTTGACCGGGCCGGAGGCCGACGGGCCGTCGTCGCCCGCTACTTCGTGGGCTTCTTGCCCGTGACGCCCAGGTGGACGAGCAGCGCCAGACTCGGCTTCAGCTCGGCCTGCTTGACGCCCCACGTCTGGAAACCCCGCTGGTGCGAGGCCACCGAGGCGAGCATCGCGACGAGGGATCCGGAGATCGCCGCCGCGTTGACCTCCTTGTCGACCTTGCCCTTGGCCTGGAGCTCCTTGACCGTGTCCGTAAGGGAGTTGGTCACCGAATTCAGGATCTTCATCCGGAGTTTGTAGAAGCGCTTGTCGCCCTCGGCGGCGCCCAGATCGACCACGCGCAGGATCGCGTCGTTCTTGCGCCAGAAGTCGAGGAAGCCGTCGACGAGTTCCTGCGCGGTGGCCCAGCCCGCCTTGCCCACCCAGGAACGATCGGCGAGGACTTCCGTCAACCCCGCGCCCTCGGTGGCCATTTGCTCCGCGATCTCGAGGACGGCGCCCTCGACGTCGGGGAAGTACTGGTAGAAGGTCGCCGGTGAAGTGCCTGCCTTGCGGGCCACATCGATGACCTTCACGTCGCGGTAGGGCGACGAACTGAGCATCTCGCTGAGGCAGTCGAGCAACTTCTGACGTGTCGCCTGGCCGCGTCGGCCGGCCACCCGGCCGTCGACGGTACGCACCTGTCCTGTCATGCCGTCAGCTTACCGAGGGGTGATCGGAGCGCGATTCGGCCGACTGCAAATGGGGCTCGCCGGTGCCGGCGGATTTCTGTCCCGTTCGGCGGAATGCACCCTGCAGGAATTGACCGTACGTTCGAATCCGTTCCGCGGCGACTGTCCGACCACCCCGCTACGTTGAACGGTGCAGCGTGAAGTGTGACGGGCACCACAGCCGCCCGCCGCCGCGTACGGAAGGACACGTCATGACCACCGAGGCGACCGGAACCCCGGACGGACCCCCTGCAGGATTCCGGGAGGGCGTCCCCTGCTGGGTGGACGCGCAGCTCCCCGACGTGGCGGCGGGCCGGCGCTTCTACGGCGAACTCTTCGGCTGGACCTTCGACGAGACCGAGGGCCCGGAGGCCGGCCGCTACGTCCAGGCGTACGGCGAAGGCCGCCCGGTCGCGGCGCTCGCGCCCAAACGGGACGGCCGTATGCCCACGGTGTGGACGGTCTATCTGGCCACCGCCGACGCCCGCGCCACCGCGGCGCGGATCAAGGACGCGGGCGGGCAGCTGGTCACGGAGCCCGTGCGGGTCGGTCCGGCGGGCACGATGGCGCTCGCCGCCGACCCCGAGGGTGCCGTCTTCGGCCTGTGGCAGGGCGACGAGCACCCGGGCTTCGGCAAGCAGCGCGAACCGGACTCGTACTGCTGGACCGAGGTCTACTCGCGGGACAAGGCCCTGGTCGACCCCTTCTACGAGGACGTCTTCGGGTTCGACGCCCTCGAGATCGAGGAGGCGGGAGTGCCGTTCCGCATCTGGTCGCCCGCCGGCACCGAGGCCGGGCCGGAGACCGCGGTGGGCGGCAGGTCGCTCGTGACGGGCGAGTTCGCGGCCGAGATGCCCGGGCACTTCCTGGTGTACTTCAGCGTGACCGACTGCGATGCGACCGTGGCCGCCACCCGGCGCCTCGGCGGCCGGGTCAGGGTCGAGCCGCTCGACACCCCCTTCGGGCGGATGGCCGTCCTCGCCGACGACCAGCGCGCGGTCTTCGCCGTACTGGAGGAGCCGGTGCAGGGCTCGGTGGAGGACCCGTCCCAGGGCTGATCGCGGGCGGTTACCGACCTGCGTCATGGTCTGCTTTATAGCGACTTGTCGCGGAATGGGTGAGACACCCCGGTCCGGGCCCGGGTTCGCAACCGTCGCCCGGTCCAGGAAGAATCGGGGTGCGTGCCGCCGACGCGGCTCGGTGGTGAGACCCTGACCCGTGGCTGTAGGCGGCTTGGTCAGGCGTGGTGAGTCACGGGGAGGTGGCAGGCAAGGTGGAGCAGCTGACGCAGCACGATCCGCGCAGGATCGGGCCGTTCGAGGTTCTCGGACGGCTGGGTGCCGGCGGAATGGGGCTCGTCTATCTTGCGCGCTCGGCGTCCGGCCGGCGGGTGGCGATCAAGACGGTCAGGACCGAGCTCGCCGAGGACCAGCTGTTCCGTGTCCGCTTCACCCGCGAGGTGGAGGCCGCGCGCGCCGTCTCCGGCTTCTACACGGCGGCCGTCGTCGACGCGGACCCGCGGGCGGCCGTGCCCTGGCTCGCCACCGCCTACGTACCGGCACCCTCGCTCGAGGAAATAGTGAATGAGTGCGGACCGATGCCCGCCCAGGCCGTGCGCTGGCTGGCCGCCGGGGTCGCCGAGGCGCTGCAGTCCATCCACGGCGCCGGCCTGGTGCACCGCGACCTCAAGCCGTCCAACGTCCTCGTCGTCGAGGACGGACCCCGCGTGATCGACTTCGGTATCGCGTCCGGCGTCTCCAACACCCGCCTGACCATGACGAACGTCGCAGTCGGCACCCCCGCCTACATGTCGCCGGAGCAGGCCAAGGACTCCCGCAGCGTCACCGGCGCGAGCGACGTCTTCTCGCTTGGCTCGACCCTCGTCTTCGCGGCGACCGGACACGCACCGTTCCACGGCGCGAACCCGGTCGAGACCGTGTTCATGCTGCTGCGCGAGGGCCCCGATCTGGACGGGCTGCCCGAGGAGCTGAGACCGCTCATCGAGTCCTGCATGGGCATGGAGGCGGCGCTCCGGCCGAGCCCCGCCGACCTGCAGTCCCAGCTCGCCCCGCATCTCTTCTCCTCCGGCTCCGACGACAGCGGTACGGCATCGGCCTGGCTGCCGGAACGCGCCGTCGCCCTGATCGAGAACCGCCGCGGCGGCCGCCCCTCCGTACGACCGGCCTCCTCAGGACGCAGCGGCGGCCGGAACTCTCCCGCGGGCGGACCGCCCCCGCGGCCCCCACAGGCCCCTGCCCCGGTGCCGTCCGCCGCGCCGGTGCCGTCCGCGCCGCCGGTGGCTCC
>NZ_QUAK01000162.1 GCF_003429565.1 Streptomyces triticagri
GCCGGCCGGTGCGCGGTACGCACCAGGCGTCCCGCGCACCGGCCGACGGCATACCCCAGCACAGCAGAAGTCGAACTGCACGTAAGGGGAAGCCATGACAGCGACGACCGACGGAAGCACGGGAGCGGTACCGCCCCACGCACCCTCGGCCAAGGAATCCACCGGCGAGGCACCGACCGCGCTCGACGCGGCCCGGCGGGCGACCGCACTCGCCACCGACTTTCTGCTCTCCCGCCAGGACGCCCAGGGCTGGTGGAAGGGCGACCTCGACACCAACGTCACGATGGACGCGGAGGATCTGCTCCTGCGCCAGTTCCTCGGCATCAGGGACGAGCACACCACGCAGGCCGCCGCCCTGTTCATCCGCGGGGAGCAGCGCGACGACGGCACCTGGGCGACCTTCTACCGCGGCCCCGGCGAACTCTCCACCACCATCGAGGCGTACGTGGCGCTGCGGCTCGCCGGCGACGCACCGGACGATCCGCACATGGCGAAGGCGTCGGAGTGGATCAGGGCGCAGGGCGGGATCGCCCGCAGCCGCGTCTTCACCCGGATCTGGCTCGCCCTCTTCGGCTGGTGGAAGTGGGACGACCTGCCCGAACTGCCCCCGGAGCTCATCTACTTCCCCAAGTGGTTCCCGCTCAACATCTACGACTTCGGCTGCTGGGCGCGGCAGACCATCGTGCCGCTCACCATCGTGTCGGCCAAGCGTCCGGTGCGGCCGGCGCCCTTCCCGCTCGACGAGCTGCACACCGACCCCGCCGTGCCCAGGCCACCGGAGCCGCTGGCGCCCGTGGCCAGCTGGGACGGCGTCTTCCAGCGGCTCGACAAGGCCCTGCACGCGTACCACAAGGTCGCCGTGCCCGGACTGCGCAGGGCGGCGATGCGGTCCGCCGCCCGGTGGATCGTGGAGCGGCAGGAGAACGACGGCTGCTGGGGCGGCATCCAGCCGCCCGCCGTGTACTCGGTGATCGCCCTGCACCTGCTCGGCTACGACCTGGAGCATCCGGTGCTGCGCGCCGGACTCGAGTCCCTCGACCGGTTCGCGGTCTGGCGCGAGGACGGCGCCCGGATGATCGAGGCCTGCCAGTCCCCGGTCTGGGACACCTGCCTGGCCACGGTCGCGCTCGCCGACGCCGGAGTGCCCGCCGATCACCCGCAGTTGGTGCGGGCCGCCGACTGGATGCTCGCCGAGCAGATCGTCCGCCCGGGGGACTGGTCGGTGCGCAGGCCCCAACTGCCGCCCGGCGGATGGGCGTTCGAGTTCCACAACGACAACTACCCCGACATCGACGACACCGCGGAAGTGGTCCTGGCGCTGCGCCGCGTCGCACACCCCGACCGGAAGCGGGTGGACGCGGCGATCGCCCGGGGCGTGCGCTGGAACGTCGGCATGCAGTCCAGGAACGGCGCCTGGGGCGCCTTCGACGTCGACAACACCAGCGCCTTCCCCAACCGGCTGCCGTTCTGCGACTTCGGCGAGGTGATCGACCCGCCGTCGGCGGACGTCACCGGTCACGTCGTGGAGATGCTCGCGTACGAGGGCAGGGCGCACGAGCCCGCGGCCCGGCGCGGCATCGAATGGCTGCTCGCCGAACAGGAGCCGAACGGCGCCTGGTTCGGCCGCTGGGGTGTCAACTACCTCTACGGCACAGGGTCCGTGGTGCCGGCCCTGACCGCCGCGGGTCTGCCGGCCTCGCATCCCGCGATCCGCCGCGCCGTCGACTGGCTGGAGTCGGTGCAGAACGACGACGGCGGCTGGGGCGAGGACCTGCGCAGCTACATCGACAGCGCCTGGGTGGCCCGCGGCGAGTCCACCGCCTCGCAGACCGGCTGGGCGCTGCTCGCGCTGCTCGCGGCGGGGGAGCGGGAGTCGAAGAGCGTGCAGCGCGGGGTGGCCTGGCTCGCCGAGACCCAGCTGGCGGACGGCACCTGGGACGAGCCGTACTTCACCGGCACCGGCTTCCCCTGGGACTTCTCCATCAACTACCACCTCTACCGGCAGGTCTTCCCGCTCACCGCACTGGGCCGATACGTCCACGGGACCGGCCACGAGGGGGCCTGATGGGCAGATCCCACGGGCCGACTCCGCTGCTCGTCGCCTGCGCGCTGGGCATCGAGCGGCTCGCCCTGCGCACGGGGGAGCGTGGCGGCGCCGACGCTCCCGTCACCGTGCTCCGCACCGGGATGGGCCCGAAGGCCGCCGAGCGCGCCGTCAGCCGGGCGCTCGGCGGTCCCACACTCCGGCACGCGGCGGTCGTCGCCACCGGGTTCTGCGCGGGGCTCGCCCCCGGCATGCACCCTGGTGACCTGGTCGTCGCCGAGGAAACGCGCGATCCGCACGGCGCCGTCCGCTGCGAGGCCACCGACGTACTGGTGAAACAGCTGGTCACGGCCCTGCCCGAGCGCACCGTGCACACCGGTCCGATGACCGGGTCCGACCATGTGGTGCGCGGCCACGAGCGGGCCGCGCTGCTCGCGGACGGGGCCATCGCGGTCGACATGGAGTCGGCGGCGACCCTGCGTACGGCCGTACGGTCCGGGTCCCGCCCGGTTGCGGCCGTACGGGTGGTCGTGGACGCTCCAGAACATGAACTGGTCCGTATCGGCACGGTGCGCGGTGGAATATCTGCATTCCGCGTTCTTCGTTCGGTACTTCCCGCTTTCTATGAATGGCACCGTTCTTTGCTGCTCCCCAGGAGGTGAGCGAGATATGGCCATGCCGATCCGCCAGACCGTCAAGGTGGCGACCTATCTCTTTGAACAGAAGCTCCGCAAGCGGGACAAGTTCCCGCTCATCGTCGAGCTGGAACCGCTCTTCGCCTGCAACCTCAAATGCGAGGGCTGCGGGAAGATCCAGCACCCCGCCGGAGTTCTGAAGCAGCGCATGCCGGTCGCGCAGGCCGTCGGCGCGGTCCTGGAATCCGGTGCCCCCATGGTGTCCATCGCCGGTGGTGAGCCGCTGATGCACCCTCAGATCGACGAGATCGTGCGGCAGTTGGTGGCCAAGCGCAAGTACGTCTTCCTGTGCACCAATGCGATGCTGCTGCGCAAGAAGATGGACAAGTTCAAGCCGTCCCCGTACTTCGCCTTCGCCGTGCACATCGACGGACTGCGCGAGCGGCACGACGAATCCGTCGCCAAGGAAGGCGTGTTCGACGAGGCGGTGGCCGCCATCAAGGAGGCCAAGAAGCGGGGTTTCCGCGTCACCACCAACTCGACGTTCTTCAACACCGACACCCCTCAGACCATCATCGAGGTGCTCAACTACCTCAATGACGACCTGGAGGTGGACGAGATGATGATCTCGCCCGCCTACGCCTACGAGAAGGCTCCCGACCAGGACCACTTCCTGGGCGTCGAGCAGACCAGGGAACTCTTCAAGAAGGCCTTCGCGGGCGGCAATCGGCGCCGCTGGCGGCTGAACCACTCGCCGCTGTTCCTCGACTTCCTCGAGGGAAAGGCCGATTTCCCGTGCACGGCCTGGGCCATCCCCAACTACTCGCTCTTCGGCTGGCAGCGGCCCTGCTATCTGATGAGCGACGGCTATGTGCCGACGTACCGCGAACTGGTCGACGAGACCGACTGGGACAAGTACGGCCGCGGCAAGGACCCGCGCTGCGACAACTGCATGGCGCACTGCGGCTACGAGCCGACCGCCGTGCTCGCGACCATGGGTTCGCTGAAGGAGTCGCTGCGGGCGGCCCGCGAGACCGTCTCCGGGAACCGGGGGTGACGCCATGAGCGGGGAACCGGTCCCACTGGGTCTGCCCGGCATGCCCGCCACGCCCATCGCCGAGCGGCGTCGCTCGCGGCAGATTCAGGTGGGCACGGTGGCGGTCGGTGGGGATGCTCCGGTGTCGGTGCAGTCGATGAC
>NZ_QUAK01000163.1 GCF_003429565.1 Streptomyces triticagri
CAGCCGGACGGCGCCCGGCCGGCCGCCGCAGCGGGCCAACTCGCCGTCGACGGCGCGGCCGAGGGCGTCCACGGCCTCCTTGCCGGCCACCCGGGTGAGCAGCCGCAGTGCGTGCCGCTGGGTCAGCGGGGTGACCTCCACGCGTTCGGCGTCGAGCCCTGCGAGCGGACGGTGCCCGACGACGACCGTGAACACGCTCGGGGACGCGGCGAGCAGCGGTCTGATCTGGGCGACCGAGCGCACCTGGTCCAGCACGACGAGGATGCGCCGGCCGGCCACCAACTCCTGGAACGTGTCCCGGCGTTGGAGGGCGCCGACCGGGATGCGCCGTTCGTCCACGCCGAGTTGCCGCAGGGCGTCGCGGAGGGCCCGGTTCGGGTCCGTGTCGTGGCGCAGGTCGACGTAGAGCTGTCCGTCGGGAAAGCGCTGCGCCTCGCTCCAGCCGAACCGCAGGGCGAGCGCGGTGGTGCCCGCGCCGGGCTCGCCGTGCACCATCGCCCGGCGGGGGTGCGGTCCAGGCCTGCGCCCCGCGCCGCGCACCAAGGTCCTGAGCTGCGGTCGGCGGTTCTCGAAGTACTGGGTGGTGGGCGGGAGCTGCGGGGTGCGGGCGATGGCGAGCGGGGTGAGCGTGGAGCGGGTCATGGCCATGATGTGGGCGAGCCGGAGTGCGATCTCGGGGTCCTCGCGCGCGTGGTCGCACAGGACCTGGGCGAGCGGGCCCCAGTCCGCGCCGCTGTCGGGTGCCCGGCCGTCGCGTCCGGCCAGGCCGCCAACGAGCTGCATCAGTTGACGGCCCGCCTCGGTCGCCATGCCCGTACCCATCGCGGACACCATCGCGGTGACCGCCGGCAGCGGGATCTCCACCGGCTTCCCCTCCCCCGTCCCCGAAGCAGCGGCGGGTCGCTCCCGCCGCGGCCTGCGTCGCGGATCAGCAGGTCAACCGTATCCGCTGCCTGCCCGTCGTGCCCTGCCGATCGGGCTCAACGAGGCTCGGCACAGGGAGCGTTGGCCCTCAGCAGGGCAGCGCCCAGCGGGGTCAGGGTGTGCAGGACGAACGCCGCGTGCCGCCGGCTGACCAGGAGTCCGGCCTCGCGCAGCGCGCCGGCGTGCTGGCTCGCCGAGGACGCGGAGACGCCGACGGCGCGGGCGATCTCACCGGTGGTGGCACCCGTGGCGGCCGTGCGCAGCACCGCGGCGCGGGTGCGGCCGAGCAGGGCGGCGAGGGGCGCCCCGGAGCCCAGGTCTCCGGGCAGCGCGGACGGGTGCGGTTCGTGCCGCAGCGAGTAGATCAGCACGGGGTCGAGCTCCGTGTCCCCGAACGTCACCGGATTGCCCCAGCAGAAGTACGAGGGCACCAGAAGGAGTCCCCGGCCGTTCAGATACAGGTCGCGGTCCTCGGGATAGCGGGTGTGCAGCACGGGGTGCTGCCAACGCAGGTCGGGGCCCAGGCCGGCGAGGAGGGCCTCGGTGCCGCCGTCCAGCACGGCGCGGGCGCGGGCCGCGCGCTCGGCGTCGATCCGGGCCTGGACGCGGTCGTGGTGCGGGGCGATGGCCAGTGCGTGATAGCGGCGCAGGGCGTGCACCAGGTCCTGGCGCAGCTCGGGGTCGGCGAGCCGCGGTGCCCAGGCGGGAGCGCCGCTGGTGCGGTGCAGAATGCCGATCTCCGCCCGTACGCGCTCCTTGCCGGTGGCGAGGACGGCTTCGACTCCCGCCTCCAGGCCGTCGACGGCCTCGGGCGGGGTGAGGAAGTCGGGGAAGTACGCGGCCCGCGGCACGAGCGGCAGCAGCAGCGTCCGCAGAGTGCGCACCATCCCGGTGTCGTGCAGCCGGGCCCGGGTGCCGCGGTACCAGTCGGCGTACGCCCAGCGCCCCTGCCTGGACTGCATACGGTGCAGGCTCGCGCAGATCTCCCAGAGCGGGTCGGGCGCGGAGGCGATGCGCGTGCGGGCCAGATCGGCATCGGTGAAGTGGATGCGGAGCATGGTCTCCCCCTTGGAGCCCGGGCCTTTCCGGCGAGGTGGAAGGCCCCGGCGGGGTCATCGTCACGTCCCACGAGCCCGGGTGCAAAGCGGCGCGGGGAAGACGCCCGGGATTGCGCCGTCCGGTGCGGTGAGCCGCTGCGGTGTGCATCAACCGACTTGCGTACAGAGGAAGTTGACCGGCGCCTCCTCGGCCACTGCGGTGCGCGAACGCCTCGTACGCACCCCCGGTGCCCGGTGGGCCCGCGGGCCGCGAATCCCGCGGGACCACCGAGTGACACGCGTCCGGGGCGGCCTCCTCGAGGGAGGGCCGCTCCGGGGCGCGCTCACCCGCCGGCGGGGCGCCACCGGCGGGTGCGGGTACGGCTCCGGGGGCCCGACCGTAGGGATCCCGGAGCCGTACAGGTGGCGGTCGCGCTACTGCGGCCACCACGAGTCACGGGAGTGAGATTAGGTTAGCCTTACCTGACTTTCAAGCCCGGCTTTCAAGTCCGGCTTTCAAGCCCTGCGCCCGAGCCCGGTCTCCGAGCCCCGCTTTCGAGCCCGCGGTCAGCGGCTCAGGAGCAGGGCGTCGCCCACGGCCCGTTCGGCGCCGTCCGACGGGGAGTTGATCAGCTCGCCGTCGACGGCCATGCCGACCGAGTCGCCTCCGTCCAGGGCCATGGCCTGCTTCGCTCCGAGCGACTTCATCAGCTCTGCCGCCTCGTTCAGGCCGAATCCGTCACTGTGCCCCGGCTGACGGCCGTCGGCCGCGGCGAGGATCAGACGGCCGCGTGCGTCGACACCGATCAGCATCCGCGGATTGCGCTTCAGACCCCAGGTGTAGGCGAACGACGGGTCACCGGCCCGCTCGATGCCGTCGGCGCCGTAGTTCACGGCGACCCGGCCGTCCCGCACCAGCTGCGGCCCGCCGTTCACGATCGCGTCGCCGCCGCCGAGCCGGACGGTGCGTCCGCTCTCGTCGGTGATCCGCTCCCGTACGGTCAGGGCCTCCCCCTCGGCCGCATGCTCCCGCAGCCAGTCGGCGCCGCCGCCGATGCCCGCGAGGACGCTGCCGCCGTCCGGCACCGGCCCCCCGCGCGGGCGCAGTTCACGCACCACGCCGTCCGCACCGAGCACCGCCTCGACGCCGTCGCCGGCCGGGGTCTCGGCACCGAGCTCGTCGGTGAACTTCACGATCTCGTCGGGGTCGGTGCAGGTCACATCGTGCTGCGGCCGCTCGGTCGGGCTGTCGCCGCCGACACCGCCGCAGTTGCGGATCAGGCCCGGGATCCGGTTCACCCCGTCCACGGCCTCGGCCGCGCCGCCGACCCGCACCGTCAGGTCGGTGTCCAGCTTCCGGAACTCGGGGCGCAGCCCGTCGCCGCGCAGCACCGCCGCGATCCGCCCGCCGGTCGCCGCGCTCTGCAACTCCCCGTCGTACGCGGCGATTCCGGCGGCCGCGCCGGGCACCCCGTCCTCGGGCTCCATCACGAAGAAGCCGGCGTTGACGGCGAGCAGGGCATCCGCCTCGCGCGCCATCCCGGTGACGTTCTCGCGGCCGGCGACCGCGGTGCCGTAGGTGGCCGTGAGGGTGCCCCCGTAGCGTTTCGGGTCCACGACGGCGACGGCGACCTCCGCGGTCCCGGTGCCGGGTGCGCCGTCCGCGCCGGTCCACTCCGTCAGGGCGTCGAAGCCGTCGGCCATCAGCTCCGCGCGCCGGGCGTCGGCCTGCGCCTCGGTGTCGTACTCCCCCACCCTGACCCGGGCGCCGAGCAGCCCGCTGCGGTCGGCGCCCTTGGGCCAACGGACCTTTTCCGTACGGGGTTCGGCGCCCGCCCGCCGCAGCCGGTCCGCGAGCGCGGCGGCGTCCGCGGGGTCGGCGAGGTGCGCGCCGTCCGCCCGCACGGTGACCGTCCAGCGGTCGGCGC
>NZ_QUAK01000164.1 GCF_003429565.1 Streptomyces triticagri
CCCGCACCCGGAGAAACCTCCGGGTGCGGGCCTCAGCCGTACCACCAACCCCTCACACCTGCTTCTTCTTCTCCTCCGAGTCCTCCACCACAGCCTCCGCCACCTGCTGCATCGACATCCGACGATCCATCGACGTCTTCTGAATCCACCGGAACGCCGCCGGCTCCGACAACCCGTACTCCGTCTGCAAAATCGACTTCGCCCGATCCACCAGCTTCCGCGTCTCCAGACGCTGCGAAAGATCCGCAACCTCCTTCTCCAACGCCTTCAACTCCGTGTACCGCGACACCGCCATCTCGATCGCCGGCACCACATCACCCTTGCTGAACGGCTTCACCAGATACGCCATCGCCCCGGCGTCCCGCGCCCGCTCCACCAGATCCCGCTGCGAGAACGCCGTCAGCATCAGCACCGGCGCGATGCTCTCCTCCGTGATCTTCTCCGCCGCGGAGATCCCGTCGAGCACCGGCATCTTCACATCCAGAATCACCAGATCGGGACTGTGCTCCCGAGCCAGCTCGATCGCCCGCTGCCCGTCCCCCGCCTCACCGACGACGGAGTACCCCTCCTCCTCGAGCATCTCCTTGAGATCAAGCCGAATCAACGCCTCGTCCTCAGCGATGACGACCCTGGTCGTCATCGGAGGCACATGCGCCTGATCCTCATCGGCTACGGGCTGGGGTGACTCGGGGGTCGTCACGGGGGCTCCTCGGTGCGGGGCAGATACTGCTGACAAGAGCGTACCTAGCTGCGGTAAGGTGGTGGACCGAAGGGACGTCCCAAACCTTCCTTTCAAAGGCCCCGGTATTCCAACTGGTTAGAGAAACGGTGCTCAAACCACCGACAGTGTGGGTTCGAATCCCACCCGGGGCACTTTTCCTTCGATTCCAAGGTCGCAGGCGAATCGTCGAGGTTCACTTGATCTCGTGACCGGAGCCGGCTTCCCGCCCGCACAGCACGCGAGCGAACGACAGTCGTCCATGTGTACGACATCCCCACGCGCAAACGCGCGCTGAATCTGGTGGCCCAGGGCCGCAGCCTCAACTCCGTCAGCAAGGAAACCGGCATATCGCGCGCTGCGATCCGTTCCTGGCAGACATGCATCGAACCGCTGCGGCGCGCGGGCCCGGAAGCCGACCCCTGCTGCCGGTGCCGAGCAGTACCGGAGACGCCGGCAGACCCTGCGACGTACTCCTACCTTCTCGGTCTCTATCTCGGAGACGGGTGCGTCAGCCGAGGCCCGCGCACCGGCTACGTCCTGCGGATCGCGTGCGCAGATGCGTGGCCCGGACTCATCGACGAATGCGTAGCGGCCGTGAGGACGATCAATCCGAGCAACAGGGCTGCGCGCGTCCAGGCGGCCGGATGTGTCGCGGTGGCTGCTTACAGCCACCACTGGCCGTGCCTCTTCCCGCAATACGGCCCCGGCAAGAAGCACGAGCGCAAGATCGCCCTGGAGCCGTGGCAGCAGCCGATCGTCGATACGCACCCGTGGGAGTTCATCAGGGGCCTGATCCACTCCGACGGTTGTCGGATCACGAACTGGACGACGCGGATCGTCGCCGGGGTGAAGAAGCGCTATGAGTATCCGCGGTACTTCTTCACCAATGTCTCCGACGACATCCGGGAGCTGTTCACCGACACCCTCGACCGCCTCGGCGTGACGTGGACGCACTGCACCCGTGACGGCAACCCGTACAACATTTCCGTGGCCCGCAAGGCCTCCGTAGCGCTGATGGACGCCCACGTCGGCCCCAAGTACTGAGCCCTGCAAGGCTGTTACTCTCAGTCGCCCCTGAGGGCCTTGGCGATGAGGCCGTGGATGAGGGTCTCGTCCGGGGCGCGGTTTTCGGTGAGGCGGGGGAGGTCTTCGGGGCCGAACCAGTCGTAGGTCGTGTGTTTCGTCCATTCCAGGGTCGGACGTGCCAGGTCGCCGTCGACCTCGATGAGGTAGTCCGCTTCGTGGCGGAGGCCGTGGGCGTCGTCGCCGGTCCAGGTGGTGATGCCGAGGAGGCGGTGGATGTGGCGTACGGTCCAGCCAGTTTCCTCGTCGACTTCTCGTACGAGGGTGTCGAGGAGGGTTTCGCCTGGTTCGACGTGGCCGCCGACGATGTCCCAGCAGTCGGGGAAGAGTCGGCGGTCGGGGCTGCGCCGCTGGGCGAAGGCGCGGCCGTGGTGGTCGAGGATGACGGCGCCGACGGCCCATTGTTGGCCGTCGGCGGGCTCCGGGAAGTGGACGTCACGCTCGACGGTGACGTGGTGGTGCGAGGTCACTTGGGGGTGTCGTCCTCGCCGATGTGGTGGATTCGGACGAGGTTGGTGGAGCCGGGGATTCCTGGTGGGGAGCCGGCGGTGATGACGACGATGTCGCCTCGTTCGCAGCGGCCGATCTTGAGGAGTTGTTCGTCGACCTGGGCGACCATGGCGTCCGTGGAGTCGACCTCGGGGCCGAGGAATGTTTCGACGCCCCAGGTGAGGTTGAGCTGGGAGTGGGTGGAGGTGTCGGGGGTGAAGGCGAGGAGGGGGATGGGTGAGCGGTAGCGGGAGAGCCGGCGGACGGTGTCTCCGGACTGGGTGAAGGCGACGAGGAACTTGGCGCCGAGGAAGTCGCCCATTTCGGCGGCTGCGCGGGCGACGGCGCCGCCCTGGGTGCGGGGTTTGTTGCGTTCGGTGAGCGGCGGGAGGCCCTTGGCGAGGATGTCTTCCTCGGCGGCTTCGACGATGCGGCTCATGGTGCGCACGGTGTCGATGGGGTATTTGCCGACGCTGGTTTCGCCGGAGAGCATCACGGCGTCGGTGCCGTCGATGACGGCGTTGGCGACGTCGGAGGCTTCGGCGCGGGTGGGGCGGGAGTTGTCGATCATCGAGTCGAGCATCTGGGTGGCGACGATGACCGGTTTGGCGTTGCGTTTGGCGAGTTTGATGGCGCGCTTCTGGACGATCGGGACTTGTTCCAGGGGCATTTCGACGCCGAGGTCGCCGCGGGCGACCATGATGCCGTCGAAGGCGGCGACGATGTCGTCGATGTTCTCGACGGCTTGGGGTTTTTCGACCTTGGCGATGACGGGGAGGCGGCGGTTCTCCTCGGTCATGATGCGGTGGACGTCTTCGATGTCGCGGCCGGTGCGGACGAAGGAGAGGGCGATGATGTCGGCGCCGGTGCGCAGGGCCCAGCGGAGGTCTTCGACGTCCTTGTCGGAGAGTGCGGGGACGGAGACGGCGACTCCGGGGAGGTTGAGTCCCTTGTGGTCGGAGATCATGCCGCCTTCGATGACGGTGGTGTGGACGCGGGGGCCGTCGACTCCGGTGACTTCGAGGGTGACTTTGCCGTCGTCGACGAGGATGCGTTCGCCTGTGGTGACGTCGGAGGCGAGTCCGTCGTAGGTGGTGCCGCAGGTTTGGCGGTCGCCTTCGATGCCGTTCTCGACGGTGATGGTGAAGTCGTCGCCGCGTTCAAGGAGTACGGGGCCTTCGGTGAATCGGCCGAGGCGGATCTTCGGGCCTTGAAGGTCGGCGAGGATTCCGACGCTGCGGCCGGTTTCTGCGGCGGCTTTGCGTACGCGCTGGTAGCGCTCCTCGTGTTCGGCGTAGGTGCCGTGGCTGAGGTTGAAGCGGGCTACGTCCATTCCGGCTTCGACCAGGGCTTTGATCTGGTCGTATGTGTCGGTGGCGGGGCCCAGGGTGCAGACGATTTTTGCTCGGCGCATGGTTCGAGCCTAGGCCTTACTGGCGGGTAGAGATTTGGCTGCGCGTGACTACTCAACAACCTTTGCCTTAAGGGCTATTGACAACTGTTGAATTGTGCGTGGGGTCGCTCCGATGAGCGTGGCGGCTGTACGGAGTGCGGTTGTGGGGGTGCGGAGAGTCAGAGGGTTGGGGGGATCATGGTGAAGCGCGCGTGGATGGTGGCGTGGACGGTTTGGCGTTGGGGTTCGAGGTCGAGGGCGGGTGGGGTGTCGGTGGGGGTGCCGGCGAAGGCGGCGCGGGAG
>NZ_QUAK01000166.1 GCF_003429565.1 Streptomyces triticagri
CCCCGCCCCTCCTCCCTCCCCCTCACCACCGCAGCTCACGCAGCCCTACGGGCGCCGCAGATCCTGCGTCCGCGCCGTACAGGCTCGCGCCGTAGCCGTTACGCCGACGTGTCGGCCTTTGTCGGGTACTCGAACCCCGGCAGCCACTCCTCGAGTTCGTCCCGCATCCGGACTGTCGCGCCCAGCTGGCACAGCACTCCGATCGTGCTGAGTGTCACGCGGTGTATCAGCAGATACGACGGCGGCAGATTCAGCTGCTTGCCCAACTGGTGCGCAGGGGAGCGGGGATCGGCGATCCTTGCAGCCTGGCTGCGCATCCAGCCGCGGGTGAAGGTGAACTCCTCCACCTGTGCCGGTTCGATGATCGGCAGCAGGTAGTCGAGGACTTCCTCCGGATCGAGCTCTATGTCTTCCTTGACGAACCCCTCTGCGCAGAGCGCTTCGTGCACGGTTTCTGCGTAACCGTCGATCGTCAGTCGCAGTGAAGTCCCGATGGTGTCCGGCAGTCCGCCGGGGAGCCGGTCGACGGTGCCGAAGTCGAGGACGCCCAGCTGCCAGGACGCCACGTCCTCCTGGTCCACCGGAAGCAGCCGGAAGTTGCCCGGATGCGGGTCCGCGTGCAGAAGACCCGTTCTGGCCGGTCCGGAGAACAGGAAGCGGGTCAGTAGTTGACCTGCTCTGTCCCGCTGTTCGTCCGTCCCGTCCGAGATCACTTCGGCGAGGGGGATGCCGTCGATCCACTCCGTGACCAGGACTCGATCGCACTGGTGGACCACGGCGGGCACCACCACGTCCGGGTCGTCGGCGAATTCCTCGGCGTGTGTCTGCTGTGCCTGGGCCTCCAGGTCGTAGTCGAGCTCCTCCGATACTCGGTCCCGCAGTTCTGTGATGAGGGGCTTCACGTCCATGCCCGGGACGAGCGGACCCAGGAGCCGGGCGAACCGGCTCAGCTGCGTCAGATCCGACAGGAGCGCCTCTCCGGCACCCGGGTACTGGACCTTGACCGCGACCTCCCGGCCGTCGTGCCATACCGCCCGGTGCACCTGGCCGATCGACGCCGCCGCCGCGGGCTTGTCCTCGAACTCGTCGAACAGTTCGCGCCAGTCCTCGCCGAGTCGTTCCGCGAGGACGGCATGGACGGTGCTGGTGGGCATCGGCGGAGCGGCTTCCTGCAGCTTGGTGAGTGCCGCTCGGTAGGGGCCGGCGACCTCTTCGGGGAGCGCCGATTCGAAGACGGACAGGGCCTGCCCGAACTTCATCGCGCCGCCCTTCAGCTCGCCCAGTACCTTGAACAGCTGCTCGGCTGTGCGTTGTTGCAGTTCGCGGCCGACGATCTCCGCCGGCTTTCCTCCGATCCGCTTGCCCAGGCCCCATGTGGCGCGGCCGGCGAAGCCGAGCGGCAGCGCGGCCAGCTTGGCGGTACGGGTGACCGCCTTCCGGGGAAGATCAGACATGCGCCCCTCCAAAACCCAGACTGCCGCGCCCTGCCAGGCGCCTACTCGGCCATTCTCTCGTGCGGTGGTCCTGACGCCGACGTGTCCTCCCTCTCTTCTGTCCGCGCGGCGCCGCAGGTGCAGTCGGGATGGGGAGCCACCTGCCGTGCCCGCCAGTCGGTGTCCGGCAGCGGCATCTCCCAGCGCAAGCCCGTGGAGCTGGGGCGCCCGCCGTCGAGTGCCGCCAGCGCGTGGGCAGCTGCTGTGCCGGCTACGGCGGTCGCGAGCCCGAGGTCGCAGGCCTGGGCGGGACTCCGTCGCCCGGATCGCCACTGTGCCAGCATCCGGGACCAGGTCCGGTCCTGGTCCGCGCGTCCCAGGTCGAGGCAGCCGGCGCAGGCCGTCTCCCCCGGTAGGACGAGGGGTCCGACCATGCCGGTTGCCTCCAGGACGCCGGCATACAGGTGGGGTGTCCCGGACGCCATGAATTCCGCGGCGGCGGCCGGATCGGGGGCGTGGGCCGTCAGTCCGTCCCTCGGTGCGAGGACGACGAGTGCGAAGCCCGGTGGGTGGCTGGACGGAGGGTGTCGGGAGGTGGGCCATTCTCCGGGGGAGGGGCCGGCTCGCGGTCCGCCGGGGGTGCAGCGCCGGACCAGCCGTCGAGCGGCCACGTCGCGTCGCTCGCCGATGGCCTCGGCGGGCAGTCCGCCGGGGGAGACGTCCCACGGTTCGACCTGGCCGCCGTCCATGACGTCGATGCTGCCGATTCCGGCGGCCGAGAGGGTGGCGGCGATCAGGGCGCCCACGCGGCCGGCGCCTCGCACCTGCACACTCATGGTGCGCCGTGCTGCGATGCGTCGTATGCCGCCGCCGGGGGAGCGGTCGGTGAGGGAGAGCGACATGAGGTCGGGGCGGAGGCGCTGGAGTGCTGCCGGGTCCTTGCGCAGGGCGTCGGTCCGCGGGCCGCCGCCGGTTGCGTCGTCCAGGAGTCCGGCTGCCGACAGGCGGGCGATGAGGCGGGGCAGGTGTGCTTCGGGGAGGCCGAGCCTCCGGCTTTCCTCTTGGAGCAGTGGGATTCCGCGGGTGCCGTCGAAGAGGTTCATGAGGCTCGCGGTCGTGGGGTCGACGGGGCCGATGGTGACGGCGTGTGCGGGGGTGATGCCGCATTGGATGGTGGTCAGGTCGCGCCAGGCGCGGCGCAGTGCGGGATTGAGTAAGGGGTGTGAGACGGAGGGAGGGGGTGAGGAGGGCGATGGGGTGGGTTCGTGGTCTTTGATGCGAGATGCGGCAGTTTGTTCCATCGTGGTGTCCGGGTGTCCGAGCATGGCTGTCTCCTGTGCGTGTCGTGGGTGGAGGTCCGGCGGTCCCGATCCGGCCGTGTGGTCGGGCGGGCTGAACTCAGCTTGCCTGGGGTGGGGTTGGGGTGCGGAGAGTTGTCCACAGGCGGTGGGTGATAGTCGTACGAGTGCGGGCGCGGTGGGGCGATCGCTGTCGAACCGTGCCGGAGGCGGGACTTCCTCCGCTGCCAGCAGGTAACGTCGGGGCGTGCCCGCCGACCCTCTGCACCGAGCTGCGAGCTCGCAGCGCCGCACGCCAAGCCAGCCCTCGCGTGGCTCTGCGACGAGTGCGGTCGAGGTCCGAAGAAGTGCGCGTCGTCGTCGGACGGTGTCCGCCTACCGTGAGGGCGATCGCACGATCGTGTTGATCCCGGCCCGGATGTCGGAGGCCGAGGAGCGACGCTGGGTGACCGTGATGCTGGACAAGCTCGAGGCGCAGGAGAGCAAGCGACTGCTGGGTGATGCCGAGCTGTCCGAGCGCGCCCAGAGGCTCTCCGGGCAGTACTTCGACGGGCGGGCGCAGCCGAGTTCGGTGCGCTGGGTCACGAATCAGAACACCCGGTGGGGCTCCTGCACTCCGGCCGAGGGCAGCATCAGGCTCTCCCATCGTCTGCAGGGCATGCCGGAGTACGTCGTCGACTACGTCCTGCTGCACGAACTGGCGCATCTGCTGGTGCCGGGGCACGGCCCGCGTTTCTGGCGTCTGCTCGAGGCGTATCCGCGTACGGAACGCGCGCGTGGCTATCTGGAAGGTGTGGTTTCCGCCGATCGCCTGCCGCATCTGCCGACCGCGCGCGAGGAGTGACTCGGCAGGGCCGGTGAGCCGGGTGGTCGGGTAACGCTCAAGTCGCGGCGGCGAGGCGGCAAACCGGGCGAATCCTGGCAGCTCGGCCGGGGAGGCGGCGATTGTGTACCGGGTCCGTCCCGGCTTGGCTCGTTGTCGGCGTCAGCGGTTAGCCTGACGCGACGCATTCACTTTCCGGATGGGGGACGGTCGTTACGCATGGCCAGGGAATTCCAACGCGGCCACAAGGCCAGGATCAGTGACCTCACCGCGGGCACGGATCTGTACGTGGGTGTACAGATCAATGCCCCGGGGCTGACCTTCGACATCAGCTGTTTCGGTCTGGATGCCGAAGAGCGCCTGTCGGACGATCGCTACTTCGTCTTCTTCAACCAGCCGAAATCCCCCGAGGAGTCGATTCAGCTTCTGGGGGCGCAGGCGGGTGACACCGAGTCCTTCCGCGTCACGCTCGACCGGATTCCGCAGCAGATCCAGAAGCTGTCGTTCACCGCGACCATCGACGGCAACGGCCAGATGTCGCAGATCGCCCCCGGCTATCTGCGGATCGTGGCCGGCGGCGAGGAGGTGGCCCGGTATGCGTTCAACGGCTCGGAGTTCTCCACCGAACGCGCCGTGATGCTGGGCGACTTCTATCTGAAGGACGTCTGGCGGTTCGCCGCCGTCGGCCAGGGCTTCGACGGCGGACTCGACGCGCTGCTCAAGAACTTCGGGGGAGAGGTCGCCGAGGAGGAGCCCGCCGCCGCGGCGCCGCAGCCGCAGGCCGCCGCCCCGGGATTCGCCCCGCCGCCCGGCGGCGCCGCACCCG
>NZ_QUAK01000167.1 GCF_003429565.1 Streptomyces triticagri
ACCAGCGCTCCCGCGCGGCGCCTTATCCGAACCACTCCACGGAGGCCCTGCGGTGCACGAACTGCCGCAACAGCTGGCCAACGGACTCATCCTCGGCGCGATGTACGGACTCATCGCGATCGGCTACACGATGGTCTACGGCATCGTCCAGCTCATCAACTTCGCCCACGGCGAGATCTTCATGGTCGGAGGATTCGGTGCCCTCACCGTCTTCCTCTGGCTGCCCGAGGGATTCTCCCTCCTCACCGCGATACCCCTCATGATCGTCGGCGGAGTCATCTGCTCCGTAGCCGTCGGCACCGCAGCGGAACGATTCGCCTACCGGCCACTGCGCGGCGCACCACGCCTCGCCCCCCTCATCACCGCCATCGGCCTCTCCATCGCACTCCAGCAAGCCGTCTGGAAGTGGTACCCCGACGCCACCAAGGACCGCTCCTTCCCCCAATTCAGCGGCGACTCCATCTCGTTCCTCGGCGCCGACATCAAGGCCAACGACCTCTTCACCATCATCGCCGCCCCCATCTGCATGATCCTCCTGGGCCTCTTCGTCTCCCGCACCCGCGCCGGCCGCGGCATGCAGGCCACCTCCCAGGACCCCGACACCGCCAAGCTGATGGGCATCAACACCGACCGCATCATCGTCATGGCCTTCGCCATCGGCGCCGCCTTCGCCGCAGTCGCAGCCATCGCCTACGGACTGCACAACGGCCAAGTCAGCTTCCGCATGGGCTTCATCATGGGACTCAAGGCCTTCACCGCAGCCGTACTCGGCGGCATCGGCAACATCTACGGCGCCATGCTCGGCGGCCTCGTCCTCGGCGTCGCCGAAGCACTCGCCACCGGCTACATGGGCGACGTCCCCGGAATGGAACTCTTCGGCGGCGGCGGCTGGAAGGACGTATGGGCCTTCGCGCTCCTCATCATCGTCCTCCTCGTACGACCCCAAGGCCTACTCGGCGAACGCGTCGCGGATCGGGCGTGAGGTGAGCACCATGACCAACACCACCCAGAACACCAGCACCACCCAGGCCACAACCACGGCCAACGGACCCGCGCTGCTCCCCCTGCCCACCACAGCAGCACGCGCAGCCACCACAATCGGCGCCGCAGCAGCACTCGCCGGCACCTTCCTCGCCTGGACCTGGACCGCCGCCTTCCCCGGCAACCTCACCGTCACCGGATACCCCGGCGGACTCCAAGTCCTCACCCTCGTCAGCGCCGCCCTCACCCTGCTCTTCGCCCTCTCCGGCTACGGCATCCCCGGACTGCGCTGGCTCACCCCCGGCGGCACCAACAGCCCCACCCGCCTCCTCGCCCTCGGCACCCTCGGCACCGTCGGCTACACCATGGGCGCCATCTCCGCCCAACTCGGCGGCGTCGTCAACCTCGAACCCGGCGCCTGGGTCAGCGGCATCGGCGCCCTCATCGCCACCATCGGCGCCCTCGCACTCCCCGCCGACCTCCCCGCCGACGAACACGACACCGGCCTCTGGCAACGCTTCCGCCACAGCCTCACCGCCCCCCACCCCAGGCGCGCACAGGAACTGCCCTCCTGGGCCGAAATCCTCATCATCGCCGCCGGCTTCGGCATCGCCCTCTACGTCTTCACCTACGGCATCGACACCGAGTACTCCGAACTCTTCATCGGATACCTCATCACCGTCGGCTTCGCCTTCACCGGCGTATCCCGCGCCGGCCTCATCAGCCGACTCACCGCACTCACCACCAAACACCGCAACGTCGCCCTGGCCGCAGCCTTCGTCGCCGCCTTCTGCTTCCCCTTCACCCAGGACAACGACACCTACGCCCTCATCGGCGCCAACATCCTCATCTTCGCGACCGTCGCACTCGGACTCAACGTCGTAGTCGGCCTCGCCGGCCTCCTCGACCTCGGATACGTCGCATTCCTCGGCGTCGGCGCCTACACCGCCGCCCTCGTCTCCGGCTCCCCCCAGTCCGTCATCGGCGTCCAATTCCCCTTCTGGGCCGCCGTCCTCACCGGCGCCGTCGTCTCCCTCATCTTCGGCGTCCTCATCGGCGCCCCCACCCTCCGACTGCGCGGCGACTACCTCGCCATCGTCACCCTCGGATTCGGTGAGATCTTCCGCCTCACCATGAACAACCTCAACGGAAGCAGCGGACCCGACCTCACCAACGGCTCCCAAGGCATCCCCAACATCCCCGACCTCAACCTCTTCGGATTCGACTTCGGACAGTCCCACGACGTCGGCGGCTTCACCCTCGGCAGGTCCGCCAACTACTACCTGCTGATGCTCCTCTTCACCGTCTTCGTCGTCCTCGTATTCCGCCGCTCCGGCGAATCCCGCATCGGACGCGCCTGGGTCGCCATCCGCGAAGACGAAACCGCAGCCACCGCCATGGGCATCAACGCCTTCCGGCTCAAACTCCTCGCCTTCGCCCTCGGCGCCACCCTCGCCGGCCTCGCCGGCACCGTCCAGGCACACGTCACCTACAGCGTCACCCCCGAGCAATACCTCTTCACCGGCACCACACCCCCCAACTCCGCCTTCCTCCTCGCAGCCGTCATCCTCGGCGGCATGGGCACCATCAGCGGACCCCTCATCGGCGCCGCACTCCTCTACCTCATCCCCGCCAAACTCCAATTCCTCGAGGACTACCAACTCCTCCTCTTCGGCCTCGCCCTCGTCCTCCTCATGCGCTTCCGCCCCGAAGGACTCGTCGCCGACAGCAGGAAGAAACTCGAATTCCACGAGACCGACCAACTCGCCGTACCAGAACAACAACTGCCCGAAGACGCCACCAGCGCGAAGAAGGCGGGGGCGTGACCACCATGACAAGCACCCACACCACCGGCCCCGTCCTCGACGCCAGCGGCGTCACCATGCGATTCGGCGGACTCACCGCCGTACGCTCCGTCGACCTCACCGTCTCCAGCGGCGAAATCGTCGGCCTCATCGGGCCCAACGGCGCAGGAAAAACCACCTTCTTCAACTGCCTCACCGGGCTCTACATCCCCACCGAAGGCAAGGTCTCCTACAAAGGCACCGTCCTGCCACCCAAGCCCCACCTCGTCACCAAGGCAGGAATCGCCCGCACCTTCCAGAACATCCGGCTCTTCTCCAACATGACCGTCCTGGAAAACGTCCTCGTAGGACGCCACACCCGCACCAAGGAAGGCCTCATCTCCGCCCTCCTGCGCGGCCCCGGCTTCCGCAAGGCCGAAGACGAATCCACCGCACGCGCGATGGAACTCCTCGAATTCACCGGCCTCGCCCACAAAGCCGACCACCTCAGCCGCAACCTCCCCTACGGCGAACAACGCAAGCTCGAAATCGCCCGCGCACTCGCCAGCGACCCCGGACTCCTCCTCCTCGACGAGCCCACCGCCGGCATGAACCCCCAAGAAACCCGCGCCACCGAAGAACTCGTCTTCGCCATCCGCGACCGCGGCATCGCCGTCCTCGTCATCGAGCACGACATGCGCTTCATCTTCAACCTCTGCGACCGCGTCGCCGTACTCGTCCAAGGCGAAAAACTCGTCGAAGGCACCTCCGACGTCGTCCAAGCCGACGAACGCGTCGTCGCCGCCTACCTCGGCACCCCCTTCGAAGGCGCACCCGGCGACGAGGAACTCGCCGAAGTCGAAGCCGCCGAAGCAGCAGCACCCAGCACCAACGCCCGCACGGAGGAAGGCCAGTGACCGCACTGCTCGAGGTCGAAGACCTCAAGGTCGCCTACGGCAAGATCGAAGCCGTCAAAGGCATCTCCTTCACCGTCGACGAAGGCGAAGTCGTCACCCTCATCGGCACCAACGGCGCCGGAAAAACCACCACCCTGCGCACCATCTCCGGACTCCTCAAACCACTCTCCGGACGCATCACCTTCAACGGAGAACCCCTCCGGAAATACCGCGCAGACCAAATCGTCTCCCTCGGCCTCGCCCACTCACCCGAAGGCCGGCACATCTTCCCCCGCATGACCATCGAGGACAACCTCCGCCTCGGCGCCTACCTCCGCAACGACAGCGACGGCATCAACAAAGACATACAACGCGCCTACGACCTCTTCCCCATCCTCGGAGAACGCCGCAAACAAGCAGCCGGCACCCTCTCCGGCGGCGAACAACAAATGCTCGCCATGGGCCGCGCCCTCATGTCCCAGCCCAAACTCCTGATGCTCGACGAACCCTCCATGGGCCTCTCCCCCATCATGATGCAGAAGATCATGGAGACCATCGTCGAACTCAAGAACCAAGGCACCACCATCCTGCTCGTCGAACAGAACGCCCAAGCCGCGCTCTCCCTCGCCGACCAAGGACACGTCATGGAGGTCGGCAACATCGTCCTCTCCGGCACCGGCACCAACCTCCTCACCGACGAATCCGTCCGCAAGGCCTACCTCGGCGAGGACTGAACCACCGCACCACATCCGCATACGGCTGAGGCCCGCACCCGGAGAAACCTCCGGGTGCGGGCC
>NZ_QUAK01000168.1 GCF_003429565.1 Streptomyces triticagri
ACCGGGGCCCGCGCCCGGGCCGACGGCCGCGGCGAAGCCGGCCGGACCGGACGCGCCCGTGGTGGACAGCGCGAGGGCCGCCTTGCCGATGGCCCGCGCGACCAGCGCCCGATCGCCCACGGCGCCCGCCGCCGACTCGTCGGCCCAGCGCTCCGCCCCGTACTCGACGGCTGTCCGCAGCGGCAGCAGGAACGGGTTCGCCCGCGCGGCCAGGCGCACGGCGAGCAGATAACAGTGGTGGCGCCCGGCGAGATGGGCCCGCTCGTGCGCGAACAGCGCCCGCCGCTCGCGGGACGCCAACTGCCCGAGCAGGCCCGTCGTGACCACGATCCGGCCCGGGTGCGCCGCGGCCGGCGGCAGGGCGTAGGCGCCCGGCCGCTCGTCCCGCAGCACCGCCACCGGTGCGGCGGGCAGCTCCTCGATCGCGCGATGCGCATCACGCGCGCCGCGCAGATGCCGGCGCAGGGTGCGGCCGCAGGCGACCGCCACCACGGCGAGGGCGGGGATCGCGGCCTGCCCGAGCACCTCGTCGTACGGGACGGCCGCCCGCACCTCCGGGTCGGACCAGCCGTCGGGCAACGGGTTGCCCGGCAGCGTCGCCGTACCGACCACCATGAGCAGCGCGAGGCACAGTGTGCTGCACAGCGCCATCACCACCGCCACCGAGGTGAGCAGCCGGGTCGCGGTGCGCGGATGCAGATGATGCTCGGCGAGCCGGGCGACCGGCCAGGCGGTGAGCGGCAGCACGAGCGGCAGGAAGACGAAGACGCCCATCGGGCCGGGCCTAACGCTCGCGGACGGACGACGGCGGCCCCTCACCGGTCCCGCCGCCTTCACCGCCCTCTTCCGCGCGGTCGAGGAGAGCACGCAGCAACTGCTCGTCGCCCGGCGGCAGCGCGGTGACGAAATTGGCGAGCACGGCCCGGCGGTCCCGCTCGCCGTCCAGGACCTTCCGCATCCGCAGCGCCGCGAGGCCCGCCTCGTCGGCCGCACCGGTCCAGACGAAGGCGCGGCCGTCGCGCTGCCGGGTCACCGCGTTCTTGGCGAGCAGCCTGGTCAGGATCGTCATCACCGTGGTGTACGCCAGATCGCCGCCGATCCGCTCCTGCACCCAGCCGGCCGTGACCGGCCCGTCCGCGGCGCCGAGCGCCGCGAGCACCTGCGCCTCCAGCTCGCCCTGACCCCGCCTGCGGGGACGGCTGCGCCGGTCGTCGCCGCGCGTCATCGCCCGCCTCCCTCCGGCCGCGTCCCCGGCTCCGGGCAGCAGCGGGGAGGCGGCCATCGTACGCGGCCGCAACCGCACCGGAGCGCGGGCGGAACGGCCGCCGGCGGCCGTTCCGGAGGCGGCCCGCGAGGCGGTGGCGCGAGCGGGCCGAACGTCGCATGGAGTAGTCGAACAGGCGCTCAGCGCGACGGGATCGAGCGGCGACCTTAGCGTCAAAAACGCCCCTCTCCATACATTCCGTACCGGAACAGGAGTCTTCATGAAGCACGTTCGTCGCGCCGCGGCCGCCGCGGTTCTGACCGCGGCCATGATCGTCCCGACCACGGCGGTGGCGCAGGCAGCCACCACTGCCGCGCCGCAGGCACAGCAGGCCGCGCCGTCCGACTGCTGGTGGGTGGACGGGCACTGGGTCTGCGGCCCGCACCACCACGACCACGACCTGCTCGACCTCGACGCCGACCTGGACCTCGACCTGCTCTGACGGGCGGGCCACGGGACGGCCGCTCGGGCCGGCCCGGGACGGCGCACAACCGGCGGGCACCGGAAGGGAATTCCGGTGCCCGCCGGCCCCTTTTCCCCGGTCCCACCTCAGGAGACGGGCTCATGTCCCTCCCGCCGCGGACCGCCCGGCCTACGGGAAGGCCGGCCAGCGCCGCGAGAGGGCGGGCGGGACGTCAGCGATTGCCTTGGCGGCGGGCCTGGGCCTTCTGCTGCATCCCGCGCGTCTTCGCCGAGATCGACTTCACCTCGGGGCTCGTGCTCTTCATCCGGGCCTGAGCCGCGGAGATCTTCGCGTGCTGCGGGTCCTTGGGGTGGTTTCGCTCCTTGGCCATGGTGCAGCCTCCTCCTCGCCGGGCGCCGGAGACGAGACCGGTCGGCGCCCGTACTCCACTGTCGCCCCGCGTCCGGCGATCGGCATCCGCAACGATCCGACCTGCGACTTCGCCCCGTTAACTCCTGCGGCTCAGCCCCGCTCAGTACCGCTCCACGAGATGCTCGCGGCCGGCCGGAGGCTCGTACGACTCGGGCCAGAAGTCGGTCTGCGAGGTGATCCGGCCCGCCGCGTCCCCCGTGAAGAAGGCGATGCCGTACATCTCCTCGAGGCCCACCGTGAAGTGGGTCCAGGTGACGACCTGGTCCCCCTCGGCCACGATCCGCACGATGCGCAGCCGCCAGTCCCCCGGATACTCCTGATTGAACCGGAGGAAGGCGGCCCGCCCCGCTATCCGCTCGCGCGTCTGCGGCAGGTCGTACACCACGTCCTCGGCGAGCGCGGCCTCCACGGCCGCCCAGTCGCGTGCGTCCGCCGCCGCCCAGTACGTCTCGACCGTGCGGCGCAGCAGGCTCGTCCCAGCAGAAGAAGTCATGTCTCCGAGTCTGCCTCCCGCCACTGACAATCCGCCCCATCGGGTTTGATGGACGCATGAGTGACGTACAGCCCGCGCACGACACAGAGACCACGCCCGGAACCACGCCCGGAACCCCGCCCGGCACCGCCGACCTGCCCGACTGGGAGAAGCGCTTCCGGGCGCCCCGCGTCTCGCTGCCCGACTGGGCCGAGGACGCACCGGACCGCTCGCTGTTCGTCTCGAACGCGACGGGGACGTACGAGCTGTACGCCTGGGACCGTACGACCGGCGAGCAGCGGCAGGCCACCGACCGGGACAACGGCACCACCGACGGGCTGCTGACACCCGACGGCCGCTGGATCTGGTGGTTCGACGACACCGACGGCGACGAGTTCGGCGTGTGGAAACGGCAGCCCTTCGAAGGAGGCGAGGACACCCCGGCCGTGCCCGGGCTCGCCGCCTCCTACCCGGCCGGCCTCGCCATCGCGCGCGACGGCTCCGCGATCGTGGTGGGCCGCTCGACCGACGAGGACGGCTCCACGGTGCACGTCGTACGCGGCGACGGAGACCCCGTCGAGATCTACCGGCACCGCGAATCGGCCGGTGTCGGCGACCTGTCGCACGACGGCGCCCTGATCGCCGTCGAGCACACAGAGCACGGCGACGCGATGCACTCGGCGATCCGCGTGGTCGACCTGGACGGCCGCGCCCTCGCCGAACTCGACGACACCAAGGGCGGCACCGAGGAACTCGGCCTGAGCGTCCTCGGGTTCGCCCCCGTCGCCGGCGACACCCGGCTGCTCGTAGGGCACCAGCGGCGCGGCCGCTGGGAGCCGATGGTGTGGGACGTGGCCTCCGGGGTGGAGACCGACCTCGCCCTCGACCTGCCCGGCGACGTGTCCGCCGAGTGGTATCCGGACGGCTCGGCGCTGCTGATCGCGCACAGCTTCGAGGCCCGCAGCGACCTGTGGCGCCTCGACCTCGCGACCCGCGCGCTCGAGCGCATCGACACCCCGCCCGGTTCGGTCTCCGGCGCGACCGCCCGGCCCGACGGGACCGTCGAGTACCTGTGGTCGTCGGCCGCCGAGCCGCCGCAGGTCCGCACGACCGCGGGCGGCGTCGTGCTCGACCCGCCCGGCCTGAAGTGCCCCGGCTCGGTGCCGGTCGAGGACGCCTGGGTGGAGGGACCCGGCGGGCGGATCCACGCGCTGGTGCAGAAGCCGGCCGGCGAGGGCCCGTTCCCCACCGTCTTCGAGATCCACGGCGGACCGACCTGGCACGACAGCGACGCCTTCGCGGCCGGCCCGGCGGCCTGGGTCGATCACGGCTACGCGGTCGTACGGGTCAACTACCGTGGCTCGACGGGCTACGGCCGCGACTGGACCGACGCCCTCAAGCACCGGGTCGGCCTGATCGAGCTCGAGGACATCGCCGCGGTCCGCGCCTGGGCGGTCTCCTCCGGCCTCGCGGACCCCGCGAAGCTGGTGCTCGCGGGCGGCTCATGGGGCGGCTACCTCACGCTCCTCGGCCTCGGCACCCAGCCCGGCGACTGGGCCGTGGGCCTGGCCGCGGTGCCGGTCGCGGACTACGTCACGGCGTACCACGACGAGATGGAGGCGCTGAAGGCGATGGACCGCACGCTGCTCGGCGGGACGCCGGAGGAGGTGCCGGAACGCTTCGCTGCGTCCTCGCCTCTCTCCTACGTCGATGACGTACGGGCGCCGGTGTACATCTCGGCGGGGGTGAACGACCCCCGGTGCCCGATCCGGCAGGTGGAGAACTACGTGGACCGGCTGGCCTCGCGGGGTGCGGTGCACGAGGTCTACCGGTATGACGCGGGTCATGGCTCCCTGGTCGTCGACGAGCGCATCAAACAGGTCCGCCTGGAGATCGACTTCGCGAGCCGCCACCTGCGGTGAGCAGGCCCCTCCCCGCCCCTTCCCGAAAGTCCTCAATCGCCGGACGGGCTCTATCAGAGCCCGTCCGGCG
>NZ_QUAK01000170.1 GCF_003429565.1 Streptomyces triticagri
CGCCGCCGTGCCGAGGAGGCACGGCGGCGGCTTCGCGCCTTCGGGCGGCTGCTGCCGTCGGGCGGCTCGTCCCGGGTGCGTTCAGTCGACGCCCAGGACGGACATGTGCGCGATCGAGAGCATCGCCTGCTCGTGGACGAGGGCCAGATACGCGTCCGGATGCGAGGGCCGCTGCGCGGCGTCCAGATACGGCACCAGCCACGCCTCCGCGTCCGGCCCGAAGCACCGGTCCGTGAGATAGCCGACGACGTCGTACGGATGACCGTCGTACTGGACGACCCGCACCAGGGTGTCCTCGTGCAGGAACAGCGCCGTACGGACGATCGTCGGATGCTCCTCCGACAGCCGCAGGGAGGCCTTCCGGTTGGCCGTGGCGCGGGCCGCCGCCAGTTCCTCGCCGGCGCCCTCGCGCAGCGGGTAGCGCAGGGCGACCGTCCCGGAAGCCGGGCGGTCGTCGGGGCTGTGCTGCTCGAGCACGGTCATCAGGCTGCGGTGGAAGTGCTCCCGGAACCCTTCGGGCGACTCGGTGTCACGGGGCTCGACGAGGTACGGCATGATCGCCCGCTCCGCTTCGTGCACCCCCTGCTGCACCGACATGTGCGAGGCGATCTGCGCGGCGCCCACGCCGTCGTGGTGGATCACCCGGACCAGAGTGTCGCCCTGGACGAACAGGCCCGTGCCCAGCAGCATGCCGACGGTGCTGCCCGAACTGTTCTTGATCACCGGGGAGTCGACCCGGGTGAAGTTGTGCGGTGAGAAGACCTCGGTGAGGTCCTCCTCGTGGCCGGGCATGACGCGGTAAGTGACTGCGTCCAGTGGCATGGCGGTTTCTCCTCTTCAACGGGTCGGGCGAAGGTCAGCGGACGGCGAGCACGGCGACGGTGTCGACGACCAGGGCGAGCGCGGCCAGGCCCGTGCGCAGTCGGTGCCAGGCGCGCCACTGCGGCCGTGGGTCGACCCAGGGGCCGTCGGCGGCGAGTCCGCTCAGCGAGCGGTTGATCGGTACGTTGCCGAGGTGCGAGACCGCCTGCACACCGATGAGCAGCACGGAAGCGAGCGGGAACAGGGCGTGGCCCGGCGGCTCGGAGAGAAAGGCGAGCGCGAATCCGCTGAGCGTCACGACGTTCACCAGGATCGGCATCAAGGGGTGGTAGCCCTTGCCGAGCAGCGCGTGCGCGCGCAGGTAATCGGCGCGTTCCATGGACGACATGGCGGGAGCGACGCTGACCGCGACCGCCACGAAGATCCCTGTGACGGTCCCTGTCCCGGCCAGCACGATCCCGCTGAGCACTTCCTCGAGCATCACGACTCCCGGTCGATGGTGGGTGTGCCCTTCACCGTCGCGTCGGCTGCTCGATTCGCTGTGGAGGGGCGCTCGACGGCCGTCTTCGCCTTTGCGAAAGGAGCGGTCGCGCCACGCGGACCGGAGCGGCCGTCATGACCGTCGTGGCACCCGCGGTCCTGCGCCGCCGTTGATCATCGAGCCGTCTTCGAGGCCGCTTCGACCGCCGGCTCCGAGAGTCGACACAGTGGTCCGCCGCACCGGGCGGCGGCCGGGTCGGGAGGGCGAATCATGGCCGAACTGGTGCAGGTACTGCTGCCGTTGGCGCTGCTCGCCGGTGGGCTCGCGGCCGGCGGCCTGGCCATCTCCGTGCTCGCCGCCCCGCTGTTCACCACGCTGCCCACCGGGATGTACGTCCCGGTGCACAAGGGCCTGGTCACCCGCTTCGACCCGTTCATGCCGCTGTCGCTGCTCAGCTGTCTGCTGTGCGACATCGCCCTGACGGTCGCGGCGGACGGCGTGGCCGTGCGGCTGCTGACCGGGCTCGCGGCCGTACTGCTCGCCTGCGCCATGACCGTCTCGCTCACCAAGAACGTGCCGATCAACCGGTGGCTGGCGACCCTCGATCCGCAGGATCTGCCCACGGACTTCGAGCAGCTCGATCCCCGTGAGCGGTGGATCCGCTGGAACCGCGTACGAGGCGGTTGCGCCGTCGCGGCCCTGGTCGCCAACGTCGCCGCGGCCACGGTGCTGATCTGACCCACTGTCACCAACCCTGCTCAGCCCCGCTCTCTCCCCCCATCCGCTCCCGCCTCTAGGAGATCGTGTGGACACCATGACCGGTGTGGTCGGACCGGCGATGACCGCCTCTCTGCCGCCCCACGTACGGCTGTTGCTGCTGACGGACGGCAAACGGATATCCCGCGTGCTGCATGTGCTCGCCGAACTGGGCGTGGCCGACGAACTGGCCGAAGGCCCGCGCACCGTGACCGATATCGCCGAGCGCACCGGCAGCCACGCCGACGCACTCGGACGCGTCCTGCGGGTCGCCGCCGCGTTCGGCGTCTTCGAGGAGCGGGAGGACGGGCAGTACGCGCTCACCGAGCTGAGCGAGGCGCTGCGCTCCGATGTGCCCGGCAGCCAGCGGGACATGGTGCTCTACAACGGCACCGAGATGCTCTGGCGTTCCTACGGTTCCCTGCTGCACACCGTACGCACCGGAGAGCCCGCCTTCGAAGAGACGTACGGGCACGGGTTCTTCGCCCATCTGGAGGAGCATCCGGAGTCCGGCGCGCTGTTCGACCGGGCGATGACGGGCATGAGCCGGGCCACCGCGCGGATGCTGCTCGACGGCTACGACTTCGGCCTGTACTCCCGCGTAGCGGACGTGGGCGGCGGGCGCGGACTCTTCCTCGCCGAGCTCCTCGCCCGCCATCCGGAGACGCGAGGCACGCTCATCGACCGCCCGGCGGTGGTCGACGAGGCTCCCGAGCTGCTCCGCGAGGCGGGCGTCGCGGACCGAGTCGAGATCGTGGCCGGCGACTTCTTCGAGGAGCTGCCCACCGGCCATGACGCCTATCTGCTCAAGGCCGTGCTGCACGACTGGGACGACCGGCGCGCGGCGCTGATCCTCGCCCGGATCCGCGAAGCCCTCCAGGGCAGCCCGGACGGGCGGCTGCTGATCTGCGAGTTCCTGGTGGGACCGGCCAACCAGTGGGACCGCGGCAAGCTGCTCGACCTGGACATGCTGGTCCGCTTCGGCGGCCGCGAGCGCGACGCGGACCAGTGGCGGGCCCTGCTCGCCGGCGCCGGCTTCGAGCTGGTGAACGACCCGGTCCCCGGTCGCTGGGCGGTCCTGGAGTGCCGCCCGATACCGACCGGCGGCTGAACCCCGCGCCTTGTGCGCGTCCCGGCGCGACGCGCAACCACTCCACGAGCCCACCTCACGAGCACCCACCTCACGAGCAACGACGGAGGAACCCATGGAACTTCATCTGGTCGGCAAGAACGCACTGGTCACGGGCGGAACCCGGGGCATCGGTCGGGCCACCGTGCTCGCCCTGGCCAAGGCCGGAGCCACGGTGGTGACTTGCCACCGCACCGAGAGCGAGGGCGCCGAGAGCCTGGCCCGCGAGCTGAAGGAGATCGGCGGGGACCACGCTCTGGTCCGTGCCGACGTCGGCACGGCCGAAGGCGCGGAGACGGTGCTGGCCGAGTGCCGCAGCCGCTTCGAGACGCTCGACATCCTGGTCAACAACGCCGGTGTGATCAGCCAGATCCCGTTCGCCCAGCTGCCGTTCGAGGAGTGGGAGCGCGTACTGACCACCAACCTCACCGGACCCTTCATGGTGATCAGCAAGGCACTGCCACTGCTCCGCGAGGGCTCTTCGGTGATCAACATCGGCTCCCGCGGCGCGATGGCCGGCATCCCGCTCCGCGGCCACTACACCGCCTCCAAGTCCGGTCTGATCGGGCTGACCCGCTCGCTCTGCAAGGAACTGGGCGGCAAGGGAATCCGGTTCAACGTGGTGGCACCGGGCGTCATCGACACCAGCGAGCCGGACGAGCTGACCGAGGAGCAGCGCGCGGCGTACGACGAGCGCTATCTGCGCATGATGGCGCTCGGCCGGTTCGGGCGCCCCGACGAGATCGCGGGAGCGGTCCTCTTCCTCGCCAGCGACCTGTCCACGTACGTCAACGGCGAGACCCTGCACGTCGACGGGGGTGTCTGAGATGGCCGCCGAGCACATCGGTTCCTTCCGGGTGCTGCTGACCGTGCAGGTCAAGCCCGGCCTCGAGGCCGACTTCGAGAAGGTGTGGGCCGAGGGCAGCGAGGAGGTCACGGCGCGGCCGGCGAACCTCGGCCACACCCTGGCCCGCAGCGCCCGCGAGGAGTCCGTCTACTACGTCGTCAGCGACTGGACGGACAAGGATTCCTTCCTCGCCTTCGAGAGCAGCCCCGAGCACATCGCCCACCGCGAGAAGCTCCACCCGTACCGCACCGGCGGCTCCCTCGCGATGATGCACCTGGTGGAGGTGGCCCGATGAGCGGAGCACCGGGACGCGTCAGGGTGATGCTGTACCTGCGTGCCGCCGAGGCGGAGGAGCCCGCGGTGGCCGCGGCGTACCACACGATCAGCAAGGACCTGGCGAGTACGCCCGGGCTGCTCGGCAATGAGCTGCTCCGTGAGGTCACCGACCCGGGAGCCTTCGCGGTGCTCAGCGAGTGGGAGGGCCTCGCGGCGTTCCAGGCCTGGGAGGCCGGCTCGGCGCACCGGGGTACGACGTCTCCGCTGCGGCAGTATCAGGACGGCGAACGGCCGAGCCCCTTCGCGCTGTTCGAGGTGACCGCGGAGTACTGACACCCCCGATCGCGGCGGCGGCCGTGCCGCGGAGAGCATCAGCGCTCCGCGGC
>NZ_QUAK01000174.1 GCF_003429565.1 Streptomyces triticagri
GTCCCGGCTTCGCCGGTCGTCCCGGCGGTCCCGGTGGCGGTGGCGGCGGCTTCGCCGGTCGTCCCGGCGGTGGCGGCGGCGGTCGCCCCGGCGGCTTCGGCGGCGGTCGTCCCGGCTTCGGTGGCCGTCCCGGCGGTCCCGGTGGCCGTGGTGGCACGCAGGGCGCCTTCGGTCGTCCCGGCGGCCCCGCGCGTCGCGGCCGCAAGTCGAAGCGGCAGAGGCGCCAGGAGTACGAGGCCATGCAGGCCCCGTCGGTCGGCGGTGTGATGCTGCCTCGCGGCAACGGCGAGACGGTTCGCCTGTCGCGCGGTGCCTCGCTCACCGACTTCGCCGAGAAGATCAACGCCAACCCGGCGTCGCTCGTCGCGGTGATGATGAACCTCGGCGAGATGGTCACGGCCACGCAGTCGGTCTCCGACGAGACCCTGCAGCTCCTCGGCGACGAGATGAACTACACGGTTCAGATCGTCAGCCCCGAGGAGGAGGACCGTGAGCTGCTCGAGTCCTTCGACATCGAGTTCGGCGAGGACGAGGGCGGCGAAGAGGCCCTGGTCTCCCGCCCGCCGGTAGTCACCGTCATGGGTCACGTCGACCACGGCAAGACCCGCCTCCTGGACGCGATCCGCAAGACGAACGTCATCGCGGGCGAGGCCGGCGGCATCACGCAGCACATCGGTGCCTACCAGGTCACGACCGAGGTCAACGACGACGAGCGTCGCATCACCTTCATCGACACCCCGGGTCACGAGGCGTTCACCGCCATGCGTGCCCGTGGTGCCAAGTCGACCGACATCGCGATCCTCGTGGTGGCGGCCAACGACGGTGTGATGCCGCAGACGATCGAGGCCCTGAACCACGCCAAGGCGGCCGACGTGCCGATCGTGGTCGCGGTCAACAAGATCGACGTCGAGGGCGCCGACCCGACCAAGGTGCGCGGTCAGCTGACCGAGTACGGCCTGGTCGCCGAGGAGTACGGCGGCGAGACCATGTTCGTCGACATCTCCGCCAAGCAGGGCGAGAACATCGACGCACTGCTCGAGGCCGTGGTCCTGACCGCGGACGCCTCGCTCGACCTGCGGGCCAACCCGGAGCAGGACGCGCAGGGCATCGCGATCGAGGCCCACCTGGACAAGGGCCGCGGCGCCGTCGCGACCGTCCTGGTCCAGCGCGGCACGCTGCGCGTCGGTGACACGATGGTCGCCGGTGACGCGTACGGCCGAGTCCGGGCGATGCTCGACGACAAGGGCGAGAACGTCGAGGTCGCCGAGCCCTCGACGCCGGTTCTGGTCCTCGGTCTGACGAACGTCCCGGGCGCGGGTGACAACTTCCTGGTGGTCGACGAGGACCGTACGGCCCGTCAGATCGCCGAGAAGCGTGCCGCCCGCGAGCGCAACGCCGCGTTCGCCAAGCGCACCCGCCGGGTGTCCCTCGAGGACCTCGACAAGGTGCTCAAGGCCGGCGAGGTCGAGCAGCTCAACCTCATCATCAAGGGCGACGCGTCCGGTTCGGTCGAGGCCCTCGAGTCCTCGCTCCTTCAGCTGGACGTCGGCGAGGAGGTCGACATCCGCGTGCTGCACCGCGGCGTGGGTGCGGTCACCGAGTCGGACATCGACCTGGCCATGGGCTCCGACGCCATCGTCATCGGCTTCAACGTGCGCGCCGCCGGGCGTGCCACGCAGATGGCCGAGCGCGAGGGCGTGGACGTCCGGTACTACTCGGTCATCTACCAGGCGATCGAGGAGATCGAGGCGGCCCTCAAGGGCATGCTCAAGCCGGAGTACGAAGAGGTCGAGCTCGGCACGGCGGAGATCCGCGAGATCTTCCGCTCGTCCAAGCTGGGCAACATCGCCGGTGTCCTGGTCCGCTCCGGAGAGGTCAAGCGCAACACCAAGGCGCGCCTGCTCCGCGACGGCAAGGTGGTCTCCGAGAACCTCACGATCACCGGTCTGCGCCGCTTCAAGGACGACGTCACCGAGATCCGCGAAGGCTTCGAGGGCGGTATCAACCTCGGAAACTTCAACGACATCAAGATCGACGACGTCATCGCGACGTACGAGATGCGCGAGAAGCCGCGAGGCTGATTCGGCAGCGGTCCGGGGCCGGTCGACGGGAGAATTTCCGTCGATCGGCCCCGGTCGTTCCGTGTACGGTTCGGATGTCCCTGCCAAGTGGTTGGCGGGGCACCGATCCCGTACCGGCGGGTCATCCGGGTGACCATGTATGTGGGGACTCTGTCCTTCGATCTGCTCCTCGGCGACGTACGGTCCCTGAAGGAGAAGCGTTCCGTCGTCCGCCCGATCGTCGCCGAACTGCACCGGAAGTTTTCCGTGAGCGTGGCGGAGGTGGGTGTGCAGAATCTTCATCGCAGGGCCGAGATCGGCGTGGCGATGGTGTCCGGAGACACCGGGCACCTGTCGGACGTACTGGACCGGTGCGAGCGGCTGATCGCCGCCCGGCCGGAGGTGGAGCTGCTTTCGGTGCGCCGGCGGCTCCACGGCGACGACGACTGACGTCCACGACCGGAGTCACGACGTGACGACGTGACGACGCACGAAACAGAAGCAAGCAAAAAGGGAGACGGACCAGTGGCCGACAACGCGCGGGCGAAGAAGCTGGCGGACCTCATCCGAGAGGTGGTCGCCGAGAAGCTGCAGCGCGGCATCAAGGACCCGCGCCTCGGTTCGCATGTGACGATCACCGACACCCGGGTCACCGGTGACCTGCGGGAGGCGACGGTGTTCTACACGGTCTACGGCGACGACGAGGACCGGGAGAACGCCGCCCGCGGCCTGGAGAGCGCCAAGGGCGTGCTGCGTTCCGCGGTGGGTGCGGCGGCCGGGGTGAAGTTCACGCCGACGCTGGCGTTCGTGGCGGACGCGCTGCCCGAGAACGCCAAGACGATCGAGAATCTGCTCGACCGGGCGCGGGCCTCCGACGCCAAGGTGCGCGAGGCGTCCTCCGGCGCCGACTACGCCGGCGAGGCGGACCCGTACCGCAAGCCGGGTGACGACGAGGCCGGCGACGCAGCGGAATGAGCAAGCAGAACACGACGGCCGGCCGGCGCGACGAGCGCGGGCCGGCCTCCGGCACGAAGGACGGCGGTCCGGCCGACGGGCTCGTCATCGTCGACAAGCCGTCCGGCTTCACCTCGCACGACGTCGTCGCCAAGATGCGCGGCATCGCAAGGACGCGCCGGGTCGGGCACGCGGGCACGCTCGACCCGATGGCGACCGGGGTGCTCGTCCTCGGCGTCGAGCGCGCGACGAAGCTGCTCGGACACCTCGCGCTGACCGAGAAGGAGTACCTCGGCACGATCCGGCTCGGCCAGAACACCGTGACCGACGACGCCGAGGGCGAGATCACCTCGTCCGCCGACGCCTCCGCGGTGACCCGGGAGGCGATCGACGCGGGGATCGCGGAGCTCACCGGCGAGATCATGCAGGTGCCGTCCAAGGTCAGCGCCATCAAGATCGACGGCAAGCGGTCGTACAAACGGGCGCGGGAGGGCGAGGACTTCGAGATTCCCGCCCGGCCGGTGACGGTGTCCTCGTTCACCGTGTACGACGTGCGGGACGCGGTCGCCGAGGACGGTACGGCGGTCCAGGACCTCGTGGTGTCGGTGGTGTGCTCCTCAGGGACGTACATCCGGGCGCTCGCCCGTGACCTCGGCGCCGGACTCGGCACCGGCGGACACCTCACCGCGCTGCGCCGCACGCGGGTCGGGCCGTACGGCATCGACCGGGCGCAGACCCTGGAGCAGCATCAGGAGGAGCTGACCGTGCTGCCGGTCGCCGATGCGGCCGCCGCGGCCTTCCCGCGCTGGGACGTCGACGCACGGCGGGCCAAGCTGCTGCTCAACGGCGTGCGGATCGAGCTGCCCGAGGAGTACGGATCGGGGCGTGCCGTCGCCGTCTTCGACCCCGAAGGGCGGTTCGTGGCGCTGGTCGAGGGGCTCAAGGGCAAGGCGAAGAGCCTGGCCGTCTTCGGCTGACCTTTCGCGGGCGCGCGATGGCGCGGGCGCCGGATCCGGTGTCGGTCCGTCCGTGCCTGTGCCGGACTCCGTGGAGCGGGCTGCCGGTGCCCGCTCCACGCTCCCCCTCCCTTCAAGGTCTGTCCTGTGTCGACCGTCGATTCACCCCTTCGTGCAGGCGCTCGGAGTGAACGGCGGGGGTGCGAGGGGGCGCATCCGGCAGCAGTCCTGTTCCGCTGATCATCGCGGGCCTACCGTCGAACGCAGAGGCGCGGCGGGGAGGTTCGGCGATGCTGGCAGTCGGTGCCCGGGCGGGCGTCGAGGAGGCGCTCGTCCGGATCTGCGACCCGGCCGGGCGGCTCCGCGGCGCGGCCTTCCCGGCGGACGACCGCGGCACTCTGATCACCAGTCACGAGGCCGTCGACGGCCTGGCGGGAATCGTCCTGCACGCGCCCGTGGATGCCGTCCGCGCCGACCGGTCCGACGGCGGTGACACCGAGGGCGGTGTCTCTTCCGCCGACGGTGCTGAGCCCGCAGGAGACGCCGAGCCCGCCGACAGTGCTGAGCCCGCAGGCGATGCGACGACCGCCGACGAGGGCACGTACACCGTGGACGCCGCCGACATCGTGCTGCTGCCGGACGCCGGCCTGGCTCTGATCCGTACGAGCGGCCTACGGATGCCCCCGCTGCCGATCAGCACGCGCGCGTGCGGGACGACGGAGCCCGGGACGTACGTCCGCTTCCACGCGCGCGGGTGGCGCGAGGCGCGAGTGCTCACCACCCACGAGTCCGTCACCTACGAGGCGACGGGCGGCCGGCGCACGATCGGGGCCGTGCTCGAACTCGCCGTCGGCACCGACGGGAGCGACGCCCTGCGGCGCGGTGGTGGCGCGGCCGGCGGCCCAGTGGTGGACATCCGCACAGGTGCGGTGCTCGGCGTCCTCGGCACGGCGCTGAGCGTCGAGCACAGTGCCGCGGGCTTCGCCGTCCACCTCGCCTCCGCGGCGGCCGCGGACCCCGCCGGCCCGCTCGCCGCCGTCCTGCGCCGCAACGAAGCCGTGGTGCCCGTCCACGGCGCCGATCTCAACCTGGCCGCGGTGCTGCACCTGACCGCGACCTCGGTCGGCTCGGAGGGGCCGCGGGACGTCGCGGAAGCGGTGGAGACCGTGGAACGGCCCGCCCTTGAGCACGAGTTCGACCGGTTCCTGGCGGGCGATGCGGCGGGGCCCCAGGTGTTGGCTCTGGTCGGGGATCCAGGAGTGGGGCGTACGACCGCGCTCGCGGCCTTGGCCGCGCGCCGGGCGCGCGGAGCCGAGCCTGCGCCGTCCCTGTGGCTGCGCGGCGCGGCCCTGCGGGGCGGGGACGCGTCC
>NZ_QUAK01000169.1 GCF_003429565.1 Streptomyces triticagri
ACCCACCCGCCGTACGCACCGCCGCCCGCGGCCGCACCCGCGCCGCCGAAGCCGCGTACCAGCAGAGTGCGCGGCACCAGGCCGTCCGGCCGCGAGCGCCCCGAGGCCGACGGAGGCCAGGTGAGCGGATCATGACCATCCCCCCACAGCCCGCCCGGCCCCCGGGTCCCCCAGCGCCCGAGGCGCCTGCCGCGCCACCCACCGCCGCCACCCCGCGCCCCTGGTCCGCCGACCACACCCACCTGCAGGCCCTCACCGTCTGGACGGAGCGCCGCCCCGGCCACGGCGAGGACGCCGAACCGCTCGCCGCCCACCACCTCCCGAGCGCCAACGGCCTGCTCGCGGTCTTCGACGGCTCGGGCGGCTCCGGCGCGGCCCCCGCCTGGAGCGAGCCGGACGGCCCGACGCACACCAATGCCTGGGTGGGCGCCCGAATCGCCCGTCTCGCGGCCGAGTGCTGGTTCCAGCGCGTCGTGCTGCACGACGAACCGGACACCCGCGACCGCCTCGAGTACAGCCTGCGCCGCATGCTCGCCTCGGCCCCCGCACGCGCCCGCACCCGTATCGGCGGCTCGATGCGCCGCGCCCTGCCCACCACCCTCGCCGCGGTCCGCTACGGCATCGACGACGAGGGCGTGCGCTGGCGCGCGCTCTGGGCAGGCGACTCCCGCTCGTACGCCCTGCTGCCCGGCAGCGGACTGCACGCCCTCACCCGGGACGACACCCACGAGGAGGACGCCCTGGCGCAGCTGCGGCAGGACCCGCCGATGACCAATGTGATCTGCGCGGACCGCACCTTCACCGTGAACACCCACGAGGGCCGCTTCCGGGAGCCCTGCGTCCTGCTCACCGCCACCGACGGATTCTTCGGTTACGTACACACTCCGGCGCAGTTCGAGTGTCTGCTGCTCGCCACCCTCACGCAGGCCCGCGACGCCGCGCAGTGGGCCTCGCTGCTGACCGAGGCGATCGTGCCGATCACCGCCGACGACGCCTCACTTTCCTTGGTGGCACTGGGTTTTGAGGACTTCGGGAGTCTGCGCAAGGCATTCACCGAGCGGTACGAGGGCGTGGCACGGGGCGGGTATCAGGACGTACCGCCGGCCGACGACCAGGAGGCCCTGCGGCTCTGGCAGGACCGGACCTGGCAGTCGTACCGGACCGAATACGAGAAGCTCATGCCGGGGGTGCGCGAGTGAAGAAGGGCGATGTGATCGGCGGCTACCGGGTCGTCACCGACCCGACCAACGCCGACGGCGGAAAGTGCATGTGGGCCTTCGCCGAGAAGGACGGCACGGAGTATTTCCTGAAGCGTTTCCTCGAGCCCAAGCGCCCGCGCGAGGGCTCCGGGAGTGCCGCGAGCCGGCGCATCCGCCTGGAGACCTGCCAGGAGTTCGAGGACCGGCACCGGAGCATCATGAAGCTGCTGCGGCCCGATGCGAGCGGCGGCGGGAATCTGGTCCTGGCCACGGACTTCTTCCACGCCGGCAGCACGTACTACAAGGTGACCGAGCGGATCGACACCACGACGCTCGACAGGCCCGAGTCGCTCGCCCCGAAGCAGAAGGCCGTCCTCCTCAAGACACTCGGCGCCAGCCTGCGTCTGCTGCACGACATCGACGTGGTGCACGGCGACCTGAAACCGGCCAATGTGCTGGTGCAGAAGCGGGACGGCGCCGCGTTCCACTCCGCGAAGCTCATCGACTTCGACGACTCGTACCCGTCCGGGAAGCCGCCCGGCCGCGACGACATCGCCGGCGACTCGCTGTACGGGGCCCCGGAGTGGCGGCGCTACGTCCAGGGCGACGAGACCGTCGACGGGCCCGAACTCACCACGGCCGTCGACATCTTCGCCCTCGGCCTGATGACCCACCACTATCTGACCGGCGCACTGCCCGCCTACGACGGCCGCTTCGGCTCTCCCGCGGACGCGGTCAACGCCGGGGAGCCGCTGGAGGTCGACGACCGGCTCAGCACCCCGATGCAGGCCCTGATCATGGCGATGACGGCGGCCGGACCGGAACGGCGGCCCACGGGCGCCGAGTTCTTCGCCCGGCTCAAGGACCCCGAGGTCTGCACCCTGCACACCGTCCCGCAGCCCCGCCCGGATCCCGACGCCGCGGACCCGGCGGCCTCGGCCGACTCGGCGACCGGGGCCAAGCCGCGCGGTAGCCGCGTCACCTTCAATCCGCCGGACCGCGCGACCCGGCCCACGACCCCACCGCCACCGCGCGCCGGTGACGACGACACGGGGACGCCCCCGAAGGCACCCGAGGCGTCCGGGCCCCCCGAGTCCTCCGCCCCCGAGTCCGGGGAGGCGCCGCCCGACGCCCCGACCGGCCCCCGCCGGTCCAGAGTCCGCATCAACCTCGGCCACCGCACCGGCGACGGCCGCTCCTGAACAGAGGAATCGAGGAGACGACAGAGCATGACCTCGGAGCTCGAGAAGTACCACGGCAATCTGCAGTACGCGGTCGACATCGTGATGTGCATCGACGCCACCGGAAGCATGAACCCGGTGCTCGACATCGTGAAGAACAGCTCGCTCCAGTTCCATCAGCGCCTGCACGACGTCATGGCCAAGAAGAGCAAGGAGATCAGCCAGCTCCGCCTCAAGGTCATCGCCTTCCGCGACTTCGGCGACGACCCCTCGGACGCGATCGAGCAGACCGACTTCCTCCATCTCCCGCGCCAGGTCACCGAGTTCGAGACCTTCGTACGCTCACTGCGCGCGATCGGCGGCGGCGACATCCCGGAATCCGGCCTCGAGGCCCTCGCCCTGGCCATCAATTCGCCCTGGGAGACCGGCCTCGACCGGCGCCGCCACGTCATCGTGATGTTCACCGACGCCCCCGCGCACCCGCTCGGCACGGTCGGCGCCTCCGCGCAGACGTACCCCAAGGACATTCCCCGCTCGATGGAGGACCTCTTCGAGCAGTGGGGCTACGCGCGCAGCCAGACCGCCGTCATGGAGCAGTCGGCGAAGCGCCTCGTCCTCTTCGCCCCGGAGGACGAGCCGTGGAAGGAGGCCATCGGCGAGGACTGGGACCTCACGCTGCACTTCCCCTCGCGCGCCGGTGAGGGTCTGGAGGAGTTCGAGATGGACGAGATTATCGAGACGATCGCGAACAGCCTGTGACCGTACGGTTCAAGGGCACCTGCGCGGCCCTGGAGTTCGACCGCGGCTGGTTGCGTCTGGAGTGGGCCGAGCCGGGCCACGACCACTGGTACCGGGCCGGCGAGCTGCTCGTGCCGGCCCGGGACTGTGTCGCGCTCGCCCTCCGCCCGGATCTGTCGGACGGCCGCCTGCACCTGGCGTTCCGCTTCCGCCGGCCGGACGGGGGTGAGGCGGGCGCGGAGGTGTCGATCGTCGCCGAGCATGCCGCGCACGCCCACCGGTTCGCCGAGTATCTGGCGCACGAGTACGGCGTCCGGATCTCCCTGACCGATCCCGGCGAGGCCGCCCAGGACCAGCGGCCACAGCCCGCACCAGGACTCGAGCCGCAGGCCGCGGAGGCCGGCCAGGACGACCCCGCGGACTGGCTGAGCTCCCCGGTCTCCGCCAGCACTCAGACCTTGTTCCGCTCGGTGCTGACCCGTCTGTCCGGCACGGCCGGCTGAGCCGAGGGGAGGAACGGTGCCCGAACCGACCTGGCAGTGCTCGGCCTGCAGCACATTCAACGCCGCGGACGAAACGGCCTGCACGGTCTGCGACACCGCACGGCGGGAAGCGGAGAAGAAGCCGGCCCCGGCCAAGCCCTCCCGGCCCAAGCCGTCACCCCCACCGGCCCGGACGACCCCCACGAAGCGGACCCCGTCCTCCCGCAGCACACCTGCCAAGCGCACGCCCGCACCCCGCAAGACCACCCCGAAACGGAAGCCCGCCACCAAACGCACTGATCCCCCGGGGCGCACTCCCCCCACCCGCACCACCTCCGGCGCGAGCGGCCGACGCCCGTCCGACGCCGAATCCCTCACCGACATCCTGGCGTCCCTCGAGTGGGAGTGCCCCAACTGCGGCCTCGACGTGGTCGGCACGACCCTGTGCCGGGTCTGCAGGACCACCTGGAAGCCGAGCTTCTCCACCACGCTGCCCTCCCCCTCCCGGGTGCCGCGCACCCGCAGCGCCTCGCCCGGTGTCCGCACCACCTCGTCGAGCGGCCGCGCCTGGGGCCCGATCCTCGACGACCCGGTGACCCCCACCCCGCCGAAGCCTCCGCCGCACGAGGCGACCCGCGGCGAGATCATCGCGGGTTGCGGCTGCCTGATCGTCATCGCGGCGACCGTGATCACGCTGATCGTGCTGCTGATCGTCAACTGGGGTTCGGTGATCTCGTTCTTCACCGGCTCCGACTCGGACTCGGCCGACCCGAAACCCACCGCATCCGCCAGCGGCCCCTGCCCGAAGCAGCTGGCCGACCAGCTCCCCAAGGGCTCCGCGGACGGCGCCCGCCTGGTCGCCGCGTACAGCAGAGAAGGCGACAACGAGGAGCGCTACGCCTTCTGCCGCACCACGAAGGGCAAGTACTACTACTTCTTCCAGAAAAACTCCGGCGCCCGCTACGACAGCCCGTCCCCGGCGAAGAAGACCAAGGACGGCTACTCCCTGAGCGTCCCGCCCAACAGCTTCCGCTTCCGCAACGGCGAGATCACCGCCTACGCGAACGGCAAGGAGTCCTGGAAGGAAGCCCTCGTCCCCGAGGCATCCATCAAGTAACCCCACCAGGCACCGAAAAGAGCCCCAGCCGGATCTCTCCGACTGGGGCTCTCAGCTGCGGTGGACCTGTGGGGATTTGAACCCCAGACCCCCTCGATGCGAACGAGGTGCGCTACCGGACTGCGCCACAGGCCCTTGCAACGAGTGAAACCTTAGCACCCTCCGCGGGGTGCTCGGAAATCCGTTCCGTGCAGGTCATCACTCGTTGGCGGCGCGGGGCCTGTCGCCGTCCTCGTACTGGTCGAAGAGCGGAGTGCGACCGCGCTCGCGGGCCCGTCCGCGGGCGGGGCGGCGGACCGGTGCCGGCGCCTCGGAGGACCCGGGCTCGCGTCCGTCGCGCTCCGCGCCGGACGGCTGGGCACCGGACGGTTTGGCGTCGGCGTTCCGCTCGCGCCGCTGCTCGGCCGCGCGTCGTGCGGCGGCCTCGCGGTCCCGGGCGGGCTCGGCCGTACTGGAGCGGGCCGAGCTCCAGGCGTCCGGTGCGCCGAGGTCGACGCTGCCGGTGGCGCGGGGCGCGACCGGGGCCGTCACATAGGTCGGCAGCGGCACGGGCACCGGGTCCCAGCTGTCGCCGCGCGCGGGACCCCGCTCCCGCTCACGCTGCTGGTCCACCCACTCCGCGTGGTCGGTCTGCTCGACCAGCGCACGGCGGCCCGCGGCGAGTGCCGAGAGCCCGGGGTCGTCCGCAGATTCCTGCTGCTCGGCCCGCTCCTCGCCGGCGACGGCCCCGGCGCGCTGCCCCGCG
>NZ_QUAK01000171.1 GCF_003429565.1 Streptomyces triticagri
GTCAGACCCTCGCCCCCCTCAAACCCCCATCTCGGCCCCCACCACCCCGTTCCGGATCGCCGCCACCAGGTCTGCGTGGTCTGCTTCCGTGCGGTTGGCGTAGGCGACTGCGAAGGCGGTCATGGCCTCGTCGAGTTCGTCGTTCTTGCCGCAGTAGCCGCCGATCAGGCGTGGGTCGGCGCTGTGCGTGTGCGCGCGGGCCAGCAGTGCGCCGGTCATCCGCCCGTAGTCGTCGAGCTGGTCGGGCGACAGGGCCGCGGGATCGACGCTGCCCTTGCGGTTTCTGAATTGGCGTACCTGGAAGGGCAGTCCGTTGACCGTGGTCCAGCCGAGCAGGTTGTCGCTGACGACCTGCATCCGCTTCTGGCCGAGTACGACTCGGCGTCCTTCGTGCTCCGTCTCTTCCGTCTTGAATCCGGCCGCGGCCAGGTGCGGTACGAGTGCGGACGGCCTGGCCTCTTTGACCTGCAGGATCAGCGGTTCCCCGCGGTGGTCCTGCAGCAGGACGACGTATGAGCGCGTCCCGACGCTTCCCGTGCCCACCACTCGGAATGCGACGTCCTGGATCGCGTACCGGGCGAGCAGCGGCCAGCGGTCCGGTGGCAGTGTCCCGTGGTATTCACCGAGGGCCGCTGCCACGGCGGCCGCCTCGGTGTCGGATATGCGGCGCAGCACGGGTGGTGCGTCGAGGAAGCGCCGGCTGCCGTCGGCGGCGGTTTCGCTGGATTTGGCGGCGAAGCGGCCGCTGGTGTTGTTGCGGGCTTTGCCGGCGACTCGGTCGAGGGTGCCGGCGAGGTCGTGGGCGTCGGTGTGCGAGACGAGTTCTTCGTCCGCGATGGCGTTCCATGCGTCCAGTACGGGCAGTTTGGCGAGCAGGCGCATGGTGCGGCGGTATGCGCCGACGGCGTCGTAGGCGGCCCGGCGGCAGGTGTCGTCGTCTGCTCCGGCTTCGCGGCCGGCGAGTATCAGTGAGGTGGCGAGGCGTTTCACGTCCCATTCCCAGGGGCCGTGCACGGTTTCGTCGAAGTCGTTGAGGTCGATGACGAGGCTGCCGCGGGCGTCGCCGTAGAGGCCGAAGTTGGCAGCGTGGGCGTCGCCGCAGATCTGGGTGCCGATGCCGGTGGTGGGTGTGCGGGCCAGGTCGAAGGCCATCAGGCCGGCGGTCCCGCGCAGGAATGCGAAGGGTCCTGCTGCCATCCGGCCGACCCGGATGGGGGTGAGGTCGGTGAGGCGGCCGCGGTTGGATTCGCGGACGGCTGTGACGGCGTCCGGGCGGTCTTCGGCGGGGGTGAAGTCGGCGTGTGCGGTGCGCGGGACGCGGTCGCGGTGGGCTTTGCCGGCTCGCTTCGGGGATTCCTGGGCGGGCCAGTGGGCGAAGCCGGGGACGTGGGGCAGCCTGGGCCTGCCTGTGTCCTTGCCGGGTGGTGGGCCGGCTGTCTGTCGCTGTTGCGGTACGGCGTTTGGATCGCGTGTTGTATCGAGTGTTGTATCGAGTTCGGTCATGTGGACCGCCTCCCCCGTGGCTCCGGCGATGCCGGTGTGGCTTTCGACTGGGGGAGACGGTACCTGGGGTGGGGGGAGGGTGTCAGAGCCTGTGGATAACTCATCAACAGGCCTGGTCCGGGGGCTTGTTCGGGTGCGGCGTCGGCCCCGGGCCGGCTGATTGCCGGTCCGGGGCCGAGGGGCCGATCAGGGTTCGGCCGGGGGAAGGTGTCGCCTTTACGGGGCGGTTTCGTGCGGGCGGCTCAGCGGGTCGGCGGGTTGAATTCCGGCTGGTCGAGGAGTCGCTGCCAGGAGCCGTCGGGCTGGCGGCGGACGACCTGGGCGCGGGCGCCGGAGCCGTCCTTCGGCGGGGTGGAGGTGAGGGCGATGTCGCCGCTGATCAGGGTGGGCAGGGGGGTCTCGGGCTCGAAGTGCGGGCGGTGCGAGAGCACCTTCTCCCACAGGGCCTGGATGGCTTCGCGGCCGACGGTGGTGCTGCCGGGCGGGTAGGCCATGACGGCGTTCTCCTCGTACAGTGCCGCGACTCCGGCCGCGTCGCCGGCGTTGGACCGCTCGACGAACAGGCGGGTGATGTCCTCCGGGGTCCGGGCCTTCTCGTACGACATGGGTGTTCCTTCCAGGGTCGGGCTGGTCTTCAGCTCGGTTCAGTTCAGTATCTTGGGCGGCGATCCACAAGTCCAATGAATCGCTGGCATGTTGGCTATAGTCTGTAGTTATGGACCTGAGGCAGCTGGAGTACTTCATCGCCGTGGCCGAGGAGGCCAACTTCACCCGGGCCGCCGAGCGGGTGCACATCAGCCAGCCGGGCATCAGCGCGCAGATCAGGCAGCTCGAGCACGAGCTCGGGGCCGCGCTGATCGACCGCAGCGGCCGTACGGCCACGCTCACGGCGGCGGGTGAGGCGGCGCTCGGCCCCGCGCGGATGGCGCTCGCCGCCGCCGAGTCGGTGCGGCGCTCCGTGGACGAGGTGAACGGTCTGATCCGCGGCCGGCTGGTGGTCGGCATGATCACCGCCTGTACGCTCACCCCGCTCTTCGACGCGCTGGCCGCCTTCCACCGCTCCCACCCCGGCGTGCAGATCACGCTGATCGAGGACAACTCCGACCAACTGGTGGAGCTCGTCCGCAGCAATCAGGCCGACCTCGCCCTGATCGGCGCGGCGGACACCGCACCGGAGGGCCTCGACTCGCTGCCGATCGTCAGCGAGAAGCTGGTCGTCGCCGTACCGAAGGGGCATCCACTGTCCGGCCGGCGGAGCGTCCGCCTCGACGACATCGGCGAGTACTCGATCATCTCGCTGCCGGTGGGCACCGGTATCCGGGCGGTCTTCGACCGTGCCTGCGCGGCGCACGGCCTGCGGCCCAACGTGGCGCTGCAGGCCAGTGCCCCGGCCTCGGTCGCGGACCTCGCGGCCCGCGGTCTCGGCGTCGCCGTGCTGTCCGAGTCCATGGCGTCGGCCCACCGGGACAAGCTGCACTTCATTCCTCTCGACGGTGTGGACGCGCCGGCGGTGCTGGCGCTGGTGTGGAGTGCGACCACGTCCGGCCCCGCGCTGCGGGAGCTGCTCGAGCGGTGCCGCCGCGCCTTCGGGGTGGCACCGGCCGATGACGGCGAGGACACCGCGGACGGCTCGGACACCGCGGAGAGCGGTGCGCTGCTCGCCGCGACCTGAGGGGGTCGGCCGCGGCGGAGTGTGTTGAAGGTCCCGCACGGCGCCGTCGGCATTCGGGACCACCGGGTGCCGGGCACCGCGCAGGACCTTCAACACGGTCCGCTAGGCCTTCACCGGGTCCCCGGACTGCCGCGGCCCGTCGGCCGGCGCCGACTCCTTCGCCGCTTCGGTGTCCTTCGCCGCTTCGGTGTCCTCCGCCGGCTTCGGCGGCTGCGGCATCGGCTTGAAGTCCTTGGGGCGGATCAGGGCGAGGGCCAGCAGGCCGCCGGCCAGGGCCAGCACGGCTGCGATGGTGACCAGCGTGTTGATGCCGTCCGAGAATCCGGCGACGGCCAGCTGCTCCACGGTGCCGTGGTACTTCTCCGGCGTCGAGGCGACCGCCGCGTCGATCTCGCCGGCCCGTACGAGGGCGGCCAGGCCCTCACTGCGGTCCGCGAGCTCCGGCACACCGGCGAGGCCGTCGGAGAGCTTTCCGGTGATGATCGAGGCGAAGACGGAGCCGAGTACCGCCACGGAGGCGCTGACGCCGAGCTGCCGGAAGGTGCCGTTGACTCCGGAGGCCATGCCCGAGCGGGACAGGTCCACCACGCCGACGGCGGTCGAGGCGAGCGGCGGGTTGACCAGGCCGGCGCCGATGCCGCCGAGCACGAAGCCCGGGATGAAGTGGGTCCACTCGGTGGTGGCGGAGACCCCGCGCATCCACACGAGTGCGGCGCCGACGAGGAGCAGGCCGACACCGATCAGGTACCGCGGCTGGATCTTGCTGCTCAGCTTGCCGGCGATGATCGACGCGAACAGCATCGACACCGAGGCGGTCAGCAGCCGCAGCCCGGCCTCCATGGAGGAGTAGCCGAGGACCTCCTGGAAGTGGATGGCGAGGAACAGGAACATCGCGAACAGCGAGCCGTTCATGGCGAAGGCGGCGATCGAGCCGCCGACGAAGGTGGGGATGCGGAACAGCGACAGGTCGAACATCGGCTGTTCGCTCCTGGCCTCCACCACGAGGAAGGCGATCAGCAGCGCGGTGCCGCCGAGCAGGGCGGTGAGCGCGGTGTTCTCGGTCCACGAGGTTTCGCCGACGCGGATCAGGCCGTAGATGAGCGAGGTGAGTCCGGTGGTGAAGAGGACGAAGCCCGGCCAGTCCAGTTTGCGTACGAAGGGGGCCTTCGACTCGTCCACGCGCAGCGCCACGATCGCGGCGACGGCGAGGCCGATCGGCACGTTGACGAGGAAGATGCCGCGCCAGTCGATGCCGTTGGCGATGACGCCGCCGGCCACCGGGCCGATGGCGGAGGCGAGGCCGGTGACCATGCCCCAGACGCCGAACGCCATGCCGCGTTCCTTGCCCTGGAAGCTGCCGGCGAGCAGTGCGAGTCCGGTCGCGAACATGACCGAGCCGCCGACGCCCTGCAGCACCCGGGAGAGGATCAGCATCAGCGGGGAGACGGCGAGGCCGCACAGCAGTGAGCCGACCGTGAAGATGCCGACGCCGATCGCGTAGAGGCGGCGCCGGCCGAAGCGGTCGGCGAGTGTGCCCGAGGTCAGCAGCAGTGCGGCCAGGGCCAGGGCGTAGCCGTCGATGACCCACTGCAGGTCGGAGAAGGAGGCCTTGAGGTCCTCCTGCACCGGGGGCATGACGACGTACACGATGGTGGTGTCGAGCAGGAGCATGAACGTGCCCCCGCATACGCCCAGTAGCGTCCACCATTTCTTGTGCATCACAACTCCTTTCTTCTTGCTTCGGCAGAGCTTTTGGGCGCCCTGAACCCTCTGACTTCGACACTGACCGACCGCGCTCAAGAAGTCCAAGCACTAGTTCTGACGGTGACGAAAACTTCTACTTATGACGGTCGGGGATGGCGGGTCGCTGCGGGGCGGTCGGTGGTGCGTACGGCGACGGCGAAGCCGAAGGTCGGGGTGCCGGCACAGTGCACCAGGGCGCGCGCCTCGCCGGCCCGGGCCCACAGCCGGCCGCCGCCGTCCCGCTCGAGACGGACGCGGAAGTACAGGCCGCCGTGCGCCGCACGGCAGTCGCCGCCGGACAGCGCCTTGAAGCCGGCCTCCTTCGCCGCGTACAGACCGCGCAGCGACTCCAGCTCGCGGTCCGGCCACAGCTGCTCGCGCTCCTCGTCGGTGAACAGGAAGCGGTGCAGCGCCGGGTCGAAGCGGCGCGGCTCCAGGTCCACGCCGATCCCGGCCGCGCCCGGGGCGACGGCCGCGATCGCGAAGCGCGGCGTGTGGGTGATCGTGCCGGCATAGCCGGCGGGGAACAGCGGAGCGTTGTCCGACCGCCGGCGGCCGACCTGCCCGGCCGGGCCGCCGCCGC
>NZ_QUAK01000172.1 GCF_003429565.1 Streptomyces triticagri
CGTGTCGCAGCAGCTCGGGCGGCTCGCGGGGCAGGCGCGCGGAGCGGCCGGTGAGGCCGAGCGCGCCGCGGCCGCGGCCGCCCGCGCCCAGGAGGCCCTGGACCGGGCGACCCTGGAGGCCGAGGAGCTGGCCGAGCGGCTCGCGGTCGCCGAGGAGGCACCGGCCGAGGAGGAGCCGGACACCGCGGTGCGTGACCGGCTCGCCGCGGACGGGGCGAATGCCCGGCAGACCGAGATGGAGGCCAGGCTGCAGGTCCGTACGCACGAGGAGCGGGTCAAGGGCCTGGCCGGCCGCGCGGACGGCCTCGACCGGGCGGCCCGAGCCGAGCGTGAGGCCCGTGCCCGCGCCGAGCAGCGCAGGGCACGGCTGCGCCACGAGGCCGCGGTCGCCGGTGCGGTCGCCTCCGGTGCCCGTCAGCTGCTCGCCCACGTCGAGGTGTCTCTCGTACGGGCCGAGGAGGAGCGGGCCGCGGCGGAGAGCGCGAAGGCGGAGCGGGAGCGCGAGCTGGCCGCGGAACGCGACCGCGGGCGCGATCTGAAGGCCGAGCTCGACAAGCTGACCGACTCGGTGCACCGGGGCGAGGTGCTCGGCGCCGAGAAGCGGATGCGGATCGAGCAGCTGGAGACGAAGGCGCTGGAGGAGCTGGGCGTGGAGCCGGCGGGGCTGGTCTCGGACTACGGCCCGGACCAGCTCGTACCGCCGTCGCCGCCGGCCGAGGGGGAGGAGCTGCCGGAGGATCCGGAGCACCCGCGCAACCGTCCCGTGCCCTTCGTACGGGCCGCGCAGGAGAAGCGGCTGCGGGCCGCCGAACGGGCGTACCAGCAGCTCGGGAAGGTGAATCCGCTGGCTCTCGAGGAGTTCGCGGCCCTCGAGGAGCGGCACAAGTTCCTCTCCGAGCAGCTCGAGGACCTGAAGAAGACGCGGGCCGATCTGCTGCAGGTGGTCAAGGAGGTCGACGAGCGGGTGGAGCAGGTCTTCACCGAGGCCTACCGGGACACCGCGCGGGAGTTCGAGGGCGTCTTCTCGCGGCTCTTCCCCGGCGGCGAGGGGCGGTTGATCCTCACCGATCCGGAGAACATGCTGACCACCGGTGTCGATGTCGAGGCGCGTCCGCCGGGCAAGAAGGTCAAGCGGCTGTCGCTGCTGTCCGGTGGTGAGCGGTCGCTGACCGCGGTGGCGCTCCTGGTGTCGATCTTCAAGGCGCGGCCCAGCCCGTTCTATGTGATGGACGAGGTCGAGGCGGCGCTCGACGACACCAATCTGCAGCGGCTCATCCGGATCATGGAGGAGCTGCAGGAGTCCTCGCAGCTGATCGTGATCACCCACCAGAAGCGCACGATGGAGGTCGCCGATGCGCTGTACGGGGTGTCGATGCAGGGCGACGGTGTCTCGAAGGTGATCAGCCAGCGGCTGCGCTGAGCCCTTGCCCACCAATCTTTCGTTCAAGTATTGAATCTCCAAGGCGTGGCGACGGGTCTTGCTGTTACGAATTGCGCCTCTCGGGACGTCTCCCAGGTCACACCCCTGCAGGTATTGACTTCGAAACTTGAAGGCATAAGGTCTGCAACGTTGTCTTTACCTTCAAGTGGTGGGCGTAGGGAAGTTGTGCGCCACTTGAAGGACCTCCCCCACCTCACCCGGCACCGCAGCCGGGCCCAGGAGTTCACGTGACGAGCACATCGCGGGTTCCCACCCCGGAGGGCCGGGCGGCCCAGCCGGACCACCTCGGCCATGTCATCTTCATTACGGCCGCCGCCGCGATGGGCGGCTTTCTCTTCGGCTACGACAGCTCCGTGATCAACGGCGCCGTCGAGGCGATCCGGGACCGCTTCGACGTCGGCTCGGAGGCGCTCGCCCAGGTCATCGCCGCCGCACTGATCGGCTGCGCGATCGGCGCCGCCACCGCGGGCCGGATCGCCGACCGGATCGGCCGGATCCGGGTGATGCAGATCGCCGCTGTCCTGTTCACCGTCAGCGCCGTCGGATCCGCACTGCCGTTCGCACTCTGGGACCTGGCGATGTGGCGGGTGCTCGGCGGTGTGGCCATCGGCATGGCCTCCGTGATCGGCCCCGCGTACATCGCGGAGGTCTCACCACCCGCGTACCGCGGCCGGCTCGCCTCCTTCCAGCAGGCCGCGATCGTCATCGGCATCGCCGTCTCACAGCTGGTCAACTGGGGCATCCTGAACGCCGCCGGCGGCGACCAGCGCGGCAACATCCTCGGCCTCGAGGCCTGGCAGCTGATGCTCGGCGTGATGGTGCTCCCGGCGATCCTCTACGGGCTGCTCTCCTTCGCCATCCCGGAGTCCCCGCGCTTCCTCATCTCGGCCGGCCGCACCGACCAGGCGCGCAAGGTGCTGCGCGAGGTCGAGGGATCGAAGGTCGACCTGGACGTCCGGGTCGACGAGATCACCCACGCCATGCGCACCGAGCACAAGTCGACCTTCCGTGACCTGCTCGGCAACAAGGGCTTCCTGCCGATCGTCTGGATCGGCATCGGGCTGTCCGTCTTCCAGCAGGCGGTCGGCATCAACGTGATCTTCTACTACAGCTCCTCGCTGTGGCAGTCCGTCGGCATCGACCCGACCAGCTCGTTCTTCTACTCCTTCACGACCTCGATCATCAACATCGTCGGCACCGTGATCGCGATGCTGTTCGTCGACAGGATCGGCCGCAAGCCGCTGGCGCTGATCGGCTCCGCCGGCATGGCCCTCTCCCTGGGCCTCGCCGCCTGGGCGTTCTCCTTCAAGAGCGGTACCGGCGACGACATCACGCTGCCCGACACCCAGGGCACCGTCGCGCTGCTCGCCGCGCACTCCTTCGTGCTGTTCTTCGCGCTGTCCTGGGGTGTGGTCGTCTGGGTGCTGCTCGGCGAGATGTTCCCCAACCGGATCCGGGCCGCCGCGCTCGGTGTCGCCGCCGCGGCCCAGTGGATCGCCAACTGGCTGATCACGGTGAGCTTCCCGACCCTGTCGGACTGGAACCTGTCGGGTGCGTACGTGATGTACACGTTCTTCGCCCTGCTCTCGATCCCGTTCATCCTCAAGTGGGTGCCGGAGACCAAGGGCAAGGCGTTGGAGGAGATGGGCTGATCCGGGGCCGATCCCCGCTGCCCCCGCTGCCCCTCTCCTCCGTACTGCCCCGGCTCAGTCCTTGAGCCGGGGCAGCACACTTTCCGCGAAGAGCTCGAGGCTGCGCCGGCCCTCGTCCAGGGGCATACCGCCGCACAGCGGATGCAGGATCAGCGACTCGGTGCGGCCGGACTCCGCGTATTCCACCGCCTCGTCCGGGGTCAGGACCCGGTACACGCCCTCGGCGCGCAACTCCTCGACGGAGGCCGCACCCGAGCGGACCGCCGAGTGGATGTCGCCGGACTGCCAGGAGGCGTACGTCCGCGCCTCGTGCAGGAAGTGCTCGCCGTAGGTCGCCCAGGTGCGGTCCGGGTCGTCGGCGATGTGCAGCAGCGGTGTCTCGGCGCCCGGCATCATCGTCCAGCCCTCGGTGCCGTACGCGGTCAGCTGCTCGCGGTAGTACGCCTCGAGCTCCGGCAGATACGCGCTCGGGAAGAACGGCAGGCCGAAGCGGGCGGCGCGGCGGGCCGCGGCCCGCGAGGACCCACCGACCAGGAGCAGCGGATGCGGGTCGGTGAACGGCCGCGGGGTGACGCGGACCGTGCGGCCGCGGTGCTCGAACGGCTCGCCCGTCCAGGCGGCGAGCAGCGTCCGAAGGAGCTCGTCCTGCAGCTTCCCGCGCCGGTGCCAGTCGACGCCGAAGGCCTCGTACTCCTCGCGCCGGTAGCCGATCCCGGCCACGGTGACCAGGCGGCCGCCGCTGATCAGGTCGAGTACGGCGGTCTCCTCGGCGAGCCGCAGCGGATCGTGCAGCGGCCCGATGATCGCCGACACGGTGACGGCGATCCGCCGGGTCGCGCCGAAGACGGCGCCGGCGAAGGCGAAGGGGGAGGGCAGCCAGTTGTTGTCGACTCCGTGGTGCTCCTCCGTCTGGACGGAGTCGACGCCGTGCTCGTCGCAGTAGGCCGCCATGTCCACGGCGGCCCGATAGCGCGCGGACAGCGCGGCGGGGTCCGCCGCGGGGTCGACCAGATTGAAACGTACGACCGATACGGGCATGGCGTCCCCTTCGGCGGTGGGTGGTGTGGGGCCGGTCTCGGCGGACGGTAGCTGACGTGGCGTCAGATTCCCAGGGCCGGAGAGGGGTGCGATGCTGGCCGGGTCCCTTGTGTGATCCGACGAGCGGCGTGCGCTGTCGGACGCGTGGCCGATACTGGGTGGGTTATGGAAATCGTCATCCTTGCTGTAGTCATCGCCCTGGTCGCGATCGGCGCCATCGGCGGGCTCGTGGTCGGCAGCCGCAGGAAGAAGCAGCTGCCCCCGTCGGCGCCCTCCAGTACGCCGACCATCACCGCGCCCCCAGCCGAACCACACGTCGGAGAAGAGGCCGAGGAGCCGCGCGAAGAGCCGCGCCGCACGATCGAGGAGGTCACACTCCCCGGAGCGGCCGCCCCCGAGGCGCCTCCCGCCGAGGCCGAAGAGGCCGAGGAGCTCCCGGCGGCCCCGGAGATCGAGGTCCCGGAGCCCACCGAGGGCCGGCTCGTCCGCCTGCGCGCCCGGCTCGCCCGCTCGCAGAACTCGCTCGGCAAGGGGCTGCTCACCCTGCTGTCCCGCGAGCACCTCGACGAGGACACCTGGGAGGAGATCGAGGACACCCTGCTCACCGCGGACGTCGGTGTCGCCCCCACCCAGGAGCTGGTGGAGCGCCTGCGGGAGAGGGTCAAGGTGCTCGGCACCCGTACGCCCGAGGAGCTGCGCAAGCTGCTGCGCGAGGAGCTGGTCGAGCTCGTCGGCAAGGACCTGGACCGCGCCGTGCGGACCGAGTCCGACCGCGAGACGCCGGGCATCGTGATGGTCGTCGGGGTCAACGGCACCGGCAAGACCACCACCACCGGCAAGCTCGCCCGCGTCCTGGTCGCGGACGGCCGCACGGTCGTGCTCGGCGCCGCGGACACCTTCCGTGCCGCCGCCGCCGACCAGCTGGAGACCTGGGGCGAGCGCGTCGGCGCCCACACGGTGCGCGGTCCCGAGGCCGGCGACCCCGCCTCGGTGGCCTTCGACGCGGTCAAGGAGGGCGCCGAGATGGGCGTCGACGTGGTGCTCATCGACACCGCGGGCCGCCTGCACACCAAGACCGGTCTGATGGACGAGCTCGGCAAGGTCAAGCGCGTCGTCGAGAAGCAGGCCCCGGTCGACGAGGTGCTCCTCGTCCTGGACGCCACCACGGGGCAGAACGGCCTGGTCCAGGCCCGTGTCTTCGCCGAGGTGGTCGACATCACCGGCATCGTCCTGACCAAGCTCGACGGTACGGCCAAGGGCGGCATCGTCGTCGCCGTCCAGCGCGAGCTGGGCGTCCCGGTCAAGCTCGTCGGGCTCGGCGAGGGGGCGGACGATCTGGCGCCGTTCGAGCCCGAGGCGTTCGTGGACGCACTGATCGGAGACTGAGCTCCGGAACCACAGCTCGGCGCAGGAGCCGAGTGGCCGCGAGCCCGTCGCGGGGCCCGTCACCCGGGACGACCGGGGCGGGCCCCCGCTCGTGCTGCGGCGGATGCGGCGGACGCGGCGTCAGGCGGGGCGGCGCCGCACCGGTGCGCGGGACGGTTCGGCGGGCTGGCGGTGGCAGGCGTACGCGAGGGTGCCGAGCAGCAGCC
>NZ_QUAK01000173.1 GCF_003429565.1 Streptomyces triticagri
CGCCTGGGGCGCCCCGCACGGCGGCGGCCACCACGGCGCGCACTACGGGCACTACCGGAAGAAGGGCTTCGGCCGGATGCTCTTCTCCTCCTGAGCCGGGCCGCCGGGTAGCCGGCCCCCGGGTCGCCGGCCCCGAGAACGAAGAAGCCCCCGACCGAAGGCCGGGGGCTTCTTGATGCTGTGGACGATACTGGGATTGAACCAGTGACCTCTTCCGTGTCAGGGAAGCGCTCTCCCGCTGAGCTAATCGTCCTCGGGACCACGACCTGAATCGTGGGGACCGCGTGCGCGATACTGGGATTGAACCAGTGACCTCTTCCGTGTCAGGGAAGCGCTCTCCCGCTGAGCTAATCGCGCGGGGCCCGTAAACGAACCGGGCAGTGGACGATACTGGGATTGAACCAGTGACCTCTTCCGTGTCAGGGAAGCGCTCTCCCGCTGAGCTAATCGTCCTTGGAGGTGGAGACGGGATTTGAACCCGTGTAGACGGCTTTGCAGGCCGTTGCCTCGCCTCTCGGCCACTCCACCCGGAGCGTAGGGGTTCGGGAAGATCCCCCACTTCGAGCGGACGACGAGGTTCGAACTCGCGACCTCAACCTTGGCAAGGTTGCGCTCTACCAACTGAGCTACGTCCGCTTGTCTGTCCGGCGGCGCTCCGCGTCCCGGCGACGCCTTGAACTCTAGCGGATTACGCAGCCAGTTCAAAAACGTGTTTACCCAGCGTGCACCGCCGACACCGGCCCGGGGTGCGTGTCCGCCGCCGGTCATACACTCGCATCCGTGCCCGACCTACCCGCCCTCGCCCGCTTCTCCGGTTTCGTCGCGTCCGATCTGCGTGACGTCACGAGCGACCCTGCGGCCCTGGACTCCGAAGGATTCTGGGCCGTGTCCGCCGATTTCGAGGGGCGGCTGATCTGCGCGCGCTTCGGACGCGTGGTGGCAGACCCGGCCCCGCAGATCGTGCCGGGCCGCTGGCGTGGCCCGGCCGTCGGTGACTGGACGTCGTCGCTCGACCGCGAGGCGTATGTGGCGGGGGTCCGGAGCATCCGGCGCCACATCGAGGCAGGCGAGGTCTATCAGGCCAACCTCTGCCGGGTTCTCTCCGCACCGGTCGCGCCGGACGCCGACATCGACGACCTCACCGCACTGCTCGCCCACGGCAATCCGGCGCCGTACGCGGGGACGATCAGGCTCCCGGGACACGGCGTCGAGATCGCGACGGCCTCGCCAGAGCTGTTCCTGCGCCGGTCGGGCACGGTCGTCGAGTCCGGCCCGATCAAGGGCACCGGCCGTACCGAGGCGGACCTCCTGGACAAGGACCACGCCGAGAACGTGATGATCGTGGACCTGGTCCGCAACGACATGGGCCGGGTCTGCGCCACCGGGTCGATCACCGTGCCCGACCTGTGCGCCGTCGAGAAGCACCCCGGTCTCGTGCACCTCGTGTCGTCCGTACGCGGTGAACTCGCCGACGGTGTCGGCTGGGCCGAGCTGCTCGCGGCCACCTTCCCGCCCGGATCCGTCACCGGCGCCCCCAAGTCCAGCGCCCTGCGGATCATCGAGGCGCTGGAGACCGCACCGCGCGGCCCGTACTGCGGCGGCATCGGCTGGGTCGACGCCGACCGCGCGCGGGGCGAGCTCGCCGTCGGCATCCGGACCTTCTGGGCGGACCGCGGGCAGGGGCTGCTGCGCTTCGGCACCGGTGCGGGGATCACCTGGGGTTCCGACCCGGAACGCGAGTGGCGCGAGACCGAACTGAAGGCATCGCGGCTGCTCGCCGTAGCATCGGCCCGGTACGGGCAGCATGAGCAAGACGGAGGGATCCGAGCGTGAAGATCTGGCTCAACGGCGGACTGCGGGACGCGGACGCGGCCCATGTCTCCGTCCTCGATCACGGACTCACCGTCGGCGACGGCATCTTCGAGACCGCCAAGGCGGTCGACGGCCACGCCTTCGCCCTGACCCGCCACCTCGACCGGCTCGCCCGCTCGGCCGCCGGGCTCGGGCTGCCCGCCCCGGACCTCGACGAGGTGCGCACCGCCTGCGCCGCCGTCCTCGAGGCCAACCCGGTGCCGTACGGCAGACTCCGAATCACCTACACCGGCGGACTCTCGCCGCTCGGCTCGGACCGGGGCGACAACGGCACCACGCTGGTCGTGGCCCTGGGCGAGGCCGGCAAGCGGCCGGACAGCACCGCGGTGATCACCGTCCCCTGGACCCGCAACGAGCGCGGTGCGCTCACCGGCCTGAAGACCACCTCGTACGCGGAGAACGTGGTGGCGCTCGCCCGCGCGCGCGAACAGGGCGCGAGCGAGGCGCTGTTCGCGAACACCGTGGGCAATCTCTGTGAGGGCACGGGCTCCAACGTCTTCGTCGTGCTCGACGGCGAGCTCCACACCCCGCCCCTGTCGGCCGGCCCGCTGGCCGGCATCACCCGCGCCCTGGTCGTCGAGTGGACGGGCGCCCGCGAGACCGACCTGCCGCTGGACGTCCTGGAGCGCGCCGAGGAGGTCTTCCTGACCTCGTCGCTGCGCGACATCCAGGCCGTGCACCGGGTCGACGGCCGTGAACTCCCGGGTGTCGCGGGCCCGGTGACGGCGAAGGCCGTGCAGATCTTCGACGAGCGCGCGGGGAACGACCTCGACCCGTGATTCCGGACGCGCGACCCGTCAATCAGGATGACTGCCGCGGCGGCAGCGGGTAGAAACCGAACGATGACCACGACCCTGCGGCCGACCGGGCCGATCCAGCAGTCCGAGGACGGAGTCCGCTCCCGCCACTACCAGGTGTGCGTGAACAGCCGCGCGGTCGGCGAGACGGAACTCGCCACGCACGAGGCCTTCGGCCCCGAGGTGGGCCGGATCCTGTCGCTGCGGATCGACGAGCCGGACCGCAGACGGGGTCGGGGCACGGTGGCCGCGCTGGCCGCGGAGGAGGTGCTCCGCAGCTGGGGCTGCCGCCGGGTGGAGGCTTCTGTTCCGGCGGAGTCCACGGCCGCCGTGACCCTCGCGCAGGCACTCGGCTACATCGAGCGCAACCGTCAGCTGTCCAAGCCCCTCACGGCCGGCGGGCCCGTCGAGCTGCCGGACGGCAGCCGCGGGCGCCCCATGACCGACGACGAGTACGAGCCGTGGCTCGCGGCCGGCCAGGACGCATATGCGCGGAGCTGGATCGAGCGTGGCGTCCCGGAGGCCGAGGCCCGTGCCAAGGCCGCGCACGACCACGCCCGGTTCATGCCCGAGGGCCGGCACACACCGGGAGTCGTACTGCGGATCCTGGAGGACTCCGCCGGCGCGGCGGTCGGCAGCCTGTGGGTGTCGCTGGGCGACCCCATGGCGTACGTCTTCGACGTGAAGGTCGACGAGTGGTACCGGGGGAGAGGGCACGGCCGTTCGCTCATGCTGCTCGCCGAGTCCGAGGTGCTGGCGGCGGGCCGCGACGTCCTCGGACTCAACGTCTTCGCCGGGAACATCCCGGCTCTCTGCCTCTACGAGTCCCTCGGCTACCAGCCGCTGACGTACTACCTGTACAAATCTCTGGTCTGAGGGCGGCGTCCGTCAGGCCGTGCCGTCTCCCTCGAGAAGCCGGTCGGCGATCGCGGTGATCCGCTCCCGCAGGCCTTCCTGGCTCTTGCCGCCGTCGAGGCGTTCGTCGCCGATGACGTACGTCGGGGTGCCGGTGACGCCGATGGCCTTGCCCTCCGCCTGGTCCGCGTCGACGATCAGGATGTGCCGGCCGTCCACCAGTGCGGTGTCGAACTCCTCGGCGTCCAGGCCCAGTTCACCCGCCACCTCGACCAGCAGGGACTCGCCCCTGCCGTCGAGCTCACCGACCCGGGCCAGGACGGCCTCGACGTACTCCCAGCCCTTGCCCTGGGCGACGGCCTCCTCGGCGGCCTGGGCGGCGGCGAAGGCGTGCTTGTGCTTCTCCAGCGGGAAGTGCCGCAGTCGTACGTCGATGCGATCGCCGTAGGCCGTGCGCAGCGCGTGGATGTCGTCGATGGCGTCGCGGCAGTCCGGACACTGCAGTTCGCACCAGACGTCGAGGACGACGGGGCGCTTGGGGGAGGAGTCGCTCATGCCGTCAGTCTTCCAGCCCGCCGGGTAGGCGCCCAATCCGCATCTCCTACGAGTCCGATCCGCATCACCTACGAGTCCGATCCGGACCTCCGAAGGAGGCGCGGCCCTGACTGGGGAGGAGATCCGCCCCTGAGTTGTCCCTGAGGTCGTGCCCGATCGTGGCCCCATGGTGCCTCGACGGTGCAGGATGGAGAGGACGTAACCGTAAAGCTCCCAGCTGGAGGACCGGATGCTTGCCGAGACCATCTGTTCAGCGGTGTCCGCGGCCGGCCTGGGCATCGCGGCGATCACCGCGTACCGCAAGCGTTTCCTGGCCGCGACGCGCATCGCGGCGTACTCGCTGATCCCGGTCGGCCTGGTGATGACCGGTGTCGTGCAATGGGTCTCCGACCTGGTCTTCAAGCCCAGTACCTGGGTCGGCTTCGGTGTGCTCGGGCTGTCCTGGGTGCTGTTCGCGAGCAGTCGTGCCGTGGAGCGCCGGCGCGGCGGTACGCGCAAGGAACGAAAGGCGGCTGCGCGTGCCGAGCAGGGCGCCGCCGTCGCACCCGCCGCGTCCGCCCCGTCGCTGGGCGCCGGGCAGTCCGCCGCGCCGCAGACCAAGGCCAATGCCAAGCCTTCGGCGGAACCGCAGGAGGACTTCTCCGACATTGAGGCGATCCTCAAGAAGCACGGCATCTGAGCCACGAAGCACCGGCGGACCGGTCGGTGCAGCCGGTCCGACCGGCCGCCCGGCAGGTGTGGCTGTCCGGCATGCGGGAAGCGGCCCCGGATTCCGGCGAACTCCCGCATCTCATTGGCGTGTTGGTCGGTGCCCGAGCTCCGCCTGAGCCATCATTCGCCCCGAGATGCACGACACTTCCCGGGGCCAGGCCCCCGCACCCCCGTCCGAGCAGCGAGGCTGTCTCTTCGCGCTCTCCCAGCCACCCCTGATGATCTTCCTCGCGGTGATCGGCGGGCTACTGCTGCTCGGGGCGGCTCATGATCTGTTCCTGCTCTGAGCCCGCCCCACTGCCGGCGAATGCCGCCGCACCGCTCAGCCCGCGGCTTCCTTGCGGCGGGCCCGGTAGGCGGCGACATGCAGCCGATTCCCGCAGGTGCGGCTGTCGCAGTAGCGCCGTGAGCGATTCCGCGACAGATCCACGAAGGCACGGCGGCAGTCCGGGGCCTCGCAGCGCCGCAGCCGATCCTGCTCACCGGCCACGACGAAGAACGCCAGGGCCATCCCGCAGTCCGCGGCGAGGTGGTCCGCGACCGAGGCGCCGGGCGCGAAGTAGTGCATGTGCCAGTCGTAGCCGTCGTGGTCGGTGAGCCGTGGGGTGGTGCCGGCGGCGGCCACCAGGTCGTTGATCAGGACGGCTGCCTCGCGCGGCTCGGTCGCCGCGAAGACCTCGGCGAAGCGGCCCCGTACGCGGTGGACGGCGGCCAGATCGTGCTCCGCGAGCGTGCCCACGTCGCTGACCTGGTGGCTGCGTACGAACTCGTGCAAGGCGGTCACGTCGGGGATCCCGTCACCGGTGTCGCCGTCCGGTGCGGTGTTCACCAGATCCACCACGGTGTCGAGCGCGCACCGGGTGTCGTGGGTGATCAGCACGTTTCGCTCCCTGGCGTGGAGGTCGGGCCGCTGCCCGCCGACGCTGGCCGATGCTAGCGCGTCGCCCGCCATGCACCGGCGCCGTCGCCGCGGGGAGTCCGCGGCG
>NZ_QUAK01000175.1 GCF_003429565.1 Streptomyces triticagri
GCGGCGCACCGCGTGCGGCGAGAGCGGAAGGCCGGCCTGCGCGGCCGCGGCGGCCGCGCGCAGCGGGAGTACGGGGTCGCGGTCCGGCCGTGCGGTGCGGGCGAGTACCGCCTCGCCGTCCTGTTCCACGACGCCGTCGGCCAGCGGGGTGCGCTCCGGTGTCTGCTTGCCGCCGCCGACCAGGGCGCGCAGTCGCGGGCGTACCTGCCGGGCCCGCAGCACGCGTGAGACCTCGCGCCAGGTGACGTCGCCCGCGTAGGAGATGGTGCGGGCCGATTCGTACACCTGGCGAAGGAGCGCGTCGGCGTCGAGCAGCCCGAGTTCGGCGGCGACCTGGTCCTGTTCCTGCAGGGTGAGCCGGTCGGTGGCACGGCCGGTGGTCAGGTGCAGGGCGTCCCGGACGTCGAGGAGGCGGCGCCTGGCCTCGGCGAGCCCGGCGCGCGGGGCGTCGGCCAGCCAGGAGGCGGCGACGGCGCGCAGTGCGGTGGCGTCCCTGAGGCCGCCCTCGGCCTCCTTGAGGTCGGGCTCCAGGAGGAACTGCAACTCGCCCTGGCGCTCGGCCCGTTCGGCACAGAGTTCACGCAGCGCGGGGAGCCGTTTCGGCGCCTGGTTGCGCCAGTCGGCGAGCACGGTGCTGCGCAGCGCCGTGGTGATGCCGAGGTCGCCCGCGACGTGCCGGGCGTCGAGGAGGCCGAGCTGGACCTTGAGGTCCTCGCCCGCGGTGCGGCGGGCCTCGGCGGGGGTGCGCACCGAGTGGTCGAGGGCGATGCCGAGATCCCATACGGGGTACCAGATGCGGTCCGCGAGCGCGGCGACCGCGCCGTGGTCCGCGCTGCCGTCGTGCAGCAGGAGCAGGTCGAGGTCGCTGCGCGGGGACAGTTCGCCGCGGCCGTAGCCGCCGACGGCGACCAGGGCCGCGCCGCGTACCTCGCGCGCCGATGCGGCGAAGAGCGAGCTCAGCCAGTCGTCGGTGAGCCGGGCGAGCGCCGCACGGCGCGGCGGCCCGGACCGCGACTCTTCCTGGAGGAGACGCAGCCGGGCCGCCGCGTAGCTGCCGGGTTCGGTGCCGCTCTCGCCCGCGTCACCCTGTCCCGTCGTCCTGCCCGCATCGGGCTCCGACGGGTCGCCGGGTTTCGCCGGCACGTCCACGCTCGTCACCTGGCAGCTCCTTGCTCCGTGCCGTTCTTCTTCTCGCGTCGGGTCCGGTCAGAGGGCGTCGGGCCCGCGTTCGCCGGTGCGGACCCGCACCGCCGTCTCGACCGGGATGCTCCAGACCTTGCCGTCGCCGATCTTGCCGGTACGGGCGGCCTTCACGACCACTTCGAGCAGCTGCTCGGCGTCGTCGTCCTCGACCAGTACCTCGATACGGATCTTCGGTACGAGGTCCACGGTGTACTCGGCGCCGCGGTACACCTCGGTGTGGCCGCGCTGCCTGCCGTATCCGCTGGCCTCGGTGACGGTGAGTCCCTGGACTCCGAAGGCGCTCAGGGCCTCCTTGATCTCGTCCAGCCGGTGCGGCTTCACGACCGCCGTGATGAGCTTCATGCGTCCACCTTCGTGTTCTGCGCCGCGGTCGCCGCCGGCGGCACCGTGCCCGTGCTGCGGGCCGCCGAACCGCCGCCCGCACCGCTGTGGTCGTACGCCGTCTCCGCGTGCTCGAGCTGGTCGATGCCGGAGACCTCGTCATCCTCGGTGACGCGCATGCCCATCGTCTTGTGGATGATCAGGGCGAGCAGCGCGGAGGCGAGCAGGGAGTAGGCGAGGACGCCGAAGACACCCGCGGCCTGCTTCCAGAGCTGGTCGAGTCCGCCGCCGTAGAAGAGTCCCGCGTCGTCGGACTGCACGCCGCCGGTGGCGAAGAAGCCGACGAGCAGCGAGCCGATCACACCGCCGACCAGGTGGACGCCGACCACGTCGAGCGAGTCGTCGTACCCGAAGCGGTACTTGAGGCCGACGGCCATCGCGCAGAGCACACCGGCGATGACGCCGACGGCGATCGCGCCGAGCGGGCTGACCGAGCCGCCGGCGGGGGTGATCGCGACCAGGCCGGAGACCGCGCCCGATGCGGCGCCGAGGGTGGTGAACGCGCCGTGCCGGATCTTCTCGTAGGCGAGCCAGCCGAGCATGGCGGCGCCGGTGGCGATCTGGGTGTTGAGGAACATCACGGCGCCCACGCCGTCGTCGTTGCCGAGCCAGGATCCGGCGTTGAAGCCGAACCAGCCGAACCACAGCAGGCCGGCGCCGAGCATCACCAGGGGCAGGCTGTGCGGCCGCATCGGGTCCTTCTTGAAGCCGACCCGCTTGCCGATCACCAGGATCACGCCGAGCGCCGCCGCACCCGCGTTGATGTGCACGGCCGTGCCGCCCGCGAAGTCGATGACGCCGAGGTCGAACGCCCAGCCGCCCTCGCCCCAGACCCAGTGCGCGACCGGGAAGTAGACGACGGTGACCCACAGGGCGATGAACAGCGCCCAGGCGGTGAACTTGACGCGGTCGGCGAGCGCACCGCTGATGAGCGCGGGCGTGAGGATCGCGAACATCAGCTGGAAGGCGGCGAAGACGAAGAGCGGGATGCTGCCGCCGTCGAGCAGTTCGGTCACCCCGATCCCGCTGAGGCCGAGGTAGTCGGCGTCCCAGCCGACCAGGCTGCCCCGGTCGGTGCCGAAGGCCATGCTGAATCCGTAGAGCACCCAGAGGACCGACACGATGCCCAGGCTGATGAAGCTCATCATCAGCATGTTCAAGGTGCTCTTGACGCGGACCATGCCTCCGTAGAAGAAGGCGAGGGCCGGGGTCATCAGCATGACCATGGCGGAGCAGATGAGCATGAATCCGGTGTTGGCGGCAGAGAGCTCCGGGGCATCTGCGGCCAGCGTGATGCCTGGGGGCATCGGCGTCTCCTCGTCGTCGTACGGCCCGTGCGGGCTGAGCCGGTGCGGGGCCTTGGAAGCACCCTCGGGTCCCAGACATTCGCGCAGCGCGGTTTCCGGGGATGCCGCCCGATGTTTCGCGGCAGTGACGAAGAGGTCGTACGTGTTACGTGGCCATGAACTGCCGGACCGGGGGACCGGCGGCCCGTACCGTCCGCGGTGGTGCACGGGGGAAAGAAACCGGCCGCGGCAGGCCCTCCGTGACGACCTGGCGTGGGGGAGCCGAGTCGGGCGTTTCGGGGAGGCCGGCCGCGGCCGGGGTTTCGGTGGCTCCGCTCAGCCCGCTTCGGCGGACTCCGGGAGCTGGTCGGCGAGTTGCTCGGTGAGGTCGATGACCTCGGCGACCTCACCGAAGTCGCGTACGGCGGTGGCGACGGTCTTGCGCAGCCGGGTGTTGACCCGCTCGGAGCGGACCCGCCGGGCGATGGCGAGCGCCTCCCTGGCCGGCTGCACACTCTGCTCGGGCTCGCGCTGGAGCAGGCGCACGGTGGACTGGCCGATCAGATTGAGGGCGTAACTGCGCTGGTGCACCTCGTCGGCGCCGAAGAGCTCGACGGCGCGCTCCATCACGGGCTCGGCGAGCGAGGCGTAGGTGGGGCTGCGGCCCGCGACATAGGCGAGGTCGCGGTACGAGTGGGCGTTCTCCCCGTTGAGTTCGGCCTCCGAGAAGAAGTGGATCCAGTCCGGCTCGCGCTCGGCGAACTCGACCGCGTCCGAGTAGGTGTCCTCGGCCATCCGGACGGCGCGCTTGGTCTTGCTGGGCTGGCCCATGTTGGCGTACGCCCGGGCCTCCATCGCATACAGCATGGCCTGGGTGCGCGGGGTGGCGACGTCGCGGCTGCCGTACTGGGCGAGGTGGATGAGCTCGAGGGCGTCGTCGGGGCGGCCGAGGTGGATCATCTGGCGGCTCATGCCGGAGAGGATGTACGAGCCGAGGGGCTTGTCCCCGGCCTCCTTGGCGGCATGCAGGGCGAGCACGAAGTACTTCTGGGCGGTGGGCTGCAGGCCGACGTCATAGCTCATCCAGCCCGCCAGCTCGGCCAGTTCGGCGGCGATCTTGAACAGGCGGCGTGCGGTGCCCTCCGGCTGGGGCTCCTGCAGCAGATCGGTCACCTCGTGCAGCTGACCGACGACGGCCTTGCGGCGCAGTCCCCCGCCGCACTGGGCGTCCCACTGGCGGAACATCACGGTGGTCGACTCGAGCAGGTCGAGCTCCGGGTCGGAGAGCCGCGACGGGCGCCGGCCTGCGGACGCCTCCCGGACCTCTGCGCCGGCCGGGGCGGCGGGGGTGGCCGGGGTGGGCACCAGCCAGCGCTGCATCGGTTCGACGAGGGCGGGCCCTGCGGCGAGCCCGAGCGAGCTGCCGAGGAAGCCGCGGCGGGCCAGCATCAGGTCGCTGCGGGAGAACTCGCTGATCAGGGCGACCGTGCCGTCCGGCGTCCACGGGAGGTCGACGCCGGAGGCCGAGGGCGACTGGTGCGCGGTGCGCAGTCCCAGATCCTCGACGGCGACCACACAGCCGAACCGCTCGGAGAACAGCTCGGACATGATCCGCGGGATCGGCTCGCGCGGCTGCTCGCCGTCGAGCCAGCGGCGCACCCGCGAGGTGTCGGTGGAGATGTGGTGGGCGCCCAATTGGCGTGCCCTGCGGTTGACTTGGCGGGCCAGCTCGCCCTTGGACCAGCCGCTGCGGACGAACCACGAGCTCAGCTTGTCGTTGGGGCGCTTGTCGGCGGTCGCGCCGCCGCTGCCGTTGCCGCCCACTGGAACGCCCCCATTCCCTGAAACCGTATGACGCCGCCCGTACGCGTCGTCGCGCGCCAACCCTTACCAGAATGGAGGGAGTTGGCACTTGCCTCCGGCGTGATTCACCTGTCGAACTCCTGGCCGGAATGCCTCCGGCATACCCACGAGCGCAAGCATCTCTGCGAGGTTCGTGTACTGAAAGTAATCCTACGATCACCCTCCCGGCGAGGGCGATTGCAGAAACGCCACCATTCGCCACCCCTTCGAATGAACTCCCGTACGGCAACACGCGATTCACTTGACATGGGACGACCGCACGCAGGGTGGAGCGTTGCACAGAGGGGCGCACTCCACCACCCGCACCACCCGGGGTACCTCCGGAAGCCGCTCGGACCAAGCGGATGCGACGGAGGGTCACGGGAAAGTCGCCGGACGTAACCACCGGCGCGAGCGACCCGTTGGAGGGGGCATGGGGTTCACGATCGGCGGCATCAGGGAGATCCGGTCGGGCGCGCGGCGCCGCGGCCGCGAGTCGGCGTGCACGGCGGTCGCCGAGTTCACCGGCCTGTGGGGCTGGGACGCGGTCCCCGGGGCGCGCGCCTCGGACGGCCACTGCTCCTGCGGGGACGACCACTGCAAGGCGCCCGGCGCCCATCCGCTCGGCTTCGCACCGGAGCTCGAGGCCGGCGCGACGCTCCGCGAAGTGACCCGCGTCTGGGGCGAGTTCCCCGGCGCCTCGGTACTGCTCCCGGTCGGCCGCAGCTTCGACGTACTGGACGTGGCGGAGGCCGCGGGCCGCCGTGCGCTGGTCCGCCTCGAGCGGATGGGCCTGCCGCTCGGGCCGGTGGCCGTCACGCCCGAGGGCCGCGCCCAGTTCTACGTCGCCCAGGGCGCCGCGGCCGAACTCCCCGATCTGCTCTACCGCACGGGCTGGGACGACGCGGTGCTCGACCTGACGGCCCTCGGCCCCGGCGAGTACGTCACCGCGCCGCCCTCCGACCGGGGCGGTCTCGGCCCGGTGCGCTGGCTCCGGGCGCCGGCCCTGGACTCGGCGAGCAGCCCGCCGGCCGCCCGGCTGCTGCTCGGCACCCTCGCGTACGCCTGCCACCGCCAGCCCGCCGAACCGTCCCGCGCACCGGTGCGGCGCCGCCC
>NZ_QUAK01000176.1 GCF_003429565.1 Streptomyces triticagri
CCGCGATCGGCCGGTATCTGTGGGGGCGCCGCCGGGCGGCGGCGCCGGACGGGGGAGAGGCGGCCTTGGCGCGGGCTCTCCGCCCGGCGCCCGGCAGTTCGGCCGGCGGGAGGCCGGCGGTAGGGCACCGTCCCGAGGACGGCGCACGGACGAAGACGAGCGGGAGCCCGCGCCCGACCCCGGTCGACCTCGCACAGGCCGGCCTCGCCGCCGGGTACGTGGCGACCGCCGCACGACCCTTCCTGCACGCCGCCCTGAATCCGTCGCCCGAACTCACCCAACGAGCGGTCGGCGGCGGCATCCGGGCCATGATCCCGCTGCAGGCCGCCTTCGCGGCCCGCGCCGGACGTCCCGGGGCGGCACTCGTCACAGCGGCCCTCGCACCCCTCGCCCGCACTCTGGCCAGGAAGGTGAGCGTCACATGACCGAACGGCATCCGAGCGAACGGCACTTGGCCGAGAGGTCGGCAACGGGTCCGCACGTCGGCTACGGCACCAACGGCCTGACCGACCTCCGCCTCGACGACGCCCTCGGGCTCCTCGCCGACCTCGGCTACGACGGCGTCGGCCTCACCCTCGACCACATGCACCTCGATCCGATGGCACCCGACCTGGCGGCCCGCACCGCTCGCGTCGCGCGCCGGCTCGACGCGCTCGGCCTCGGCGTCACGATCGAGACCGGCGCACGCTACGTGCTCGATCCGCGCCGCAAGCACGGCCCCTCCCTCCTGGACGCCGACCCCGAAGGCCGCGCGGCGAGGAGCGGTCTGCTGCTCCGCGCCGTGCAGGTGGCGGCTGACGTGGGCGCCCACGCCGTGCACTGCTTCAGCGGCATCACGCCCGAGGGCACGGACGAGGACACCGCCTGGGCGCGTCTGACCGAGGCCCTGACACCGGTCGTGGAGGCGGCCGGCGCGGCCGGCGTCCCGCTCGCCGTCGAACCGGAACCCGGCCACCTGCTCTCCTGCCTGGCCGACTTCCATCGCCTGCGCGGGCACCTCGGCGACCCGGACATGCTCGGCCTCACCCTGGACATCGGCCACTGCCAGTGCCTGGAGCCCGAACCACCGGCCGACTGCGTCCGCGAGGCCGGGCCCTGGCTCCGGCACGTCCAGATCGAGGACATGCGCCGCGGAGTCCACGAACATCTGCCGTTCGGCGACGGCGAGATCGACTTCCCGCCCGTGCTCCAGGCCCTCACGGACACCGGATACCAGGGCCTGACAGTGGTCGAACTGCCCCGCCACTCCCACGCCGGGCCCCAACTGGCCGCCGAATCCATCCAGTTCCTCCGATCCGCCGCAGCCGCCGTCCGTCCGCCGACCAGGACCGACCACCCACCGGCCCACAGCACACCTCCGATCCGCACCACACCCGCTGACGCCACTTCCCCGACCGCACACTCCGCCTCCGGGGCCGCCCGATGACCACCACCGCCGACACCCTGCGCACCCACCTCCACTCCGTACTCGACGACCCGGCGAGGGCCTGGCTCGACCGAGCCCTCACCGGGGCCGCGACCCCTCCCGCCGACCCTGCGGCCGCGCCCGCCGGATCAGGCCCGCCCGCACCCCGAAAGCCCATGCCCGCCTGGGAGTTGCGCTTCGCCGAGGCCGGACGGCGCTGCGGCCCCACGCACGCCGACGACGCCCGTGTACTCCTCCTGCTCACCGCCCGCCCGGACGCGGACACCCTCCGACCGCTCTACGACCGCGGCACCGCCGCCGAACGGCGCGCCGTCCTGCGCGCCCTGCACGAGCTCGTGCCCGGCACCGAAGCCGTCCCGCTCGTCGAGGACGCGCTGCGCACCAACGACACCTCCCTGGTCGCCGCCGCACTCGGCCCGTACGCGGCCGAACACCTCGACGCCCACACCTGGCGGCACGCCGTCCTCAAGTGCCTCTTCACCGGGGTGCCGGTGGACTCCGTGGCCGGCCTCGGCCGACGGGCCGCCGGTGACCGGGAGTTGGCCCGCATGCTCCACGACTACGCAAGCGAACGCACCGCCGCCGGCCGCACGGTCCCCGACGATCTGCACCGTGTCCTGGACCTGACCGCCCCGCCCGCCGAGCGGGGGCACCTCCCGGCGGCAGCCGGGGGAGCGTCCTCCAAGGAGTCCTGATGCGCATCTTCGACCCCCACATCCACATGACCTCCCGCACCACGGACGACTACCGGGCGATGCACGCCGCCGGCGTACGGGCCGTCGTCGAACCGTCCTTCTGGCTCGGCCAGCCCCGCACGTCCCCGGCCTCCTTCTACGACTACTTCGACTCCCTCCTCGGCTGGGAACCCTTCCGCGCCTCGCAGTACGGGATCGCCCACCACTGCACCCTGGCCCTGAACCCCAAGGAGGCCAACGACCCCCGCTGCACCCCCGTACTCGACGAACTGCCCCGGTATCTCGTCAAGGACAACGTCGTGGCCGTGGGGGAGATCGGCTATGACTCCATGACCCCGGCCGAGGACACCGCCCTGGCCACCCAGCTCGAGCTGGCCGCCGAGCACGAACTGCCCGCCATGGTGCACACTCCGCACCGCGACAAACTCGCCGGCCTGCGCCGCACCCTGGACGTCGTCCGCGAGTCCCCGCTCGCCATCGACCGCGTCCTCGTCGACCACCTCAACGAGACCACCGTGCAGGAGGCCAAAAACAGCGGCTGCTGGCTCGGCTTCTCCGTCTATCCGGACACCAAGATGGACGAGGACCGCATGGTCGCCGTCCTGGAGCGCTACGGTCCGGAGAAGGTGCTCGTCAACTCCGCCGCGGACTGGGGCAAGAGCGACCCCCTGAAGACCCGCAAGGTCGGCGACGCGATGCTCAAGGCCGGCTTCGCCGAGGACGACGTCGACCGCGTCCTGTGGCGCAACCCGGTGGCCTTCTACGGACTCAGCGGCCGGCTCGCCCTGGACCTGGAGGAGCCCGCGGCCACCCATGAAGGGAACTCGATCCTGCGCGGAGGGGAGTGACCCATGCGCTTCCGGCACCCCGACGGATCCACCGTCCACCTCGCCTACTGCACCAACGTCCACCCCGCCGAGACCCTGGACGGCGTACTCGCCCAGCTCCGCGACCACTGCGAACCCGTCCGCAGACGCCTCGGCCGCGACCGGCTCGGCATCGGCCTCTGGCTGGCCCGCGACGCCGCCCGTGCCCTCGTCGCCGACCCCGCCGCCCTGCGCGGGCTCCGCTCCGAGCTCGACCGGCGCGGCCTCGAGGTCGTCACCCTCAACGGCTTCCCCTACGAAGGCTTCGGCGCCGAAGAGGTCAAGTACCGCGTCTACAAGCCCGACTGGGCCGACCCCGAACGCCTCACCCACACCACAGACCTCGCCCGACTGCTCAGCTCCCTGCTGCCCGACGACGTCACCGAGGGCAGCATCTCGACCCTGCCACTGGCCTGGCGCACCGGATACGACCCGGAGCGCGCCGGGCTCGCGCACACGGCCCTGCGCACCCTCGCCGAGCGCCTCGACGCCCTCGAAGAGCTCACCGGCCGCTCCATCCGCATCGGCCTCGAACCCGAACCCGGCTGCACCGTGGAGACCACCGCCGACGCCATCGCCCCCATCGGTGCCATCGCCCGCGACCGCATCGGCGTCTGCGTCGACACCTGCCACCTCGCCACCTCCTTCGAAGATCCGTCCACCGCCCTCGACGCACTCGACGCCGCGGGCATCACGCTGCCCAAGGTCCAGCTCTCGGCCGCCCTGCACGCCGAACAGCCGAACCTCGCCGCCGTACGAGAGGCCCTCGCCGCCTTCGACGAGCCCCGCTTCCTGCACCAGACCCGGGCACTCACCCCGACCGGACTGCAGGGCACCGACGACCTGGGCGAGGCACTCGGCGGATCCGCCCTGCCCGACGACACCCCGTGGCGCGCCCACTTCCACGTCCCGCTGCACGCCGACCCCGCGCCCCCGCTCACCTCCACTCTTCCCGTACTCCGCGACGCCCTGACCCGACTGGTCGGCGGGCCCACGCCCCGTACCCGTCATCTCGAGGTCGAGACCTACACCTGGCAAGCCCTGCCCAGCGAGCTGCGACCCCGCGGCCGCACCCAGCTCGCGGACGGCATAGCCGCCGAACTCACCCTGGCCCGCGACCTCCTGGTGGACCTCGGACTCAAGGAGTTGCCATGACAGACGCCACCCCCGAGCCCACACCGGCCACCAGCGCACCCACTCCTCTCCTCGTCCTGGACGTCGTGGGCCTCACCCCGCGACTCCTCGACCACATGCCGAACCTGAAGGGCATGGCGGAGCGGGGATCGAGCGCCCCGCTCGGCACCGTGCTGCCCGCCGTCACCTGCGCCGCCCAGTCCACCTTCCTGACCGGCACCCCGCCCGCCGAGCACGGCATCGTCGGCAACGGCTGGTACTTCCGCGAACTCGGCGACGTCCTGCTCTGGCGCCAGCACAACGGCCTGGTCGCCGGCGACAAGCTCTGGGACGCCGCCCGCCGCGCCCACCCCGGCTACACCGTGGCCAACATCTGCTGGTGGTACGCCATGGGCGCCGACACCGACTTCACCGTCACCCCGCGCCCCGTCTACTACGCCGACGGCCGCAAGGAACCCGACTGCTACACCCGACCCCCCTCCCTGCACGACGAACTCACCGACAAACTGGGCACCTTCCCCCTCTTCCACTTCTGGGGCCCGGGCGCCGACCTCGTCTCCTCCCAGTGGATCGTGGACGCCACCCGCCACATCCTCGACACCCGAAACCCCGACCTCGCCCTGTGCTACCTCCCTCATCTCGACTACGACCTGCAGCGCTTCGGCCCCGACGACCCGCGCTCACACCAGGCGGCCACCGACCTGGACGCCGCCCTCGCCCCGCTGCTCGACGACGCCCGCCGCACCGGCCGCACCGTGGTGGCCCTGTCCGAGTACGGCATCACCCGCGTCAGCCGTACCGTCGACATCAACCGCGCCCTGCGCCGGGCCGGGCTCCTCGAAGTCCACACCCAGGACGGCATGGAGTACCTCGACCCGATGGCTTCTCGAGCCTTCGCCGTCGCCGACCACCAGATCGCGCACATCTACGTCCGGCGGCCCGAGGACCTCGACGCCACCCGGGACGCACTGGCGGATCTCGACGGAATCGACCAACTCCTCGACGACGAGGGCAAGAAGAGCCACGGCCTGGACCACCCCCGCGCCGGCGAACTGGTCGCCGTCGCGGAACCCGACGCCTGGTTCACGTACTACTACTGGCTCGACGACGACCGCGCGCCCGACTTCGCGCAGCTCGTCGAGATCCACCGCAAACCCGGCTACGACCCGGTGGAACTCTTCATGGACCCCAAGGACCCCTATGTGAAGGTCAAGGCGGCCGGCGCACTCGCCCGGAAGAAGCTGGGCATGCGCTACCGCATGGCGGTCGTGCCCCTGGACCCGGCACCTATTCGAGGCAGCCACGGCAGGCTCCCCGACGACCCGAACGACGGTCCGCTCATCCTCTGCTCCACCCCCAGTGCCGTCAGCGGCCCGATCCGGGCCACCGACGTGAAATCGCTCCTGCTCCAACTGGCCGGTCTCCACTGAAGCAGAGACCACTGACAACCGGCGCCGGCCCTCGCGACCGGCCTTGTCCGCCGCGCCGCTGAAGCACCGAGCTCCGACACTCCCGGACGCCCCGATGACGCCCGGTCACATCACACAACGCTCCGTAATCGCTAGGAGTTCCCGCATGAGCCGCACGCCCGCAGATCCCGAACTCACCCACAAGCTCAGCAGACGGAACATGCTCGGTGTCGCCGCCGGCACCGCCGCCGCCGCCGTGCTCGGCGCCACCGCGACCCCCGCCGCGGCCCAGACCCCCGCAGCGGCCCCG
>NZ_QUAK01000177.1 GCF_003429565.1 Streptomyces triticagri
CTCACCGCAGCGCTCGGCGCCTGCAGCGACGGCGACGACTCGGGCGGCTACGGCGGGGGCGACGCGCCCGCCGACCAGGAGCCGGACACCGGGGGCGACGCCCCGGAGGGCCAGGACGGCGGGGACTCACCGGACGGTGGCGGCGCGGGCGGCGCCGTACTCGCGCAGACCGCGGACATCCCGGAGGGCGGCGGGATGGTCTTCAAGGACGAGGGAGTGGTGGTCACCCAGCCGACCGCGGGACAGTTCCGGGCCTTCTCCGCCAAGTGCACCCATCAGGGCTGCGCGGTGCAGGACGTGTCCTCGGGCACCATCAACTGCCCTTGCCACAACAGCAAGTTCGACGCTTCCGACGGCAGCGTGCAGGGCGGGCCGGCCTCCCGGCCGCTGCCCGCGGCCAAGATCTCCGTGTCGGGCGAGGCGATCCGCCTCGCGTGAGGGCTGCCGCTCAGACGCCGCCCCGGTGCTGCCGCCACACTCCGAGCACGTCTTCCGTGGCGGTGACCGTGGCGACCAGCGCGAGCGTGTTGCGCACCACCGCAGGCACGTAGTCGGCGGGGACGCCGGCGATGGCGTCCTCGGGGACGACGGCGGTGTAGCCGAGATTGACCGCGTCGAAGACGGCGTTGGGGATCGCCACGTTCGCCGACACACCGGTGACGATCAGGGTGCGGCAGCCCAGATTGCGCAGCAGCGCGTCGACGTCGGTGCCGGCGATCGGTGACAGGCCGTGCAGCCGGCGGACCACCATGTCGTCGTCGGTGACCTCGATCGGTGCGGCGACCCGGGTGGCGCGGGTGCCGGGGTACTGGTGGACCGGCAGCCGCTCGGCGGCGCGGAACAGTCGGGCGTTGCGGCTTGCGCCGCGCCCGTCCGGCCGGCGTTCCGCCACCGCGTGCAGGACCTGGACGGAGGCGTGGTGGGCGGCGTCGACCAGCCGCGCGACCCGGTCGAGTGCGCCCGATGCCCGGGCCTGCTCGGCCAGTTCGGGAAGCGCGCTGTCGGTGCCGACCACACCCTCCTGGCATTCCACGGTCAGCAGTGCGGTGGTCGCGGGGTCGAGCAGTTTCCTCAAGGTCTCGGCCGACGACATACGTCCTCCCTTCGACGGCCCCGAGCGGCAAGGGACTTCGGGCCCAGGCGGCGGCCGGGGAGCGGGATGCCGCGCGAGGCTAACGCCCATTGCGCCGGGACGGAAGACGATCCATGATTCTCTGACGAATCATCAGAGACGGCCGGTGTGGCACCTTCACGGGGCACACCGCCGGTGAGGAGGTCCGGATGGCCGCCACCGCCCAGCGCAGGGGCCGCAGAATCATGATGACCCCCGAGGAACTGGACGCCTTCCTGGCCGAGCAGCGCACCTGCCGGGTCGCGACGGTCGCCGCGGACGGCACACCGCACGCCAGCACGCTCTGGTTCGTCTGGGACGGCACCTCGCTGTGGCTGTACTCGATCACTCGCAGCCGCCGTTGGGCGGATCTGCGCCAGGACGGACGGATCGCGGTCGTGGTGGACAGCGGTGAGGAGTACGGCGAACTGCGGGGAGCGGAACTGTCCGGCCGGGTGGAGTTCGTGGGCGAGTCACCCCGTACGGGCGAGGACTGTGCCGAACTCACGGAGCCTGAGCGGCTGTTCGCCCGGAAGAACTTCGGGCTCGACACGATGCCGCACGACGGCCGGCACGCCTGGGTCCGGCTCACCCCGGACAAGGTGGCCTCCTGGGACTTCCGCAAGCTGGCGGGGCTGTAGCACCCGGCCGGCCGTCAGGGGTCGGGCCTCAGGCCACCGCCTCCCCCGCCGTGCGCAGTGCCTCCACCGCCGCCCGGATCGACGGGCGGCGGTCGGCGTCGGCCCGCCAGACCGCGTAGATCTGCCGGCTCATGCCGCGCCGCAGCGGCACCACCCGTACGCCCGCCGGGAGCGGACCGCGGCCGAGTCGCGGGGCCACGCACACTCCCAATCCTGCTTCCACCAGCGCGAGTTGGGTGTGGTGCTCGCCGGCCGCGTGCGCGATGCGCGGTTCGATGTCCTTGGCGCGGAGCGTGAACATCAGCCAGTCGTGGCAGTACTCGCCGGCCGGCCAGGAGATCCATTCGTCGTCCCCGAACTCCTCGAGGCGCGCCTCGCTGCGCCCGGCGAGGGGGTGCGCCGCCGGCAGGGCGACGTCGGCCGGGTCGTCGAGCAGTGCGGCCTTGGCCAGGCCGTCGGGGACCGGCAGCGGTTTGTTGTACCAGTCGAGGACGACCGCGAGGTCGATGTCCCCGCGCACCACCGCGCGGGCGCCGTCCTCCGGCTCCATCTCCTGGGAACGGACGCGCAGCCCCGGGTGCGCGACGCGCAGCGCGGCCAGAGCGGTCGGGAACAGTCCGCGCGCCGCCGTGGGGAAGGCGGCCATCCGCAGCTCGCCCACGGCCCGACCGCGCTGCGCCTCCAGGTCCGATCTGGCCAGTTCGACCTGGGACAGGATGCGCTCGGCATGCTCGGCGAGCAGCCGGCCGGCGTCGGTGAGGCGTACGCCGCGGCCGTTCTTCACCAGGAGCTGCTGTCCGACCTCGCGCTCCAGTTTGGTCATCTGCTGCGAGACCGCCGACGTGGTGACGTGCAGCCCGGCGGCGGCTCCGCTGACCGAGCCGTGCCGGGCGAGGGCGTCGAGCGTACGCAGTCGCTCCAGGTTCAACATGTAAGCGATGCTAAGCGATGGGTGGGACAGATTCTCGCTTGTGCTAAGAAATCGCGCCCTCCATGGTGGGGACATGGCCTCCACCCCCTCCGCGCACGCACCCTCCGCTCCTTCCGCGCACGCACCCTCCGCTCCTTCCGCGCACGCGCCCTCCGCCACCGCCGCACCGACGCCCTCCACCGAGTCCGGTACGCCGGGCGCCCGCTCCGCGCGCGGCGTCCGCCCCGGCGACGCCCGGCCGCGCCGGGCCGCCGTGGACTGGCGGATCCGGTTCGCCGTGCTGTCCCTGATCTGGGGGTTCAGCTTCCTGCTCATCAAGGTGGGCACCGAGGGCTACGCACCCTTCCAAGTCACCTTCGGCAGGCTGTTCTTCGGCTCCCTCGTGCTGGTCGCCACGCTGGCCTGGAAGCGCGAGCGACTGCCGCGGCGGCTGCGCACATGGGGCCATCTGACCGTGTCGGCGCTGCTCCTCAACGCCGCACCGTTCTCGCTCTTCGCCTTCGCGGAGACATCCATCCCGTCCGCCCTGGCCGGCATCTGCAATGCGACCTCGCCACTGTGGGGCATGGCCCTGTCCCTGGTCGCCCTGTCGGAGGACCGTCCGACCCGGCGCAGGTTCGCCGGTCTGGGCGTCGGCTTCCTCGGGGTGCTGACCGTGCTCGGCGCCTGGCAGGGTTTCGACGGACTCGACCTGACGGGGGCCTCCCTGGCGCTGCTCGCCTCGCTGAGCTATCCGATCGGATGGATCTACGTCCGCCGCACCCTGGCGGGCAGCAGCGAGTCCCACCTCTCCCTCAGCAGCGGCCAGTTGCTCCTGGCCACCGCCCAACTCGCGCTCGTCACTCCGCTGTTCACGTCCGCACCGGACGGCATCCCGATGCTGCCGCTGCTCAGCGTGGTGGCCCTCGGCGCCCTCGGGACGGGCCTCGCCTTCCTTCTGCAGTACGGACTCGTGGCCGAAGTCGGCCCGACCACGGCCCAGATGGTCACGTACTTCATCCCCGTGATCGCGACGGCGGCCGGTGTGGCCGTCCTCGGCGAGACCCTGACCTGGTCGACACCGGTGGGCGCTCTGGTCATCCTCGCGGGCGCCGCCCTCACCCAGTCGAAGCGACGGACCCGCGGGTGACGGAGTGCCGCGCGGTCATTCGTAGCGGCGGACGGGTGACGCTCCGACGGCAGCCGCCAGCGTCTCGGCGATACGGTCCATGTCCGCCGGCTCGAGGCCGGAGACGGTCACCCGCACCCCGGGCTCGGCATGGATCCGGAAGCGCGCTCCGGGCGCCACGGCCCAGCCGGCGTGCAGCAGCCGGGCCACGGCGGCCGTCTCGTCCGGCACCGGCACCCAGACGTTCATCCCGCTGCGTCCGCGCGCCGCGATCCCGCGTGCCGCGAGTGCCGTGATCAGGGCCTCGCGCCGTCGTCCGTAACTCCCTGCCACCGTCTGCGGATCCACCGCCCCGCTCTCCCAGAGGCCGACCACCGCGTTCTGCGCGAGCCGGCTCACCCACCCTGGTCCCAGCCGCTGCCGGCCGCGCACCCGGTCGACGGTGACCGGATCGCCGGTCAGCACGGCGAGGCGCAGATCGGGTCCGTACGCCTTGGCGGTGGACCGGACCAGAGCCCAGTGCGTGGTGACACCGGCCAGCGGACACAGGCGGTCCGAGACGATTCCGTGCCCGTGGTCGTCCTCGATCAGGAGCACTTCGGGATGCCGTCCGAGCACCGCGCGGAGCTCCCGCGCACGCGCCTCGCCGATCGCCGCACCGGTCGGATTCTGCGCCCGGTCGGTGACGACGACCGCGCGCGCGCCCGCATGGAGCGCCCGCTCCACCTCGGACGGCAGCGGCCCGTCGTCGTCGACCCCCACCGGCACGGTCCGCAGGCCGAGGGCGGGCACCAGATCGAGCATGCCGCCCCAGCCCGGGTCCTCCACGGCGACCGCGTCACCGGGCCGCAGATGCGCGGTCAGTACCCGCTCGATGGCGTCGAGGGACCCCGAGGTCACCGCGATCGGACCGTCCGGGATGCCGTCCGCGTCGAATGCGGCCCGGGCCAGGCGCTCCAACTCCGGCTCCACATCGCTCTCCCCGTAGAGCACCGGCCGTTTGTCGGCCTGCTCGGCCGCCGCCGCGAAGGCGGCGGTCAGGGGCGGCAGCAGGTCCGGATCCGGGTTCCCCGCCGAGATGTCGCGCACCCCTGGCGGCACCTCGACCCGGATGGCGTCCCGGGCCGTACTCACCGGCCGGGCACGGATGCGGCTCCCTCGGCGGCCCGCCGTCTCGATGACCCCGCGCTCCCTGAGCGTGCGGTAGGCGGCGGCGACCGTGTTGGGATTCACCCCCAGCTCGGCCGCCACCTCCCGCATCGAGGGCAGAAGTTGACCGGGCTCCAACTGGCCGCGGCCGACCGCGGCTTCGATGTCTGCGGCAATCTCGGCTGCACGCCGCCCCGCGATCCGATAACCTTCTAGCACAATCCACATTATGCACTAGTGCAATGGAGTTCGCCATGGCCCTGGCTCAGGACGCCTATCCCGTCACGGACCGGACGAAGCCCACCCGCGGGCGGGACCGCGCCGACTACGACCGCACGCTGGTCCACTCGATACTCGACAGCGCCTACGTCTGCCATCTCGGCTTCGTCCGTGACGGCGCCCCGGTCGTGCTGCCGACGCTTTACGCGCGCGTGGACGAGCGTCTCTACGTGCACGGCTCGACCGGTTCGCGCCCGCTGCGCATGGCAGGGCAGGCCGACCCGGGGCTCCCCGTGTGTGTCACCGTGACGCACGTCGACGGCCTGGTGATCGCCAAGTCCGCCTTCCATCACTCGCTGAACTACCGGTCGGTGGTCGTGCACGGCACCGCCCATCAGGTCACCGACCGCGAGGAGCAGCTCGCGGCACTGGACGCCCTGGTGGAGCACGCGATCCCCGGACGGTCCGCCGACTGCCGCCCGGTGAACGCCAAGGAGCTGGCAGCCACCGCCGTCCTGAGCGTCGATCTGCGTGAGGTGTCCGCCAAGCTCCGCACCGGCGGCCCGACCATCGACCCGGACGAGGCCCCGCTTCCGTACTGGGCCGGAGTCGTACCCGTCCAGCAGACGCAGGGTGCCCCGATTCCCGCGGACGAGCTCGCGTCCGACATCCCGGTACCCGACTATCTGGCGGCCCCGTAGGGCATGTCCGCACAGCCCCGGAATCGGGGTGCCACGCGCGCGTGGCACC
>NZ_QUAK01000179.1 GCF_003429565.1 Streptomyces triticagri
CCGTCCGCGCGGTGCCGGACGCGAGCCGTCCCGGCGCGTCGGCGCCGGGCGGGCCGCCGCCCTCCGCTCCGGCCTTGCCCGCCGTCGCGCCCGCCTTGCTCGTATTGCCCGTCTTGTCTGCCTTATCCGCCTTGTCCGCGGCGGGAGTTCGCGCGCGGTGTGCGGCCTGGCGATGGCGCCTGGCCTCGGCCAGCTGGCGCAGACAGGCCCAACGCGCCAGGGCATAGAGCCAGGCCCTGCGCTCGGAGTCGGCGGCCGGCGCGCGCGTGCCCCGGCGCTCGGCGAGCGCGAGGACGTCGCCCAGGGCGGCGGTCGCCACGTCGTGGTCGCACAGGACCGACAGGCAGTACGTGAACAGGCCGTCCAGATAAGGCTCGTACCGCGCCGGTGGCGCCGCGGGAACCGATCGGGACGCGCGCGGGTGCGCCCGGTGTGCGCCGGTGCGGTGCGTGGGGTGTTCCGGGCTCCTTGTCGTCACCCGTGCGACCGTAGGCGGCCGGGCCCCGCACGGTCCGCCTGCTCCGGCACCTTTAATCCTTACGGGTGAACAGATCGCTCGAAAGGGGACAGGAACCCTGAATTCCGGGGCAAGCCGGTACCGGCCGGGGTGCGCTTGCAGGCTGCACCCGGCACCCGGCGCCCCGTGCTCGACACCCGGCGCATCCCGCCCCGCGCACTGACCTCGATTCCGGCGAACTGCTGACGCAACCGGGCGGCCACCGCTCGACGGTCCATGAAAACGCCACTGTGCGCCCCCTGTTCGGAAGCACGGCCATGTCCGGAAGCACGGCCGTCGAACACGGCCGCACGGGAGTTTTCTGGCTCCTCAGGACAGGCATTTCGGGTGCCCTCAGGGAGCGTCTCGACGGCCCGGTGCGTACCGCAGCGGGGGCCGCGGCAGCGCCTGCGGAGCGGCACACACGCCCCGCCTCCGCGCTGTCAGTGCCCCGCTATACGGTTCCCTGCATGGCTGCCCGTACGAAATCCACCAAGGACCGTCCGTCCTATCGCTGCACCGAATGCGGCTGGCAGACGGCCAAGTGGCTCGGCCGCTGCCCCGAGTGCCAGGCCTGGGGCACCGTCGAGGAGTACGGCGTGCCCGCGGTCCGCACCACGGCCCCCGGCCGGGTCACGAGCTCCGCACTGCCCATCGGCCAGGTCGACGGCCGCACGGCGACCGCCCGCTCCACGGGCGTGGACGAACTGGACCGGGTCCTGGGCGGCGGCCTGGTCCCCGGCGCCGTGGTCCTGCTGGCCGGCGAGCCCGGCGTGGGCAAGTCCACGCTGCTGCTCGACGTCGCGGCCAAGGCGGCAGGCCCCGACCACCGCACGCTGTATGTCACGGGCGAGGAGTCGGCGAGCCAGGTCCGGCTGCGCGCCGACCGCATCGACGCCCTGGACGACGACCTGTATCTGGCCGCCGAGACGGATCTGGCCGCCGTCCTCGGCCATCTGGACGCCGTCAAGCCGTCGTTGCTCGTCCTGGACTCCGTACAGACCGTGGCCTCACCCGAGATCGACGGCGCTCCAGGCGGCATGGCCCAGGTCCGTGAGGTGGCGGGCGCGCTGATCCGCGCCTCCAAGGAGCGCGGTATGTCCACACTCCTGGTGGGCCATGTGACCAAGGACGGCGCCATCGCGGGCCCCCGTCTCCTGGAGCATCTCGTCGACGTGGTCCTGCACTTCGAGGGCGACCGGCACGCACGGCTGCGCCTGGTGCGCGGAGTCAAGAACCGCTTCGGGGCGACCGACGAGGTCGGCTGCTTCGAGCTGCACGACGAGGGCATCACCGGACTCGCCGACCCGTCCGGCCTGTTCCTGACCCGGCGTGCCGAGGCGGTGCCGGGCACCTGCCTGACGGTGACCCTCGAAGGACGGCGCCCGCTGGTGGCCGAGGTGCAGGCCCTGACGGTCGACTCGCAGATCCCGTCCCCACGCCGGACCACATCCGGTCTGGAGACCTCCCGGGTGTCGATGATGCTGGCCGTCCTCGAGCAGCGCGGCCGTATCAGCGCCCTCGGCAAGCGCGACATCTACAGCGCGACGGTCGGCGGTGTGAAACTGTCCGAGCCCGCCGCCGACCTGGCGGTCGCCCTGGCCCTGGCCAGCGCCGCGAGCGACACCCCGCTGCCGAAGAATCTCGTCGCCATCGGCGAAGTGGGCCTCGCGGGCGAGGTGCGCAGGGTCACCGGAGTGCAGCGCCGCCTCGCCGAGGCGCACCGTCTGGGCTTCACGCACGCGCTCGTGCCCGGCGATCCGGGCAAGGTCCCGGCGGGCATGCAGGTGACCGAAGTTGCCGACATGGGGGACGCCCTGCGGGTCCTGCCGAAGAGGCGTGGGGCAGAGGCCCCGCGGGAGAGCGCCGACCGCCGGTAGACTTTGCCCCGGTCTCGCCCAGGCGTACGAACAGGGCATGGACAACCTGCGACCGGAGGAGTGCAGTGGCAGCCAACGACCGGGCGGCAGCTCCCGGAAAGTCGGGCGCGAGTTCCGGTGCTGACGGGCTGATGCGCGCCTCACTGAGCGCTGTGGCTCCGGGCACCGGGCTGCGTGACGGCCTGGAGCGCATCCTCCGCGGCAACACGGGCGGGCTCATCGTGCTCGGCTGGGACAAGACCGTCGAGTCGATGTGTACGGGCGGTTTCGTCCTCGACGTCGAGTTCACGGCCACCCGGCTGCGGGAGCTCTGCAAGCTGGACGGCGGCATCATCGTCGACAAGGACATCACCAAGATCCTGCGGGCCGGTGTGCAGCTGGTGCCGGACCCGACGATCCCGACCGAGGAGACCGGCACCCGGCACCGCACCGCGGACCGGGTCAGCAAGCAGGTCGGTTTCCCGGTCGTCTCGGTCTCCCAGTCGATGCGCCTGATCGCCCTCTACGTGGACGGACAGCGCCGCGTCCTCGAGGACTCCGCCGCGATCCTCTCCCGGGCGAACCAGGCACTGGCCACCCTCGAGCGGTACAAGCTCCGCCTCGACGAGGTGGCCGGCACCCTCTCCGCCCTCGAGATCGAGGACCTGGTGACGGTTCGTGACGTCACGGCCGTCGCCCAGCGCCTGGAGATGGTGCGCCGCATCGCCACCGAGATCGCCGAGTACGTGGTCGAGCTGGGCACCGACGGCCGACTGCTCGCCCTGCAGCTCGACGAGTTGATCGCGGGCGTGGAGCCGGAGCGCGAACTCGTCGTGCGGGACTACGTACCGGAGCCGACCGCCAAGCGCGCCCGCACGGTCGACAGCGCGCTGGGCGAGCTGGACAAGCTCACCCACACCGAGCTGCTCGAACTGCCCATGGTGGCGCGGGCGCTGGGGTACACGGGGTCGCCCGAGACGCTCGACTCGGCGGTGTCCCCGCGCGGGTACCGGCTGCTCGCCAAGGTGCCGCGACTGCCCGGGGCGATCATCGACCGGCTCGTCGAGCACTTCGGCGGACTGCAGAAGCTGCTCGCCGCGAGCGTCGACGATCTGCAGACGGTCGACGGCGTGGGCGAGGCCCGCGCCCGTTCGGTCCGTGAGGGCCTCTCACGCCTCGCGGAGTCGTCGATCCTCGAGCGGTACGTGTAGCGGTGTAGCGCCCCGGCAGTCCGCGCGCACGGACTGCCTGCGCGCCTCAGGCCTTTTCGATGACGAAGGACGTACGGGCCGTGCTCAGGTCCGGGGAGACGACCTCGACCAAGTACGTGCCGGGGCCTGCCGATCCGGGCCGCGGCGACTGGCACTTCTCGGCGCTCGGCTTGCCGTCCCACTCGAAGGTCTGGGTGATCTTTCCTTCGCCCGGCACCCGGAGCAGGACGCTGCCGGCGCCGCTCGGGCAGTCCTCGGAGGACCAGATCGGCTCGTCCTTGCCCGGCGGAGTGATCGTCAGGACGGCCTTCTTCGGGCCGAGATCGGCCTTGCAGTCGTTGCCCGCGCTGTTGGTGGCGACCAGTTCGAGCCGGGGCTTCTCGCCAGGCTCGTAGGTGTTGTGGATGCTGCGCAGGGTCAACTTGACGTTTCCGGGAGTGCAGTTGGGGAGGCTGGATCCGGCGGGTACGCGCTGACCCGAACCGCCGCCGCCCTTGCCGCTGTCCGCGCCGGCACCGTCGTCTTCGGAGCCGCCCTTGCCGTCGCCGTCGCCCGATCCGTCGTCGCCGGAACCGTCACCCCCGCCTCCGTCTCCGTCGCCGCCGTCGCCCGACTCGTCGCGCCCGCCCGGCTGTTCACTGATGGCAGGGCCTGATCCTGAGGGGCCGGGGGTGATGGAGGGCGCCGGGTTCTTGCCGTTGGGCCCGTCGGCGCCGTTGTCGCTGCCGCCGCCCGAAAGGTTGAACGCCCAGACGATGAGCAGGGCCAGGACCGCGAGCAGGGACAGCAGAACGGCCCTCCGTCGCCAGTAGATGGAGGAGGGAAGCGGCCCGATCGGATTGCGCAGAGATCCCACGGCGCAAACTGTACGAGAGATCGCGCTCATCTCCCGCCCCACCCGCCGCCTCGATGCGCATCTTTTGCGGATCATCATTCCGATCCGAGGACCACGGCGGTGCCAACGCCCCTCTACAGGTGGGCTCTTCGAGTCCACAGGCGGGCTCTTCGGACAGGGTTTTCCGGTGTCCTGAGGACCCCTGTCGGACAGGGGCCTCCTTTCGTCAGGTGCTGGACGTGACATCGGGTAGGGGGCGCGGGTGCGGGAGCACTCCGTACCGTCCTTCACCATGTATGCCATGGACCCGAACACCCCTATAGACACCTCCGGCCTGTACCGCGACATCACCGACTTCGCCGCGGACACGCCCGAGTGGACTCAGCACGTCGCGGAGTTGTGGACGGAGGGCGGCCTGCTCCTGTTCGGGGTGTTGTTCATCGTCGCCTGGTGGCGGACGCGGCACTCGGAGTCGCGGGCGCTCGCGGTGGCCGTACTGGCGCCACTGGCGACCGCACTCGCGTACGTGGGCAGCGAGCTGTTCAAGTCCCTGGTGGACGAGGAACGACCGTGCCGTGCCGTGTCGGGCGCCGCGACGTCCCTGGTGACATGCCCGCCGGTGGGCGACTGGTCGTTCCCGAGCAACCACTCGACGATCGCGGGGGCCGCGGCCGTCGCTCTGGCTCTGGCGTGGCGGGGCATCGGGTGGCTCACGCTGCCGATGGCCGTCCTGATGGCGTTCTCCCGGGTTTTCGTGGGTGTGCACTATCCGCACGACGTAGCGGTCGGACTGCTGCTGGGCGCGCTGGTCGCCTTCCTGGTGCTACGGCTCGGGGAGCGGCCCGCGGGGCGCGTGGTGGAGTCGATGCGGGGGTCGTCGACCGGAGTGGTCCGCTGGTTCGCGGGGCCCGGCCGTGCCGTGCCGGGCGGTCACGGTGTGCCTTCGGCCGCGGATCACGGGTACGCAGGTCAGGGTTACGGGAGTCAGCCTGGGCAGGCGGGGCACGAGCCCGTGGGTCACGGGGGTTATGGCGGTTACGGGGGTTACGACCCGGCCGGTCACGGCGAGCGGCCTGACACCCGAGGCTCTGCCGACACCGGCTACACCGGTTATCCCGGTTACGCCGAGCAGCCCGGACACAGCGGTCGGCCCCACCAGCCCCACCAGTCCGATTACAGCGGTTACGGCGGTTACAGCAGTCATCCCGGTCGGCCCGATGAGTCGGGTCACCCCGACGACCGGCCCGCCGGCCCGGCCTCGTAGGCGACGATCGCCCCCCCGGCGCCGGAAGAGCACCACTCGACGACGCCACAAGGGCCCTCCCGTCTCGCACCCCTGCCGGCCGTCACGTCCTGCACCGGTCCGCGAAGCCCGTCCGGCCCGGCCACGCCGGGCGCCCCCGGCGCCGCCCCCATGGCAGGATCGGCCCTGCCATGACTGCAACCACACACACGCCAGAAGCCGTCGACTCCCCCCACGCCCTGCACACCCCTGTGATCGCCTGGTTCGACGCGCACGCGCGCGATCTGCCGTGGCGCCGGCCTGAGGCGGGCCCGTGGGGCGTGATGGTCAGCGAGTTCATGCTGCAGCAGACCCCCGTGAACCGCGTCCTGCCGGTGTACGAGCAGTGGCTCGCGCGCTGGCCGCGGCCGGCCGACCTGGCCGCCGAGGCGCCCGGCGAAGCGGTCCGCGCCTGGGGCCGCCTCGGCTACCCCCGGCGCGCCCTGCGC
>NZ_QUAK01000183.1 GCF_003429565.1 Streptomyces triticagri
CCCCCGGCGGCGGGCAGTGCCGGCGTCGCCCCGCCGGCCGGCAGCGCCGCGGCATCGGGCGCCCCTCCGGCCTGCCGCCCGATCCGCCCGGCCGGCACCTTCCGCAGGCCGAGCCGGGACACCTCACCGGCCGACTCCGCGAACAACTCCGTGTCCGTGACCTTCAGTTCGATCCCGAACAGGGTGGACAGGGCCGGCCGCGGCCGCCCCGTCTGCAGCGCCACCACCTCGCGCAGCACGCCGGTGAGCTGGTCCGCCATCTCCTGCGCGGAGGAGAAGCGGCGCGCCGGATCCGGGTCGGTGGCCCGTACGAGCAGCCGGTAGAACGACTCGTAGGTGCGGAACACCTCGATGTTGTCCGGGTCCGGCAGGGAGTCCACGAAGACGTTCGTGTACCCCTGGAAGTCGAAGGTGAGGACCGCAAGGGTGCGCGCCACCGTGTACAGGTCGGAGGCGACCGAAGGCCCCACCTCGGCGACCTCGGGCGCCTGGTACCCGACCGTGCCGTAGATCGCCGACTCGTCGTCGTCCATCCGGCGCACCGCGCCCATGTCGATCAGCTTGAGCTGGTCGTGCTGCTGGATCGCGTTGTCCACCTTGAAGTCGCAGTACAGCAGATTGCGGCTGTGCAGATGGCCGAGCGCCTCCAGGGCCTCGATGCCGTACGCACAGGCCTGCTCGACCGGGAGCGGGTCGCGCTTGCCCTCGGCCGTACGGCGCTCGTTGGCGATCTCCTTGAGGGACTTGCCGCCGACGTACTCCATGACGATGTAGCCGTCCAGGGAGCCGGTGCGCTGGTCGAGGTGCTCGACGAAGTTATAGATCCGCACGATGTTGGAGTGCTCGATCTCGGCGAGGAAGCGGCGCTCCGAGATCGCCGCGGCCATCGCGTCCTGGTCGCCGGTGTCCAGCAGGCCCTTGAGCACCACCCAGCGGTCCGAGACCGCCCGGTCGACGGCCAGGTAGACCCAGCCCAGACCGCCGTGCGCCAGACAGCCCGTGACCTCGTACTGGCCGTGCACCACATCGCCCGGGCTCAGCTTCGGCACGAAGGAGTACGGGTGGCCGCACTTGGTGCAGAAGCCCTCGGTGCGGCCGGCCCGCTCACCGCGCGAACGCCCCACCGGGGCACCGCAGTCGGAACGCGAACAGAACCGCTTGCGCTCGGGCACCTCCGGGTTCTTCTGCACCATCGTGCCCGGGTCGGGGCGCGGCACCTGCGGCACGCTCACCAGACCCGCACCGAGCCGCTCCCGGCCCGAGGAGCCCGTCGCCCCCGTCGAGCGCACCGACACCGAGCGCCGCGAGGACAGACTCCCGGACATGGAACGGGACAGCCGGCCGGAGACCGAGCGCCGCGACGACGACGAGCGCGACGAGCGCGAGGACCGCTCACTGGACCGCGAGGAGCTGCTCGAGCTCCGGCCGCCGCCGGTCACCCCGGTCGGCGGCGACGACACCATGCCCGACGGGGACACGACCGGAGCGAGCCCGCAGGTGTCGCAGTACATCTCCCCGCCGCCGACGTCCTCGTACGTGCCCTCGCAGTTCGGGCGCTGGCATTGCGTGCTCAAGATTCCCCCCTACGGTCGGTCGGCCCGCCCTGGTTCGGCACCCGGGGGGCCAGCACTTCGGCGGCCGCGTGCTGGTAGCGCAGCACCGCCTCCTCGGCCACGCGCAGATCGCACGGGGCGCTCCACAGCATCCGGCGGGCCGCGTCGTACCGCTCGATGAGCAGTGGATCCTCCGCGGCCCCGTGCCGCGCCACCTTCGCCTTGTAAGCGTCGAGCCGGCCGCGCAGCTCGGCGCGGACCGCGAGCGGCGCGGTGACCGCCGTCAACGACTCGCGGGCCCGGTGCAGTTCGTCCTCCGCGCGCTGCTCCAGGGACTCCAGGAGCGGTGAGAGCCGGTGCCACTGGGCGGTCCTGCGGTACTCGGCGGCCGTCGCCAGCTGCTCCTGCAGCGCCGTCGGCGGCCCGCTGACGGCCGGCACCTCGGACGCGGCGATCTTCGCCAGGACCTCGCCGCGCGCCGCACGGGCCTCCGCAAGGGTGCGGTCCGCCCGGGACAGTACGTCGCGGAGCCGGCCGAGGCGCAGCTCAGCGTCCTGCCGGACGGTCAGCACGGCGTCGATCTCGCGGCGCACCTCCTCGATGTCCTGCGCCGCACGGTCGTAGCGCTCGGTGTCGGGGCGTCCGCCGCCGGGCGCCGAACTCCCCGGCGCCGTACGCCAGAAGGCCAGCGGATCGGACACCACCTGGGCGCGCAGTGTGGTCAGCTCGTCGGTGATCCGCTCCAGGTCGTCGCCCGCCGGATGTTCGCCGGGGCGCACCCCGACCGAGGCCGCGAGCTGCCGGGTGCGGCCGAGTTCGGCCGCGAGCAGGTCTATCCGGGCCGGCAGCGCGGACCACACCGCGTCGGCGGCCACCACCATGTCGAGGGAGCTCGCGTACAGGTCGTTCATCCGGTCGACGAGCTCGGACAGCGAGTACTGCTCGGAGAGCTTGGCCGGGCCGGTGATCGAGCCGGGTGCGCCCGCCTGCGCGGGGCTGCTCGCCACCGTCACCGAGCTGCCGCGCAGCCGGTCGGTGAGCTCGGCCAGATCGTCGCGGCTCGGCCAGCGGCGGCGCGCGCGCAGCTCACGGGCCGCGGTCAGGGCCGCGGTGTAGGCGTCGAAGTACGACCAGAGGCGGGAGACCGCCTGCTCGGTGACCGCCCACCGGTCCCGGGTGGTGCCGGTCAGCTCGGCGCCCTCCAGGAGCCGGCGGCCCGCGTGGTCCTGCAGCGCGAGCAGGGACGTCTCGACGGCCTCGTGCTCCGCGCCCAGGCGTGCCAGCGCACGGTCCACCTCGTCCCGGTCCATGACGGGGCCCTCGGGGCCCGCCGAGCCGGGGAAGGATCCCGCGACGCCCATCGATCACCTCTCGCTGTGGCTGGGTACGTGTCCGTGCCTGCGCTGCGCCGTGCCCCCGACGGCCGGGACGCTCCTGCGGATGTCAGTCCTGGTACTTCGGTGCCGGGGGGCCGTCGATGTCCTTCAGGTCGTCGGCGAGCCAGTCCTTGTAGGACTTGTCCCAGTCGTCCTTGCGGTAGTCCTCCAGGATCCGGTTCACCCGGCGTACCAGATCCGGGGCCTTCTTGCTCATTGCCACGCCGTAGTACTCCTTGGTGAACGGCTTGCCCGCGAGGGACACCGTCGGATCCTGTGCGGCCTGCCCGGCGGCGAGCGCGCTGTCGGTCACCACCGCGTCCACGTCGCCGAGCTGGAGCCTTACCAGGCAGTCGAGTTGGTTCGGCACCGTGGTGGAGATGTCCGCGCCGTACGCCTGCTTCTCGAGCTCCGAGAGGGCCGTGGAACCGGCGGCCGTGCAGAGCTTCTTGCCGGCGAGCGTCTCGTCGTACCCCTTGATCTTCGAGTCCTCCGGGACGAGCAGCTGCTGGCCGGTCTCGAAGTACGCGGTGGAGAACGCCACGTCCTTGAGGCGCTCGCAGTTGATCGTCATCGTGCGGACGACCATGTCGACCTGTCCGGACTGGATCGCGGGCACTCGCTGGTTGGTGGGCACCGCGCGGAAGATGATGTCGTCCGGGTCGCCCAGGATGTCCTTGGCGATGGCGCGCGCCAGGTCGATGTCGAAGCCCTCCAGCTTGCCGGTGGACGGGTTGCGGTATCCCCAGCGGTAACTGTTCTGGTCGACGCCGACGATCAGCTTGTTGGGCTTGTCCTTGCGGGTCTTGATCTCCTTGATGGTCGGGCCGTCCGCGCCCGACGCCGGCAGGCTGCGCTCCGGCTCCTTGCACTCCTCGGCCCGCGCCTGCTCCGCGCGCGGGGTGTCGGCCGAACCGCTCTCCGGCAGGGCAGAGCCGCCGGCTCCCTGCAGCGGCAGCAGTGCGATCAGGGCGGTCAGCACACAGGCCGCCGCCATCGCCGCCACACCGCCCCAGCCGCGCAGCCGGCCGATCCCGGTCCTGCGTGCGGTCGGCGCCGTCGTCCCGGTCCTGGTCATGTCGCCCCCTGTCACCGGTACTCCGAAAGCCTGCGTCCGATGCCGAGCACCGCGCCCGCCGCGCCGAGCACCGCGAGGGCGGCTGCGCCCACGGGGAGTCCGGTCATCGCGGCCCTGCCGCTCTCGGCGGCGTCCTTGAAGTCGCTCTGCTCGTGGGCGAGTGCCTTCTCCAGGGCCTTGTCCGCCTTGTCGAAGGAGTCACCCGTCGGCTTGTCGTCGCCGATCACCCGGGCCAGGGCCACGTCGTAGTTGCCCTGGGTGTCCGCGTCGCGGGCGGCCTTGTGGCGCTTCTGCCACTCGGCGACGGCCTCCGCCGCGTCGTCGACCGGGCGGGCGCCCGCGTCGTCGTCGGCCAGGACGCGGGCGACGCCGAGGTGGCCGGAGCGGTCGTTGGGGCCGTTCGGGCCGAGCCGGGCCATCTGCTTCTGGTAGTCCACGTCGTAGGCGTCCTTGCCCTCGTCCGGTCCGTCCGGGACGGTGACCGCGCCGCGGGCGACCAGGGTCAGGTTCTCGTTGCTCCTGGCCTGCAGGGTGCTCACCCGGGCGTCGTTGAGGACGCCCAGCGAGCGGACGCCGTTGTCATAGCTGTCGTTGAGATTCGACCAGGCGAGCGTGTGGCCGACGGACAGCCACAGGAGCACCACCGTGCCGGCCGCGGTGGCGGTGACCAGGCCGTGGTTGAACACCCTGTTCGTACGGCGGTAGTTGCGGCGCTGGGCCCAGGCCAGGGCGCCGATCGCGACCACGCCGAGGCCGATGGCCGCCCAGGGGTAGGCCCTGGCGTCCGCGTAGTCCGCGTCGAGCTGCTTCTTCTCCGCGTCGTAGAGCTTCTTGGCCGCGGGGAGCATCTGCTTCTGCATCAGGTCGTTCGCGTCGCGCAGATAGGCGCCGCCGAGGGGGAGGCCCTGGCGGTTGTACGTGCGGGCCGTCTCGATGCGCTCCGCGTACTCCGGCAGGAGCTTGCCGAGGAGGGTGAGCTGGTCGGTGGTGGTCTTCGAACCCTTGCTGTTGGACGCCGCGGTGGCCAGCTTCTCCGCGGCCATGTCCATGTCGTCCTGGTACCGCTTGCGGACGCCGGCCGGCTCCTGACCGCCCGCCAGGAAGCCGCTCGCCGCAGCTGTGTTGGCGTCCGCGAGGGAGCGGTAGATGGACGCCGCGTCGGCGCTCAGCGGCTGGCTGCGGTGCAGCACGTCGTCCGCGGCGGCCGAGCGTGCGGACATCTGCCAGGAGGCGAGCGCGCCGAACGCGACGACGAGCACCGCGAGGACGGCACCGATGATGCGCAGCCGGCCCGGCTCGGTCGTCGCGGCCGTGCGAAGGCGGTCCGTGGACTCGCTCCAGGCGCTGCGGCGTTCGGGCGGCAGCGGGGCAGGCGGCGGTGTCGAAGGCGCCGGTGCCTGCGGCGGCACGGCGGGCAGCGTGGGCGCGTCCGGCGCGTCCGGCGCCGCCGTGCTGCCGTTCGGCGGGTGTGTCACTCGACCTCCCCCTCGGTCTGCTGACGGTCATCCCTCCCCTGTGCGGTGGGGAAGGGGTGCCCGGTCGCCAAGTATGGCGGCAGGGACCGACATCGACACCAGCCTTTGCGCGATCTTGTTCGGATCGATGCGTCGCCAGGTGCCCCGGCACCTGCTTCGGCACCTGCCTTCCAATACGAAATCCGGATCAGTTCGGTTCCCGTACCGGACTCCTGGGCACCGTCCCGTGCGCTGCTCGACACCGTCCTACGAGGCCGTCCTACGAGGCCGTCCTACGAGGCCGTCCTACGAGGCCGTCCTACGAGGCCGTCCTACGAGGCCGTCCTACGAGGCGCCGGGCGCCCCCTGCCCGTAATGCGCCCGCACGCGCGCGTGGGCCGCGGCCGGCGCCCCGATCCGGTCGAGTCCGAGCAGCGCGGCGCCCAGCACCGGACGCGCCGTCACCACGTGCGGCACCGCCTTCGGCGCCCGGGCGGCCAGGAGTTCGCGGACCCGGGAGTCCAGGCCCCGGTGGCCCGCGGCGAGCACCGACCCGCCGAGCAGCACCGGCACCGGCGAGTCGAGCAGCCCGAGCCTGTCGAGCGCCACCGCGGACAGCGCCACCACCTCCTCGGCGAGCCGCTCCACCAGGGACCGGGCCACCGCATCGCCGCCGGCGGCCGTCGCGAACAGCACGGGGGTCAGCTCGTGCCTGCGTTCAGCGGTGATCCGGCCCCGGTGCAGCGCCTCGATCAGGGCGTACATGGACGGCAGCCGGAAGTGCTCCGGCAGGGTCCGGGCGAGCGCGGTCGGCGCACCCCGGCCGTCCTCGGCGCGGGCCGCGAACCACATCGCCTCCTCGGCCAGGCCCCCGCCCCCGCCCCAGTCGCCGGAGATCCGGCCGATCGCGGGGAAGCGGGCGGTCCGGCCGTCCGGGGTCAGGCCCACGCAGTTGATCCCGGCGCCGCAGACCACCGCGACCCCCAGCGGCTCGTCGACCCCGGCCCGCAGGATCGCGAAGGTGTCGTTGCGCACCTCGACCGTGGCGCCGAGCGCCCGCTCCTCGACGGCGCGCGCCAACTCCTCCTCCTCGACCGGGAGATCGGCGTTCGCGAGGCAGGCCGACACCACGGCCACCTGGGGCCGGGCGCCGCCCCGTGCCGCCGCAGCGGCGTCCAGGGCCTCGGCGGCCGTCGCCGCCAGCGCGCCGACCGCCGCGTCCACACCGACCGCGGGCG
>NZ_QUAK01000178.1 GCF_003429565.1 Streptomyces triticagri
CCGGAGCGCCCGGAGTCGGGCGGCGGCCCCCGCGCCGCGGTGGCTGCCCGGGCGCCGGGCCGGCCTGGCGACGCCCCGCGGCCCTCTGACCCGGTCCACGATCGCCATGCCGATCCGGAAGACGGCGGCGGGGACGACGACGCAGAGCAGGATCCAGAAGAGCGTCACGCCCCAGGGCCGCGGCACGCCCCAGGGCTGCTCGGCGATCACCTTGTCGCCGTACTTCAGCGAGACCTGGTAGTCGCCGTGGGCGCCCGCGGAGAGCTGGACCGGCAGGTCGACCTGGGCCTTCTTGCCGGGCTGCAGGGTGCCGCGCCACTGCTGCTCCTCCCACTGCGGGGCGAACACGCCGTGCGAGGTGCCGATCTCGAAGACCGGGTCCTTGACCGGGGCGGAGCCGAGATTGCCGACGGTGACGACGAGTTTGCGCGAGGGGGGTGAGCCGAACCAGTTGAGGATCCCGTTCGAGCCCTCCAGGCGGGTGGTGGCCAGTACGGCGATCCGCCCGGCGCCGGTCTCGTCCGGAAGCGGCTTCACCGGGTGGCCGGCGACCTTGAACTCCGCCCGGGCGGAGGCCTTTTCACCGGTGACCGTGGCGACGTGCACGACGCAGGGGCACGCCTTCGGCGGCTCCGCGACCGGCAGCTTCTTGCTGAAGGCGCCCTTCGTGTCGGTGGTGACGGCGCGGCCGTCGGAGTTGGCGCAGGCGTTGGTGCCGCCGATCATGTTCTGGCCGCAGATCAGCATCATGAGCAGGGTCTTCGGGCGCCAGCCGGATCCGGTCACGGTGATGGTGCCGCCCTTGCCGGCCTGCCCGTCGGACAGTTTCACGACGGGCTTGTCCGCGGCGGCCTCGGCGGTACGAGTCTCGGCGGTACGGGCCTCGGCGGTACGGGCCTCGGCGGTACGAGTCTCGGCGGCCGGGGCCGCCGCGGCCGCTCCCGCGCCGGTGCCCGCCAGTACGCAGGCGGCGAGCAGCGACAGGACGAGGAACAGGGCCCCGCTGCCGGACCGCGCGCTCGCGCGGCGGTGGCGCACGCGGACACCACCCTGCCTGCCGAAGGTCCCGTCACCCGTCCCACCGCCGGGCCCCCGCCCGGCACCGGTGGGCACGGCGGTACCGGCCGGCCCGTGCACGGCGGACCGGTCCCCGGCGAGTCCGGATCTGCCCGGGAGCGGCCGAGCCGCCGCACCGCCCCGGACGCCGCCCGTATGCTCCTGGAACCCGTGACCGTTCACCGCTCGTCTCCCGTTCCCGCGTCGACTCCCGTTCGCCGGCCCGCCGTACGCACCGCCGCGCCCGAACCCGAGCCGGCGCCCGAGTCCGTGCCCTCGCCCGAGCCGCCGCGCGGCGCACGGTCCGTACCCGCTCGGCCTCCGGCGGCTGCCACGACCGGTGCCACCGGCGTCGTCATCAACTCCCCGTCGCCGTAAGGCTCTTCCTCTTCCGTACGGGGCGGCACCGGTGCCGCCCGGCTGCGTCCAGCGGCCCGCCTGCGGACCCGTACGCCCCGCAGCGCGGCCGCCGCGAGCACGGCGAGGCCGGCGCCCACCGCGGTGACCGTCCCCCACGGCACGAAGCGGGCCTCGGCGGTCGCCGAGTCCCGTGCCCCGCCACCCGCCGTGACCGTGAGCCGCACCTCGGCCGAGTCGAGGGCCGGCGCGTCCGGCCAGGGTTCGGTGAGCTCGACGCGCCGGCCGGGCAGCAGCTCCACGGGCAGGGCACGCGCGGGCCGGTCGAGGAGCCGTCCGAGCACACCGTCCGCGCGTACCGCCAGCTTCGGTCTGAGCACCGTGTTGCCGCGGTTGACCAGGGCGTACGCGATCCCTTCGGAGCCGGCCTCGACGTCCTCGACGGTGAGCGCGGACAGCGTCGGTCCGCTGACCCGCAGATGCACCCGGACACCCTGCTCGTGTCCGGAGCCGTCGGCGACCACCGCCGCCGGATGGTCCCCGGGCGTCGCTTCGGCCGGCACGGTCACCGAGAACGGCACCTCGGCCCGGGTCCGCGCCGGCACCGTGACCTTCCCGCGCGCGGGCGTGATCCAGGCGCCGGGTCCCTTCGCGCGCGATCCCGGGGTGACGGAGAGTCCTCCGTCACCGGTGTTGTCCGCGGCGGCGCCCCGCAGCCGTACGGTGCGCGGCTCGTCGCCCTCGTTGGTCACGGTCACCGTGTCCTCGAGCACGCTGCCCGGGGCCCCTTCCAGATAGAAGTACGGCCGCCCGCCGTCGGCCGGCCGGGTGCCGCCCGAGGTGGCGGGTGCGAGAGACCACGGCGCGCCGTCGGCGGCCCCGGCCGGGGGCGCGGGCAGCGCGAAGAGGCCCGCCACGAGCAGACAGGCGGCAGCGGCACGGCGACCGGACGTCATCGGCGGCTCCTGGGAGTGGGGGTCGACCGGGTGCGGAGGGAGGGGGCAGCGCGCCCACGACGCGGCGGACTCCCCGGGGACGGGCCCTACCGGGTCGCCTGGTTGCGCCGGGTCAGCCAGAGGACGCCCGCCGCACCGGCGAGCAGCACCGTGCCGCCGAGCGTGCCCAGGGCCACCGCGGAGTCCTCGGGTCCGGTCTGCGGCAGTTCCTCGCCGCCGGCCGGGGAGCCGCCCGAACCACCGGTGCCGCCCGCGTCGTCCGAGCCGCCGCCCGTACCGCCGCCCCCGCCGGAGCCCTTGACGTCCAGGCTCAGGGACGGCTTCGGGTTGTTCTTCGGCGTGCAGGTGGTCGTGGTGCCGAGCGCCTTGATGGTGAGGGTGGAGGCGGTGAAGGTGACCTTGCCGCTCTTCTTGGGTGTGTACGTACCCGACAGATCACTGATCTTGATCGGTGAATTGGCCGGAATGGCCTCGGAGTTGGTTGGTCCGGAGACCGGCACGTCCCCGCTCTCCGCGCCGCCGAGCTTGATCAGGGCACTCGGCTTCATCGCGCCCTTGCCCAGCTCGACCGGGCTGGACGAGACGCCCTTCTGGAAGGACATCGTGAGCTTGTAGCCGCTGCCGCTCTTGACGCTCTTGATGTCGATCGGCGAGACGGCGCCCTTGTTGCCGATCGGCGTCTTGCACTGGTAGTCCACGTCGACGACCTCGGCGTGCGCGGCCGGGGCGGCGAACAGCACCGCCGATCCGGCGACGGCGGCCGCGACCGCGAACGCCGCGGGGCGTTTACCCGGGCGCGAGCGGCGCCCCGGGGCACTGCGCGCGGCTGCATCCCTCTTCTGGTACGACACCTCGAGTTCCCCTCATGCCGGTGGTGAGGGCCGTGAGCACCGGCCGTACGGCCAAGTTACTGACGGCACATCAGATTTGGTCGCTCAAGGTACGCCCAGCCCCTTGGAGAGGGAAGACACACGGCACCGCCGGATCCCGGACGCCCCCTGGGGCCCCATCCGCCACGCCCGCAGCGGCACGGGAGGCGGCGGGACGGCCGCACGCAGGAGGCGGGGACAAGGAGACGGGCAAGGAGACGGGCACAAAGAAGCGGCGCCCCGCATCGCAGGACGCCGCACAGTGCCCGGCCGCAGGCGACGGCGGCCGGAGGAACGATCAGGCAGGCGCCGCCAGTTCGGCCCACACCGTCTTGCCGGGAACCCCCGGTGTACGCACCACGCCCCAGTCGAGGCAGAGGCGCTGCACTATGAACATGCCGTGCCCGCCCGGCCGTCCGGCGCGGTGCGGCGTACGGGGCGCGGGCTGGCCGGTGCCGTGGTCGGAGATCTCGATCCGCAGCACCTTGCCGTCGGAGGCGAGCCACAGCTCGTCCGCCCCCTCGGCGTGCAGGCAGGCGTTCGTGACGAGTTCGGAGACGACCAGGAGGACGTCCTCCGCGGCCGCCCGCTGGTCCGCCGTGGCGGCCGGGAGCCAGCCCCAGTCGGCGAGGGCCCCACGGGTGAAGTCCCTGGCCAGCGGTACGACCCCGCTCGCGCCCCCCAGGCTCAGCCTGCGCACCTGGCGGGCGGCCCGCGCACCGGCAGCGCCCGGCTCGGGGCCGCGGTCGCCCGGCGAGAGGGGCCGGGTGGTGCTCATCAGCGCTTCACCTCACCGATTCACCAGTTCATCGTTCGTTACAAGACTTCGGGACAAAGGGCCCGCCGTCGGCCGTTCGTGCCCTTTGGCCGCAAGCAGGTCCAGCTGTCTCCTGCCCTGCCGAACCGTGAGAACACCCACTACTTCGGTTCGGGCTGTGTGATGCGGGTTACGTCCCGATCACACCGTGACAACTCCCGGGTAACAACCCCCGGAAACGGTCGGGTCAATCGGAGAGAGCGGCTTCGAGTGTGGGATGCACCACGAAGACCGCTTCGGCCCCGGTGATCTCGAACACCCTCGCCACCACCGGCTGCATCCCGGCGAGATGCACGCCACCCCCCGCCGCTTCGGCTTTCAGCCGGGCACCGAGCAGTACATTCAGGCCCGTGGAATCACAGAACTCGAGCCGCGAGCAGTCGACGACCAACCGGCTAAGACCCTGCTCGACAGCGGTTTCGAGGGGCTCCCGCAACAGTTCGGCCGTGTGGTGATCCAGCTCACCCACGGGCGTCACGACGGCACTCGGGCCCTCGCGGCGCACCTCGACCTGAAGCCGGCCCCTGCTGGCGCTGCCGACCGTCCCGCGGTCCATGCCGTCTCTCTTCCGAAGGTGTCTAGAGGTGTCTAGCTGGTGATTGTCGCCACTGAACCCTACGCCCTCACCGGGCGGCCCGGTACCTGAACATCCCCCCGAAATCGGACATTTCGCCTCCAAGCGCACTTGCGACCTCCTGTCGAATACGGGTAGGCCTATAAGAGACAGCAATCAACCCGGCCGGCTTTGGAGGCGCCGCACTCCGTAGTGCACGTATTGGCATCGGCAGCCATATGCCGAGAACGATGGAGGACACCATGTCACCCCGGCTCGACGCATCGCCCGGTGAAACCGCGACGTCGACACCCCCGGCGGAGGACTTCGCCCTCGAGCTGGATCTCCCCGAGATCCCGCCCTACGACGAAGTGGCCCCGCTGGATGCAAGGGCATTGTCCAAGACTCTCTTCGAGCGCCTCGAGTCGCTCGAGGAAGGCACGCACGAGTACGCGTACGTACGCAACACGCTCGTCGAACTCAATCTCGCCCTGGTCAAGTTCGCAGCCTCTCGGTTCCGCTCCCGCAGCGAGCCGATGGAGGACATCATCCAGGTGGGGACCATCGGCCTGATCAAGGCCATCGACCGCTTCGAGCTCAGCCGCGGCGTCGAGTTCCCGACCTTCGCGATGCCGACGATCGTCGGCGAGATCAAGCGCTTCTTCCGCGACACCTCGTGGTCCGTGCGCGTCCCGCGCCGGCTGCAGGAGCTGCGGCTCGACCTGGCCAAGGCCGGTGACGAGCTCGCTCAGCAGCTGGACCGCGCGCCCACCATCGGTGAACTCGCGGACCGTCTCGGCCTCTCGAACGACGAGGTGGTCGAAGGCATGGCGGCGAGCAACGCGTACACCGCCAGCTCGCTCGACGCGCAGCCCGAGGAGGACGACTCCGAGGGCGCCCTCGCCGACCGCATCGGCTACGAGGACCACGGGCTCGAGGGCATCGAGTACGTCGAGTCCCTCAAGCCACTGATCGCCGAACTCCCCCCGCGGGACCGGAAGATCCTCTCCCTGCGGTTCGTGGCGAACATGACGCAGTCGGAGATCGGTGAGGAGCTCGGCATCTCCCAGATGCACGTCTCCCGGCTGCTCTCCCGCACTCTGATGCGGCTGCGCAAGGGTCTGACCCTCGAGGAATGACCGGTGGGCGGGGAGCAACTCCCGCCCGGCTCCACGTGGTCCGGCACAGACGGTCCGGTACGGCCCGGTGGCCGCCGGGGCATGAAGCGACAGTCCGACTCCCGCTTCACGCCCCGGCGGCCATCGCCGTTCCCGGGGGCCATCGCCGTTCCCGGGGGCGTGCAGGCGTGAAGTTCCGTACGGTTCAAGCCAGTTCGCTGGTACGGGCCGGGGCGGGCGCCGGTTACCGCGTGAAACCTCTTTTCCGATCCTCGCTCGTCCTCCACCATGGGCTCCCTCCATGCCTTTCGGTATGTGGAAGACCCGGCGGCTCCCTCACCGCCGGGCGGAGGAGGAGCGCGATGTCTCGGCACAGCCGGACCGGCGCGGGCGACGGCATCCGGGGCACGGGCCCGGAGGACGGCGCGGGCGCCGGGCAGTACGCGGACACCCCCGACATGGCCCTTGCCGGGCTGCTGCGGCGGGACGTGACCACCTCGTTCGCCGCGGCGCGCGAGCTGCGGCGGCGGCACCTCCCGGCCGCCACTGCCTATGCGGGCGTGTGCACCCTGACCCCGGGCTCGGCACGGCTGCTCGCCGCGCAGGCCTTCGCACGCGCCGCGCAGGAGGCGAAACGCGGTATCGAACCGCCCGGCGCCTGGCGGCACCGGCTGCTGCTCCTGGTCGCCCGCGCGGCGGCCGCCTGGACCGCGGACGAGCGGGCCGTACGTCTGGACCGCGATGTGGTGCCGTCCGACCCCTCGGCCACGCGGCCGCCCCAACTCCTCGAAGCCGTGAGGCGGTTGCCGCTGCGGACGCAGGCGGTGCTCTGGTACGCCGCGGTGGACGAGGAACCCGACGCGGCCACCGGCGTGTACGTCGGGGTCGGGGCCGTCGATGTGGCACAGCTGCGGGGCACGGCCTTCGGCGCGCTGCGCAGCGCCTTCCTGCTCAGCCGGCTCGAAGCGCACGGCGGCCCCGACTGCCGGGGCTATCTGCGCCTCCTGGAGAACGCGGTGCTGCCCCAAGGCCCCCGCTACAGCGCGGACTTGGAGGATCATCTGGCCGTCTGCGCCTGCTGCGGCGACTCCCGCGCGGAACTCCTGCGGCTCAACTCCACGCCCCGCGCGGTCCTCGCGGACGGCCTCCTGCCGTGGGCCGGCGACCGCTACGCCCTGGCGCCGCGGCCGGCTCCCGCGGCGCAGCCCGCACCGCCGGCCGGGCCCGCGACGGCGGGTTCCGGCCTCGCCGCGCTTCCGAGGACCGCACGCGGAC
>NZ_QUAK01000180.1 GCF_003429565.1 Streptomyces triticagri
CGACGGAATGCTGGCCGACCTGCTGCCCCAAGGGCTCGGCGCCGCCCGCGACTTCCGCCTCAGCTGGCAGGTGCCGGATCAGGGTGACGGCACGGTGCAGCGTGCCTATCAGGTGCAACTGGCAGGCGGCGCACCGGAGTTCGGCCCGGGCCGGCTGGTCTGGGACTCGGGCAGGGTCGCCTCCGCCGACTCCACCGCGGTCCCGTACGGCGGCCCGCCGCTTGAGCCCCGTACCGCCTACTGGTGGCGGGTGCGTTGCTGGGGGACGAAGCAGTCGCCGTGGTCCCGGCCGGTGCTGCTCGCGACGACTGTCGAGGACGAGTGGACGGCGGCGCCCATCTGGGCGCCCGAGGGCGAGACGATCACGGACGGGATGCTGTCCGCCCGGGTCAGGATCACCGCGACGGCGGCCGGCCTGTGGTTCCGCGCGAGCAGCGCCGACGACAACTACCTGTGGCAGCTGCGCGCGGGCAGCCCCGGTGTGCTGCGCAAGCACATCTGCCGGTCGGGCACCTACACGGTGCTCGACGAGGTCGAGCTGCCCTTCGAGGTGCCCATCGGTGAGTGGACCGACGTGGCCGTGGCGATGGCGGGCTCCACCTTCACCACGACGGTGAACGGCACCGTCGTCGACACCACCACCGACTCCCGCCACGCGCGCGGCAACGTCGGTCTGCGCAACGGCTCCACCGAATCGCAGGACTACGACCGCTTCACCGTCGTGGACGCGGACGGCACGACCCTCATCGACGACGACTTCGCCACCGACAAGGGCACCTTCTCCGCCGGCACCGTCGCCGACGGCGTACTCGAACTACCCACCGGAGCCTCGTCGTTGTCCTCCTACGTCGAGGACGACTCCTGGGCGCTGCTGCGTCACGACCACCGCCCCCGCAACGGACGGATCACGGCCGCCGTCCTGTACGTCGCCGCCGACTCGCCCGATCCGGGCCGCCAGTACGTCGCCAAGGTGTGGAGCAACGGCCACCTGGTCGGTCACGCCTCGGTCCGCTCCGGATCCGGCGTCGCCTACCAGGTCTACGACATCACGGACACCCTGCGCTCCGGCCGGACCAACTCCCTTGCCGCGCTGTGCCATTCCACCACCTCCCGGAAATTCCTCGCCCAGCTGGAGATCTCCTACGCCGACGGCACCCGCGAGACGGTCGGCACCGGCCCCGACTGGCGCGCCCGCCGCCAGGCCGGACTGCTCCCCCCGAAGGGCAGCGCGGGCACCAACTTCTATCGAACCCCGCAGGAATACTGGGACTTGCGCCACGAACCGGTCGGCTGGACCCGCCCGGGCTTCGACGATCGCGGCTGGCAGAAACCCGCCGCCAGGAAGGCCATCGAGGGACTCGTCCCGGCCCGCATCGAACCGGTCGTGCTGCACGACGTCCGCCCCGCCTCCGTCACCGAACTCGCCCCGGGGCGCTGGTTGGTGGACCTCGGCCGCGAGATCGTCGGCGGTCTCGCGCTCGAACTGCGCGGCCGCGCGGGCGACACCGTCGAGGTGCGCCTGGGCGAGGAGCTGAACCCCGACGGCACGGTGCGCCACGAACTCCGCGCAGGCAATACGTACCGCGAGATCTGGACCCTGCGGGACGGCACCCAGCGTTTCGAGCACTGGGGATACCGGGCCTTCCGCTGGGCCGAGTTGCGTACCCGCCTCGACCTCTCCCGGGCCACCGTCACCGGGCGGGCGTGGAAGGCGCACTGGGGCGACACGCACTCCTCCTTCTGCAGCTCCTCACCCGATCTGGACCGCGTACGGGAGCTGTGCCGGTACTCCATCGAGGCCACCCGCGCCGACCTCTACGTGGACACCCCGACCAGGGAACGCGGGCCGTACGAGGGAGACGTCCTGGTCAACCAGCTCTCCGAGTACGCCGTACAGCGTTCGTACGCGCTGGCCCGCTGGTCCGACGACTACCTGGTCCGGCACGGCACCTGGCCCACCGAGTACCGCCTGATGTGCGCGCTCTCCGCCTGGGAGGACTACCTCGCCACCGGCGACGACCGCCAACTCGCCCGGGACTACGACCTGTTGAAGGACAAGAACCTCGACAACCTCATCGGTGGCGACGGTCTCGTGCACAAGGACCCGGGAGACGGCGGGGACCTCACCGACCTGGTCGACTGGCCGGCCTCGACTCGCGACGGCTACGTCTTCACCGAGGTCAACACCGTGGTGAACGCCTTCCAGTACGCGGCCTTCAGCACTCTCGCACAGTGCGCCGACGCACTGCACAAGGCCGCCGACGCCCGGCAGTTCCGCAAGCAGGCGGACCGGCTGGCCTCGGCCATGCGGCGCACCCTGCTCGACGGGGCGGCAGGACACTTCCGGGACGGCATCGGGACCGCGCACAGCGCCCAGCACGCCACCGCCTTCCCCGTCGCCCTCGGCGCCGACGCCGACCTGCCCGACGAGGTACGCAGAAAGCTGGGCGAGACCCTTGCCCGCGGCGGCATGAAGATGAGCGTGTACGGAGCCCAGTTCCTGCTCGACGCCCTGTTCCGGCTCGGCCGCGCCGACGCGGCGATCGACCTGATGACCGCCGACGGCACCAACTCCTGGCTGCACATGCTCGACCGCCTGAACGCCACCATCGTCACCGAGGCCTGGGACCCGGCGCTCAAGCCCAATATGACCTTCTCGCACGCCTGGGCGTCCGCCCCGGCCAATGCGATCGCCCGCCATCTGCTCGGCGTCCGGGTCACCGCGCCCGGCGCCGCCGAGTTCCTGGTACGACCGAGGACCGGCGGCCTGACTCGGGCACACGGAACCGTGCCCTCGATCCGCGGCCCCGTCGAGGTGTCCGTCCACCGCACCGGGAACACCCACACCACCCGGGTCACCCTGCCGCCGAACACCCGGGGCGTGATCGAGGTGGAGATCGCCGACGCGGACCCGGCCGACTACCGGGTCCGGGCCACCGCCCCCGGCGGCCACGGCCGGGTCCGGGCCAGACCGACCGACGACCTCACCGGCACGGTCCTACGGATCGGCCCGACAGGCTCCGGCACGACGGTCGTGGAACGGGTACGGGGCGACTGATCGCCTGCCACAGTCACCACAGTCGTCACAGCTGCCGGAGTGCCGGAGTGCCTGAGCCGCCGAGGGCCCCGGCGGCTCAGGCGCCGGGGGTGAAGCACACCGGCGCGCGTGGGCTGCCGCGCTCGCCCGAGGCGGTGTCCGGTGGATGGAAGCAGGCCTCGGTCCGCCGGTTGGGGTGTCCGCCGAGCATCGGTGTGTACACGTACCCCTGGGCGTCGTGGCGGTCGTCGATGGTGGCCTCCTGGAAGTCCCCTTGTGGGGACCGGAGTTCGATGCGGGTGCCCACGTCGGCCAGCCAGACCCGGGCCCAGGAGGCGTCGCATCCCCGGCTGTACCGGATGTCCATCCGGACCTTGCCGGCGGGGGAGTGCTCGACCACGGTGACCGGCCCGTGCTCGGCATGGGTGCAGCCCTGGGACTCCGGGTCCTTGCCCGTGCAGTGGGCGCCCCGGCAGCCTGGCGGTGACCCGGCCCGCGTGGGCCCCGTGTCCTGCTGTGCGGCGGCCAGGAGGCCGGTGGCGATGGCGGAGCCGAGCAGCACTCCGGTGACGACGGGGCGCCACCAGGCCGTCGACGTGATGCGAGCGAGTCGGCTGCGAGCGGGATGTGTCCGGCCGTTCATCGGCGCAGGACCTCCCAGGTGTGCGGTCCGACGAGGCCGTCCACGGCGAGTTCGGGTGCGTCCTCCTGGAAGCGTTTGACGGCGCGTGCGGTACGGGCGTCGTAGGCGCCGTCGATGTCTCCCACCGAATAGCCGCGATGGTCGAGCAGGCACTGGGCCTCGACCACCTCCCAGCCGGTCTTGATCTGGAACAGCACCGTGTCGGTGGTCCTGCTGTGCCCGGCGTACAGGCGGCCGTCCCTGCGGTGCAGGGTGCAGCCGTGGGTGCGGCCCGGCTCGAGCGTGAACTCCTGGTCCGATCCGGCGGATCGGGTGCCGGTGTCGGACGGCTCGAGGAGTCGGAGCGCCGTGACGATGCCGGCCGCGGTGAGGGCGGCGGTCAGCGCGGTGATGGTGAGCGCCTGCGGGAACGGGAGCCGCTCGCGCGGCCGTCGCTGTGTCGGGGTGCGGGCCCATCGCGGCCGCGTCGGGCGACCCAGCGGCCGCTCTCCGGGGGCCTCGTGCGCCCCGCCGTCCCCCGCGGCGACTGCGTCCGAGGGGTGATCCTCGCCGGACGGCTCCCCGTTCGACTCCAACTCACCGCCGGCCAGGGCGACTTCACTGACGTTCTCGACGTCGTTGCCCTCGTTGCCCGCGACCTCCGCCACCGTACCGGCCGTGCCGCCGGCCGCCGTCCCGCCGCCCGACGGCGCCTGCGTGGCCGTCTCCCGGCGCCGTGCCCAGGCCTCCTCGGCGAGTGAATGCATCGCGAGAAGCCGGGGCACATCACCCTGGGCGATCTGCGCCAGCTCCTTCACGGCGTCGGCCGGCGGGAACTTCTTGCCGTTCAGATAGCGCTCCCACGACGACCTGCTGTACGTGGTCCGCCGTTCGATGGCGGACAGGCTGAGACCGCTGCGGTCCTTGAGCGCGCGGAGTTGAGCCACGAGATGGCGTCCGTGCGGATCGAGCGAGGCGGGCAACGCTTTCCAGGGGGCCATGGCAGAGTCGCGAATCCCTTCGTACTTGATCGCGTCCATTCTGCCGTGAGCCGTGCGGGAGCAATCGTGCCAATGCGGCCGACCTGAAAGGGGACTTGAAGCAGACGCCCATCGGCCGTCCCCCACCCTGAGGACGTCTCAGCCGGTCAGCGCATGGGACGTCCCAGACTTTCCCGTACGGGAGTCGAGCGCTGGTGATCCGGCGGCGCCTGGGGAAGGCTGGGCCACGGCACACGCAGATCCGCCCGGGCGCATCCCGGACCGGCCGTGCAGGGGACGGCCGGTCCGGGAGTGCCGACCACCGGCGCCGGTCCCTCGACCGGCCTCACTCCGTACTGTGCACCACCGTGAAGGCCGCGCCCTCCGGATCGGCGACCGTCGCCATCCGGCCGTGGCCGCCGTCCCTCGCGGGCCGCAGCACCTGCCCGCCGAGCTCGACGACACGCTCCACCGTGCCGTCCACATCGGCGACTTCGAAGTACGTCATCCAGTGCGGACCCCGCTCCCGCGGCAGTCCATGGCCCACCCCGTGCACCGAGGCGACGGGGACGTCGTCGAGACGCAGCGTCAGATAGTCGTAGTCGGCCGAGACGACCGGGTCCTCCTGGTATCCGAAGACGCACTGGTAGAACTTCGCCACGGAGGCGGTCTCCCGGGTGACGAGTTCGTTCCAGACCGGAGTGCCGGGTGTGCCGGCCGTGCCGATGCCCAGGTGCTCGGCCGCCTGCCAGACCCCGAACACCGCCCCCGCCGGATCGAGAGCGATCAGCAGCCGTCCCGCCTCGCCTGCGTCCAGCGGGCCCACGCCCACCGTGCCGCCGCAGCTGCGGATCGCCTCGGCAGTGGCGTCGCAGTCGTCGGTGGCCAGATACGGGGTCCATGCGATGGGCAGATTGCGATCGGGAGGCAGGTCGCCGATGCCCGCCACCTCGTGCCCGTCGAGCAGCGCACGTACGTAGGGCCCCAGTTGGTCCGGTCCGGGCCGGAACTCCCAGCCGAAGAGGGAACCGTAGAACTCCTGGGTGGTGGCCAGTTGGTGCACCATCAGACTCACCCAGCAAGGCGTGCCGGGCGTGTGCCGAGCTGCCGACTCGGTCATCGTGATTCTCTCCTCGGGCCGTCATGGTGTGCCGTGCCCCCGTGTGCCAGACCAGATGCTCGCACCACGTGTCGCGCCTCGCGCTCCGTCGGCGCCGCGCTTCCGCCCTTACCGGCGGACAATGCCCGGTGTGCCGCTTCGCACCCGTTTCGGTGCGGTTGCCTGCCGGTGTCGATCAGCCGAACTCCCGGCGGAGCAGGTTAGTGGCCCCTCGACCGGGCGGCCAGGCCTTGCGCAAGGATGTGCCCATGAATGCCATCATCTCCGCATCCGAACTCGCGGTCGAGTCGGCCGGTACGAACCCACCGGTGGTCCTGGACGTCCGCTGGCAGCTCAGCACCGCGAAAGCCGCAGGTGAAGCGCCCTTCGACGGCCGTGCCGCGTACGCCGAAGGGCATGTTCCGGGCGCCGTCTTCGTCGATCTGGAGGCCGAGCTCGCCGGCGAGACCGGGCCCGACGGCTCGGGCGGCCGGCACCCGCTGCCCGACGTCGAGGCCTTCGGGGCCGCGATGCGCGCCGCCGGAGTGCACGACGGCCGTCCGGTCGTTGTGTACGACGGCGGCCAGGGCTGGGCCGCTGCACGCGCCTGGTGGCTGTTGCGCTGGGCGGGTCACGAGTCGGTACGGGTCCTGGACGGCGGTCTCGCGGCGTGGACGGGACCCCTGTCCACCGAGGTCACCCGGCCCGATCCGGGTGACTTCACACCGCGTCCCGGGGCGCTCCCGGTGCTCGACGCCGACGGGGCCGCCGCCCTGGCGCGGGACGGACTGCTGCTCGACGCACGGGCCGCCGAGCGGTACCGGGGCGACGTGGAGCCGATCGACCGGGTCGGCGGCCACATCCCCGGCGCCGTCTCCGCACCGACCACCGAGAACGTCGCCGCGGACGGCCTGCTCCTCGCCCCGGACGCGCTGACGGCCCGATTCCGCGGTCTCGGCGCGCAGGACGCCGGTCCGGTCGGCGTGTACTGCGGATCGGGCGTCTCGGGAGCCCACGAGGTCCTGGCCCTCGCGGTCGCCGGCTACGAGGCGGCGCTGTACCCGGGCTCCTGGTCGGAGTGGTCGTCGGACGAGTCCCGGCCGGTGGCCACGGGCCCGGACCGGGGTTGAGGATCGCCCCGGGGGCTCGCGGGGCGCCCCGGGCGCCGGGACCACCCGAAAGAGACCATGTGCCGGCCGGCCTTCCCGGTCACGTGTGCGAGCCGGCGTCCCGGACATGAAGCGGCCCCGGCCGGTCGGAACCA
>NZ_QUAK01000181.1 GCF_003429565.1 Streptomyces triticagri
GCCCTGCTGGCCGCCCGGTCGGCCCGGCGCTCCCTCGCGGAGCACCGCACGCCGCGGCGGCCGGGCGGCGCCCGACGCCGGGCCGCGCCCGCCCCTCCCCTGCACGGGATACTCGTCGCCCGCCTCTCGGTACTGCGCATATAGGACGCCCGCCCCGCTGCTCCGGCCGCCGTCACCGACGCAACCTGCGCCGACACGGCCTGCGCCGATCCGCCCTGTCCCGGCCCACTCGTGATCGCGGAAATCTGCCGCGCCACGAAGGGAACCTCCGGGCGGCGAGCGGTGTATCAGAGGCAGCGGACGCGCCTTCCCGATGCTCACTCCACTGATTGCTCCAGAGATGACGAGGTGTCTCTCAGTCATGCGCACAACCCCGCGCGCACAGACGCGCACACAAGCACGCCGCACCGTTCTGGGTGCGTCCATCGCCGCGGCAGGCGCCGCCGCACTGTCCGCCTGCTCGGCCACCGGCCCCGGCGGCGATTCCCCGTCCGGACACGGGCAGGGCGGACACGGCGGCTCCCCGCGGGACTTCGTCGCCCCGGACGGCGCGGAGGTCGACGCGGCCGAGCGCAAGCGTTCGGGCGGCCCCGTCCGCAAGGTCCGCCTCACCGCCACCAGGACCCGGCTCGACCTCGGCTCCCGCACGGTCGGCTCCTGGGCGTACGGCGACTCCCTGCCCGGCAAGGAGGTCAGGGTCACCGCCGGCGACACGCTCGCCCTGACCCTGGCCAATCACCTGCCGCAGCCCACGTCCCTGCACTGGCACGGCCTCGCCCTGCGCAACGACATGGACGGCGCCCCCGGCCTCACCCAGCAACCGGTCAAGGCCAGCGCCGACTTCACCTACCGGTTCGCCGTCCCGCACCCGGGCACGTACTGGTTCCATCCGCACAGCGGCACCCAGCAGGACCGCGGCCTGTATGCACCACTGATCGTCGAGGACCCGAAGGAGCCCCTGAAGTACGACAAGGAGTGGGTGGTCGTCCTGGACGACTGGGTGGACGGCGTGGACGGCTCCACTCCCGACAGCGTCCTGGCCGAACTCCGCGCGGGCATGAGCGAGCACGGATCGGGCGGTTCGTCCGAGGGCGGCGGCAGCGGCGGACACGAGGGTCACGGCATGGCCGGCATGGGCCACCGTGCGGGCGAGGCCGCGACATCCGGCCCGTCGCCCGACCCGACACCACGCGGCCCGTCACGGATGCTGATGGGCGCCGACAGCGACCTCCTGGGCGATGACGCAGGCGACGTCGCCTATCCGTACTACCTGCTCAACGGCCGTACGCCGGACGCCCCGTCGTCGTTCCGGGCCGCGCCGGGCGACCGGATCCGCATCCGTCTGATCAATGCCGGCGGTGACACCGCGTTCCGGGTGGCGCTCGGCGGCCATCGCATGACGATCACCCACACCGACGGCTTCCCGGTGCGGGAGCAGAGCACGGACGCCCTGCTCCTCGGCATGGGCGAGCGCTACGACGTCCTGGTCACCGCGGGGCACGGCGTGTTCCCGCTGGTGGCGGTGGCCGAGGGGAAGAAGCGCAGCGCGCTCGGCCTGCTGCGCACCGGCGGCGGCTCCGCACCCGACGCGAAGACCCGGCCCGAGGAGCTGACGGGCCGGCTGCTCACGGCCGACCGGCTGCGCGCCGCCGAGTCGGCCGCACTGCCCGCCCGGAAGCCGGACCGCACGATCCGGCTCCGCCTCACCGGAGGCATGGCGCGGTACGACTGGGCCTTCGACGGCCGGCCCTACGATCCGTCGTTCCGGCACGAGATCCGCTCCGGTGAGCGGGTCAGGCTGATCTTCACCAACGGCACGACGATGTGGCATCCGCTCCATCTGCACGGTCACACCTTCGCGCTCGGCGCCCGCGCGGGCGGGCCTCGCAAGGACACCGCGGTGATCCTGCCGGGCTCCGGCCTGACCGCCGACTTCGACGCCGACAATCCAGGGCTGTGGATGCTCCACTGCCACAACGTCTACCACTCGGAGGCAGGCATGATGACCGTGCTCGGCTACCGCCGCTGACGTCCCGGGTGCCGGTGCCGACGGGCGCCGGCACCTCCCGGACCACATCGCGTCAGAAAGACGATTACACTGGGCCGCGTGCCTCAACTACGCCTCGCCTTGAATCAGATCGATTCGACCGTCGGCGACCTCGCCGGGAACGCCGAGTCGGTCGTGCACTGGACCCGTCACTCCGCCGAGCAGGGTGCCCACCTGGTGGCGTTCCCCGAGATGGTCCTCACCGGATACCCCGTCGAGGATCTCGCGCTGCGCTCGTCGTTCGTGGAGGCCTCCCGGTCCGCGCTGAGGGCGCTCGCCGCCCGCCTCGCGGACGAGGGCCTCGGCGAACTCCCCGTGATCGTCGGCTATCTCGACCGCAGCGCGACCGCACAGCCCAAGTACGGCCAGCCGGCCGGAGCCCCGCAGAATGCCGCGGCGGTGCTGCACCACGGCCGGGTGGTGCTCACCTTCGCCAAGCACCACCTGCCGAACTACGGGGTGTTCGACGAGTTCCGGTACTTCGTCCCGGGCGACACCCTGCCCGTGGTCCGGGTGCACGGGATCGATGTGGCGCTCGCGATCTGCGAGGACCTGTGGCAGGACGGCGGCCGGGTGCCGGCCACCAGGACGGCCGGCGCGGGCCTGCTGATCTCCGTGAACGCCTCGCCCTACGAGCAGAACAAGGACGACAGCCGCCTCGAGCTGGTGCGCAAGCGGGCGCAGGAGGCCGGCTGCACCACGGCGTATGTGGCGATGATCGGCGGCCAGGACGAGCTGGTCTTCGACGGCGACTCGATCGTGGTGGACGCCGACGGCGAAGTGGTCGCCCGGGCCCCGCAGTTCTCCGAGGGCTGTGTGGTCCTCGACCTCGACCTGCCCGCGGCCGGCCCGGCCCCGGAGGGCGTGGTCGACGACGGCCTGCGGATCGACCACGTGGTCTGCTCCGAGGCCCCGCTCGCGCCGTACGAGGCGGAGCTGGCCGGCGGGTACGCGGAGCGGCTCGACGACGACGAGGAGGTGTACTCGGCCCTGGTGGTGGGCCTGCGCGCGTACGCCGCCAAGAACGGCTTCCGCTCGGTCCTGATCGGGCTGTCCGGCGGTATCGACTCGGCCCTGGTCGCCGCGATCGCCTGTGACGCACTCGGCGCCCAGCACGTGTACGGCGTGGCGATGCCGTCCAAGTACTCCTCGCAGCACTCGAAGGACGACGCGGCGGACCTGGCCCGTCGTACGGGGCTCAACTTCCGTACGGTGCCGATCGAGCCGATGTTCGACGCGTACATGGGGTCGCTCGGGCTCACCGGACTCGCGGAGGAGAATCTGCAGTCCCGGCTGCGCGGCACGCTCCTGATGGCCCTCTCCAACCAGGAGGGCCACATCGTCCTGGCCCCGGGCAACAAGTCCGAGCTGGCGGTGGGCTATTCCACGCTGTACGGCGACTCGGTCGGCGCGTACGGCCCGATCAAGGACGTGTACAAGACGTCGGTGTTCCGGCTCGCGAAGTGGCGCAACCGGGCGGCCGAGGAGCGCGGGCAGACCCCGCCGATCCCGCAGAACTCGATCGTCAAGCCGCCGAGCGCCGAACTGCGCCCGGACCAGGTGGACACGGACTCGCTGCCGGACTACGACGTGCTCGACCGGATCCTGGCGATGTATGTGGACGCGGACCAGGGGATGGACGCGATCGTCGCCGCCGGCTTCGATCCCTCGGTCGTCACACGGGTGCTCGGCCTCGTCGACACCGCCGAGTACAAGCGCCGGCAGTACCCGCCGGGCACGAAGATCTCGGCGAAGGGCTTCGGCAAGGACCGCCGCCTCCCGATCACCAGCCGCTGGCGCGAATCACAGCCGTCGTCGGAGCGCTGACCGCGGCGTCCCTGGTCGTACGAACGGGCCGCCCCACCGACCGTGGCGGGGCGGCCCGTTCGTACGACGGCGGTCAGCTCACCCGGTCCGCCCGCGGGAGCTTTCCGGCCGCGCCGCCGGAGGCCACCACGCGGGAGGCGTCCCACGCGGGTCCGCGGTCGAGGAGGCCGGCGGTGACCGCGATCGCCAGGCCGACGACGGCGAGTACGGCACCGACGAGGGTGGGCGACGTCCAGCCCCAGCCGGCCGCGATGGCCACGCCACCGACCCAGGCGCCGCCGGCGTTGGCCAGGTTGAAGGCCGAGTGGTTGGAGGCGGAGGCGAGGGTCGGGGCGTGTTCGGCCTTGCGCATCACCAGCATCTGCAGCGGCGTGGTGGTCATGAACCCGACCGCGCCGAGCAGCACCACGGTCACCAGAGCCGCCCACTTCACCTGGGCGGTGAAGTGGAAGGCGACCAGGACGACGGCGAGCAGCCCGAGCGATCCGTACAGGGTCGGCCGCAGCGCCCGGTCGGTGAGCGGCCCCGCGGCGAGCGCCCCGAGGGTCATACCGATGCCGAACAGCGCGAGGACCAGGGTCACGGTCGAGGCCGAGAAGCCCATCACCTCGGTGGTGATCGATGCGAGGTAGGAGTACACCGCGAAGACACCGGCGAAGCCGAAGACCGCGGTGAGCAGGCCGAGCAGCACCTGGCGGTCGCGCAGCGCCCGCAGTTCACGGCCCAGGCTCTGGGTGGTGTCGCGCGGCAGGTCGGGTACGCAGCGGGCGAGCGCCGCCATCGAGACGAGCCCGATCGCGGCGACGACGAGGAACGTGGCGCGCCAGCCGAGGTGTTGGCCGAGCAGGGTGGCGGCGGGTACGCCGACGATATTGGCCACGGTGAGGCCGAGGAACATGGTGGCGACCGCGCGGGCCTGCCGGTCCACGCGCACCAGACGGGCGGCGACCACCGCGCCGACGCCGAAGAAGGCGCCGTGCGGGAGGCCGGCGAGCACCCGGCTCGCGGCGAGGGTGCCGAAGCCCGGCGCGAGCGCGGAGGCGAGATTGCCGACCGTGAAGACGGCCATCAGGAGCAGCAGCATCCGCTTGCGCGGGATTCGGGAGCCGAAGGCGGTCAGGAGCGGGGCGCCGACGACGACCCCGATGGCGTACGCGGAGACCAGATGGCCCGCGGTGGGCACCGAGGTGTCCAGGTCGTCCGCGACATTGGGCAGCAGGCCCATCATCACGAACTCGGTGGTGCCGATGCCGAAGGCGGAGACGGCGAGCGCGAGCAGCGCCACGGGCATGAGAGGGAGGCCTTTCGAACAGCAGGAGGAAGGCCGTGTCCACCGGAGATCGTCCGGTGCACACGGCCCGATAAGTTCTCAACCGGAACAAAGTCTCGCAGGTCTGGTATTCCGCCGTGTGAACACCCGATGTCAGTCAGCGGTCGGCGCCGGGTGCGCGGAGCCCCGGCGGCCTCAGAGCCGGACCGAAGCCGCCAGCGGAAGGTGGTCGCTGTCCGTGCGGTCCAGTGCCCAGGACGCCTCCGGCTCCACCCCGCGCACCATGATCTGGTCGATCCGCGCCATCGGGAACGCGGCGGGCCAGCTGAAGCCGAAGCCGTCGCCGGCCGCGCCCTGGGTGGACCGGAGTTGGGAGGTGACGGGAGACAGCGCTCGGTCGTTCATCGTGCCGTTCAGGTCGCCGAGCAGGATCACGCGGTCGAGCGGCTCGTCCCGGATCGCGACGCCGAGCGCCTCCGCGCTCCGGTCGCGCTGCCCCGCGGTGAACCCGGCGTCGAGCTTGACCCGGACCGAGGGCAGATGTGCGGCGAAGACGGCGACCTTGCCCTGCGGGGTGGCGACCGTGGTGCGCAGGGCGCGGCTCCAGCCGAGCTTGATGTCGACGGCCTCGCTGTCGCTGAGCGGGTACTTGCTCCACACGCCGACGGTGCCTTCGACCGTGCGGTACTTGAAGGTGCCGGCCAGGGCCTTGCGGTAGGCGGGCAGATCGGACTGGGTCAGTTCCTCGAGGGCGACCACGTCCGCTCCGGAGGCGGCGATCTTGCGGGCGGTGCCCTCGGGGTCCGGGTTCTCCGCGTTGACGTTGTGGGTGACGACGGTGAGATCGCCGCCGGAGCCGGACTTGTCGAAGACCAGGCCGCCGAACATGTTCAGCCAGACCACCACCGGCAGGATCACCGCGATCAGCGCCGTGGCGGAGCGCCGCACGAAGGCCAGCGCGATGACGACCGGGATCGCGAGGCCGAGCCAGGGCAGGAAGGTCTCGACGAGGCTGCCGAGGTTGCCCACGGCATTGGGCACGCGCGCGTGCAGGCCCATGATCAGGGCGAGCAGTACGGCGACCGCGGCGAGCACCAGGCCGCGGCGCCAGATGCCGCGGTCGTGCCGCAGCGCGGTCATCGCCCGGCGCATGCGGTCCGTCCGGCGTTCCGGGCCGGATCCGTCGCGGCCCGTCTCCGTCGCATACGCCTGCGCCATACCGTCGCCTCACTGACCTGCCGTGCACACCGTCCCCTGCCCGGAAACCCTAGGCGATGCGGACGGTGCTCCTCGCCGCCCCGGAGCGCGGCCGTACGGTGCTCAGGACGTCCGGCCGGTCGGACGAGGTTCCCCGGCCGGGTGCAGGAGTGATGTCCGTGACACGAACGGGACGCGCGGGTCGCCGCCTCGGTACGGGCACGGCCGACGACGCGTCGCGGGGGCGGACGGGTACGCCGCGGTGTCACCCGCGGTCCGTGGGCCGTAGCCCCGCGAGGATCGCGTCGACGATCGTCTCGGACAGGCCCTCCGGCAGCGGATCGTCGGCGTGCAGGATGGTGCGGGTCAGCATGGGTCCGGTGAACAGATCGCCGATCAGGTCCGGGTCCAGGTCGCCCCTGATCTCCCCGGAGGCCACGCCGCGGCGCAGTACCTCCCGCATCTGCGCGGTCCGCTCGGAGACCACGGTCCGGTGGTACAGGTCCCAGAGCTTGGGGAAGCTCTTCGCCTGCGCGACGAGATTGCTCAGCAGGGCCGAGTTGCGCTTGGCGAGGCCGCGCTGCCGGATGCCCTCGACGAGGGCCACCAGATCGTCCCGTACGTCGGCACCGGCGAGCTCGGGGCCCGGCTCCTCGATCCCGGCCAGCACCTCGACCAGGAGTTCCTCCTTGCCGGGCCAGCGGCGGTAGATGGTGGCCTTGCCCACTCCCGCGGTGCGGGCGATGCGCTCGATGGACAGTGCGGTCAGGGGCACGCCCTCCTCGAGGAGGGTGAGCACCCCTTCGATGATGGCTCGTTCGACGGCCTCGCTGCGCGGGCGGCCACGGGCGGCGCGGGCACCGGCGGC
>NZ_QUAK01000182.1 GCF_003429565.1 Streptomyces triticagri
GCCGTCGCGGAGCCGGGCGGGCATCGCTCCGCACCGCCGCCCGCTGCCGCCGATCCGGCCGGCCCCGGCTCCGTACCGCCACCCGCTGCCGCCGATCCGGGCGGGCACCGACCGCTGCCACCGCCGCCGGCCGCCGCCGAACCAGGACCTGCCCCCGTGCGGGAATACGAATTGAGAGCCCCCATGCCGCCCCCCGCCGAAGAACCTGCGCCGGAACCGCCGGCGGAGCACCCGGTGGATGCGCCGGTGCTCGGCCACACGTCCGGCGGACTGCCACGACGCTCGCGCCGTACGCCCGCCACCGGCGACCAGTTGGCCGGAGCCCGCGAGCCCTCGGTCTCCGACCGCTCGCCGCGCGACGCCGCCCGCCTCAACGGGGCGATCCAGCAGGGCACGCGGCGCGGCCGCGAAGACGCCCCCCGGGACTAGGAGACTTGAGGAGTCTTGCGATGAACTACGCCCGCACCGAGCGGTCCTGGATGCTGGACAGCCTGCTGCACAATCCAGCGGTGCACTTCGCCGTGCTGTTCTCCCGGGACGGTCTGCCCCAGGCCGCCACCAGCCAGATCGACCGCGAGGACGCGGAGCGCTTCGCCGCCGCCATGTCCGCGGTCGCCTCGCTCAGCCAGTCGGACGCGCTGGGGGGAGGCGCCGACAACCGACTGCGCCAGACGGTCATCGAACTGGAGCGCAGCTTCGTCCTGTTGGCCGAGGCAGGCCCCGGCAGCTTCCTCGGAGTGTCCACCCATGTCGATGTGGATCTGGGTGCCTTCACCTACGACATGCAGAGCCTGGTTGCCCGGATCCGGCGTGAGCTGAGCGTCCCCGACCGCTCGGAAATCGGCCACCGGGCATGACCGAGCCTTCCCGCCGGCGCAGTGGCGGCCTGGTCCGCTCCTACGTCATCACGGGCGGCCGCGCCCGCGCCGGCACGCCCCTGGACGTGGTCACCCTGCTGCTCGCCACCCAGAACACCAGGCCGCTGCACCACCTGACCGTCGAGCAGCGCGGGATCGTCGACATCTGCCGCGGCGGTGCCCTGCTCTCCCTCGCCGAGGTGGCATCCCATCTCGGACTTCCCGTATCCGTCACCCGAGTCCTCGTCGTCGACCTGATCGACGCGGGGCTCATCGCCACCCGGACCGCGCCCGTCGTGCAGAACGCAGGGCCCGAGCTCCTGAAGGAGGTCCTCGATGCACTCCGCGCCCGTCTCTGACGGCATGTATCTGGCGCCCACGGTCGAGCGCGCCGTGAAGATCCTCGTCGTCGGTCACTTCGGCGTCGGCAAGACCACGCTGGTCGGCGGCCTCTCGGAGATCACTCCGCTGCGCACCGAGGAGGTCATGACCAAGCCGTCGGAGCTGGTCGACGACCTGTCGGCGCTGCCCGACAAGACCACCACCACCGTCGCCCTGGACTTCGGCCGGCTCACCCTCACCCAGCAGCTCGTCCTGTACCTGTTCGGAGCGCCGGGCCAGGACCGCTTCAAGGGCCTCTGGCAGGACCTGGCCTATGGGGCACTCGGGGCGCTGGTGCTCGCCGACACGCGTGCGCTGCAGCAGAGCTTCGAGGTGTTCGACCGCGTGGAGGAGTACGGACTGCCGTACGCGGTGGCCGTCAACCACTTCACGGGCTCCCGCCGCTACGACGACGAAGAGGTCCGCGAAGCGCTCGATCTGCACCCGGAGACACCGCTGGTGACCTGCGACGCCCGGGACGTCAACTCCTCGTCCCAGGCGCTCATCACGCTCGTCGAGTACCTCCACAATCGCGCCGTCCAGAAGGAAGCACCGTGACGCACACCGATTCCTACGGATTCGCTCCCCCGTCGGGCTGCCCGGTCACCGGGGCGGGCGCGGGCGCGACTCCACTGTTCGACGAGGAGTTCGCGCGGGACCCGGCCGGTGTCTACGACCGGCTGCGCGGCTACGGAGTCGCCGCACCGGTCGCACTCGAACCGGGTGTCCAGGCCCTGCTCGTCACCCACTACAAGACCGCTCGCTACATCCTGACCAGCCCGGACTTCTCCAAGGACCCGCACCGCTGGCGGGACCTGCGGGAGGGCAGGGTGCCCGCGGACAGCCGGGTGCTGCCGATGATGGCGCCCCGGCCGAACTGCCTCTTCTCCGACGACACCGTGCACCAGGCCCGGCGCCAGGTGGTCGACGAGAGCCTCGGCAAGATCGACGACTACGAACTGCGCCGCTACGTCGAGCAGGTCGCCGACGATCTCATCGACTCCTTCGCCCGGACCGGCCGGGCCGACCTGATCGCGCAGTACGCGAAGCGGCTGCCCCTGATGGTCTTCAACAAGATGTTCGGCTGCCCCGGCGACGTGGGCGACCGGCTCGTCGAGGGGATGGGGAAGATCTTCGACGGCGTGGAGGCCGAGTCCGGGAACGTACAGGTCACCGAGGGTCTGATCGAGCTCATCACGCACAAGCAGGCCGTGCCCGGCTCCGATGTCACCACCTGGATGCTCCAGCACGCCTCGCGCCCCGACGCCGAGGAAGTGATCCACCAGCTGGTCACACTGCTCGGCGCGGGCAGCGAGGCCGAGCAGAACCTCATCGGCAACGCGCTCCTGAAGATCCTCACCGACCCGCGCTTCGCCGACGACCGGGTCAACGTGCCCATCGGCACGGCCATCGAGGAGGTGCTCTGGCAGGAGACACCCCTGGCCAACTACGCCGTCCACTACGCCCGCCGGCCGGTCGACATCTACGGCACCCACTTCCCCGAAGGCATCCCCATCGTGATCAGCTTCGCGGCCTGCAACACGGACCCCGAGGAGATCCTGGACGCCGACCAGCGCGCCACATCCCGCAGCCATCTGTCCTGGTCGGCGGGACCGCACCGGTGCCCGGCCCAGCCGCACGCGCTCAGCATCGGACGGATCGCCATCGAGCGGCTCTTCAACCGGCTGCCGGACGTGCAGATCGCGGTCGACCCCGCGGAACTCACCTGGCGGACGGGGCCGTTCCACCGCGCGCTCCACACGCTGCCGGCGCAGTTCACCCCGCATGTGGTGACCGAGCCGCCGGCCGCGGCGCGGGCCGTCAGCCCCGCGGTCCCGCGCCCCGGAGCGGCCCTGGCGACCCTCCCGGATTCCGGACCGGTCCACCCGGTCCCGGCCCGCCGCCCGCGCTCCCCGCTGCGGCGGCTCGCGCAGGCCTGGCTGCGGTGGTGGCGCGGCGACACGTAAGCCTCCCACCCGGCCGATCCCGCCCGAGCCGGACCGTCCCACGCGGACATGCGGGTTCCGCCCTCGGCCGAGCCGCTGTCCTAAGTCGCCGGACGGGCTGATTTTCCAGCCCGTCCGGCGACTGTGGACCAGCCCCGCCAGGGCCGTGGCAGTGGACCGGGCCCCAGGGGCAACACACAGTCGGCCCCGAGCCCGGCGGCCCGCCGCCCGTCGTTGTCGGTGCGACCGCATAACCTTTCCGTCGTGACCACTTCCGTACCCGCCCCCGCGAAGGGACCCGCCGCAGACGAGGGCCTGGCCCGCCGCCTGCGCGCACTCGCCTGCACCGCTCCGCTGCACGACCTGGACGTGCGCAAGGCCAATCTCGCGGGTGCGTACGCGGTGTACGCGATGGCCGAGGTCGCCCTCGCCGCCATCGACCTGGTCACGCTGAACATGGACTTCGACACCGGCGCGGACCACGACCAGATAGTGACCAGACTCGTCCCCCGCGTCGCCGCCCAGGCTCCCTCCCGCCCGGCCGAGGAGCACGAGCGCGTGGCGCGCTGGGTCCTGGAGAACCTGATCAACGTCGGCAGTGTCGACCGCGGCTTCCGCGCCGTCTACGGCACCTTCGCCCCCGACGGCGCATACGTACGCAGGGACTACGACTTCAAACTCGTCGAGGAGGTCCCCGGCACCGGTGGCGGCGTCTGCCTGCGCACCACCGACGAGGCGGTCAACGTCCTGGTGGGCGCCCTCGACACCGATGTGACCAGCGCCCAGATCGCCGCCGAGGTCAAGCTCGAGGTGCTGATCAACCGCGGCCGCCTCGCCGACGCCCAGCTCGCCGCCGAGCAGGCCAGATACCGGACCGTCCAGTACTCGGAGACCCTGCGCCGCGCCCTCGACGCCACCCGGCGCAATGTCCGTGCGGTCGACTGGCTGCAGTCCGTCCCCGACATGATCGACGAGGCGCTCGAGCACGTGGCCGACCGCTACCGCCACGAGAACGCCATCCTGATGAACATCCGTAAGGCCCGCGACGAGGCCGAGGACCACGAGCACAAGCGCCGCGCCGCCGAGCTGGTCGACATCGTCAAGGACTGCATCCGCCGACACACCCAGCTGCAGTCCCGGCTCCTCGAGGCCGGTCCGCTGTTCCGCGCCGAGCAGGACCGCCAGGCCTTCGCCCCGCCCGCCGCGCACACCGGACTCGACCTCTACGGACAGCTGCTCGCCCCCGCCCTGCCGCTTCCGCTGGAGCAGGCCGGCCGGGTCACCGACGCCTTCTTCGCGCACGGCACCGGTCTGCGCACCCCGTCGGCCGTCCGGCTCGGCGACCTCGTGGACCTGCTCCTGACACCGCCCGTGGAGCGCGCGCACCTGGGTGCCGAGATGCCCGAGCCCGACCTGATCGCCACCCCGGACGACAGCCGCTTCAGCGAGGAGCAGCTGGCCGCCGCGACCGAGCTCCTGGACATCGCGCACGACGCCCCGCGCCGCCTCTCCGGACTGCTCGCCGAGGCCCGCCGCAGCGACCCCGAACTGCCCTATCTGGTCGCGCTGCTCGCCGTGCACGCCGCAAGCCCGCCGGTGGGCACCGCCTACCGCCAGGGCGAGCCCCGCCTCCTCTTCGCCGTCGACGACGGCACCCAGCTCGACGACCCGGATTTCGGCGGTGCCGATCTGATCGTGGGCACCGCGCTCCTGGACGCCGCCGGCATGGCGGCCGGCCGCACCGAGGCGGGCTGATGAGCCCGCCCGCCCCGTCCCGGGACCCCGCCTGGAACCTGTACAAGACCCCCACCGAGGAGCACAAGCCGTGAGCGACCACCACGCAGACAGGGCCGCGTGGAGTGAGCCCGAGGCCCGCCCCGCGCCCGCCCCGGTGACCCCGGCGGACGCCGCCGACGCGGCCCGGCTGGTGTCCTTCGGACTCCAGCCCAAACTGCAGCCGGCCAGGGACGCCGAGTACGCCGACCTGCTGCGCCGGTACCGCGAGGATCCGCCCTTCGCCCGCCTCGCCGACGCCGTGGCCAGTGGCCTGGGGCTCGTCGTACTGGAGGTGTCCGCGCGCGCCGGCATGGCCGTGACCGCCGCCGAGGACTCCGTCTTCGCCGTCCGGATGGGCGACTACGCGCGCCGCGCCGCATCCGACACCGGTGACCGATTCCTGCACGGCCTCGCGCATCTCGCGGTCGCCGCGATGGCGTTCCCGCGCCCCGAGGATCTGGCCGACGACGGATACATCGGCCGGGTCACGGTGCACGGTGTGGACGCCTTCGTACGCCAGGCCTGCCGCCGCCTCGAGGAGCGCGCGGACGAGCGCGGCGAGAACACCGACCCGGCCACCGACGCCCCCGGACTGGAGGCCGCCTGGCGGGTCTGGGCGCGGCGCAGCGCCACCGGGGCGACCAAGGACGCCCGCCGCCTTGCCGGTTCCACCACCGGCATCGTCGGCAAGGCCGTCGCCTTCCTCACCGACTCCGGCTTCCTGCAGCGCACCGGTGACGACGCCGGAGGCACCTACCGCACCACCGCCCGCTACCAGCTCCAGGTACGGGACACGGCCGGCAGCGCCGCCCTCGCCGAGCTGCTCGAACTCGGCGTGGTGCCCGTATCCGACGGCTCCGCCAGCCTGCTGCCGCCCGCAGATCCCGAGGACGTGGGCCTGGTCGCCGAGGCGGGCCTGCCCCTGCACGCCGACCGCGCCTGACCGGCCGCTGACCGACCGGCCACGCAGCCCCGACCGCACCCCCGCTCACCGACCGACCACGAGAGTCCGCCGCCATGTACGAGTTGTCCCGGGTCCGCCTCTATTCGATCGGCCCCGCCGGCGCGCGCTATGCCGACACCGTGCTCGACCTGCGCGGCGTCGGCGCCACCGTGCCCGAACCGGCGCCCGCCCAGGCGGAGTTCTTCGAGGAGGAGCCCGTCGGGCCGCCGCGCAGGCCCGCTCCCGCGGGAGTGCTCTTCCTGGAGAACGGCGGCGGAAAGTCCGTCCTGCTCAAGCTGATCTTCTCGGTCATGCTGCCGGGCCACCGCAACACCCTGGGCGGCGCGAGCTCCGGCGTGCTGCGCAAGTTCCTGCTCGCCGACGACTGCGGCCACGTGGCGCTCGAGTGGCAGCACACGCTCACCGGCGAGGCCGTGGTGGTGGGCAAGGTCAGCGAGTGGCGCGGGCGCCAAGTGTCCAGCGACCCGCGGAAGTTCGCGGAGGCCTGGTACTCCTTCCGGCCCGGCCCCGGACTGAGCCTGGACAATCTGCCGGTCGCCGAGGCCACCGCCGTACGCCCGCAGGCCGAGGGCGCGTCGGGGGCCTCCGGGCGGCGCCGCACCATGAAGGGCTTCCGGGACGCCCTCACCGAGGCCGGCAAGGCCTATCCGCACCTGGAGGTGCACTGGGAGGAGATCCACGACCGGTGGAACGAGCACCTGGGCGACCTCGGCCTCGACCCCGAACTCTTCCGCTACCAGCGGGAGATGAACGCGGACGAGGGCGAGGCGGCCGGACTCTTCGCGGTCAAGAAGGACTCCGACTTCACCGATCTGCTGCTGCGGGCCGTCACCGACACCCGGGACACCGACGGCCTCGCCGATCTGGTCAGCAGCTTCGGTGCGAAGCTGGGCCGCCGGGCGGAACTGATCGCGGAGCGTGACTTCACGGCCGGTTCGGTCGATCTGCTCGGCCGCATCGTCGAGGCCACCGAGACCCGGGCGCGCGCGCGTGACGTGCACGCGGGTGCCGAGCGTCGCACTCGCGCCCTGGCCGCCCGGCTCTCGGCCCGCGCGGCCGAGGAGCGGGGCCGCGCCGCGGACCTGGCCGAACGCCTCGCGACCGCCGAGCAGCGCGTCGCCGAGGCCGGCCGGGAGCAGGACAGGCGATCGGCGATCGCCGCGGAACTGGCCTACCGGAACGCCTCGTTGGCGCTCTCGGCAGCCGAGAAGGCCGCCGCCGCCCAGAAGCGCGAGCTCGCGGACGGCCGTACGCTGCACGCCGCCTGGCAGGCGGCCGAGGCCGTGCTGCGGCACCGGGCCGCGGCCGACCGCTCCGCGCGCGTCGCCGCCGCCATCCGCGAAGCC
>NZ_QUAK01000184.1 GCF_003429565.1 Streptomyces triticagri
CCGCGCCTCTTCGGAGGCGCGGGCCGTCGCCCGTACCCAAACCCTGCTCAAGGGCGAGAACGGCATCGGGACGGTCCGCCGCACCACCCTCCCGGGTGGTCTGCGTGTCGTGACCGAGACGCTGCCGTCGGTGCGCTCGGCGACATTCGGCATCTGGGCCGGTGTCGGATCCCGCGACGAGACGCCCTCGCTCAACGGCGCCACCCACTACCTCGAGCACCTCCTCTTCAAGGGCACCCGCAAGCGCTCCGCCCTCGACATCTCCGCCGCGATCGACGCGGTCGGCGGCGAGATGAACGCCTTCACGGCGAAGGAGTACACCTGCTACTACGCGCGCGTGCTCGACACCGACCTGCCGCTCGCCATCGACGTGGTCTGCGACATGCTCACCGGCTCGCTGATCGAGCAGGAGGACGTCGACGCCGAGCGCGGGGTGATCCTCGAAGAGATCGCGATGACCGAGGACGACCCGGGCGACTGCGTGCACGACCTCTTCGCACACACCATGCTCGGGGACACGCCGCTCGGCCGCCCCGTGCTCGGCACGGTCGACACGGTCAACTCCCTGCACGCCGACCGCATCCGCCGCTTCTACAAGCGGCACTACGACCCCACCCACCTGGTCGTCGCCGCGGCGGGGAACGTCGACCACCAGAAGGTCGTACGCCAGGTCCGTGCCGCCTTCGAAAAGGCAGGCGCACTGGGCACCCCGGGCGCCGAACCACTCGCCCCGCGAGCCGGCGCGCGCGCCCTGCGCACCAGCGGCCGCGTCGAACTCGTCGACCGCAGGACCGAGCAGGCGCACGTCATCCTCGGCATGCCCGGCCTGGCCCGCACCGACGAGCGCCGATGGGCCCTCGGCGTACTGAGCACGGCACTCGGCGGCGGCATGTCATCGCGCCTCTTCCAGGAGGTCAGGGAGAAGCGCGGCCTCGCCTACAGCGTGTACGCGTACACCTCGGGCTTCGCCGACTGCGGCCTGTTCGGCGTGTACGCGGGCTGCCGCCCGAACCAGGTGCACGACGTCCTGAAGATCTGCCGCGACCAGCTCGACCAGGTGGCCCAGCACGGACTGCCCGACGACGAGATAGCCCGCGCCGTCGGCCAGCTGGCCGGCTCCACCGTCCTCGGCCTCGAGGACACCGGTGCCCTCATGAACCGCATCGGCAAGAGCGAGCTGTGCTGGGGCGAACACATGTCCGTCGACGCGATGCTGGAGCGGATATCCGCCGTCACCCCGGACGACGTACGCCAGGTGGCCCGCGACGTCCTCGGCCGGCGGCCCTCCCTGTCCGTCATCGGCCCACTGAAGGGCAAGCAGGCGGACCGCCTGCACGAAGCAGTCGCCTAGAGCGCGTTCGTCAAGCCCTCGACTCGCAAAAGGATCAAGCAATGAGCAAGCTGCGCGTGGCCGTCATCGGCGCCAAGGGCCGCATCGGCTCCGAGGCGGTACGGGCGGTCGAGGCCGCCCCCGACATGGACCTGGTGGCCGCCCTCGGCCGGGGTGACGAACTGGAGACGCTCGTCGAGTCCGGCGCCCAAGCCGTCGTCGAACTGACCACACCCGCCTCGGTGATGGACAATCTCGACTTCTGCGTACGGCACGGGATCCACGCCGTCGTCGGCACCACCGGCTGGACCGAGGAGCGCCTCGGCCGGCTCGAAGCCTGGCTGAAGTCCTCGGAGCGCACCGGCGTCCTCATCGCGCCGAACTTCTCCATCGGCGCCGTCCTGACCATGCACTTCGCCCAGCAGGCGGCCCGGTACTTCGAGTCGGCCGAGGTCGTCGAACTGCACCACCCGAACAAGGTCGACGCCCCGTCCGGCACTGCCATCCGCACCGCCCAGCTGATCGCCTCCGCCCGTGACCGCGCCGGTCTGCCGGCCCAGCCCGATGCCACGGCGACCGCACTCGACGGCGCCCGCGGCGCGGACGTCGACGGCGTACCGGTGCACGCGGTGCGGATGCGCGGTCTGCTCGCCCACCAGGAGGTGCTGTTCGGCGGCGAGGGCGAGACCCTCACCATCCGCCACGACTCCCTGCACCACAGCAGCTTCATGCCGGGCATCCTGCTCGGCCTGCGCCGTGTGGTGGACACTCCCGGTCTCACCTTCGGCCTGGAGAACTTCCTGGGGCTCGGGGACTGACACCGTGCGAGCGAAGATCACGTACTTCCTGCTGGCTGCCGTCCTGGTCGTCTACTTCGTCCTGGTCGGCAGCCGCGGCGTGCTGCTCATACGGGAAGGCACGCTGCTCACCGTCACGTTCGGTGTCGCCGTGCTGATCCTCCCGCTGATCGGCATCTGGTTCCTCTGGAAGACTACGCAATTCGCCCGCCGCGCGGGCCAGTTGGCCGCGGAGCTGGAGGCGGAGGGCGGACTGCCGGTCGACGAGCTGCAGCGCACACCCGGCGGCCGTATCGACCGCGACTCGGCCGACGCCGTATTCGCCCGGCGCAGAGCCGAGACCGAGGACGCCCCGGAGGACTGGCGCAGCTGGTTCCGCCTCGCGGTGGCCTACCACGATGCGCGGGACACTCCACGCGCCCGCAAGGCGATGCAGCGGGCGATCGCCCTGCACGACCGCGCGCCGACCGCCTGAGCCTTCGTCGGGGCAGTCGGGGCAGTCAGTCGGGGCTCGGGGCAGTCGGGTTCGATCGGAGATCAGTTGGCGCGCGTGTATTCGTGCGCCCAGGCCTCGACGGTGTCCGCCGCCCGCTCGAAGGCCGTGCCACGGCCGAGGAAGTCGGCGTTCCGGTCGGTCAGGAGCGGACCGGGCAAGGGCTCGCCACCACGGCGTACGAGGACCAGCGCCTGGCCCTGGACGGTACGGGGCAGGCCGAGCCAGCGCACCGGCTGCTGGACGGTCCGCACGGCCACGACCGCATTCCACGGCATGGTCCGGGTGATGAAGAGGCCGGTCTGCCGCAGTCCGCGCGCGCTCACCCAGGTGCCGATACGCAGCATGCGCAGCGCGAACGTGATCACCACGAGAGCTGCGAGGGCACAGATCAGCGCACCCTGCAGTGCCCCGGCAAAGGCGATGATCATCGCTGCGATCAGCATGAACGAGGCGACGAGCAGCACGACCGCGGAGGCTCCCACCCGCCAGGGGCCCGGCCTATAGGGCCGACGCCACTGGTCGCGGTCGTCGTACGGCAGCGCGATGTCGTCCGTCGCCTCGTCAAAAGCGCGGTCGGCCGTCAGAAAGGGCAGGGGCACGACGGAGTTCCTCACTCGGGGCACACAACTTGGGGCTGTGCCCGGTGAGGCTACCCAGGCCTGCGGCGACCGGCCACCCCGGGGCGGCAAAGGGGGTGCAGGGCGGCGTGGACCTGTCGGGCGCCGCCCCGATCAGCGGTGATCGGTGGCCTCGGACTGCTGGGTGCCGGCCGGTGTCTGATCCGCCGAAAGGGCAGGCATGCCGAACAGAAGCGAGCCCACGAGCCCGGCGACTATGGTCAGCCCGACCAGCGTGCGACCGGCGACCTCACTGGCCGAGGCACGCTCCCGGGGCGGGGGAGTGACATTGCTGCGGAACTTGTCGGCCTCCGCGACGAAGGCGAACGGGACGGGCTCACGCCGTCGGAACATGAGCGGTGCTTCTCCTCACTGGTCCCAGGAATGCCGTGCGGGACTCCTGTCACCCGTGAAGACGTTCAAAAGGCGGCAATGGTGCCCGCAACCGCAAAATTGCTCGAAATTCGCCGAAGAACGCGACAGAGCAGCACCGAACGGTCGGCTGTCAGTGCCGAGTCGTAGAGTGGGCGCCGCCCGAGCGAGCACCAGATGGAAGGACCCCGCCGGTGAGCGAGACCCCCGCCGAAGACCTCAAACCGAGCTTCCGCAGCGATGTCACTGTGGAGCTGGTCAAGCACTCCGCGAGCGACTCGGACGTCCTGTGGGCGGCGCGGGTGTCCACCGCGGGTGAGCAGTCCCTGGACGAGCTCACCAAGGACCCGGAGCGCTCGAAGGGCCTGATCAACTACCTGATGCGGGACCGCCACGGCAGCCCCTTCGAGCACAATTCGATGACCTTCTTCATCAGCGCCCCGATCTTCGTGTTCCGCGAGTTCATGCGCCACCGGGTGGGCTGGTCGTACAACGAGGAATCGGGCCGGTACCGCGAGCTCCAGCCCGTCTTCTACGTCCCCGGCGAGTCCCGGAAGCTGGTCCAGGAAGGACGCCCCGGCAAGTACGTCTTCGTCGAGGGCACCGAGGCCCAGCAGGAGCTCACGGGCCGCGTCATGGAGGACACCTACCGCCGGGCGTACGAGTCGTACCAGGAGATGCTCGCCGCCGGCGTGGCCCGCGAGGTCGCCCGGGCGGTCCTGCCCGTCGGCCTCTTCTCCTCGATGTACGCGACGTGCAACGCCCGGTCGCTGATGCACTTCCTCGGCCTGCGCACCCAGCACGAACTGGCCAAGGTCCCGTCCTTCCCGCAGCGGGAGATCGAAATGGTCGGCGAGCAGATGGAGGAGCACTGGGCCACGCTCATGCCCCTCACCCACGCGGCGTTCAATGCCAACGGCAGGGTCGCCCCGTAGTCCCGAACGCCACGCACGGGACAGGCGCACACAGGTACGGACCCTCGGGAGAAGTGTCCGTATTGCGGCATTTCGAGAAGTTCATCTAGCCTGATCAAACGGACCCGGCACTGCTTGAACCCCCGAGCAGGCAGTGCCGGGCTCCGTATGTCTCCCCGCTCACGTCCCCCGAGGGGCGACCCCGCGCTGAGCAGCGAGTAGCGTGTGCCCCATGGCTCCGACCTCGACTCCGCAGACCCCCTTCGGGAGGGTCCTCACCGCCATGGTCACGCCCCTGACGGCGGACGGCGCACTCGATCTTGACGGCGCGCAGCGGCTCGCCACCCACCTGGTGGACGCAGGCAACGACGGCCTGATCGTCAACGGCACCACCGGCGAGTCCCCGACCACCAGCGACGCGGAGAAAACCGAGCTCGTACGAGTCGTCCTCGAGGCCGTCGGGGACCGGGCCCACGTGGTCGCCGGCGTCGGCACCAACGACACCCGCCACAGCATCGAACTGGCCCGCGCCGCCGAGCAGATCGGCGCCCACGGCCTCCTCACCGTCACGCCGTACTACAGCAAGCCCCCGCAGGACGGCCTGCTCCGGCACTTCACCGCGATCGCCGACTCCACCGACCTCCCGGTGATGCTCTACGACATCCCCGGCCGCAGCGGCGTCCCGATCAACACGGAGACGATCGTCCGGCTCGCCGAGCACCCGCGCATCGTCGCCAACAAGGACGCCAAGGGCGACCTCGGCCGCGCGAGCTGGGCCATCGCCCGCAGCGAGCTGGCCTGGTACTCCGGCGACGACATGCTCAACCTGCCGCTACTCTCCGTCGGCGCCGTCGGCTTCGTCTCGGTGGTCGGCCATGTGGTCACCCCCGAACTCCGCGCCATGCTCGACGCGCACACCTCGGGCGACGTACGCAAGGCGACCGAGATCCACCAGAAGCTGCTCCCGGTCTTCACCGGGATGTTCCGTACTCAGGGCGTCATCACCACCAAGGCCGCGCTCGCCCTCCAGGGCCTCCCCGGCGGACCGCTCCGCCTGCCGCTGGTGGAACTCTCCCTCGAGGAAACGCATCAGCTCAAGATCGATCTCGCCGCCGGTGGGGTACATCTGTAGTCACAGACTTCACAACTGAATACGCAGACACACGCAACACAGACAGCACAGACGACAACTGCTATTGCACGAATGTCACGCGCGCCACGTGCCTCTGGGTACGTGGCGCGTGTGGGTAGGAGAGTCTTTTGAGTCACCCGCATCCTGAGCTCGGCTCCCCGCCGAAGCTGCCCGAGGGCGGCCTCCGGGTCACCCCCCTCGGCGGCCTGGGCGAGATCGGCCGCAACATGACCGTGTTCGAGTACGGCGGACGCCTGCTCATCGTCGACTGCGGAGTCCTCTTCCCCGAAGAGGAGCAGCCCGGAATCGACCTGATCCTTCCGGACTTCAGCAGCATCCGGGACCGCCTCGACGACATCGAGGGAATCGTCCTCACGCACGGGCACGAGGACCACATCGGCGGTGTCCCGTACCTCCTTCGCGAGAAGCCGGACATCCCGCTCATCGGCTCCAAGCTGACCCTCGCCCTGATCGAGGCGAAGCTGCAGGAGCACCGCATCCGCCCGTACACGCTCGAGGTGTCCGAGGGCCACCGCGAGCGCATCGGCCCCTTCGACTGCGAGTTCGTGGCGGTCAACCACTCCATCCCGGACGCGCTCGCGGTGGCCGTCCGCACGCCGGCGGGCATGGTCGTCCACACCGGCGACTTCAAGATGGACCAGCTTCCCCTGGACCAGCGCCTCACCGACCTCAACGCCTTCGCGAGGCTCAGCGAGGAGGGCATCGATCTCCTCCTCTCGGACTCGACGAACGCCGAGGTGCCCGGCTTCGTACCGCCCGAGCGCGACATCTCGAACGTGCTGCGCCAGGTCTTCGCCGGGGCGAGCAAGCGGATCATCGTGGCCAGCTTCGCCAGCCACGTCCACCGCATCCAGCAGATCCTCGACGCCGCACACGAATACGGCCGCAGGGTCGCCTTCGTCGGCCGCTCGATGGTGCGCAACATGGGCATCGCCCGGGACCTCGGGTACCTCAAGGTCCCGCCCGGCCTCGTCGTGGACGTCAAGACGCTGGACGATCTGCCGGACGACGAGGTGGTGCTCGTCTGCACGGGCTCCCAGGGCGAGCCGATGGCCGCCCTCTCCCGGATGGCGAACCGCGACCACCAGATCCGTATCGTCCAGGGCGACACGGTGATCCTGGCGTCGTCCCTGATCCCGGGCAACGAGAACGCGGTGTACCGCGTGATCAACGGCCTGACCCGCTGGGGCGCCAACGTCGTGCACAAGGGCAACGCCAAGGTGCACGTCTCCGGCCACGCCTCGGCCGGAGAGCTCCTGTACTTCTACAACATCTGCAAGCCCAAGAACCTGATGCCGGTGCACGGCGAATGGCGACACCTGCGGGCGAACGCGGAACTGGGAGCTCTCACGGGCGTTCCCCACGACCGCATCGTGATCGCCGAGGACGGCGTCGTCGTCGATCTGGTCGAGGGCAAGGCCAAGATCGTCGGCAAGGTCCAGGCCGGCTACGTCTATGTGGACGGCCTTTCCGTCGGCGACGTCACCGAGTCCTCGCTCAAGGACCGGCGCATCCTCGGGGACGAGGGCATCATCTCGGTCTTCGTCGTGGTCGACTCGACCACCGGCAAGATCACCGGCGGCCCGCACATCCAGGCCCGGGGTTCCGGCATCGAGGACTCCGCGTTCGGTGCGGTGGCACCCAAGATCCAGGAAGTCCTGGAGAAGTCGGCGCAGGACGGGGTGGTCGAGCCCCATCAGCTGCAGCAGCTCGTCCGCCGGACCCTCGGCAAGTGGGTCTCGGACAACTACCGTCGCCGCCCGATGATCCTCCCGGTCGTCGTCGAAGTCTGACCGGCCACGGAGC
>NZ_QUAK01000186.1 GCF_003429565.1 Streptomyces triticagri
GGAGCGGGTACCACATCGCTGCGCGATGTGCAAGCGAAGCGGTCGCTGCGCTCCCGCTCGCCCTCGCGATGCGAGGGCAGTCCCCTCCGCTGCGCTCCAGGGACCGGTGGGGGCCGGCCGCTGCGCGCCCGGCGGGCCGCGCATCGCGCGGCCGTGCCCTGGGATGTGATGGTGTGCCTAGTGGGGTCTCCAGTGCAAGAGTTGAGGGAGCGTCGGGCGCTCCCGGCGGGTCCGCTTCGCTCCCCCGCCTGACAGTCCTTCCGGCTGCGCCTCCAGTCCCTTAGGGCCCGCTGGCGCGGGCCGGGCTGGCTACGAGGGGTGGGGGGCGCTCGTTCGTGTGAGTTCCAGTGTAGTGGCTGCATCAGGTTGATGCAGCATGTACCTTTGGTGAAAACGTAAGATACCCTCAACCACCCGAACGGGGCGCGGGATTTGAAGCACGGAACGAAATCCATCGTGAGGTTACTTCAGAGATGAACCCGGAGCTGATCCGCTATCGGATCATGGCGCAGCGCACCGATCCGGAGCACCCGGGCGCATCGGTGGTGACGAACTACGCCTACGGGCGGTCGGTCGAGGAGGCCGTCGCAAAGGCCCGCAAGGCGCTGGAGGAGCCAGGCGGTCTGTATGGGGATCAGGGCCTGTACCGCGTGGTGGAGGTGGTCGAGGAGAGTCCGTCCAGCGAGCTCCGGCAGCAGGAGGACGCCCGTCGGCGGTGCCTCACCACCATCCTGGAGAACGCCACCACCACCGTGCGCGGCCGTGAGCCGGACAGCCCGGATGTGGAACTCCTCAGCCGCCTGGACGACTTCTTCACCCGCGCCGTCACCTTCCCTGACCCGCACACCAGCGGCGTGCACCCCCGGCCCCACCAGGCCACGTTCGGCTGGACCAGCGATAAGCCCTACATCCAGCACGCCAGCGACCCCGGCCGCGCCCTGGCCCTGTTCCTCCTCCTACCTGGATCACCGCGGCCTGGACCTGGAGGCGGCCGTCCGTCCCGGTGACCGTCCCGTTCTGCTGCCGTTGGCCGGGGGCCGGCCTTCGGCCCGTGACGAGGGAAGCGGGCCGTCGACGGAACCTGTCGAGCGTGTCATGGACGTCTGCGAGCAGCACTACGCGGCCGTGACCGGGACCAGATCCGAGCAGTGGGACCAGGAGTCGTCCCGGGAATTCGTGGACATCCGCCCTGCGGACCGTGCACCTGGCGAAGCCGGAGCGCTACCCGCAGACGCTCGATGCGTACCTGCACGAGCACCGGGCGCGGCTGAAGCGGCTGTGGCGCCGTTACGGGCCCGGCGGCATGTTCGCGGGTGAGCTTCGTGCTGATCGACCTGCCCGGTTTCCTTCGTGCTGTGCGGGAGGATCGAGACGACCTCGCTCTGGCTCGAAGGGGTCTGGACGAAGCATGGCCAGGAGGAAAATGCGCTGGAAAGGCTTCACAACAGCTGGCTGTACGACACCGGAGAGGAGGACGGACGATGAGAAGGATTCCACTCAAGAAACACCAGATCGATCAGAAGTCGAGTTTCCGTAAGTGGGTCGGATTCCCTGTAAGGTCATCTGTGCCCCCTCAGGGGGCCCGTGGCACGATCGTGTCAGCGACCGGCTCCGGCAAAACGATCATGGCTGCCGCGAGTGCGCTGGAGTGCTTTTCCGAAGGTCGGATCCTCGTGACCGTGCCGACCCTGGACCTGCTCGTGCAGACCGCCCAGGCATGGCGGGCCGTGGGGCACCGCTCCCCCATGGTCGCGGTGTGCTCGCTGGAGAACGACCCTGTGCTGAACGAGCTGGGTGTGCGCACCACCACAAACCCGGTCCAACTGGCCCTGTGGGCTGGGCACGGGCCGGTCATCGTGTTCGCCACGTACGCCTCTCTCGTGGACCGTGAGGACTTCGAGGACCCGAGGGGCCAGGGGCGCGTTCGCGGGCCGCTGGAGGCTGCCCTGGCTGGCGGAGAGCGCCTGTACGGCCAGCGCATGGACGGTTTTTCGCTCGCCATCATCGACGAAGCCCACTCAACCGCAGGCGATCTGGGCAGGCCATGGGCGGCGATCCACGACAACACCCGCATCCCCGCCGACTTCCGGCTCTACCTCACCGCGACCCCGCGCATCCTCGCCGCGCCCCGGCCACAGCGCGGGAAGGACCGCCAGGAGCTGGAGATCGCGAGCATGGCCGACGACCCGGACGGGACCTACGGCGCCTGGCTCGCGGAGCTCGGGCTGTCGGAGGCGATCGAGCGGGAGATCCTCGCCGGGTTCGAGATCGACGTCCTGGAGATCCGCGCCCCCTCGCCCGTCCTCGGGGAGTGGGAGGAGGCGCAGCGCGGCCGGCGCCTAGCTCTGCTGCAGACCGCTCTGCTGGAGCACGCTGCGGCGTACAACCTGCGTACGGTCATGACTTTCCATCAGAAGGTGGAAGAGGCCGCGGCGTTCGCGGAGGCGCTGCCGAAGACCGCTGCCGAGCTGTACCTGAACGACGCCTCAGACGAGGACCTGGCCAAGGCGGAGAAGGAGCTCCCGGCGTCATCGATCGATGCGGAGTTCTACGAGCTGGAGGCAGGCCGCCACGTCCCGCCGGAGCGGGTGTGGTCGGCGTGGTTGTGCGGCGACCATCTCGTGTCCGAGCGGCGCGAGGTGCTGCGTCAGTTCGCCAACGGCATCGACGCGGCCGGGCGCCGGGTGCACCGCGCGTTTCTCGCCAGCGTTCGTGTGCTCGGGGAAGGTGTGGACATCACCGGTGAGCGGGGCGTGGAGGCCGTCTGCTTCGCGGACACCCGCGGCTCGCAGGTGGAGATCGTGCAGAACATCGGCCGCGCGCTCCGTCTCAACAAGGACGGTTCCATCAAGGTCGCGCGGATCATCGTGCCGGTGTTCCTGGAGCCCGGCGAGGAGCCGGCGGATATGGTCGCCTCCGCCAGTTTCCGCCCTCTTGTAGCGGTTCTTCAGGGCCTGCGCTCGCATGATGAGCGCTTGGTCGAGCAGCTCGCCTCCCGCGCGCTCACCAGCGGCAAGCGCAAGGTTCACCTCCAGCGCGATGAGGACGGGCGGATCGTCGGGGCCGGCGGCGAGGACCAGGGGCAGGACGACGCCGACGCTGCTGCCGAGTCGGCCCTGCTGCACTTCTCCAGTCCGCGCGACGCGGCGACCATCGCGGCGTTCTTGCGCACCCGGGTCTACCGGCCGGAGTCGCTGGTGTGGCTGGAGGGCTATCAGGCTCTGCTGCGCTGGCGGAAGGAGAGCGAGATTGCCGGCGTCTACGCCGTGCCTTACGACGTTGAGGTCGAGGTAGGGGCGACGAAGGCGTTTCCGCTCGGGCGGTGGGTGCACCAGCAGAGGAAGGCGCTGCGGGCCGGGGAGCTGGAGGAGCGGCGCAAGGTTCTCCTGGACGCGCCGGAGGCCGGGATGGTCTGGGAGCCGGGTGAGGAGGCGTGGGAGGCCAAGCTGGCCGCGCTGCGGTCCTACCGGCGGGCCATGGGACATCTCGCGCCGCGTCAGGACGCGGTGTGGGGCGAGGGTGAGGCGATGGTGTCCATCGGGCAGCACATGGCCAACCTTCGGCGGAAGGGCGTGAAGAACGGCCTGGGCAAGGACCCGGAGCGGGCCGTCGTGCGCGCGGCGCAGCTGACGGAGATCGACGCGGACTGGGACTGCCCGTGGCCGCTGGATTGGCAGCGGCACTACCGCGTCCTGGTCGACCTGGTCGACGCCGACGGCGTGCTCCCGGCGATCGAGCCGGGCGTGCTGTTCGACGGCGACGACATCGGACGGTGGCTTCAGCGGCAGAAGAGCTCCTGGGCGGCGCTGTGCGAGGGGCAGCAGCAGCGGCTGTCGGAGCTGGGCGTGGTACCCGCCGAGCGGTCCGCTCTTGTCCCGGCGGCCAAGGGTGCCGGCAAGGCGGTGGGGAAGGCGTCAGCGGCCTTCCGGCGCGGGGTGCAGGCACTCGCCCAGTACGTCGCCCGCGAGGGGCACCTTCGTGTCCCCAGGTCTCACGCGGAGGAGATCGCGGTCGATGGCGAGGCCGAGCCGGTGGTCGTGAAGCTCGGTGTGTGGATCTCCAACACCAAGACCCGGCGGGACAAGCTCACCGCGGAACAGCGCGCTGAGCTCGCGGAGTTGGGAGCCGAATGGGTATGAGCGATCTGGAGGGGACCAAGGACGGTGCCGGACGGCTGCGTCGTTCGCTCCCAGGGCGGGCGCACCTACCACCGCGCCGCTGGCTGCGTCGCCTGTCTGTCCGGAAACGGGCTTCATGGCACAGAGGCAGGGAACGCAGAGGACCGGCCCGGGCCAACAAGGCCCGGGCCGGCAGGGTGCTCGGGATGGTCAGAGGTTGAACTCGAGGTGCTCGACATCGAGCATGCGGACTTCCTCCAGGCTGCCGGCGCGGCGGCCGTTGTCCTGGAAGTAGACCTCTTTGAGTGCGTCGGCGGCGATCTCTCGGAGTTGGTCGTCGCTGGCGCCGGCTTCCTGGGCGTCAAAGAGGCGGGCGGCGTAGCGGGGCGGCAGGGCGACGGTCAGGTGCCGGATGCGGTCCTGGTCTGTCGATCCGATCGGTGCGGTGTAGCCCATGCGGGCGCGGGTGTCGATGACGATGCCGCCGGTTGTTGCCGCTTTCTCGCGTGCCTTCTTGCGGATCTGCGGCTGCCATCGGGCCTTGACCTCGCGGTCCAGGCGTGCGGCGAGGTCCTTACGGGGCTTTTTGATCTGGTCCTTCACGTAGCGTTCGACGGTGCGTTGGGAGATGCGCAGCGTCTGGGCAACGGCTTTGGTCCCCTTGAGTTGCTTGACCAGGTATCGCATTTGCGCGCCGGCCGACTTCGGGGCGGGGCGGGTGAATGCCTTGTGTACCGCGTTGTCGAGGCCGTCCCCGAACATGCTCATCGCCCTCTCCTACTCTCCGCTGTCGACGTCGGTGACGGTGCCGTCCTTGATGTAGCGGGCGAGGTTGAGCTCCGGGGCATCGAAGCGGTCGCGGACTTCTTCTCCCCACAGGACGCTCTGTGTTCCCTCCCACTTGACCAGGCCCGGGTTCACGCCGAGTTTGAAGCCGCCCGGCAGCGGTTTGCCGTCCCGGTACGGCAGGAAGTCCAGGGGGCTCTCGCCGTCGACCGCGTACACGACGCAGTCCGAGAGGATCGCTACCGGGTACTGGCCGGTGAATGCCGCGTGCTTGACGATCTTGCGGTGGAGGTTGATGCGGGTGCGGGAGATGACCGCCGCGCGGATGTCGGGACGCCATGTCGGCCGGGACAGGGCGCGCCATGGCTCGCCCGGCCGCCAGCCCTCCCCACGGGGACGCTCGCGCAGCTTGCCCAGGCCGCCCTTCACTGTCGCCTTGATTGCCGAGACGACGTGTCCCAGCTGCGGGTCGTGGTCGCGGTATCCGTCCATCGCGGCGAGGAAGTCGGCCGGTGACAGGTCCGTGTGGACGCCGAGGTCGGCCATCGTGGCGAGGTAGGCGTCGCGCAGCCGGTTGTACCAGCCGTCCAGGTAGCGGCCGTTCTCGTACCGGACCCATGCCTCGACCGGGCACACCTCGTAGCCGAGCTCCACCGCGTACGCCACGGTCGGTGTCGCGTACCAGGCCGGGCCGGTCGGGTGTTCGCCCTTCGGCGTGAACGGGGAGGGCAGCAGCGAACCGTCCAGCTCCACCCACTCCTTGCCGGCCTTCACCTTCGACAGGTCGACGTGACTGAGGTCCACCAGCCAGCTGCCGGGCAGTTTCGGGTCGAAGATCGGGCTGGTGACGTGCGTCGGGGCTCCGAGGCCGACATTCAGGCCGTTGGCGCCGGCGGCGAAGGCCAGGTTGACGTCGATGCCCACCAGATTGCGGCGTAGGCATTCGTCGTCGGTGAGCGGCCGCGCCCAGTCGTACGCCTCCTCGAACAGTTTCTCCGCTGGGCCCCGCACGTGGAAGCGCGGCAAATCCTTGAGGAGCGGGTGCCCGTCGGGGGCCTCGCACGGCGCCGGGTCGACCGGGTCCTTGCCCAGGGAACCGGGGTTGTACTCCGAAGTGCGTGTGCCGTTCGCGTCGGGTTCGCTGGCGCGGGTCGGCGGGTGGAGCGCGGTCATCAGCTCCAGGCCAGTCACGGCGGTGGAACCGCGCGGCGTCATCACCCGCGAGGCGTACGCGCCCAGGAGGCGGGCGAGTTCGGCCGGCGGGAGCTGCCCGGCGTCGCCCCAGTGGCGGGTGTCGAGCGCGTTCCAGGAGGGGATGCACAGCTGCACGCACGCCCGTTTTGACCCCTGCGCGGGACGGTAGATACGAGCCCACGGCCCGAAGCCCCTCCGGGTCAGCTTCCAGTCGGCGCGCACCAGTTGCTTGACGGCCTTGTGCCCCTCCGGGATGCGCCCGGCGAGGCGTTGTTCGTCGGTGAGGGTGGCCGGGAGTCCGTAGCGCTCCAGGGCGGCCTCGGTGAGGACGAGCAGCGGGTCGGCGTCCTTGCCCGGGCCCGAGAGTTTCGGCTGCCCGAGCAGGCCCTCGTGCAGGGTCCAGTCGACCAGGGCCGGGAGGGACTGCGCGGGCACGTCGAGGACCAGGCCGCCCATGCAGTACGCGAGGACCTGGCCGTCGGCGTCGACGTCGACAACCGCCAGCGGACCGTTGACGAAGCGCGGGTCGCCGCCGGCGGCCGGGGGGTGCGCGGCGGCGGTCTTCTTCACACCGGGGCGACGCGACCTTGCCGACCGGGTTGTGCGGTCAGGGCACGACGCGGCAGCCGGAGCAGCGGTGCTGGCGGCGGAGCAGGTCTGGGTGTCCTCGGAACCGGTCATGGCCGCAGCATCGGAGGTCAGCCCCGCGGCCGGAGTCTGGGCTTGTGGTGGGGGCGTGCCAGTGAACGTTTCCGGCACCGCCACGTCCGCGGACGGGGCAGCTCTGTCAGCGGGGTAGAGCTCCGCGAGTCCCTCCAGGAGGCGCGCGTACGCCTCACGCTCGGGCCCGCGCGGCTCGGTCGGCTTCTTCGCCGACTCCCAGCCGCTGACCGTGGCCCGGCGCACCTGCAGCGCGGCGGCCACCTCGTCCAGGGTGAGGCCGTGCGCGGCACGCAACCGCTTGCGCTCCTCGGGCGGCGGCAGCGGGGAACGGGACGCGATCAGCGCATCGACCGCGTCGAACAACTCCGACATGAAACACCTCCTCCCCCACACCCTACCGCATAAACCGTACACATCACGCACTTTCACCGTACGCATCGCGTACAGATTGCGTACGAGTCGCGTATGCCGCGTTGACGTCGCAGCTGGAGACAGATGCAGCAGCAACGGTTCGACACGAGACACAGACAGCCAAGACCGGTCGAGAGCAGACACTGCCGGCCGTTGAGAACCCCGCCACAGCGAGCAGACCCGACCGACACATGGCACCGAACCGTTCCGCATCGCCTGGCGACACGCGAGCAGAACTCAACAAACACACCCACCACCGAACCCACACAGGCCCACACAGGCCGTGCGGGCCGTGCGGGCCGCGCAGGAAGCGGCCTCGCACCGATCACACCTCCCCAGAGAATCACCCTTACGAGCGGGACGACCCGCCCACCCGGGCTGTCCACGGCCGGCACACCTCCGACTGCCTGGCATCAAGCACCCGCAACCACGCGTGACGCCCGATGCGCAACCGAGGCACGGCTCGAACATCGACGTCACTCTCCACGGCCACGCCAGGCACACAGAACAACCACCACGCGAGCAGACAGTGACGTCCGAACGCCTAGACGACCTGGCACCGGCGTCGACCTCCCCCGCCACACCGCAGGCGGCAGCGGAATCCACACCTGATGGACAGCAACC
>NZ_QUAK01000185.1 GCF_003429565.1 Streptomyces triticagri
CGCCACCCGGGTCCGGCGGCGGCGCGGCGGGCTGCTCCTGCGGCGGCGCCTGCCCCGTCGTGCCCTGCGGCTGACTCGGCTGCTGTCCGGTGGTGCCGGCCGGCGCCGACTCGGGCGCCGTGCCCGGCTGCGTGGGCCGGGCGGACGGCCCCGCGGCACCGCCCTGACCCGGCGAACCGGTCGATGAGGGAGTACGCCGCTCGTCGCGCCGCTCCCCCGGCTTCTTCGGCAGCGGCGAGCCCGGCAGTTCATTGCGCGGCGTCTCGCCGGGACCCGGCACCCGCACCCGGTCGGCGTCCCGCACCGCGCCGCCGAGCAGCGCACCGACGAGCAGCGTCAGACCGACCAGGACCGCGGCGATCAGGGCGCCGCGGCGCAGCACCCGGCGGCGCAGATCCCAGATGTCCGCGCGCGGCCCCAGGGTGCGCCAGGCCTCGCCGGCGAGCCGCGCATCCACCGAGTACACCGGCGCTCCGGCGATGATCAGCGGGCTCCAGGCGGCCAGGTAAAGCATGTCGGGAGCGTCGTACACCGGCACGCTCCGCCAGCTGACCGTCACCAGAAGGGCGGCCGACAGCAGCGCCCCGATCCCCGCGGCGAACCGCTGCCAGAGCCCGAGCACCGTCAGCACACCGACGCCGACCTGCAGGAAGGCGATGAACAGGCCTGCCCCGACCGGGTGTTGGAGCGCGAAGTCACGCAGGGGTTCGGCCAGCGCCCACGGGTGCAGTGAGGTGAGCCACTTGACCATGGACCCGCGGTCGCCGCCGTCGAAGTACACCGGGTCGCAGAGCTTGCCCATGCCGGCGTAGATCGAGATGAAGCCGAGGAAGATCCGCAGCGGCAGCAGCACCACGCCGAGGTTCATCCGGCGCCCGGGGTAGTACGCGTGCCGCACCGGATCGCCGCCGGAGCGCCGCCGCCCGGTCCGCCGATCATCGTCGCCGTCGAAGTCCCGGCCGAGGTCGTACGCGTGATCGTCCCCGTACGCCGTGAACGCGCCGGTGTCACCGCCGAGTTCGCCCGCACCGCCGCCCCTGCCGACCGACGGGAGCAGCACCGTCTCGTCCGTGCCGGGGTGCCGGGGGCCGACCACGTGCGGAGTCTCCACCGTGCTCTCGGTGTCGCCGTACGCGGGGTCCGCGACGCCGACCCGGGGGATGACCTGTGTGGCCGCGCCGCCCTCGAAGGTGTCGAGCGGGGCACCCGCTTCGTCACCGTGCCGGACGCCGCTGCCGCGCACCGCCTGCAGGAGCCCGGTCGCCCCCGGGTCGCCGGGCGCACTGCGGCCGCTCCACACGACGGGCGCACGCCGCCGGCGCACGGCACCCGCGGCTCCCGCCACGGGGATCACCGACGTCGCGGCGGCGGCACCGGCGGACGCGAAGTGCCGTGTGATACGCGGGGACTGGGCCCGCTGAGCTGCGGGGAGCTGCACGCGGAAGCTCGCGTGATTGACGACGACCTGCGCCGGATCGCACGGCACCTTCGCCATGCTCAGCGGGGGGCCCTCGTCAAAGCCCGGGGAGCGTCCGCCCGTGGGTGTGCGGGGTGTTCTGGTGTCCACACTCATCTAACCGAGTGATGTGTGGTTAGGACACTGCCTCGGACGCCCCGATCTGTCCGGACCGCGTCAAGCCCCGCCGGGCGCCCGCACCTTGACTCCGGCGGACGTCAACGCGCCGGGCGCCGCGCCCACTCGGCCGCGACCCTCCACGCGCGCGTGCAGTACGGAGACCCGGCGCACCGCCCGGTCAGGCCCGGCTGCGCGCCGCCTCGTAGAGCACAACTCCCGTGGCCACACCGGCGTTCAGGGACTCCGCACCGCCCGGCATCGGGATCCGTACGAGGATGTCGCAGGTCTCCCCGACGAGCCGGGACAGGCCCTTGCCCTCGCTGCCGACCACGATCACCACGGGGCCGTCGAGCGCGGCGAGATCGCCGAGCTCGGTCTCCGCGTCCGCGGCCAGGCCGACCACCGTCAGACCGGCCTTCTGGTACCCCTCGAGCGCGCGGGTCAGATTGGTCGCCCGCGCCACCGGCGTACGGGCCGCGGTGCCCGCCGACGTCTTCCAGGCACCCGCGGTCATGCCGGCGGCCCGCCGCTCGGGCACCACTACACCGTGCCCACCGAAGGCGGCGACCGAGCGGACCACTGCACCGAGGTTGCGCGGGTCGGTGACCCCGTCGAGCGCGACGATCAGCGGCTCCTCGCCGTTGTCGTACGCGGCGGCGGCCAGGTCCTCGGGGTGGGCGTACTCGTAGGGCGGGACCTGCAGGACGAGGCCCTGGTGGTTCAAGCCGTTCGTCATCCGGTCCAGTTCGGCGCGCGGCGCCTCCATCAGGTTGACGCCACCGCGGTCGGCGGCGAGCTGCAGGACCTCGCGCACCCGCTCGTCGTTGTCGATGAACTGCTGGACGTAGAGCGTCTTCGCGGGCACGTCCTCGCGCAGCGCCTCGACGACCGGATTGCGGCCGACGACCAGCTCGGAGGTGCCCTTGCCGCCGCGCCGCTGGGCCGGCTTGCGGGCCGCGGCCCTCGCCTGCGCGCCGGCCACCCGGTTCTTCTTGTGGCCCTTGCGCATCTCGGCGGGCGGCGTCGGGCCCTTGCCCTCGAGGCCGCGGCGCCGCTTGCCACCGCTGCCGATCTGCGCGCCCTTCTTGTTGGACGTGCGGCGGTTCCTGCGCTGGCTGTTCCCGGCCATGACCTACCTGTTTCTGACTGCGTATGTGCGTACGTATAGGAAGTGTGCCGCCCGGTCCGGCGGGCGGCACGTCCACGACGGGTTCAGCGTGCGGTCACCGGGGGCCGAGGGTCCAGCGTGGACCTTCGGGGCTGTCCTCGATGACCAGGCCGGACTGGCCGAGCTGGTCGCGGATGGCGTCAGCGGTCGCCCAGTCCTTGCGGGCCCTGGCCGCCTCGCGCTGCTGCAGCACGAGCCGCACCAACGTGTCCACCGCGCCGTGCAGATCGTCGCCGCCGCCCTCGTCACCGGCCCACTGCTCGTCGAGCGGGTCGAGACCGAGCACGCCGAGCATGGCGCGGACCTCGGCGAGCCGGGCGACGGCCGCCTCCTTGTCGTCCGCGGCGAGCGCCGAGTTCCCCTGCCGGACCGTGGTGTGCACGATCGCCAAGGCCTGCGGCACGCCCAGGTCGTCGTCCATCGCCTCGGCGAAGGCGAGCGGCACCTCGGGCGCCGCCGGCACGACGCCGGCCTTTTCGGTGACTCGCTGCACGAAGCCCTCGATCCGCGCGAACGCGGACTCGGCCTCGCGCAGGGCCTCCTCGCTGTACTCGATGGTCGAGCGGTAGTGCGGGGTGCCCAGGTAGTAACGCAGGACGATCGGACGCCACTGCTTGACCATCTCGCTGACGAGCACCGAGTTGCCCAGCGACTTGGACATCTTCTCGCCGGACATGGTCACCCAGGCGTTGTGCACCCAGTACGAGGCGAAGTCGTCGCCGTAGCCCTTGGCCTGCGCGATCTCGTTCTCGTGGTGCGGGAAGACCAGGTCGAGCCCGCCGCCGTGGATGTCGAAGGCGGTGCCCAGGTACTTGTGCGCCATCGCCGAGCACTCCAGGTGCCAGCCGGGGCGGCCGCGTCCCCAGGGCGTCTCCCAGCTGGGCTCGCCCGGCTTCACGGCCTTCCACATGGCGAAGTCCCGCGGGTCGCGCTTGCCGGTCTCGCCCTCGCCGGACGGCTGGCGCAGCTCGTCCAGGTCCTGGTTGGACAGCTGCAGATAGCCGGGGAAGGAGCGGACGTCGAAGTAGACGTTCCCGTCCGCCTCGTAGGCGTGCCCGCGCTCGATGAGCCCGCGCATCATCTCGATCATCTCGGGGATGTGCCCGGTGGCCCGCGGTTCGTAGGTGGGCGGCAGGCAGCCCAGCGCGGCGTACCCGTCGTTGAACGCGCGCTCGTTCTCGTAGCCGATCGCCCACCACGGGCGGCCCTGCTCGGCGGACTTCTTGATGATCTTGTCGTCGATGTCCGTGACGTTCCGTACGAAGGTCACGTCGTAGCCGCGGTAGTCGAACCAGCGGCGCAGGATGTCGAAGTTGAGCCCCGACCTGATGTGCCCGATGTGCGGAGCGGCCTGCACGGTCGCGCCACAGAGGTAGATCGAGACACAGCCCGGCGTGAGCGGGGTGAAGTCACGGATCTGCCGGGCGCTGGTGTCGTACAGGCGAATAGTCACGCATCAAGGGTAGTGCGCCCACGACAGTGCCCCGCGCCCTGTCGGCAGCACGCGGGACACGATCGTGACTTTCTCCGGGCGCCGGACCCCGGGGGCTCTACAGCCGCCCGACGACCTTGCGCGGCTTGACCCGTACGACCACGCGCGGACCGTCGCTCGCATGCGCCGGGTTGAACTCGGCGTACGACTTGCCCGTGTACTTCACCGCCAACTCGTCGATCAGCTCCTGACCGCCTTCGGTGGTGATGTCGACGGTGCCGCGGATCTCGGCGTACGTGTACGGGGCGTCGAAGGGCTGCAGGACGACGGTGATCCGGGGGTCACGCCGCAGGTTCTTCTCCTTGCGCCGCCCGACCGTGGTGGAGAACAGCAGATCCTCGCCGTCCCGCTTCACCCACACCGGTGACACCTGCGGACTGCCGTCCGGCTGGATGGTGGCGACCTGGACGAAGACGGGAGTGTCGAGAAGTTCCTTGACCTGGTCGGAGAGTTGAGCCGACATCGGGACTGCCTTCCTGGCGACGGGGTGCGGGTGGGTGGGCCCGATCACTGCCCCCGGGACAGGAGCGTAGTCCTCCGCACGCCGCCCGACCCGGCACTCACACCCGTACGACGAGCGCCGTCGCCAGCGCCGCGAGCCCCTCCGCCCGACCGGTCAGACCCAGCCCGTCCGTCGTGGTGCCGGACACCGACACCGGCGCACCGACCGCATCGGACAGCACCCGCTGCGCCTCGGCACGCCGCTTGCCGATCTTCGGTCGTACGCCGATGACCTGGACCGCGACATTGCCGATGGCGAAGCCCTGGGCTCGCACGATCCGGGCGGCCTCGGCGAGCAGTGTCACCCCGGAGGCGCCGGACCACTCAGGGCGCGAGGTCCCGAAGTGCGCCCCGAGGTCGCCGATGCCGGCCGCGGAGAACAGCGCGTCACAGGCGGCGTGCGCCGCGACGTCCCCGTCGGAGTGCCCGGCCAGCCCGTACCCGTCGCTGTCCCGACCCTCCCACTTCAGACCCGCGCACCACAGCTCGCGCCCGCGCTCGAAGGCGTGCACATCGGTGCCGATGCCGACGAGCGGCAGGCCGACGGGCGGCGACGGCTCGGCGGAGGACCCGGCAGCTGTCTCAGAAGCCATCGTTGACCCTCCTGCGTGCGAGTACGGCCTCGGCGAGCACGAGATCGAGCGGCCGGGTGACCTTGAAAGCCTCCTCGTGACCCGGAACGACGACGACCGGGTGGCCGAGCTGCTCCACCATGCCGGCGTCGTCCGTGGCGCCCTCGCCGCTCAGCGCGACGGCCGCGTGCGCGCGCTGCAGCACGGCACGGTCGAAGCCCTGCGGCGTCTGGACGGCACGCAGCCTGGACCGTACGGGAGTGGCGACCACCGGCTCGGCGGCTCCGGGAGCACCGGGCTCGACCTCCTTGACGGTGTCCGCGAGCGGCAGCGCGGGGACGACGGCCGGCGCGCCCGCACGCAGCGCCTCGACGACGGCGTCGACGGTGTCCACGGGGACGAGCGGGCGGGCCGCATCGTGCACCAGGACGGTGCCGACACCGGGCGGCAGGGCCTCGATACCGGCCCGTACCGACTCCTGGCGGGTGTCGCCGCCGGGGACGACGAGCAGTTCGGTGCCGCCGGCCGACGCCAGGTGGTCGTCGAGCAGCGACTTCACCTCGTCGACGCCGTCCGCGGGTGCCACCACCACGACGAGCGAGACCGCACGCGAGGCGGCCATCGCGCGCACCGCGTGGATCAGCATCGGGGTGCCGCTGAGGGAGCGCAGCGCCTTCGGGGTGCCGGGGCCGAGCCGTACGCCGCGGCCTGCTGCGGGGATGACCGCGGCGGTGGCCGGAGGCGGTTCGGTGAAGGACTTGGGTTCGTCTGACATCTGGTCCGCGTTCAGGTTTGTTTCCTCGGCCGGGTTGGGTATGGCCACAACAGTGCGGGGCTCGAGTCCTGGCCGGGACCCTTCCGTGACATCCGGCCGAGACGGGGACGCCCGTGGTCTGGGCCCGGCACTCCCCTCAGCGCTCTCGGGCGCTCAGGCTGTGCAGACATGCCGCGGTGCCCGGCGACCAGTGGCTTCCTCCGGGACGTTTCCGTCACCGAGGAGCTGGTCAGCGGGCACCGCGGCATGGTGTCGCCGATGATGCGTCGGGCGTCAGGACGCGAGGACCTCGTCGAGCAGGGCCTCGGCCTTGTCCTCGTTGGTGTTCTCCGCGAGGGCGAGTTCACTCACCAGGATCTGCCGCGCCTTGGCGAGCATGCGCTTCTCACCTGCGGACAGACCACGCTCGCGCTCCCGGCGCCACAGGTCGCGCACGACTTCCGCGACCTTGATGACATCACCCGAGGCGAGCTTCTCGAGATTTGCCTTGTAACGGCGCGACCAGTTCGTGGGCTCTTCGGCATACGGTGCGCGAAGCACCTCGAAGACCCGGTCCAGACCGTCCTGACCGACAACGTCGCGAACGCCGACGAACTCCGCATTGTCTGCCGGTACGCGAACCGTCAGGTCGCCCTGGGCGACCTTCAGCACCAAGTAGGTCTTGTCCACGCCTTTGATCTGGCGAGTTTCGATGGCCTCGATCAGCGCGGCCCCGTGATGGGGATAGACCACGGTGTCGCCAACCTTGAACGTCATGTGACAGGTACCCCTTCCGTGGCTATCCAGAGTAACACGAGAACGGCGGGTTCTGAATGGCGTTTTCGCAGGTCAGGGCATATCTCAGGGCTTGACAACAGCGACTGGAACGTGCTGCGGAGGCTTAGCGGAAGCGGGTATTCGCAGGTCGGGGCCGATGTCCATGGAAGCCGAAACGCGCGCGTTACATCCTTCGAGGGCCCCGGCTGCGGGTGCAAACGTCCCGGTTTGCACCCCGAAGGATGCGCACCTCTCGCTACTCCGTTCGGTGACCACAGAGAGATCCGGGACACGATCCGGGAGCGGATCCACGAAGAATCCGGAATTGATCACCGGATGGGTCCGGGGCGCATCCGGTGATGGATCCACGGCGCTTCACGGACGCTCTCCGCACCGGCTCTCCGCACCGCCCCGAGAGCGGTCTCAAGATCGGCGGTGATCAATTCCCGGTACCGCCACGCATTCCTTACCGGAAATCCTCAGCCGGATCACCATGACCACTATGTGAAATCCGAACGACTTCGAACGGTGGATGCGAAACAAGAATCGTTCGGTACGAACCTGCGGGCCGGTTCGCGCGACCCCGTGCTCTTTGGCGGCCGCCGGCTCCGCGCCGCCGATCCGGTGGCAGGTGCCCAGGGGGCGGGTCGGGTGCGAGGGCGGCGAGACGGCTCGGTAATCTAAGGCCGCTGACAGACCAACAGGCGGTCGAGACACCCGGTCCGCCCGCCCGAGTTCAAGGAGTTGCCGCGCCGTGAGCCTCCCCCAAACTGCTGCCGGGGGTGCCCGCACCCTTCGCCGCGGCGCCATCGCCGCCTCCGTTCTCACCCTGTCGATCGGCGCCCTCACCGCGTGCAGCGCCGGCAACAACGCGCAGACGCTCGGCGTCCAGCCGGACGACGCGCACGCCACCGTCGGCGACATCCAGGTACAGGGTGCGATGGTCGTCACCCAGCCCGACCTGAAGTCCACCGGCCCGGCCGCGGTCGCCGCGACGGTCTACAACAACGGCGACAAGGCCCAGACCCTCGACTCGATCACCGTCGACGGGACGCCCAAGTCGGCGACCCTGAAGCCCGCGAAGGGCGGCGGCAAGATCACCGTCCCGGCCGGCGGCTACGTCGTCATCGGCGGCGACAAGAACGCCTCCGCGGTGCTGCCCAGCAGCCGTGGTTCGGTGGCGGACGGCAACGCCCAGCGGGTCACCTTCACCTTCAGCGAGACCGGCAAGGTCCAGCTGCGCACCTTCGTGGTCCCCGCCACCAGCTACTTCGACCAGGTCGGCCCGAGCGAGATCCCGAAGGCCCCGGACGGCAAGCCCAGCAAGCCGGCGCAGCCCACCGACGGGGCGAGCGCGCCGGACGGTGCCGAGCCGTCCGACTCGGGTGCGCCGGCGGACGGTGCCACGGGCGCCGGCGCGGAAGCCGGCACGGACGCGGGCGCAGGCGCGGACGCCGAGCACAACGGCGGCGCCGCCGAGGGCGACGCCGGACACTGAGCCTCGGACCGCCGGCCGCGCACAACCCGGCGGCCGGCCCGCCCGAGTACGCCGAGGGC
>NZ_QUAK01000187.1 GCF_003429565.1 Streptomyces triticagri
GCTCCGGCCGTGGCGCAGGCGGCGCAGCGGGCGGTGCCCAGCCAGCCGCGCGCCGGCCCGGTCAGGTCGTGGCCGTGCGGGCAGCCGGAGTTCCAGGGCTCTCCGGGGCGCACCGAGAAGCGGTACGCGACCCGGGGCAGCAGCAGCCCGGCCAGGGCGCCGTAGACGACGGATATGGCTATCAGGAGTGCGAACACCCGCCGACCCTATGCGGGCCGGTACTCGGGGTCATGGGTCCTGGGGCCCAACCTGCTCGGGCGCGGTGCCGGGTGCCGCCGGGCCGGGGGTACTGTCCGGGGATGGCGACGCTGACGGTGCTCGACGGGGAGGGCGGGACCGGTGTTCGTGCGGTGCCGCTGGAGATCGCGGAGTCGCCCCGGGCCCGGCAGCGCGGACTGCTCGGGCGGGACGGGATCGAGGGGGCGCTGCTGCTGTCCCCCGCGTCTTCGGTACACACGGTGCGTATGCGGTTCGCGATCGATGTGGCCCATCTGGACCGGGAGTTGAGGGTGCTCGCGGTGTGCACGATGCGGCCGGGGCGGATCGGACGGCCGCGCCTGCGGGCCCGGCATGTGCTGGAGGCTCAGGCGGGGCGGCTGGCCGAGTGGGGCGTGCGGCCGGGGGTGCGGCTGCTTGTCGACCGGGCGCCGTAGTCGCGGCCAGGGCTCCCGGCGCTACTGCGGCCCCTGGTCCCGTCGTTCCATGCTCACGTCGACGACGATGGCGACGAAGCAGCCGACGGCGACCGCGAGACTGGCGCAGAGGATGCCCTCGGCGACCGCCTCTTCCCACAGGTACGCGAAGTTCACGGCGTAGGCGCCGAGCGGGACCGCCATGGCGGCGATCAGGTGCTGCACGGGCGAGCTGCGGAACGGTTCCGGGTGCAGCCGTGCGGCGATCAGGGTGATCAGGGCGGATGCGGCGGCGGTCGGCAGGTAGAGGACGAGCATGCGCCAGGGAAGGGCGCCGAGCTCGGTCTGGTCGACCAAGGGCTCGTGCAGATAGAGGCCGCGGAAGTACAGGACGAGTGCCAGTACGACGATGCCCGCACACCAGGATCTGGCCAGGGCGCGCAGTGCGGCCACGGGGCCGGTGCGTCGCGCGCTCTGTCCGGATCGGCCCGAACCCCGGTCCCCTCGGCCGGACCTGACCGCTCCACTGTCTCCGTAAGCCATGTACGGAACGTACGGAAGAAGTGGGCCCAGTCACATGAGTCCGGGGGCCCAACATCACGGGAAAGGCCCGCCCACCGGCGAAAAGACGCAACTCGCGCCTCTCGGGCCCGGACCGCCTCAGCCGCCACTGCAGTGACAGAACGTCACCGGCCGTGGAGGGCGGCTCCGCGGCACCGCGCGGTCCCCTCCACTGCGCGGTGCCGGGCCGCGTCGGAGCACCGACGCGATTCAGCCAGGAATCGAACTTACGTCACACTCACACCTGATTCACCGGATCCGCATAACGATGCGGAATCAACTGCGCCGTTTTGCCCGTTTTGCTCATTGTTGCAGGATTTCGAGGCGAGTTACGCGGATTGCTCGAACCACTGGGCGAGCGGACGCCGTGCCGTACGGCGGCGGGGCTCAGCGCGGCTTGGCCGCCTCGAAGAGCGTGCGGGAGCTGTGCGCGACGAACGGGCCCTCGGCGACGATGAGTTCGTGCAGCGCCCGCAGCCGGTCACGGTACGCAGCCACGGTGAAGCCGGGCACCATCCAGACCACCTTGCGCAGGAAGTGGACGACGGCACCGATGTCGTGGAACTCGATGCGCAGCCGCTCCGTCCGCACCTCGACGATCTCCAGACCGGCCGCCTCGGCCTCGGCACGCTCGGCGTCCGGATGCCTGCCACGACGTACGTCCTCGGGCTGTGGGCCCAGGAAGTACTCGACGAGCTCGAAGACGCTCGCCGGGCCCACATGCTGCGCGAAGTAAATGCCACCGGGTGCCAGGACGCGGGCGATCTCGTCGAAGTACGGCCGTACCGGATGCCGGCTCACGACCAGGTCGAAGGCGCCGTCCGCGAAGGGGAACGGGGGCTCGTCCGGGGCCGCGACGACCACCGTGCCGAGGGGGTGGAGGAGCGCTGTGGCCTTGGCCACGTTCGGCGGCCAGCCCTCGGTGGCCACACAGAGCGGCGGCCGTACGGGCACGCCCGCGAGGACTTCGCCGCCGCCGGTCCCCAGGTCGAGGGCGGCCGTGGCGACGGCCATCCGCTCCCCCATCCGCCGCTGGTAGCCCCAGGACGGCCGCTGCTCGGTGGCCCGCCCCTCGAACCACGAGAAGTCCCATCCCTCGGTCGGCTCGGCCACGGCCTCGGCGACCAGGTCTTCGAAGCTGCGGGCGGCGGGGCGGTCCGGGGACGTCGGGGACATGCGGTGATCGTGTCAGCAGGGCCCCGGGGCGTCCAACGCATTCCGGACGGTCAGCCGTCCGACACCTGCACCGAGTCGATGATCTCGTCGACCTGGGCGGGGGTGAGCTCGCCCTCGACGTAGTTGATGCGTACGAGGAAGAAGGACTTCTCCTCCTCGGTGCCGATGATGTCCGTGCCGGCGACCATGGCGCCCTTGGGCGCGAGCTTGTCGCCGCCGGGCGACTCCCGCAGCGGGTAGTCGTTGCGGCGCGCGTCGCCGGGCGCTCCCTCGAGATCGACGTCGGCCGCCTTGTCGGTGGCGCTGCCGAAGATGTACGTACGGGCCGCGTCCGCCGCGGCGAACTTGACCGTGCTCGCGGTCGAGAAGTCGCGGCGGACCGAGATGCGGCCCACCGTGTCGTCGCCGTCGCGGAGTTCGGCCATCGCGTCGATGTCCTTGCCCGGTTCGGTCTTCTCCCAGCCGTCGGGCACCGCGACGGAGATGCCGCCCGCGGTCAGTGCGTTCGCGTCTCCCTCGGCCGAGCCGGAGCCCGTGCCCGAGCCGCCGGATGCGCCCTCGTCGCTGCCGCAGCCGCCGGCCAGCGCGACCGCGGCGACAGTCGCGGCGGCCGTGAGGGTGCGGGCGATGCTGCTCCTCATGGGGTTCCTCTCGGGCTCATGGTGCTCGTGGTGCTCGCCGTGCGCTGGTGCTCGCCGTGCGCTGGTGCTCGCCGTGCTCATGGTGCGTGCCGTGCTCATGGTGCGCGTACGGCTCGGGGCGCTCAAGGATGTCAGGCTCCCGGATCCTGCCGCCGGTCACCCTTCGCAGAGCTGGTTCGGGATGTAGCGGCGGGAGTCGCCCTGCGGTGCGGGAGCGCCCAGGTAGTCGCCGGTGCGGATCTCCGCGTCGGTCTCCGTCATGGTCCGGTTGTAGCCGAGGCTCGCCATGACGTTGAGCTCGAAGCCGAAGTCCTCCTTGTTCTCGACCGAGTCGTAGGTGACCTTGCTGCTCTGGGCCTCCTCGAAGAGAAGGTTGCCGAACTTGTCGTTCGGGTCCTTGGGCCGCTCGGTGGGCGACGGGTCCATGAACGCGGTCTCGAAGGGCTCGGTGGCGTTGGCCGGATTGTTCAGCCACTCCTCCGCGGTGTTGCGCATCTCGTCGCCCTCGGGGCCCTTCGGGATCTGCAGGGTCGTGGTGATCACCTCGGTGTCGCCGATCTGGCCGCCGACGCCCGTGGAGCCGGAGTCCTTCTCGCCGTCCGGGCCCTTGTCGCCGTCGACGTTCAGACCGGCGTTGGCGCCCGCCTTGGTGTCGACGGTCCGGGTGATGGTGATCTGCTGCAGTTCGCCCGAGTCCGCGTCGCGGGTGACGCCGATCGCGCCGTTGCGCTTGTGCCCGGCGTACGCCCCCGCGTCGGCGAGACCCGCGTCGATCTCGGCCTGCAGCTCGCCCTCGAGGGTGAAGGCGTACGTCTCGGTGGTGGTGTTCTTCACGTGGTCGTCGGTGACGGTCATGCTGCCCGCGACGTCGATGCTGCCGCTCGCGCCGACCTCCAGCTCGTCGCCGAGCGCCGGTCCGGACAGGTTGCCCTCGGCGCCCGCGCTGATCTCGACGGTGCGGAAGTCGATCTGGTTCAGTTCCATCTGCTCGCTGATCCGCTCGCGCAGCTCGGGGTTGGACTTCGAGACGTGCTCGCGCCAGCCGTCGCGGATGACCCGCCAGCCCGGCTTCGTCCAGTTGCTCTCCTCGGCCTCGTGCAGCCGCTGGAGGTCGTCGCGGAAGCTGAGCGCCTCCTCCTCGCTGTCGAAGACCCAGGTGTTGCCCTCGGAGATCTCGACGCCGCCGCCGATGCTGACGCTGGCCTTGGCGCCGGCCTCCGCGTCGTCGCCGCCCGCCTTCGCCCCGGCGCCGGCCTTGAACTCGACGCCCGCGCTGTCCCCGCTGACGAACGTCATGTGGTACTTCTTCGAGACGTTGCCGTTCTCGTCCTCGACGTTGAACTCTTCCATCTTGAAGTCGAACTTGTCGCCGACGGTGAACCAGAGGATCTTCGCCTCGTTGCTCACGGTCTCGGTGTGCGCGCTGACCTTGCAGCGGTCCGGGCGGTAGTCCTCGTCGGTCTTCTTGTCGTCCGACTCGTCCGACGAGCTGCCGCAGCTGCCGCCCTCGCCGAGGATGGTGCTGACGGCACAACTCACCTTGTCGGCCACGGTCCCGGCCAGGCCGAGTCCGCTCACGGCCACCACGATGGCGGCCACCACCACGAGTACACCGGCCAGTTCGATGGTGCTCACGCCCTGGTCAGGGGCGAACCGGCGGCGGGCGTACCGTTTGGGCAGGCCGCGCTCGCCAGGGGTGCGCGTTCCTTCGGCGCCCCCCGTACCGGCGCCGATGTCCCGTCCGTCCGCTCTGCGCGGCATGCCGCTCCCCTTCGCCCCGTCCGCGGCCTCGCGGACGCAGGTGATGACTGTGACGAAGAGGAAGCTACGGTTCGGGTCACCTCGAAGGATGGGCCCCGGGACCCAACTCCGGTTCCAAATTCAACGGGCCGGCCGGCTGGGCCCGGGCCCCCTCGCGCCTCCGCACGCCCTCCCGTACCCGCGGCCCGAGTCGTACGCTGGATCGCGGAGAGACCGGACAAGTGCGGCGATCGGGACCCGGGGGACCACATGGCCGATCACATCCAGTACGGCAAGCAGCCTCCGGTGCGCGTGGTGCTGAGCATGCTGTGGACGCTGATCCCGCTCGCCACCGTCGGGTTCGGCACCGTACCGATGATGATGCACGCGGCGGCCCGCACCGGGCAGCGCCGGGAGCTGGCGGGCCTCGGTCTCTACGGGCTCGCGCTGCTCGTCTTCATCGCCTCCCCGAGTGACGGCTCCGCGGTGTACGAGGCGGCCATCGTGCTGTCGATCGCCGTGAACACGCTGGTCGCCTTCGGGCACGCCGTCGCCGTCCGGCGGGAGGTCTGGTACGTCACGGAGTTGGGCGAGATCTCCCGGAGGCCGCTGCAGGCCCAGCAGCGTGCGTTCCTCGCGGCCAGGGCGGACGAGCGGGCGGCGCGCGGTGCGGCGCGGTCCATCGCCGCGTCCGATCCGGCGCTCGCGCACGAACTGCGCATCGGACAGGCCGAGTTGCGCGACCGTGAGTTCCCCGACGGCGGACTGATCGATGTCAACAACGTCCCACCGTCGGTGCTCACCCGGCAGCTGAATCTGTCGATCGAGGGCGCGCAGCGTGCGGTCCGGCTGCGCGAGGCCACTGACGGATTCTCCTCGGCCGAGGAGATGTCCGTACTGATGGACCTGCCGCCGCACCATCTGGACACCGTCGCGGACCGCCTGGTGTTCCTGCCGCCGCGGGCACGGCCGGCCGGCTGAGGTCCCCGCCTGAGGACCCCGGCTGAGGTCCTCGCGCGCCGGCCCGGCGTGCGCCGTGGACGATCGCTTATGCGCCCCAGCGCCACGGCGATGTCCTGGCCGGTGCGCGCCGAGTTGACTGGTCCGTATGACAACAACCACGAAGAACGACGCCCGTACCACTCTCGTCATCGGCGGCACGGGGAAGACCGGCCGCCGCGTCGTCGAGCGGCTCCGCGCCCGGGATCCGCGGCACGTGAGGGTCGGCTCGCGCTCGGGCGCACCGCCCTTCGACTGGGAGGACTCGCGCACCTGGGAACCGGCCCTGCAGGGCGTCGGTTCCGTGTACGTCACCTACTACCCCGATCTGGCCTTCCCGGGCGCCGCGGACCGTATCGGCGCCTTCGCGAAACTGGCGGTCGCGCGCGGGGCGAGCCGTCTCGTCCTGCTGTCGGGCCGCGGCGAGGAGGGCGCCGTGGTCAGCGAGGACGCCCTGAAGGCGTCCGGCGCCGACTGGACGGTGGTCCGGGCGAGCTTCTTCAACCAGAACTTCGACGAGGGCTTCTTCCTCGACGCGGTCCTGTCCGGTGAGCTCGCGCTGCCGACCGGGCAGGCCGTGGAGGCGTTCGTCGACGCGGACGACATCGCCGATGTGGCGGTCGCCGCGCTCACCGATCCCCGGCACATCGGCAGGACGTACGAGGTCTCCGGGCCGCGGCTGCTCGGATTCGCCGATGTGGCACGGGAGTTGAGCAGGGCGACGGGGCGGACCGTACGGTACGTGCCCGTGGGCAAGGACGAGTACCGGGCCGCCCTCGCGGAGCACGGGCTGCCCGAGGACTTCGCCGACCTCTTCGAGTCCGTACTCGACGGGCGCAACGCGCATCTGGTGCAGGGCGTCGAGGAGGCACTCGGGCGGCCGCCGAAGGACTTCGCGGACTTCGCCCGTGAGGCCGCGGCGCGTGGGGTGTGGGATGTGTGAATCCCGACGGCGGCGATGAGTTGACCTCCCGTTCCCCGTCTGCATCATGAGCCCTTGAGCGGGGCCGCACCGGAACTACGGAGGGACACCCCATGCGCGTACGGATCAAGGACTTCGACCATCTGGTGCTCAATGTGCAGGACGTCGAGCGCGCCCTGGACTTCTACTGCGGCCCGCTCGGCCTCGAGCCGGTACGGGTGGAGGAGTGGCGCGCGGGCAAGGTGCCGTTCCCGTCGGTGCGGATCAACTCGCACACGATCATCGACTTCCTGAACCGACCGCGCTCGGAGTCCAACGTGGACCACATCTGCCTGGTCGTGGAGCCGCTCGACTGGCAGGAGGTGATCGACGCGGGCACGTTCACCGTCCTCGAAGGTCCGGTGGGCCGTTTCGGGGCCCGCGGCAACGCCCAGTCGGTCTACATCCAGGACCCCGACAAGAACACGATCGAGCTGCGCTGGTACCCGGAGGATGTACCGGCGGACGGGGACGCGCCGCAGTAGGGCGCGGCGGCGCACAGGCGGTCTCCGTGCGATGACCGAGGCCGCTCAATTGATGACCGAGGCCGCTCGGTTCACGCGGCGCTCGAGGACCCGGCCCGGCCAACTGCCCACCTGGAAGCGGGTGGTGGAGCGGAAGCCGTTGCGTTCGTAGTACGCGACGAGCGCGCCGTCGCCGCCGGCCCAGCAGTCGACCCGCAGCAGGTCCACGCCGGCCCGCCGGGTCACCTCGACGGCGTGCGCGAGGAGGGCCGCGCCGATGCCGTGGCCCGCGTGCCGGCGGTCGGTGATCAGGAGGCGGACGTAGCGCTCGGGTTCATCGGCCCGGGGGATCGCCGGCACTTTCGGGTTGGGGCCGGTGTCCAGGACGAGGGCGCCCACCGGGGTGCCGTCGAGTTCGGCGACGAACGGGTCGTTGTCGCGGAAGTAGCCCTGGACGCGGTCCGCCCCGCCGTTCGTCTGCGAGTACGGGGTGGTGCCCCACTGCTCGGTGTTGCCCCGGGCGTTCATCCAGGCCACGGCGCCGTCGAGCATCTCGAGGACGCGGGGCGCGTCGTGCGGGGTGCCCCGCCTGATGCGGATCGCCGGGGCTGGCCGGGGGGACTCGTGGTCTTGAGCGCTGTCGTTCACCCGGGGATCGTACGTGGCAGGCAGCGGCCTCGGGGCAGGGTGCGGAACCATCCGTCCGGCCCTCGGCGTCGTGCCATGGACAAGACAAAATAGAGGGGGCGCCGACGTGTCAGAACCGTTCGACCCCGGCTGGTTCGCCATGAGTGGGGAGCTGCGCCGGCTGGGACCGTATCGACTGCTCGGACAGTTGGCGACCGGCGGCATGGGCGAGATCTATCTCGGCCGGGACCCGGCGTCCGGCCGGATCGCGGCGCTCAAGACGGTGCTCGCGCCGGGCGGTGTCAGCGCGGAGGCGCGCAGCCGGTTCGCCCGTGAGACGACCCTCGCGCGGCGCGTGACCAGCAGATACACCGCCCGGGTCATCGACGCCGACACGGATGCCGAACGGCCTTGGATGGCCATGGAGTTCGTGGCGGCGCCGTCGCTGGAGGCGCTGGTCGTGCAGCGTGGTGCGCTCGCGGACGAGCAGGCGCTGCGGCGTATCGGGGCGGGCGTCGTGCGGGCCCTGAAGGATCTGCACGGCAAGGGCATCGTGCACCGTGACATCAAGCCGCTGAACATCCTGCTCACCGCGGACGGCCCGCGGGTCATCGACTTCGGGATCTCGCACGCGGGCGATCTCACCAGCACCCGCCTCACCCTCGGCACCATCGCCTTCGCGGCGCCCGAGCAGGCCGACGGCGAGCCGAGCACCTCGGCCTCGGACATCTACGCCCTGGGCGTCACCCTCTACTACGTGGCCTGCGGGCGGCTGCCGTATCCGGACACCCAGGAGCCGCTGCAGCAGCTCAATCACGTCCGGCGGGGCGCCACCGACCTCACCGGGCTGCCCGCGGGACTGACCGGCCTGGTCGGCGACTGTCTGGCGTTACGTCCCGACGACCGGCCGACGGCGGACCAGCTGATCCGCCGCTTCGGTTCGGGCGAGTCCGGCGACCTGCCGGCGGGCTGGTCCGCGCTGATCGAACGGCACGCGGCGGAGGGCGCGCGGCTGCAGCGGGCCGCGGACGAGTCCGAGGCGGAGACGGTCACACGGGACTGGACCGGGGACGGGCCGGGCCACACACGGCGGGCGACGTCCGCGGGTGCGGGAGCCGCGGGTGCGGGAGCCGCAGGTGCTGGAGCCGCAGGTGCGGGTGCCGGATCCGGGCGGCCGCGACCGGGCGGCGGGGGCGGCCCGGACCGCACGGGCCCGGCACCGCGTCCCGCGCGGAC
>NZ_QUAK01000189.1 GCF_003429565.1 Streptomyces triticagri
CTGGCTGCCGCTGTCCGCGGCGCACTGGCCGGCCTTGCCACCGGGCCGCTGCGCCGGGGACGGGGCCTTCCCGTCGCCGGTCTCGACCGCGCGCGCCGCTGCGGTGTGCGTCGCGGCGGGCCGGTCGACCGGTGCGAACGCCGCCTCGGCGGCGGCGGGTCCGTGCCCCGCGCCGTCGACTGCGGCGCGGGCTCCGGGGGTTGCGGGGGTTGCGGCGGGCGCTTCGGAGGATGCTTCGGCTGTGCCGGTGGACCGGCCGGTCTCGTCCTGCGGCCCTGCGGGGTCCGGGATGGCCGGTACGAGCGCGGGCACGGGCACGGACATCGCCGGCACCGGGAGCACGTCCGCCACTCCTGCGGCGAGGGTTTCCACGGGAGCAGTGAGCTGGTCAACGGTGCCGCCGACCACCTCACCGGTGCCCTCGAGCACCCCGTTCACGGTGTGGACGACACCGCGGACCAGGCCGGTGAGAGGACGACCGACAGGCCCGTCCGCCGGGACATCCACCGCTGTGACGGCGCCGGTCAGGGCCACGACACCGGTCACCACGCGCTCGACACTCCCCGTGACCGAACCGGCCGACTGCCGCAGGCCGTTGCCGTCCGCAACTCCGGCGAGGGTTGCGGTGACCGGTGCGGCCGGGGGGAGGACGGCACCGGCTCGGTCGAGGGATCCGGTCGGCGGGGCGAGGGTCACGGCTTCGCCGGTGGTGGCCGCGGTGGCCGTGGTGGTGATCCGGTCGAGAGTGCCGGTCAGCGGGGCGAGAGTCACGGCTTCGCCGGGGGCGGTGAGATGCTCGAGAGATCCGGTCGGCGGGGCGGTCGGGGGCACGGCGCCGGCGCCTTCGGAGGACCGGGTGAGCAGTGCTGCTGCTGCCGAACTGCTCAGGTTCAGGACGCCGTTGCTCCCGAAGACGCGGTCGCGGGCCTCCGTCGCGGGATCCGCTCCGCGGGCGCCCGTGCCAACGTGGTCTGTGAGCCCGACTACGCGGTCAGTCATCGCGATCGCCGGTCCGTCCGCACCGCCGGCCTCGTGGTCGCGGCCCTCGCTCACCGAACCGACCTGACCGCGGGCCCCGTTGCCGCCGACTGCCGTGGCCGGACCAGTCGAGCGACGGAGGTCGGCGCCGTCGGAACGGTCATCGAGGCCCGGCGGCGTCGCAGGCGAGCTCGCGTCGATCGATACGGCGCCGGGAGCGGCGGTGCGGACCACGTGATCGTCGATCGCTGCGGGGAGATTGCTGGGCTTTGCGGCACCGGGTGGAGTCGGCGGCGTACCGGGCTGCGGTGCATCAGGGGCCGTCGCATGCCGACCGGGCCGAGCCGCAGATCCCGCCGGATCAGCCAACTCGCCGACGCCCGCGCCCCGGACCAGGCCCCCGGCCTCCCCCGATCGCGCGGCCCGCTCGACACTCGCAGCGCCGTCCGGTGTCACCGGACCACCTGCATGTCCGGACTCACCCCGCCCCACAGCCCCGGTGATCGAGGCGACCCCACCGAACGATGCGATCTCGTCCGCCGGCCGCGCCTCAGGCGCGTTCGACGGCGCAACCGGCACCGCCACATCAGTAGCCGTCGCATGCCGGCCAGGCCGAGCCGCAGATACCGCCGGATCGGACGACTTACCGAGCTTCGCGGCCGTGGGGATCGTTGCGGTCTCGTCGGCCTTCGCCGGGCGGACGGCGGTCTCGGTCTTCTCGGCAGTGGTGCGCCGGCCGTCGGGGGCCTCGTCGCCGGCGGTCGGGATCCCCGCGGAGTCGGCCGTGGTGGCCCCCGGGGCCGCGGTGGCGGGTGTCGTCCGCTTCGTGAGGTCCGGGGTGGATTCGGGCGCCCCCTCCGGCGGCATACGGGCGGGTTCGAGGGCCGAAGCCTTCGGGGCCGGCGCGGTCCGCTCGTTCGGTGAATCGGTCGCGTGCGCAGCAGACGCAGCAGACGCGGTGATGGCGGCCGGCCTCACCGGAGGGACCCGTAGCTCGATGCCGGCGGTGGACCCGTGGTCCCCCGGGCTCGCGGCCCCAGCCGCACCCGCACAGACGAGGGCGAGCAGTCCGAGGGCGAACAGGCCGCCCAGCACGACCCCGAGCCGCAACGCCAGCCGCCCCAGCGCATGCCGCGTCGCCGAACGGCGCGGAGCGCGCCGGGCGGCAACGGGAGACGTGGCTGCGGCGGTCAAGGTCGAGGGCCCTCCGAAGCAGTGGCTCGGTCGTGGCACAGCCGGGCGGCGCGGTGCTCGCCCGCGTCACGGCCGACTCGCGCGGCCGTGCGGAACACAACGCTCCGACCGGGGACCCCCGATCCTCGCACGCGACTCCTGGCACGGCGCAAGCCCCGTGTTACCGATGAGGCGCCATGTCCGGTATGCACATGTCCGCTGTCCGCGATCCGCGCCCGCCGTTGACCGCGCGCAGGAGTCCGCGGCCCGAAGCCCTTCAGTCGGCCGCCGGTATCGGCAACGGCCGCTTCTCGATCGCCGCCGCCATCACCTCCGGGAACAGATCGGGCGTACAGGCGAACGCCGGTGCGCCGAGCCCTGCCAGGGCCGCCGCATGCTCCCGGTCGTACGCCGGTGCCCCCTCGTCGGACAGCGCGAGCAGAGTCACGAACTGCACTCCGGACGCCTTCATGGCCGCGACCCGGCGCAGCATCTCGTCCCGTATGCCGCCCTCGTAGAGGTCGGAGATGAGGACGACGACGGTCTCGGCAGGGCGGGTGATCTGCGATTCGCAGTACGCGAGCGCGCGGTTGATGTCCGTACCGCCGCCGAGCTGCGTGCCGAACAGGACGTCCACCGGATCGTCGAGCTGGTCGGTGAGGTCGACGACGGACGTGTCGAAGACGACGAGCCGCGTACGGATCGACTGCATCGAGGCGAGTACGGCGCCGAACACCGAGGCGTACACCACCGAGGCCGCCATCGACCCCGACTGGTCGATGCAGAGCACGACTTCCTTCTTGACCGACTGGGCGGCCCGGCCGTGACCGATGAGCCGCTCGGGCACGATCGTGCCGTACTCGGGCAGGTAGTTCTTGAGGTTGGCCGCGATCGTGCGGTTCCAGTCGATGTCGTGGTGGCGGGGTCTGTTGATCCTGGCGCTGCGGTCCAGTGCGCCGGTGAGGGTGGCGCGGGTGCGGGTCGCGAGGCGGCGCTCGAGGTCCTCGACGACCTTGCGCACCACGGCGCGTGCGGTCTCCTTGGTGGTCTCGGGCATCGCCTTGTTGAGCGAGAGGAGGGTGCCGACCAGGTGTACGTCGGCCTCCACCGCCTCCAGCATCTCCGGCTCGAGGAGCAGGGTGGACAGGCCGAGTCGGTCGATGGCGTCGCGCTGCATGACCTGGACGACGGAGGACGGGAAGTATGTCCGGATGTCGCCGAGCCAGCGGGCCACGGACGGCGCCGAGGCGCCGAGCCCCGCCGAGCGGTCCCGGCCCGACCGGCCCTCTTTGTCCCCGCGGCCGTAGAGCGAGGAGAGCGCTCCGTCCATCGTGGCGTCCCGGCCGGTCAGTTCGTGGCCGGTGCCGTCCGCGCTGTCCCCGCCGAGCACGAGGCGCCAGCGGCGCAGCCGCTCGCCCCCGCCGGCCTCCGCACCGGCCGCGCCCCGCACATGCACCGCGTCGGCAGCAGTCATACGGCAGCCTCCTGTCGTAGGTCGTGGTCGGAAGGGACGCTGGTGGCTGCGGCACCAGCGGTAGCGGTAGCGGTGCAGGCGGGCCCGTCGGGCGCCCCGAGGCCCAACAGCGCCCGCAGCACCGGCAGTACGGAGTCCGCCCGCACCGGATCGAGGTCGGCGGCGAACCCGGGCAGGCCGCCCCCGCCGGCCGCGCTCGGCGCCTGCGCGTCGGACGGGCCGCGCCGCACCAGCTCGCCGAGCGTGCGCCGCACTCCGGACTCGTACTCGGAGAACGTCCGCCGCAGCAGGGGCAGTACGTCAGTGAACGCATCCGCCGAGACCCCGGTGAGCCAGGCGTCGACCAGCGAGAGCAGCCGTTCGTCGTGGACGAGCAGCATGCCGCCGGTGCCGCCCCCGACGAAGCCCTCGATCCAGGCCGCCGCGTCCGCGGGCGGTGTGCCGGGTGAGAGGGCGAGGCCCATCAGGCGGGCCGTCTCGTCCTCGGCCAGCACTCCCTCGTCGAGCAGCATGCGGACCGCGCGGCCGCGGATCACGCCGGGGACGGTGTCACGCGCGCTGAGCTTCCGCAGCACTCGGTGCCAACGCCCGCGTATGCCACGGCTGTCGGACGTACCGGCAGGTCCTGACGGGCCCTGCCCGGGCCGCGCGGATGTCTCCTGTCCGAGCAGGGCGACGGCCGTGTGCACCGCGTCGACATGGGTGCGCATCTCGGCGGCGCCGTCCGCGTCGAGGGACACGCAGGCTGGCGGCAGGCCGACGAAGACCCGCTCGGCGAGGCCCGCCGCGACCTCGGCGAGGGCTGCGGTGTCCGTGCTGCGCACATCGCCGTACCGCAGCGATCTGACCAGCGCGGGCAGCGCCTGGGCGAGGTGACCGACGTCCGCGTCGAGGGCCGCGCGGTCGGTCAGCACCCGCATCACGATCGGCAGGGCCTCGGACAGTCCGGCGAGCAGGCAGTGCTCCGCCAGGGCCGTGACCTCGGCCAGTGCCTGCGCGCCGACGGCGTCCGACTCCGCCCTCGCGGTCGCGGCGCCCTCCACCGTGGTGCCCCAGACGCCTGCCTCCGCGACCCGTACGGACAGTTCGGGCTCCCAGCGCAGCCGCCAGCTCTCCCGGAAGGTGCCGGTGCTGCCGCGGGCCGAGCGCGAGGGCTCGCCCCAGCCGATGCCGAGCAGCCGGAGCCGGTGCAGGAGACGGCTGCGGGCCGCGTCGGTCTCCTTGCGCAGGTCGAGCTCCAACTCCCGCTCCAGCGCCTCCGGTTTGAGCCGGAGCCTGCGCTGCAGCCGGGTCAGGTCGCGCTGCAGGGGCACGGCCGGCGCCGACTCCGGGACCTCGCCGAGCACATCGCCCACCACGAGCCGGTCGCGTACGAGGGCGAGCGGTACGTCGGAGCCCTCGCACAGCACCGCGCGGATCGCGTCCATGGTCTCGGTCAGACCCGCGAGCGGGCGGCCGCGCAGCACGGCGAGGGTCTCGGCGAGCCGGACCGCCTCGATCACGTGGGCCGACGACACCGCACGGTCCTCGTCCCGCAGCAGCCCGGCGACCTTGGTCATCCAGCGCTCGACCGGCCGGTCCCTGGCCGCGAACAGGTGGGCGTACCAGCCGGGGGACTCGATGCCCGCGCCGTACCCGCCGGCGCGGGCGAGCCGGCGGTGCGTCCAGGGCACCCAGGTCAGCTCGGTCCTGGCCTTGGGCAGGCCCTTGAGCAGGGCGCGGTCGGCCGTGACCGTGCTGCGGGTGCGCAGTGCCGGTACGTGCCAGGCGCCGCAGACCACGGCGATGTCGTCCCCGAACTCCTTGCGGGCGGACCGGATCTGCAGCCGCATGTACGCCTCGCGGACCGCGTCCCGCTCGTGGCCGCCGTCCCCGTACGCCTCACGCAGGGCACCCATCGCCTCGTCGAGCGCGGCGAACGGAGCGAGCGGATCCGCGGCCGCCGTGCCGTGCCCGGCAGCCCCCGTGCGGTGCTCGACGACGTCCTCCCACCAGCGCTCCGGGTCGTCGTAGCCGGCGGTCTCGGCGAGTACGGCGAGCGGGTCGACGCGGAAGCCGTCGGTGGCGGCCTGCTGCTCAGGTGCTTCAGGTCCTGGCTGTGCCTCGGTCTCCGGGCCGGGCGCCGGATCGTCGTCCGCACCCTGCCGTGCGTCCGGCGCACGCAGAGCCAGCGTGTGCGTGGCGGGCAGGTCGATGAACCGGGCCGGTACGCCGTGCTCCTGGGCCCAGCGCAGCGCCACCCACTCCGGCGAGAACTCGGCGAACGGCCAGAACACCGAACGCCCCGGCTCGTCCACCACATGAGCGAGGAGCGCGACGGGCGGCGTCATGCCCTCGTCGGCCACCAGCGGCACCAGCGCATCGGCCTCCGGCGGGCCCTCGATCAGGACGACCGCGGGTGCCCGTGCCTCGAGCGCGGATCGCACCGCCTTGGCGGAGCCCGGGCCGTGGTGGCGCACCCCGAGCAGCCAAGGGCCGGGGGGTCCGCCGGACTCGGGAGCCGGCTGCGCCCGGCCGGTCATGCTGTTCGTGTCGTTGATGTCGTTGATGCCGTTGATGTCGTTCATGTCGTTCACGCGCTGACCTCGCGGCAGGCCCGGTAGAAGTCCTTCCAGCCGTCCCGCTCGCGGACCACGGCCTCCAAGTACTCCTGCCAGATCACCCGGTCCGCCGCCGGGTCGCGGACCACCGCGCCGAGGATGCCCGCGGCCACGTCGCCGGGGCGCAGCACTCCGTCGCCGAAGTGCGCCGAGAGCGCAAGGCCGTTGGTCACGACGGAGATCGCCTCGGCCGTGGAGAGCGTGCCGCTGGGCGACTTCACCTTCGTACGGCCGTCGCTCGTCACGCCGTCGCGCAGCTCGCGGAAGACCGTCACGACCCGGCGGATCTCGTCCAGGCCGTCGGGTGCGGTGGGCAGTTCGAGCGAGCGGCCGAGCTGGTCGACGCGGCGGGAGACGATGTCCACCTCGGCGTCGACGCTCTCCGGCAGGGGCAGCACCACCGTGTTGAACCTGCGGCGCAGGGCGCTCGAGAGGTCGTTCACCCCACGGTCGCGGTCATTGGCCGTCGCGATCAGGTTGAAACCGCGGACCGCCTGGACCTCCTGGCCCAACTCGGGGATCGGCAGGGTCTTTTCGGACAGGATCGTGATCAGGGTGTCCTGCACATCGGCCGGGATGCGGGTCAGCTCCTCGACCCGGGCCGTCATGCCCTCGGCCATCGCGCGCATCACCGGGGAGGGGACGAGGGCGTCCCTGCTCGGGCCCCGGGCGAGGAGCTGCGCGTAGTTCCAGCCGTATCGGATGGCTTCCTCCGGGGTGCCCGCGGTGCCCTGCACGAGCAGCGTCGAATCGCCGCTCACCGCCGCCGCGAGGTGTTCGGACACCCAGGTCTTGGCGGTGCCCGGCACGCCGAGCAGCAGCAGCGCGCGATCGGTGGCGAGGGTCGTCACGGCGACCTCGACGAGGCGGCGCGGACCCACGTACTTCGGTGTGATCACGGTGCCGTCCGGCAGCGTGCCGCCGAGCAGATACGTCGCCACGGCCCACGGCGACAGCTTCCAGCGGGCCGGCCGCGGGCGGTCGTCCGCGGCGGCCAGCGCGGTCAGCTCGGCCGCGAAGGCGTCCTCGGCGTGCGGCCGCAGGGATTCGGCGGGCTCGCTCGCCGGGGCGGCTGCGGCGCCGTCGGCAGTGGTGTGTGCGGTCACGGTCATGGGTCCCCCTCCAGGCGGCCGCGGCATCGCCCCGACCTGTACTCCGGCTGTGGTGACAACCGTGCACCACGCCACTGACAATCGGTCATCCATGCAGGTCAGACCCCAATTCCGGTGGCGTGGGCGCCGGTTGGGCGCAGCTTGCGGGACTGCTCGCCGGACGGATTGTCAGTGGCGGGTTCTAACGTCGGAGACATGACTCAGCAGGGGGTGCGCTGGACGGCGGATCAGGTGCTTGCACTGGCTCCTGACGCCTCGTCGCGCAAGGCGGGAAGCAAGCTCGGTGCGGCCGGACCGTGGTCCAGCACGGGGAGCACGGCTCAGGGGGCGGTGTGGGGGCTGTGCAAGGGCAGCGGCAGGAAGCCGTACCAGACGGTGGTGGACACGACGGGCCCTGCGTACAAGTGCAGTTGCCCGAGCCGGAAGTTCCCGTGCAAGCACGCGCTCGGGCTGCTGCTGCTCTGGGCGGAGGGCGCGGGCACGGTGCCCGACGGGGCGCCGCCGGAGTTTGCGGCGCAGTGGCTGGAGGGGCGCCGCGAGCGGGCGGCAGCTCGTCCTGCGGCCGGCGGGAGCGGTGCCGGGGCGGCGGCCGGTCCGGGCGATCCCGAGGCGGCCAGGAAGCGGGCGGAGCGGCGGGCCGAGCGGGTCACGGCGGGCGTGACGGAGCTGGAGCAGCGCCTCACCGATCTGCTGCGCGGCGGCCTCGCCGGTTCCGAGCAGGCGGGGTACGGGTTGTGGGAGGAGACGGCCCGCCGGATGGTGGACGCACAGGCGCCCGGACTCGCCTCGCGGGTGCGGGAGCTCGGCGCGCTGCCCGGTTCGGGGCCGGGCCGGCCGGTGCGCATGCTCGAGGAGTGCGCGCTGCTCCACCTCCTGGACCAGGCGTGGCTGCGCCGCGAGCAGCTGCCGGAACCCCTTTCGGCGGCGGTCCGCACCCGCATCGGACTGCCCGGCTCCGCGGACGGCCCGCCGATCCGTGACGACTGGCTGGTGCTCGCCCAGTACGACACGGTGGAGCCGAAGCTGACCACCCGCCGGATATGGCTGTACGGCACGGCCTGCGGGCGGACCGCGCTGCTCCTCTCCTTCGGGGCGGCCGGGCGCGCACCCGAGCTCGCGCTGCCCGTCGGCGCGGCGATCGACGCGGAGCTGTCGTCGTACGCGGCGGGTCCGCGGGCCGGGCTCGGGCAGCGCTTCACCGCGCCCGTGCCGACGGGTGCGCGGCCGGCCGCGGTCGGACCGGAGGGGGCGACCACTGCGTACGGGACGGCGCTGCGGGACGACCCGTGGCTGGACTCGGTGCCGGTCACGCTGGGGGATGTGGTGCCGACGCGTACGGCCAAGGGGTGGCAACTGGCGGACGCACAAGGGGAGTCGGCGATACCGGTGGCGGAAGCGGCTGCCGCGCGCCCCGGCCTGTGGAAGCTGGTCGCGCTGTCCGGCGGCGCACCCGTCGTGGTGTTCGGCGAGGTCGGCCATCGCGGCTTCACCCCGCTGACCGCGTGGCCGGCGGAAGAGGGGGACGCGGTGGCGCTGGTCTGAGCGGCAGCCCGGCCGGCGACGGCGGCTCGCCCGCACCACCGCGCGCCTCCTCGAACCACCCGACGAACCACCCGACGTACGCAGAAGGGACTTCCGTGATCGACACAGGCTCCGCCACCGACGACGCTGCCACCCGCGGCGGCCACTCCGCCGACGGCTCGGCGGACGGCCCCACCGGCAGCCCGCCCATCGAATCCGCCGACTGGGAGGACTTGGTCACCACGGCCCTCCTCGGCACCGCCCGCCGCCCCGGCCCGGCAGTGCCGGGCAAGGACCCGGCGGCCGCCCTGCTCGACGCGGCCGCAGTGCGCACGGTCCGCCGGCGCGCGGGGATAC
>NZ_QUAK01000188.1 GCF_003429565.1 Streptomyces triticagri
CGCCGCCGTGCCTCCTCGGCACGGCGGCGGCTTCCGCACGTTTCCCGCGACTCCCGCGGTCCGCGTCACGTCTCGGGGTGGTCGAACCACTCGCCCAGCTTGGTGCCCATCAGCGGGCTGCCGCGCAGCTTCAGCTTGCCCGTCAGGAAGGCCTTGGCGCCGGGGAGTTTGCCGACACCCATGGCCAGCATGTCGGGGAGCTTGATCCCGATGGTGATGTCGGGGCTCTCGTGGCGGCCCTTGTCGGTGGTGCAGGTGCCGTCCTCGACCTGCACATAGTGCAGCTTCTGGCCCTCGCCGGAGGCGATGTCGAACTGGAAGACACCCCGCTCGCCCTTGGCCTTGTCCGGGTTGAACTCCGACACCAGCAAGTCGAAGATCAGTGTCAGTGCGGCGTCCACCCCGCCCTCGCGGCTCGCCACCGCGGCCTCGAGTTCCTTGGGCGGTGTCGTGTCGACGAGTTCGATCAGTTCGGTCACCTGGTCCTGCTGCCTGCTCATGGCTTCCTCCCGGTTCTCAGGTCCCGGCCGTGGCGGCCGGTGACAGTGCGTGGACGACCTCGAGCAGCCGCATCTCTCCGCCGGCCCGGATCGCCCAGAGCTTGCGGAGATACGCCTGTTGCTCGGGGCTCTGCTCGAAGGCCCGGAAGGACGGCTCGTCCGTCCAGTCCGTGAGCACGGTGTAGCTGCCCTGTTCGTCGCGTTCCCGCAGGAGTTGCTGCCCGTGGTTGTCCGGGAAGCCGCGGACGGTCTCGGCGTGGCTCTGCCACAGCTCCTCGAACTCCGCCTCGTGGCCGTCGGCGATACTGATCCGCAGCAGCACGCGCAGCCCGGCCGTCATGGTCGGGCCGCCCGCTGCTCGGCGGCCGCCTGCTCCACCAGGCCCTTGATCCGGGCCATCTCCCGGCGGGTGTTGGTGTTGAGCCGCTCGGTCATCTCCTTGTCCCCGAACGGCAGTCCCGACTTGACCTCGAACTCCTGCTGCCAGCGCATCTCCACGCCTCCGTCGGTCTGGACGTAGGTCCACAGCAGGTTCATGAAGACGAACGGGCCGGTCTCGATGCGCCGCGCGCGTACGGTCCGGGTGGCCGGATCGGGGGTGCGCTCGGAGACCCAGTCCCAGACGGCACCGTTCTCGTCGGGATGCAGGGTCAGCCGGAACGTGAGGGTCGCGCCCTTGCGGTCGAGGATCTCCGCCTTGGCGTACTCGGAGAACAACTCGGGCCAGGACTCGACATCGTTGGTCATGTCCCAGACCAGATCCATGGGTGCGTCGACGACGACCGCGTTGTCGGTGGAGGCGGCCATGTCAGACCGCCGCCAGGTTGGCGTTGACGTAGTCGATGACCGCTTTCGGCGAGTCCATCTCCTCGATCGCCTCGTCGGGTATCTGCAGGCTGTACTCGCGCTGCAGCTGGCTCGCGATCTCGAGGACGGCGAGCGAGTCGTAGCCGATGTCGGTGAAGGGGGTGGCCAGGTCGGCCTCGGTGATCTCCTTTCCGTCGAGCTCGCCGATGCAACGGCTCATGATCGCCTTGAGATCGTCGAAGCTGATGCTGCTCATCTGTTCCTCCTGGGGACGTGAACGGGGACGTGAACGAGGACGTGAACGAGGAGAGAGCCGGGGACGGGGACGCGAACGGTCGCTGGTACTCAGACCGAGCGCACCACCACGGCGGCGTTGAATCCGCCGTAGCCCCGCGCCAGTACCAGCGCGGTCCGCAGCCGGGCCTTGCGCGGGCTGTGGGTGACCAGATCGAGGCGGTACCCGGGATCGGGGCGGGCGTTGACCGACGGCGGGATCACCTGGTCGCGCAGGGCGAGCAGCGCCGCGGCCACATCGAGGGGCGCACCACCCGCGTAGAGCCGGCCCGTCATCGTCTTGGGTACGGAGACCGGGACACCCTCGGCGCCGAACAGCGCCGTGAGGGCCTCGGCCTCCGCGCGATCCAGCTCGGGCACGCCGTGGCCGTCGGCGAAGACCACATCGACGGCGTCCGGGAGTGTCCCCGCGTCCGCGAGGGCCAGTTCGGCCGCACGCCGCAGGCCCGGCGGGCGCCCGGACCCCGGCCGCGGGTCGAAGGTGGCGGCATAGCCCGCGATCTCGCCGTAGATCCGCTCGGCGCCGCGGGCGCGCGCCTCGTCGAGGTCTTCCACGACGAGGATCGCCCCGCCTTCGCCCGGCACATAGCCGCCGGCCTCGGGATCGAAGGGGATGAACGCGCGGTCCGGGCGCGCCCGAGTGCTGAGCCGCCCGGTCGCGAGCTGGCAGACCAGGCCGTACGGGGACAGCGAGGCGTCGGTGCCGCCCGAGACCACGAGCCGGGTGCCCTTGGCAAGGACCCGGCGGGCCTGCGCCAACACGTCCAGGCCGCCGGCCTGTTCGGAGCAGAGCACGCCGCAGGGGCCGCGCATGCCGTGCCGGATGGAGAGCTGTCCGGTGGTGGCCGCGTAGAACCAGGCGATGGACATGTAGGCGCCCACGGCCTGCGGCCCGTCGGCGTAGAGCTTCTGCAGCTCGCGCTGGCCGAACTCCACGCCTCCGGAGGAGTTGGCGGTGATGACCGCCATCTCCAGGTCGCTGAAGTCCTCCGGCCGTACGACGGCGTCGGCCAGTGCCTCGTTGGTGGCGCCGAACGCGTACTGGGTCATGGCGTCGGTCTCGCTGACCAGTCGCTGCGGCGCGTGGTCGGCCGGGTCGAAGCCGAAGGCCTCGCCCGCGATCTGCACGGGATAGCGGGACGGGTCGAACCGGCCGATGCGGCCGAGTCCCGACTTGCCGTCCAGCGTCGCCTGCCACCACGCCTCGCGGTCCAGGCCGTTGGGTGCCACGACGCCCACACCGGTGACGACGGACGTGGTCATCGGATCCTCCTCGGTGAGGTGAGCACCACTGCGCTCTGGAATCCGCCGAATCCGCTGCCCACGCTGAGGACCACGTCGAGATCCGCCTCGCGCGCCGTGCCCGGCACGTAGTCGAGGTCGCACTCGGGGTCGCGCTCCTCGTAGTTGGCGGTCGGCGGTACGGTCCCGCGGTCGATGGACAGCGCGCTGGCGGCTATCTCGATGGAGCCGATCGAGCCGAGCGAGTGCCCGACCATGGACTTGATGGAGCTGACCGGGATCCGGTACGCGTGCTCGCCGAGGCTGCGCTTGTACGCGGCGGTCTCGTGCCTGTCGTTCTGCCGGGTGCCGGAGCCGTGCGCGTTGGCGTAGTCGATCTCGTCCGGGTTGATCCGGGCCTCGTCGAGCGCGGCGGTGATCGCCTCGCCCATCTCCCGGCCGTCCGGGCGCAGTCCGGTCATGTGGTAGCCGTTGGCGCGGGCCGAGTAGCCGGCCACCTCGCAGTAGATACGGGCGCCACGGCGCCGGGCATGCTCGAGCTCCTCGATCACGAACACCGCGGAACCCTCGCCGAGTACCAGGCCGTTGCGCCTCAGGTCGAACGGACGACAGGCGTGCTCGGGGTCGTCGTTGCTGGTGGAGGAGGCGCGCAGGGTGTCGAAGCAGGAGACGGTGATCGGGTAGATCGGGGCGTCCGTGGCCCCGGCCATCATGACCTCGGCCGATCCCTCGCGGATCAGGTCGACGGCGTATCCGACCGCGTCGATGCCCGCGCAGCAGCCGGAGCTGACGACCGTGGTCGGGCCTTCGGCACCCGTCGCCCACGCCACCTCGGTCGCGAGGGAGCTGGACATCACGTACGAGTAGAGGTGCGGCACCATGTAGCCCTGATCGACCAGCCACTGGCGGCCGTTGTCGCTGACCTTGCGGTACTCCTGCTCCATGGAGATGGCGTTGCCGACGCCGTTGCCCACACTGACCCCGATGCGGTGCGGTTCCTCCGTGCCGAGGTCGATGCCGCTGTCGGCGACGGCCTCGCGCGCCGCGACGATCGCGAACTGGCCGGCCCGGTCGGTGCGGGCGATCTCCTGGTAGGTCAGACCGTTCTGCTCGGGATCGAAGTCGCATTCGGCCCCGATACGGCTGCGGAACGGCGCCGGGTCGAAGAGGGTGATGCGCCGCGTCGCCGTACGGCCCTTGACGACCATCTCCCAGAAGTTCTCCCGGCCTGGCTGCCCCGGAGCGACGACGCCGATGCCGGTGATCACCGCGCGTGCGGTCATCGCGCCTCCCCCACTTCGGGCAGGGTGCCCTCGCCCGGCAGCGGCTCGCAGTCCACGTGCCCCAGTTCGGGACGCGGGGCGAGAGGACCCAGGAAGAAGGCGACGGAGGCCTGCTCGGGAAAGGGGTTCTCGATGCGGTGGCGCACACCGATCGGGACCATGAAGGACTCGCCGGGCTCGAGTACCAGCTCCTGCCCTTCGATCCGCAACAGGATCCGGCCACGGACGGCGTGGAAGAACTCTTCGGAATAGGGGTGGTAGTGCTCGGAGACGAACTCTCCGGGCTCGAGCGTGCCCACTCCCATGAACCCTGAGGTGGCTCCGCAGGTCTTGGGACTGAGCAGGACACGCAGATCGCCGCCGCGTTTGCGGTTCGGCTCCACGTCGTCGATGGCGACCTTGGTCAGGTCGGAGGTCTGCATGGGCGCTCCACGGATGGGGAGGGAAGTTCCGGGGACGGGATGCGGCGGACGGGCCGGCTGGGTGGTCCGGATGCCTTCGGGTGTCGGCGGCCGGTGCCGATGACGGTCAGGGCGTCCAGCTGTAGAAGGACTCGGCCATGGAGTCCTTGGGCTCGCGCCACGATGCGTCGTACGGCGTCATGAACTCCTGCAGCCGGGTGTTGATGTCCTGGTAGAGCGGATTGCTGCGGGCCTTGTACAGATCGCTGTTGATGGGCGCCTCGGCCTCGACGAGGTGGAAGTACAGGCCGTGGAAGCGGAACAGGGTGCGCCGCTGGACCCCGATCAGATGCGGCAGTTCGGTCGCGTCGGACTCGGCGAAGAGCGCCGCCACCTTGTCCGCGTCGTCGTGCTCCATCCGCGCGACGATGAGGGTGCGATGCGCCATGGGGACTCCGTAAGTTGTTGGGCCCTGAGCGGGCGGGACGGACGGACGTGCCGCCGTGAGCGGACGGCGGACGTGCCGGAAGGAGGCGTGGATCCTGTGTCCGAAAACGATGCTGCCCTCGGATACTTGAGAGTCCGTCCAGGGCAACTCGACGTCAGATTCGTGGACTTCTGCGGCGAAGTACGAGAGAGGTAAAGGCTGCTGTCACGGCGAACCCCAACAGATAGGTCCACAGCGGAACGACTCCGAGCAGATGCGCCAACTGGCCGCCCACACCGGCCCCCAGGGCCGCGCCGAGGTAGAAGAGCCCCATCATCCGGCTGCCGTGCCCCTCGGGCGTCGACTCCGCCGTGGTGCTCAGGCCGACGGGTCCGAAGACGAGCTCGCCGCACGTCATGAGCAGGAAGGCGCCGAGCAGCCACAGCGCGGACACCATGGTGTCGCCGTCGGCGGCGAACCATGCGCCGGTGGCGAGGACGGCGAAGGCACCACCGGAACACAGCAGCCCGGAGGAGAACTTCCGTACCACGCCCGTGCGCGCCCCGATCCGCAGCCACAGCCAGGCGAAGAACGGGGCGAGCAGAAGCAGGAAGAGCGGATGCGCGGACTGGAACCAGCTCGCCGGGACGGTGAACCCGGCCACCGAGCGGTCCGTGTGCTCGCGGGCGAACATGCTGAACACGGAGCCCAGTTGGCCGTACATGGCCCAGAACAGCACCGACGGCACGAAGATGCTCCGGTAGCCGCGGATCCGACTCCGCTCGGACTCGTCGAGGTCCCCGCCGCGCAGCAGCCGCCGGAAGTACCAGACCGGCGCCACCAGAGAGATCAGTCCGCACAGGGCGAGCACCGGCCGCAGCGGCAGTCCGCCCGCGACGGCCACTCCCGTCCCCGCGAGTACCGCGACTCCGAGGGCGGCCCAGGCGCGGCGGACCAGCCGGCGCAGGTCCGGAGCCGGCAGCGGCCGGCTGGGGCCGGTCGCCGCGCCGCGCAGTGCGGGAGCGCCGTGCAGATACTGCAGGACCCCGAAGCCCATGCCGATCGCCGCGGCCCCGAATCCCAGATGCCAGTTCACCCGCTCCCCGAGTACGCCGGTCACCAACGGGCCGACCAGTGCACTGACTTGGATGCTCATGTAGAACAGCGAGAAGGCCGCCTGGCGGCGGCTGCTGCTCGCGCCCGGGTTCATCTGGTCGAACATCACGGGCAGATTGGGCTTGAGCAGTCCGGTGCCGCAGGCCACCAGGACCAGACCGAGATAGAACGTGCCGTGGGCGGGCACGGCCATGCACAGATGCCCGCCCATGATGATCAGTGCTCCGCAGAGCATGGCCCGATGGGTTCCGAGCACCCGGTCGCCGAGCCAGCCTCCGGGCATGGCGGCCAGGAACGAGGCGGAGACGTAGAGACCGAACAGGGCGCCCGCGGTGCCGTCGGACAGTCCGAGGCCGCCGTCGGACACCGGCGCCGTGGCGTACAGGAACAGCAGGGCCTGCATGCCGTAGAAGCTGAAGCGCTCCCACATGTCGGTCATGAACAGGGTGGAGAACCAGCGCTCGCGGAACATCGCCCGGAGCGGTCGGCCCGGATCGTCCTGGACGGCGGTGGGCCGTGCGGCCGCCGTGCTGCCGGAGGTCATGGCTGTCTCCTCACAGCGCGATCCCGCCGTCGACCTGCACCACCTGGCCGGTGATGTAGTCGGCGGCGTCGGAGACGAGGAAGGAGACGAGCTCGGCGACCGACTCGGCGCTGCCGAACCGCCCCATGGCGATCCTGCCGAGCGCGGCCTCCCGGGCCTTCGCCGTCATCCCGTCGAGCATCTCGGTCTCGATGAAGCCGGGCGCGACGGCGTTGACCCGTACGCCGTAGGGAGCGACCTCCTTGGCCAGGGCGCGGGTGAGGCCGTTCAACCCTCCTTTCGCCGCTGCGTAGTTGGTCTGGCCCGCGTTCCCGTACACCCCGATCACCGAGGAGACGTTCACCAGCGCGCCGGTGCGGCGGGTGATCAGGCCGCGCACCACCGCACGGCTGACGTTGAACGTGCCGTCCAGGCTGGTGCCGACCACCGCCCGCCAGTCGTCGGCCGCCATCAGCGCCAGCGGCCTGTCCCGGAGCACTCCGGCCGAATTGACCACTGCATACGCCGGGCCGAGCTTCTCCTCCGTCTCGTCGACGAAGGTGCGCACCGCCTCGGTGTCGGTCACGTCGCAGACCACGTGGTGTGCCCGCGCACCGGCCTCGCCGATCAGACGAGCGGTCTCCAGGGACTCCTCGCCCGCGGACCGCGAGCAGAAGCCGACGTCGTACCCCGCCCGCGCAAGCCGTACCGCGACCGCACGGCCGATGCCCCGCGATCCGCCCGTCACCAGCGCACTGCGCCTTTGCTGCATCTCGAGTTCCTCCCCTGCGCACGGCAGAGCCGGGGCGGGTCGCTCCGGCCGTGCGTGAGCATCCTGCAGCGGCCTCGAGGGAGGCTCGAAGGGCCCGGGCCACGCTGTGCCCATGGTGGAGACTCTCTTCGAACAGAACATTCTCTGGGCGGTGTCGGCCGCCGTGATCTGGGGGTTCGCGGCCCGTGGGGCGCGGCGGCTCGCCACCCGCCCCACTGCGGCGGCGATCCGGCGCAGAGCCCTGCTCGGCCTGATCCTGCTGGGGTGCGCCCTGCTCGCACTGGCCTTACGGGTCGGCGTGGCCGTCGGTCTCAGCGGTGTGGCCGGCTGGCTGGCGGGCGCGGACTACGTGCTGTTCGGAGCGCTGCCTCCGGCGCTCACGGGCATCGTGGTCGTGGCGCTCTCCGTGCCCGCGTACGTGCGGGTGCTGCGCGCGGCACGGACGGCGACGGCGGACCCACCGCTGAGCACTCGGCCGGACCATGACGGCGGTGCGCGGCCCGTCCCGCGCGAGCTGCGCGTCCTGGCGTCCCGGACCCGCCTGGTGGTTCCCGTGCAGTCCGGATGGGTCGCCGCCCTGCTCGGCGCCGCCTGCACGCTGCATCCGCCCACACCTCCGTACCTGGGCATGTTCTTCCTGGAACTCGCCCTGCTCGGCGCCGTGTCGGGGGCTCTGCTGCTGCTCCAGCAGAGCCGCCGGGCTGCCCGTGAGGCCCGCGACTGGCTGCCCCCGTCCCGTTCGCGACGTCTGGTGCGCGCCACCGCACTGGTGACCGGCCTGGCCGTGCTCACCGTCGGCGGGTGCTCGCTGGCTGCGGAGCAGAGCAGACTGCCGGGCCGGATGGGGGAGTCGGGCCACACACATGCGTACGACACCGGAGGCGGAGCGTCCGCCGGGAACGCGCCTGCGCGGTCCGTCGACGAGCTGACCGGCGGACTCAAGGGCACACCGGACCGCCGCTTCACCCTCACCGCCACGGAACGCACCAGGCGTCTGGCGTCCGGCGAGAAGGTGGCGGCCCTGGCCTTCAACGGGCAGCTGCCGGGACCCGAACTGCGGATGCGCCGCGGGGAGTCGGTGGAGGTGACCCTGATCAACCGTGATGTGAAGGACGGGGTCACGCTGCACTGGCACGGGCTCGACGTGCCCAATGCCGAGGACGGCGTGGCCGGGGTGACCCAGGATGCGGTCCGCCCCGGCGGGCGGCATGTGTACCGCTTCCGTCCGGACCGCGCGGGCACCTTCTGGTACCACTCGCACCAGCAGTCGAGCAGCACCGTGGCACGGGGCCTGTTCGGCGCGCTGGTGGTCGAGGACCCGCAGGACTCGGCGGAGCCGCAGAACTCGGCGAAGCCGGCAAAGGCCAGGAAGCCGGCAAAGGCCGGGAAGCCGGAGAAGCAAGAGGGGAGCGCACTGGACCGCACCGTCGTCGCGCACGCCTGGTCCGTCGGGGGCGAGCGGCCGTCCACGGACGGCCCACCCCGCGGCGGCGGAGGCGCCCTGAGCGGTGTCAACGGTGCGGGCGGCACCCTGCGCACCGCCTTCGGTGACGACACGGGGCTGCAGAAGCAGCAGGTGAAGGCTGGGACCCCGGTGCGGCTTCGCCTGGTGAACGCCGACAACTGCCCGCGCACGTACTCCGTCGCCGGAACGGCCTTCGAGGTCGCGGCGATCGACGGCAACGACGTGCAGGAGCCGACCGAACTCCGCGACCGGCGGGTGCGGATCGCGGGCGGCGGCCGGTACGACATCACCTTCCGCCAGCCCGCCGGGCCGGTCCGGCTGACCGTCGTCGGCGACGCCAACGCCACTGCTGCCGGGCAGGGTTTCGAAGGCTGCGCAGAGGGTGATGCGACCGACTCGGGCCGCGCGACGAAGGCCTCGCTCCTGCTGGCGCCGGACCCGGACACCGCCGCCCGTCCGCCCGCCGTGACCGGGCCGGTGTTCGAGCCGCTCGACTACGGCTCGCCGGGCGGCAGCGCACCCTTCGGCGCATCCCCCCGCTTCGACCGTGACTTCCACCTGGTGCTCGGCAACAGCTTCGGCTTCTTCGACGGCCGCCCCATGGCGCTGTGGACCATCAACAACGCGGTCTACCCGGACATCCCGGCCCTCCTCGTCAAGCAGGGCGACCTGGTGCGCACGACATTCGTCAACCGGAGTCTGGACAACCATCCGATGCATCTGCACGGCCATCGCATGCTCGTCCTGTCCAAGAACGGCAAGAAGGCGACAGGCAGTCCGTGGTGGACCGACACCCTCGACGTGGCCACCGGCGACCGCTACGAGGTGGCCTTCCGTGCCGACAACCCGGGCCTGTGGATGGACCATTGCCACAATCTCGACCACGCCCGCGACGGCATGGTGCTGCATCTCGCGTACGACGGTGTGTCCAGCCCCTACGAGGCGGGCAGGTCCACCGGCAACATTCCGGAGTGATCCGGCCCCGCGGCCGTACGGTGCTCCGACCGGGCGGGCCGATCCGCCGGCCCGGTCGCGGCGTCCTCCCGAGCGGGCAACGCCCCCTCGTCGAGCAGACGTTCGCGCAGCGTGCGCACACTCAGCCGGTCGGCCGCCGCGCCCGCAGGCCGCGGCGGCAGCGCGGCG
>NZ_QUAK01000190.1 GCF_003429565.1 Streptomyces triticagri
TGCCCTGCCGGTCGGCAGGGCAGCGGGGCGGTTCGCTGCGGGTGACCGAGTACGACGCGCACTCGGCGAGCGAGCTCCGCTCAGGTAACGCCTCCGGAGCACTTGCTCGTACCCCGGCCGCCGTGCACCGTCACGTGGAGCTTGACCTTCTTGCCCTCTGTGAAGGAATCGTTCTTCCTCGCCTTGTCGCCCTTCTTCTTGAGGACCGCCTTGAACTCGAGCTTTCCGCTGACGTATCCGCGGACGGTCACCTTGGCGGTGGTCCGGTTCTCCGCCTCCCACACCTCGCCGTAGGACTGGAAGTGGGCGTTTGCGTTGGTACTGCTGTCGCCACTCCAGTACCTCGACGCGAACAGGGACAATCCGTCCTTGTCGTTGGGGTGTTCGCGCGTCGCGCAGGCGCGCTTCCACGAACCCTTGGCTTCCACCGGCTCCCCGCCGGCGGTAGCGGTCGCAGTGCCGGCGGCCACCCCTCCGGTCGCAAGCAGTGCCATCGCGGTGCCGCGCGCCACCGTCTTCTTGAACTTCACGCTCGTTCCCCCTTCGATCGCGGTCGTCCCACGACTGTCGACCACCCGGGGCACCGAACGACAGATGTTTCGGCGCGGCTCGAAACGGCCTGCGTCGCCGCCGTATCCGCTGAACGAAAAACCCCAGCTCAGACAGCATCTGAGCTGGGGTTTCGGGTGAGCCCCCTGTCGGAATCGAACCGACGACCTACGCATTACAAGTGCGTCGCTCTGGCCAACTGAGCTAAGGAGGCATGCCGTGTGTGTGAGCGGCTCGTCCACCTTACACAGCGGGTGCGTGGCGTTCCACGGAGAAGTGGGTGGGCGCCCCACGGGCCGGGGACGCGGCGGTGGCTGGTAGAAATCGGACTGTGGGTGTTCGATTTCCAGGGACTGAGGGGCCAGACGTGGAGGCTACGGCGGAGCAGGTCGCGGGCGAGGCCGCGCGGATCATCGCCGAGGTGCTCGAGGTGCCCGAGGCACCGCTGGGTGAGAACTTCTACGACGTCGGCGGCACCTCGCTGCAGGCGATACGTATCTGTGCCCGGGTCGGCAGGGATCTCGGGATCAAGGCCGCGGCGGAGAGCGTGTTCGACAGCGAGACCCTCGGGGACTTCTGTGCGGGCGTCGCCGCGGCGGCGCAGAAGGACGCGGGCGGTCGTCCCGCATCCGGCGGCAACGTTGTCTGACCTCGGGATACCGTCGGCCACCGCCGCCGGCGGCGGGTCGGCTGTCCCCGGGCTGATTCACGAGGCAGTCGCCGCACATGCCGCGCGCACGCCGGACGCCCCGGCCGTCTCGCAGGGGCGGCTACGGCTCACGTACGGCGAACTCGACCGTGCGGCCGAGGTGTTCGCGGCCGAGCTGCGGCGGCGTGGGGCCGGTCCCGGCACTCTGGTCCCGGTTGCGGTGGAGCGGTCTCCGCTGCTGGTGGCCGTGCTGCTCGGCGTACTCAAGTGTGGTGCGGGATACGCCGCCCTGGACCCGTCCTGGCCGGAGCAGCGGCTGCGCACCGTGGTCGCCGCGCTGGACCCGCCGGTGGCCGTGGGCAGGGCCCTGGAGCCGGGCCGGGTCTGGGAGCCCGGTCCGCTGCGGGTGCACAGCGCGGGTGAGGAAGTGCCCCACGCGCGCGTGGGGCACGAAAACAGCAGCCACGCGCGCGTAGAGCAAGAACGCGTAGAGCAAGAGAGCAACCGTCACGCTCCCGTGGACCCCTCCGCCACCGCCGCCGTCTTCTTCACCTCCGGCACATCGGGGGCCCCGAAGGGCGTGCTGTCGCCGCACCGGGCCACGACGCGGCTCTTCGCGGGCCCGGACCGGATCGCGGGGCTCGGGCCGGGGCGGGTGATGGCGCAGGCCGCGCCGGTCGCCTGGGACGCGTTCACGCTGGAAGTGTGGGGTGCGCTGACCAGTGGCGCCGCCTGTGCCATGAGCGAGAGCGGCAGCCTGCTGCCGGACGATCTGCGGGACCTGGTGTCCGGCGCCGGGGTCGACACCCTGTGGATCACGTCGTCGCTGTTCAACCTGTTCATGGACGAGGACCCGGACGCGTTCGCCGGCCTCACCCACGTACTCACCGGCGGCGAGGTCCTGTCACCCGCGCACGTACGCGCCTTCCTGCGCCGGCACCCGCACACCGCCCTGATCAACGGCTACGGTCCCGTGGAGAGCTGCGTCTTCGCCACCACGCACCGCATCACCGCTGCGGACTGCGACCGGCCGGACGGCATTCCGGTGGGAACTCCCGTACCGCACACCGGAGTCCATCTGGTCGACGGCGAGATCTGGGTGTCCGGGGAGGGACTCGCGGCCGGATATCTGAGCCTTCCCGAAGCGACCGCGGAACGGTTCACGACGCTGACCGTGGACGGCCGCCCCACGCGCGCGTACCGCACCGGCGACCGGGGATTCCTCGACGCGGACGGAGTGCTGCACTTCCGCGGCCGCACCGACCGCCAGGTGAAGATCGCCGGACATCGCGTGGAGCCCGCCGAGACCGAAGCGGCCGCCCGGCAGGTCCCCGGACTCCGGGACTGCGCCGTCGTCCCCGTGAACGGCCGCCTGGAGCTCTACTACACGACACGGCCCGAGCGGCCGGTGACCGCCGCCACGGTCCGTCGGGCCCTGCGCACCGCGCTGCCCCGCCACCTCGTCCCGCACACCGTGCACGCGCTCCCCGCCCTGCCCGTCACCGCGAACGGCAAGACCGACCGGGACGCCCTCACCCGCCGGAGCCGGCCATGACCACCGACGACCACCGGCCCACGACGACGCCCGGCATCCCGCACCCGGTCCACCCCATGACCCCGGAGCAGGAGTCCATCTGGCTCAACGACCGTCTGCACGACGGTCCTTCGCGCTACCTGGAGAACTGGGTGCACCGGCTGCGCGGCCCGCTGGACCCGGGCGCCGTGGAGCACGCCCTGACCGCCGTCGTGGCCCGCCACGAGGCGCTGCGCAGCCGCCTGACGGAGGTCGCCGGTGTGCCGTCCCAGGTGGTCGCCCCGGCCGGCCCGGTGCGGGTCGACAAGCGGACGGTGCTCCCCGGCGAGCTGGATACCGCGGTCCGCGCGGCGGTCGCGCGGACCGTACCCCTGGACGAGCCGCCGCTGCTGCGGGCGACCCTCCTGGAGGCGGGGCCACAGGACCATGTGCTCGCCGTGGTGGCGCACCACGCGGTGCTCGACGGCTGGTGCTTCCGGCTCCTCGACCTCGAGTTCAGCGAGCTGTACTCCGCGTACGTGGACGGACGGGAGCCGGAACTCCCCGCCGTACCGCTGCAGTTCGGCCCGTACGCCCGCTCCCGGGCGACCGATGTCCACGCAGGTGTCCACACGGGCGTCCACACGCGCGTGGACGGTGCCGAGGATCCCGGGATGGCGCACTGGCGTGCCGTGCTCGACGGAGCGCCGGCCGAGTCCACCTTCCCCTCGGTCCGCACCCGGCCCGCCTCCCCCAGCGGGAAGGGCGGTCAGGTACGGTTCCGGATCGACGGCGACCTCCACGCGCGCGTGCGGGCCCTCTCCCGGTCGCTGCGCGTCACTCCGTTCGCGATCCTCGCGGCCGCACTGTCCGCGGTCCTGGGCCGGCTCGCCCGGCAGCGCGACGTGGTGATCGGCACCCCGGTGTCCCGCCGTGACGCGCCCGAACTCGAGCCGATGATCGCCTGTCTGACCGATCTGCTGCCGCTGCGCACGCGCGTGGAGGGCACTTTCGCCGAACTGGCCCGGGGCACGAAATCGGCGGTCTGGGACGCGGTCGCCCACCGGGAGGTGTCGTACGGCCGCCTTGTGCGGGAGGTGGCCGTGGACCGAGACCCGGCCCGCTTCCCGCTGTTCCAGGTCGTCCTGACCGTCGATGACGCGGACGCGCCCGGCCTGGACCTGCCGGGTGTCACCGGGGAACGCCTGTACGCACACAACGGGACCGCGAAGTTCGACGCGTTCGTGCACCTGGTGCCGGTCGACGCCTCGTCCGGCGGCGGGTTCCTCGGGCTCCTCGAGTATGCGTCCGACCTGTGGAGCGGCGAGGAGGCGCAGCGCCTGGCGGACCGTTTCACCACGCTGCTCGACGACGCGGTGCGCCACCCCGAGCATCCCGTCGACGACCTGCGGCTGCTCCCCGACGCGGAACTCGCCCTGCTGGACCGGTGGTCGGACGGCGGGCCGGTCCCTCGGCCCGAACCCCCGCTGGTGCACGAGGCGTTCCGCGTCCGGGCCTCCCGCACCCCGGACGCTCCGGCCGTCGTGCACGGCCCGCAAACGCTCTCGTACGGCGAACTGGACGCGGCCTCGGACGCGCTGGCCGGGGAGCTGGTCGCACGCGGCCACGCGGGCGGCCGCGTGGCCGTCTGCCTGCCGCGTGGCACGGCGCTGCCCACCGCCGTCCTGGGCGTCCTGAAGGCCGGGGCCGCCTGTGTGCCCATCGACCCCGCCTACCCGGCCGCCAGGCGCCGCCTGATGCTCGCGGACAGTGGCGCGACGGCCCTCGTCGCCGCCTCGGCCGACGGTTCCGATGCGCACCCGGGCATCGACGTGCTGTCGCCGGACGCCGCGGCCGTGGACGGCCCTCACACATCCCTCGGGTCCCCCGCCGCCGGGCGGGTCCCCGTCGCGCCCGAGGACCTCGCCTACGTCGTCTACACCTCCGGCTCGACCGGGCGCCCCAAGGGCGTCGCGATGCCGCACCGTTCGCTCGCCGCCCTGGTCGACTGGCAGAGCGGGCACTCGTCGTGCGGCGCCGGTTCGCGGACCCTGCAGTTCGCCCCGCCGAGCTTCGATGTGGCGTTCCAGGAGCTGTTCGCCACCTGGGCGTCCGGCGGCACGCTCGTCCTCGTGGCGGACGAACTGCGCCGGGACCCGGAGCAGTTGCTCGACCTGATCGAGGACCAAGAGGTGGATCGGCTCTTCCTGCCGTTCGTCGCCCTGCAGCAGCTCGCCGAGACCGCGACCGTGACGGGCAGGCGCTGCCGGGTGCGGGAGATCGTCACGGCCGGCGAACAGCTCCACATCACCCCTGCCCTGCGCACCTTCTTCGGGGAGCTGACGGCGGCCACTCTGGAGAACCAGTACGGCCCTTCCGAGACCCATGTGGTCACCGCCCACCGACTCGGCCCCGATGCCGCCGACTGGCCCGAACGCCCTCCTATAGGACGCCCGTTGCCGGGGTCCCGGATCCTCGTCCTCGACGAACGGCAGCAGCCCGTGCCGGCCGGCAGTGTCGGCGAGCTGTACGTGGCCGGCGTGAGCCTGGCCGACGGCTATCCGAACCTGCCGGCGGAAACGGCCTCCCGCTTCACACGCCCGCCTCGGACCGCCCCGGACGCCGGGCCCCCACAGGAGCGCCGTTACCGCACCGGCGACCTCGCCCGTCATCTCCCGGACGGGACCGTGGAGTTCATCGGCCGCCGCGATGCCCAGGTCAAGATCCGCGGCTTCCGCGTGGAGCCGGCCGAGGTCGAGACCGCGGTACGCGAGCTCCCCGGCATCGCGGACGCCGTGGTCGTCGCCACCGGCACCCCGAAGCGCCTCGTCGCCCACTGCACGCCCGAGACGCCCTCCAGAAAGCCTCACCCGGACCAGCCGGCCCAGCCGGCACCCCCGCCACCCCCGGACCTCCCGCGGCTCCTGGCCCGGCTCCGTGCCCGCCTCCCCGCACATCTCGTACCCGCCGCCCTGGTCCTCACCGACGCCTTCCCGCTCACCCCCAGCGGCAAGGTCGACCGCGCGGCCCTGGCAGCCGATCCCGTACCCGCCACCGTCGGGGCCGCCACGGACGCCCCGCGGCACCGCACCCGACCGCGCACCCCTGTCGAGGACCGCATCGCCGAACTCTGGCAGCAGACCCTCGGCAGCCCGCACCGGCCGAACGTGCACGAGGACTTCTTCGACGCGGGCGGCGACTCCCTGACCGCCGCCCGGCTCGCCCTCGCCCTGCGCCCGGTCCTGGGTGCCCGCCTGCCGCTCAACTCCCTGTTCACCGCGCCCACGGTCGCCGCACTCGCCGCCCTGGGCGACGCCAAACGCTCCGCTCGTGTCCCCGCCGTGATCGACCCGAGGCTGCCCGCCGACATCACCGTGACCGGGACCCCCGAGGCAGCCACCGACCGCCCCCGAAAGGTCCTCCTGACGGGCGCCACCGGGTTCCTTGGCGCCTTCCTGCTGCGTGCGCTCCTGGAGCGCACGGACGCGACCGTGCACTGCCTGGTCCGCGCCGACGGCCCGGAGCACGCCACCCGGCGCCTCACCGAGACCCTCGACCGCTACTCCCTGACCGTCGACCACGCGCGCGTGGAGGCCGTCCCCGGGGACCTCGCCGCGCCGCGCCTCGGCCTGGCCCCGGACACGTACGACCGCCTCGCGCGGACCGTCGACGTGATCCACCACTGCGGTGCCGCGGTCAATCTCGTCGAGCCGTACGACCGGCTGCGCGCCGCCAACGTGGACGGCACCGCCAAGATCCTGCGCCTGGCCGCCGCCCACCGGACGGTGCCCGTGCACCACGTCTCCACGGTCGGCGTGCTGTCCGGCGAACCGGCCGCCGGCGCCTGGCACGCCACGGACCCGCTGCCGCCGGTGACCGGGCTGCGGCACGGCTACGCACAGTCCAAATGGGCGGCGGAGTCCCTCGTCGAGCAGGCACGCGCGCGTGGACTGCCGGTGACCGTGCACCGGCCGACCCGGGTCACCGGCGACACGGCGACGGGCGTCTGCCCGGAAACCGACTTCCTGTGGCTGCTCCTGCGCGCCTGCGCCGAGACCGGCCTCGCCCCCGAACCCACCGCGTCCGGCGAGGAACTCGCCTTCGACCTGGTCGCCGTCGACCGGGCCGCCGAGGCCCTGGTGGCACTGGCCGGCGACCCGAGGGCGACCGGTGCGACCTTCCACCTGGCGGCCGGCCGCCGCCTCACCCTGTCCACAGCGGTGGACCGCCTGCGCGGCCACGGCCACCGCATCGCGCGCGTGCCGCGCGAGCAGTGGACCGAGGCCCTGCGGACGAACCCGGCGGGCGCCGCGCTGCTCGGCATCCTGCAGGGCGAGGGCGGCGACATCGGCTCCGAGGGCACCCACCGCATCGCACCGGACTCCACGCGCGCGCTGCTCGCGCCGGCCGGAATCGACCTCGCCGGCGACGGCCCGGACCTCTTCCACGCCTGCGTACGCCACCTCGAGAGCACCGGCTTCCTGCCCGCCGCAGAGCCCGCACCAGGCCCCTCCAGACCCCTCGCCGAATCCCCTGTGATCCGACCTCTACCGCAAACCAATCCCAGCGGGTAGCGTCACAGCCGGTCCACATCGGTGGACTACACCACTTCCTTTACTCGGATCGTCCGGCACGTTCCTGCCGGTGAAGGGGGCAACAAGCCCATGGCAACAGTCACGTTCGACAAGGCGACCCGCGTCTACCCGGGCACCGAGAAGCCCGCTGTGGACGGCCTCGACATCGAGATCGAGGACGGCGAGTTCCTGGTTCTGGTCGGCCCCTCCGGCTGCGGAAAGTCCACATCGCTGCGCATGCTCGCGGGCCTCGAGGACGTCAACGCGGGCGCGATCCGCATCGGCGACCGCGACGTCACACACCTGCCGCCGAAGGACCGGGACATCGCGATGGTGTTCCAGAACTACGCGCTGTACCCGCACATGTCGGTCGCCGACAACATGGGCTTCGCCCTCAAGATCGCAGGCGTCCCGAAGGCCGAGATCCGCCAGAAGGTCGAGGACGCCGCCAAGATCCTCGACCTCACCGAGTACCTGAGCCGCAAGCCGAAGGCGCTCTCCGGCGGTCAGCGCCAGCGTGTCGCGATGGGCCGCGCGATCGTCCGTGAGCCGCAGGTCTTCCTGATGGACGAGCCGCTGTCGAACCTGGACGCCAAGCTCCGCGTCTCGACCCGTACGCAGATCGCCTCGCTGCAGCGCCGCCTGGGCATCACCACGGTCTACGTCACCCACGACCAGGTCGAGGCCATGACCATGGGCGACCGGGTCGCGGTCCTCAAGGACGGCCTGCTCCAGCAGGTGGACTCGCCGCGCAACATGTACGACCGCCCGGCCAACCTCTTCGTCGCCGGCTTCATCGGCTCTCCGGCCATGAACCTGGTCGAGGTCCCGATCACCGACGGCGGCGTCAAGTTCGGCAACTCGGTCGTGCCGGTCGGCCGCGACGCCCTCTCCACCGCATCGGACAAGGGCGACAGCACGGTCACCGTCGGCGTCCGCCCCGAGCACTTCGACGTCGTCGAGCAGAACGGCGAGGCCGCCAAGAGCCTGTCCAAGGAGACCACGGACGCCCCCGCGGGCCTCGCGGTCACGGTCAACGTGGTCGAGGAACTCGGCGCCGACGCCTACATCTACGGCACCGCCGAGGTGGCAGGCGGCGAGCAGAAGGACCTCGTGGTCCGCGTCAGCGGCCGCTCCGTCCCGGACAAGGGCGCCGAGCTGCACGTCGTGCCGCGGCCGGGCGAGACGCACGTCTTCTCGACCTCCACCGGCGAGCGCCTCAGCGACTGACCCACCGGCCCGCCACAGCGGCGGCCCGGCACAGCAACTGCCCCGAGTGGCCCCGTACTTCGGTACGGGGCCACTCGGCCGTTCGGCCGCCCACCCCGACGCGCAGGACCCGACCGGACCCACGCCTGCCCGCACGCCCCTCCGCCACCGGGTCGCCAAATACCCTGACAGACAGGGCAATTCATCACCGCCGCGTCAACCTCCGATTCGAAAGCGCCCGTCGAAACATCCCTCAACAGGGTGACGAAATGTCGCCAAATCATCACCGAGCGCTACGCTCACTCGCGTGACGCACTCCAACAAGCCTCTGCCGCGCCGCGGCCCTGCCCGCCGCATCGGCCGCACCATCGCACTCGTCCTGCCGGTCGTCCTGGTCCTGTCCGGGACACTGGCAGTCGCCACGGTCAACTGGTCGGGGAATCCGGGGAACTCATCGTCGTTGCTCACCGCCTCCGCCGAGCGCGCCTCGGCGCCGGCCAAGGCCCGCGCACCGCACGCCCAGCTGCGCGAGCGCCTGCTGATCGAGCTCCAGGAGAAGGACCCGGGCATCGCCCTGACCCACCTCCAGCAGGAGGTGAACGCCCGGCCGTCGCTCGCCAAGCACTGCGTGTCCCTGGCCCGCGCCCTCGGCCGCGCCGCCGTGAAGCAGTACGGCCCCGCCCGAGCCCAGTCGTTCTCCCGGCCGGTCTGCGACACATCGTTCGCCACCGGCGTCGCCCAGCAGACCTGAGCAGACGGCCGGTCGAGCACCGGACCGGAGCAGTCGGCCGGTCGAGCGCCTGATCAGCCGGCCGACTGCAGCCACTGAACACCCCGCCGGGGCCCATGGCGCGCCCCGGCCACCGGCACTCCCACGGCAGGCGCCGACGGCCCGTGCCCCACGGGCCACCCGGCCCCCGCCCTCGTACGCCGCATACAGTTCGGGCATGACGAGCACCCCCGAGTCCCGCCCGACGCAGGCCGTCGTCCTGGCCGGCGGCCAGGGTTCACGGCTGCGCCCCTACACCGACGACCGGCCCAAGCCGATGGTCGAGATCCCCGGCACCGGGACGCCGATCATCGGCCACCAACTGGCCTGGCTGGCCGCCGAGGGCGTCACCGACGCGGTCGTCTCCTGCGGGCACCTCGCGGAGGTCCTCGAGGAGTGGCTCGCCTCGGCCGACCTGCCGCTGCGCGTCAGCACCGTGGTGGAGTCCGAGCCCCTCGGCCGCGGCGGCGGACTCAAGTACGCGGCCGCGCACCTCCCGCACCCCGACCGCTCCTGGTACGCCACCAACGGCGACATCTGGACCCGCTTCTCGCTCCGCGAGATGGCCGACTTCCACACCGAGCGGGACGCCACCGCCACCCTGGCCCTCGCCCGCCCGCGCATCCCCTGGGGCGCCGTGGAGACCGACGACTTCGGCCACATCACGGACTTCATCGAGGCCCCGACCGTCTCGTACCAGATCAATGCGGGCGTCTACGTCTTCGCCCCGTCCTTCGCCGGGCTGCTCCCGGAGCGCGGCGACCACGAACGCACCACGTTCCCGCGGCTCGCCCGGGAGCGGCGCCTGGCCGGCTTCCCCCTCCCGCAGGGCGCGTACTGGCGGGCGATCGACACCGCCAAGGACCTCACCGAGGCCGCCAAGGAGCTCTCCGGCCGGGGGCGTTGACCCCGGCACCGGCCAGGCGCACGACTGCCGTACGCCATCGGGCCCGGCACCTCGCAGGAGGTACCGGGCCCGATGGCGTCCACCACGGCCGACCACACCACAGCAGGCCGGCTCACCCCTGAGGCGCCGCGCTCACCCCAGCAGCCCTCCGACCAGCCGGCCCTGGTTCTCGTCCGAGCCGCCGCCGGAGTTGGCCGGCGGGTTCTCGGCCGGCGGTTCGCCGCCGCTGGTGCCGCCGCCCGTGGACGGGGCGCCACCCGGGTCCGGCGGCGGCGCGGCGGGCTGCTCCTGCGGCGGCGCCTGCCCCGTCGTGCCCTGCGGCTGAC
>NZ_QUAK01000191.1 GCF_003429565.1 Streptomyces triticagri
CCGCCGCGGGCTCGGGCGCGGCGGCGGGCTCCGGGGCGTCGACCAGCTCGCCCCCGATGCGGAGCTTCAACGGGGCGGCGAGGCCGCGGGCGCCGTGCACCAGGTCGGGGCGGACGGCGATCACGGCGCCGACGGTCAGCGCGGTGATCACGGCCTCGCCGACACCGATCAGGAGGTGCACGCCGACCATCGCGGTGAAGACCTTGCCGATCGGGACGTCGGTGGTGCCGCCGATCCAGTACATCAGCGTGAAGGCGCAGGCCGCGGCCGGTACGGAGACGAGCGCGGCGACGAAGGACGCGGCGGTCGTGGACCGGCGGGTGCGCGGCAGTACGCGCACCAGGCCGCGGAAGAGGGCGTATGCGACGACGCTGGTCACGACGCCCATCACGACGATGTTCACGCCGAGCGCGGTGAGCCCGCCGTCGGCGAACAGGATGCCCTGCATCAGCAGTACGACGGATATGCACAGGACCCCCGTGAAGGGCCCGACCAGGATCGCGGCCAGTGCCCCGCCGAGGAGATGGCCACTGGTGCCCGCGGCGACGGGGAAGTTCAGCATCTGCACGGCGAAGACGAAGGCGGCGACGAGCCCGGCCAGCGGCGCGGTGCGCTCGTCGAGCTCCCGTCGGGCCCCCTTCAGGCTGACGGCCACGGCACCGGCGGCGGCGACGCCTGCGGCGACGGACACGGGCGCGTCGATGAATCCGTCGGGCACATGCATGGGGACTCCGCCTCCGGCGCTGCTGCGTTCCTCTGTGATGTCGTGAACCGCTCAATGATAGGGGTCTCTTGCGAACCACTTGCAAGAGCAGTGAGGTCACAACTGTGCAGGCAGCAGGCTCAGGGGAGTCGGGTCCAGCCGGTGGGCCGGTACCAGTGGGCGCCGGTGTCGAGGTGGTGGAGTACGGCGCGCTGCAGGGTGGTGTGCCGCGGTAGGCGGCCGAGGTCGGTGGTGCCGGGTGGGGTGTGGAAAACGAACTGCAGGATGTCGTCGTCGGCGACGGGGCGCTCGGCGCCGGGCCCGTCGGCGTAGCGGGTGAAGCGGCGCTGGAAGCGGACGATGTTGGAGTACGGGGGCAGATACGCCGCGATCTGGTCGTCCAGGAGCCAGGAGCTGCAGGTGGCGAAGCGCGCAGTGGGCGCCGCGGCGAAGTGCCGGTCGTGGAAGGCGCGGGCCGAGCGAAGGGACGCGTCGCAGGCCCCCGGGGTCAGCGGGCCGTCCTCGGGGATGTGCACGTCGAGGACGGTCTCGCCCGGAGCCGGCCCGTCCCGCCGGGGCGCGCCGCCGGATGCCGCCGCGGGCCGCGTGGTGCGCTCGAACTGCAGTCGGCCCAGGCGGTGCAGTGTGCCGCGGAAGTGCCGCATCGCCCAGAGCTGCCGGTCGAAACCACCCGTGCCGTGCGCGAGACGGTATGTGGCCGCCTTGGCGCCGACATCGGCGAAGGTCGCGGCGACGACGGTCTCCGGTACGCCGAGCCGGCGCTGCCGCTCCAGCGCGGTCGGCAGCGCGAGGAGATACAGGTGCACATAGAAGTAGCGTCCCGCGGCGCCGAGTCGGGCGGGTGCGTCGGGCCACACGGTGTCGCGCGGCGCCGGGCCCGATTCCGCGAACAGGGTGCGGTGGCAGTGCCGCAGCGCCTCCCACAGCGCGGGGGAGCGGACCGGGTCGGGCAGCGTCGCCAGGACCGGCGCCCGGTCCTCGGCCGGTACGGCGAGCAGCCGCAGACGGCGCGCGGCCTCGTCCGGCGATACGGGGACGGGGTCGGGCCCCGCCGGTGCGGCGCCCCGTCCCCCGAGGGTGCTCAGCCAGGTGTCGACCTCGGGGGACGCGGGGGAGGAGGTCACCGCTGGGCCGCCTGCAGGAGCTGGTGCCGCAGCGGGGCGATGCGGGCCAGGCTGTCGTCCAGGCCACCGGGGCGCGACCGCAGCAGCCAGCAGGCGCGCTGCTCGGCGAGCAGCGGGTCGAGGCGCCGGAGCAGCCGGCGGGCGGCTCGCGGGTCGATGGCGTCGGCGTCGGAGCCGCCCGCCTCCGTACGGGCCCGCAGCACGTCCACGGCGAACTCCGCGAGGCCGATCGCGTGCACCAGTTCGCGTACCACCACGTCGCCGTCGCCGGCCGCCGGATCGCAGTCGGCGAGGTCCCGGCGGCAGGCCGCGAGGGTGGCCGCCGCGGTGTCGAGGGCGGCAGGCGTCGGGAGCTCCGGCAGCGGCAGCGAGAAGTCCGGGAACAGCGCGCGGGCGATGGGTGAGCCGTTGAGCAGCGGCACGCCGAACAGACGGTACACACCGCCCAGTTGCCCGAGGACGCGTCCCGCGAGGCCTGCCGCGTCGAGCAGGACGTGCTCGTCGAGTACGGGGGCGGGGTCGAGGTCGCGGTTGGTCTCCAGGCACCAGCTGACGGCGCCGCCGACCACGGCCGGGCCGAAGGCCACCGACGGCGGGTCCCACATGCCGTTGTCGCCCCAGGAGGTGAGCAGATACCCGCAGGCGCCGCTCGCCAGACCGGCCTCGGCGGCGTCGAGCATGTTCTCCACGGCGTTGTCGAGGCGGCCGATGACGCTGTTCCAGTTGCCGGCGCCGGGCGCCACCCAGTGCGGGACCCCGGCGTCGCCGAGGCGCTTGCAGTGCGTGGCGAAGCCGTCCTGCAGCAGGTCGAGATCGGCGCCGCGCTGCCGCCAGGCGGCGACCTCCGCGCTGTCCGCGGCAACCGCGTCCGCGGCGTGCCGGGGCGCGTCGTACTGCCAGATCACCGGGATCGCACCGGGCGGTACGCGGTCCAGGAGCTCGGGGTGGTGCGCGAAGACGTCGGCCCAGAACTGCACGGTGTATCCGGCGTCGAGCCAGGGCCGCATCACCCGCGTCACATAGTCGAAGTACACGGTCCCCAGGCCCAGTTCGGCCACCCGCTCGCGGGAGCGGCCGGTGCCCAGCTCGAAGGGCTCGTCGGCGCCGATGTTCAGGCGCCGGGCGCGGACCTGGGCGGTGATCTCGGTGAGCAGGCCGTGCGCGAAGTCGGCGTTCCGGGCGGTGGGTTCGAGGGTGCTCGCTGGGCGGTGGGCGCCGCCGCGCTCGAATCCGTCCGGGTTCTCGGCGCGGTGGACGTACGCGTCGTGGGCGAGGAAACGCTCCATGTGCCCGAAGGTGTTCTGGTTCACCACCAGGTCGATGCCGGCCGCGGCGCAGCGCCCGTCCAGCCACCGCAGGTCTTCGGCGGTGAGCGGGGACGCGTCCTGCCAGACCTGCCGGTGGTCGCGGAAGGCGTAGGTGTGCTCGGTGTACAGCTCCAGCTGGTTGAAGCGGGCCAGGGCGAGGATCTCCACCCAGCGGGCCAGCGTGCGGCGGGTCGGTACACGGTCCCGGCTGACGTCGAGCAGGAAGGCGCGGCGCTCGAAGTCGGGGTGGTCGGCGATGTCGTAGCCGGTGGCGGCGAAGTCGGGGGAGGCGCGCAGCTGGTCGAGGGTCGCGAGTGCGTAGCGCAGGCCCGCCGGGTCCCGGTGCTCGATGCGCACCCCGTCCGGTCCGGTACGCAGCAGGTAACCCTGGTCGGGCAGCGCGGAGTTGACGCTCGTCGTCACCGGGGCGCCGGCGGGGGCGCCGCCGGGGGACGTGGTCAGGGACCGGGGTGCGGGGAAAGGTGTGGTGGGCAAGGAAGAGCACTCCAGTACGCGGGAGGAGCGGGTGGTGCCGGGAGGCGGGTGTGTCCTCCCGGCACCACCGGCTCGGATCGGTGGACCGGATGGTCGATGGACCGGATGACCGGCGGACCAACTGATCGGCGGATCGGTCAGGGCGTGGCGGGCCCTAGGAACAGCTGTTGCTCAGTTCGCAGATGTCGTCCCGTGAGGTGGACACCTTGATGTCGTCGTACCAGATGTAGCCGTCGTTGGCAGGGGCGAACTCGTCGGTGCCGCCGCCCGCGAAGCTGGAGAAGTAGGCCTTGTCGACCTGGTCGTCATTGGTGACGAAGCGCAGTCCGGTCTTCTTCGCGGCGGACTCGCCGTTGTAGAAGACCTCGATCTCGCCGTCGGGGTTGGCCTGCCCGTCGGTGACCGTGTTGACCTTGAGGCGCTGGACGACATTGACCCACTCGCCCTTCGGCCAGTCGATGTCGGCGCCGTCCTTCTGCAGCACGATGTCGTCCCCGAACTCGCCCTCGTGCTCCAGGCTGTAGTAGTAGAGGGCCGCCTTTCCGCTGCTCTTGGACCAGATCGGGCGGGAGGTGAAGCCGTTGGTGCCGTTGCAGGGCTGACCGCCGGAGCAGGCCTTGCCGCCCGCGAGCCCGACGCCGACCTTGCCCGCGAACTGGGTGGTCCCCCAGCTGAAGTCCTCGCTGAACCTCACCCAGAACGACAGGTAGTACTCCTGGGCCTTGGGGATGGCGAACGGAGCGAGCGCACCGGAGTTCTCCGGATCGATCCGACCCTCCGGGTAGAAGACGCGCAGCGACTTGTCGCCGCTGTGCGCGGGAGTCTCGGTGTCGATACGGGTACGGGTGTCCCAGCCCTGCGGCGAGCCGACGTCCTTGGACAGATCCCAACCGTCCTGTGCCCATTGGGAGATGGTGTACGGGGCGCCGGCCTCCGGCCGCTCGAAGTCGTTCTGCTGCAGGGCGGCGGCGCGCTTGTCGTTCTCGGCCGCGGCGGCCGGCTCGTCGGTGCGTTCCGCGGTGGCCTGCGGGGCCAGGGTGAGGGTGGCGAGTACGCCCGTCGCGGTGGCGCCCAGGAGCACGGCCTTCGTCTTGGTCTTCCTGGACCTCCTGGTCCGGGCGGCCCGGGTCGTGCGCGTCGTGTCGGTTCTCATGGTGTCTCGTGCCTCGTTCCTTCAGTGGGGGTTGGTGCGAGGGATGGATGGTGCGCGTGGGGCAAGGGCGGTCAGGGGTGGGTCACCGCAGCCAGTGGGGCAGACCGCCGGTGACGAACGGGTCCTCCTCCCGGAGCCAGTCGTGGGTGGTGTGCACGCGGGCGATCTCCTCGGCCTGTCCCGGCGAGAGACCCTCCGCGGGGTCCAGGCACCAGGTGCCTTCCAACAGGCCCTGGCGGCGCAGCACTTCATGCACTCCGGCGATGCAGCCGGCGAAGCCGCCGCGCACGTCGTACACCGCCGCGTTGGCGTCCGTGTCCCCGGCGAGCCGGGCCTCGGCGCGCCGCCGGGCGGCCGGGTCGCCGGCGCGGGCCGCGTGCACGTCCGCAAGCAGCCGGACCGCCGAGCGGGTCCACACCGCCCAGTGCCCGAGCAGCCCGCCGGCGAAGTGGCGCACGGTCGGTCCCGCGGGCCCCCGCACGTGGTACGGGGTGAGCAGGTCGGCGACGATCGCGTCGTCGTTGCCGGTGTACAGGGCGACCTCGGCGCCGCGGTCGGAGTCGGCGACACCCTGGACCAGCTCCAGGGTGCGGTACCGGTCGAAGGGCGCGGCCTTCACCGCGACGGTCGACTCCTGATCGGCGAGCCGCCGCCAGTACGAGCGCGGCAAGTACCGTCCGCCGACGGCCTCTTGGAGATAGAAGCCGACCACGGGCAGCACCTCGCCGACGGCGGCACTGCGGTCCAGGAGCGCGTCGAGATCCGCGTCGGGCAGTCCTGCGGGCGACACGAGCACGGCGTCGTAGCCGAGTTCACGGGCGGTACGGGCCTCCCGTACGGCCTGCCGCACGGGGCCGCAGACTCCGGCGATCCGCACGACGGTGCGGTCCGTCCCGATCGCGGCCTTGTCGACCTCCTCCGCCGCGAGTTCGAGCACCGTGCGCAGCAGTCCGTGCTCCCGTACCGCGAACTGGGTGGTGTGCACGCCGACGGCGACACCGCCCGCGCCGGCCGCCAAGTAGTAGCGGGTCAGAGCGCGTTGGCGGCGCTCGTCGAGGGTGCGGTCGGGGCGAAGGGCGAGCGGGTGCGCGGGGACGACGGTACCGCGGTGCAGGAGCTCGGCCGCTTCGGCGGAGAGCGCGGCGGCCGCCATCAGAACCGACCGTCCCTGCGATCGAACTTCGTCGGCCTGTCCCAGAGTTCGTTCCCGGCGAGCAGCCAGGCCGCCTGCAGCTCGATGAGCTCACCGAGGCTCCGGTCCGGATAGCCGAACAGCGCATGGCAGGCGGTGGCGTCGCTCAGCAGGCTGGTGGCGGGTGACTCACCCGTGAACTCGGCTTTTACGTCCAGGAGTTCGGCCAGCCGCAGCGCCAGCGTCCGGACGCCTGCCGTCTCCGGGCCGGTGAGGTTCAGGACGAACGGCGAGCCGCCGCGGGCACGGCCGATGCTGCGCAGGACGACCTCGTTGGCGTAGCGCTGCCAGACGACATTGACCGCACCCGTGTCCAGGGCCACGGGCCGGCCGGCGAGCAGGGTGCGGGCCAGGTCGGCGAGGACGCCGTAGCGGGGCTCGACCGCGTAGTTGAGGCGGATCAGGGCGACCGGGGTGTCCCGGGTGCGGGCGGCGTGGGTGAGGACGCGCTCGCGGCCCAGGCAGGTCACCGCGTAGTCGCCATCGGGCCGGGGCTCGTCGCCCTCGCGGGAGCCGCCCGTGACAGGGGCGGTCATCCCGTACACATTGCCCGTGGACAGGGCGACGATCGGGGTGCGGGGCCAGCGGCGGGCGATGTGGTCGGGCAGCACGGTGTTGGTCAGCCAGGCCTGCTCGGGCGCGGTGGCCGTGCCGAACTTGGCGCCCACCAGGTGCATCACTGCGCCGGCCTCCGGCAGGTCGGTGAGGACGGCCGGGTCCGAGAGGTCCGCGGCGACGATCTCGACGCCCTGCGCGGCGAGTTGCACGCCCGCCGCGGCGTCCGTCCACCGGGAGACGGCGAGGACCCGGGCGTCCTTGCGTCCTGCCGCGTCCAGTGCGCGGCGGGCCATGGCCGCGATCCCGGAGCCGGTCTTCCCGCCGGCTCCCAGCACCAGTACGTCGCCGCCCGGCCAGTCGCGGGCGTCGGCCACCAACTCCGGGCCCGGCCGGGCGAGTTCCCGCTGCAGTCCGGCCTCCTCCCGCAGTTCGCGGTGCCCGGTCAGCAATTCGGTCATCACTTCTCCCGCGCCGTGAATTCATTCCATTTCTTGGAATGAATTCCTGAGTTTCTTGCAACTTCGGCCAGAAAAGCATTGCGAGTGGGTTGACGCAAGAGCATGTTTGCAGCAATCTCCCAGCATGAAATCGGCACAGGAGAAGGATTCATTCCTTCAGGGTCCGAAATACCTGCACGTCGCGAAGCGGCTGCGGGCGAACATCGAGAACGGCCTCTGGGCCCCCGGCACCCAGCTCCCCGTCGAACGCGAACTCGCCGACACGCTCGCGGTCAGCATCAACACCCTGCGGCGCGCGGTCGGTGAACTCGTCACGGAGGGCATCGTCCAGCGCCGCCAGGGCGCAGGCACCTTCGTCGCCCCTCCGGAACCGGGGCCGCCCACCGGGTCGGCGGGTGCGTCGACGGCGCGCCGGCTCGTCGGCGTACTCGTGCCGTCGACGACGTACTACTACCCGCGCGTCGTCGAGGGGATCCAGCGCGTCCTGCGGGACGCCGGCGTGGGCGTCGTCCTCGCCTCGTCCAAGTACGAACTCGGCGTCGAGCAGGACGAGTTGGACGCCATGGTGGCCAGCGGGGTGCAGGGCCTGCTGCTGGTGCCCAACCTGCATCTGATGTCCGACCCGCAGGCGTACGTGGACGGACTGCGCGAACTGCCGCTGCCGTACGTCCTGGTGGAACGCCGGCCACCGGCGCCGGAGCCGGACGACCCGACGGCCTGGGTGGGCACCGACCATGCGGGCGGCGTCTGCCTCGCGGTCCGCCACCTCCGCGGGCTCGGACACCAGCGGATCGGCCACCTCGGCCGGCGCCGCACCGGCACGGCCGAACAGGTCGCGCAGGGCTTCGACGAGGCGGCGGCGCTGCTCGGTGTCGACGTCGTCGACGGGGCGGTGGCCAGACGGGAGGTGTGGGGCGGCGAGGAGATCGCCGAATACGTCCGGCACTGTGCGACGGCGGGTGTCACCGCCGTGTTCTGCCACGGCGACCGGGACGCGGCGGCGCTCGTGGTCGAGGCCCGGCGCCAGGGCCTGGCGGTCCCGCGGGACCTGGCCGTGGTCGCGTACGACGACGAGGTCGCGGAGGTCGGCGATGTACCGCTCACGGCAGTCTCCCCACCGAAGTCCGAGGTGGGCGCGCTGTCCGCCCAACTCCTCCTGGAACTCCTGGACTCGGCCGGCTCCGCACCGAGCCACCGCGTCCACATCCAGCCCCGCCTGGTGGTCCGCACCTCCTGCGGGGGACGTCCGAGGACGTCTGTGGCAGGGGTGCCCACGGGGCGGACTGCGTCCGCGGGGTGAGGGGTACTGCGGACTGCGTCCGGGGCTGTTTCGGGGTCGGGCTGCGTCTGCGCGCTGGTTCTGGTTCGGGCTGCGTCCGGGGGCTCGTTCTGGTTCGGGCTGCGTCCGCGTGCTGGTTCCGGTTCAGGCCGCGTCCGCGGCGTACGGCGCTCCTTTCCGCGGGAGGGCGGTGTCTCTCCTGCGCATCCCGGCCGTGGCCGGTGCCCGACGACCGGATCGCTCCGACCGGTCGGCAGGAACGGGGCCGGCGGCCTGTACCTCTCCGCACCGTCGCTCGGCCGCGGGCCGCCCCGCATTCACGCCGGGGCCCACGGCCCGTCCGCCCCGGCCGGCACCCGCCGAACCGCACGACCTCGGCGGCGCGTTCCGAGGCGCATCGCCTCGGTGGCTCCGCTGAGCTGTATGACCTCGGCGCCCGCCGAGCTGCTTGCCCCGGCGGTGCTTGCCGAAACGCTTCACCCCGGTGGTGCCCGCCGATCTGCACCATGTCGGCGTCCCGCCGAATTTCCTCACCTCGGCGGTCCCGCTGATCTGCTTCACCTAGGTGGCCCGCCGAACCGCACCACCTCGGCATCCCGCCGAACCGTATCCCCCGGCGGTTGCCGAACTGCTTCACCCCGGAGGTGCTTGCCGAACTGCTTCACCTCGGTGGCGCCCCGCCGAACCACATCCCCCCGGCGGCGCTAGCCGAACCGCACCACCTCGGCGCCCCGCCGCACCGATTCGCCCGGTGCCCAGCCGATCCGCACCACCTCGGTGGCACCCGCCGCACCGATCCCCCCCCGGCACCCAGCCGAACAAAAGCCCACAGGCCCCGGCCACCCCGGCCGCCGAACCCCTCGGCGCCCCCGGCGCCGCCGGTCGGCCACAAACCCCTCGGCGGCCCCCCGCCGACCCGTACCTCTGCGACAGGAGACATGCATGAGCAGCGTTCCGGCCGGCCGCCGGTTCCGTATCGGACTGATCGGCGCGGGGAGCGTCGGTGCCGCGCACGTGAGTGCGGCGGCGGGTGCGGAAGGGTATGAGGTTGCCGCGATCTGTGACCCCCGGGGCCCCGCGGCCCGAGCGCTCGCCCCGGCGGGGCTTCCCGTATTCGCCGATCACCGCGAGATGTTCGCCAAGACCCGGCTCGACGCGGTGATCGTGGCCGCCCCGCACGCACTGCACACGCCGATGGTCACGGACGCCGCCGAGGCCGGTCTGCACGTCCTGGTCGAGAAGCCCATGGCCACCACCGTCGAGGACTGCACACGGATGATCGACGCCTGCGAGCAGGCCGGCACCCTGCTCGCCGTCGCGCACGTCGTGCACTTCGACCCCGTCGCCGAGGAGGCCCGACGGATCGTCGCCTCCGGCGAGTTCGGGCGGCCGGTCCTGGTCACCCACCGGCGTTCCGCGCACTACGACCCCGGCTCGCGGCCGTCCTGGTTCTTCGACCACGAACTGGCCGGCGGCGGCATCGTGCTCAACGTCGGCACCCACGGCCTCGACCGCATCCAGTGGTTCACCGGAACCGCGATACGCCATGTGACCGGCGTGGTGCACGGCCGTACCGGACTCGACGTGGAGACCGACGCCCTCGCCCTCCTCCAACTGGCCGACGGCACCAGCGCATCCGTCTCTCTGATCAGCCGCGGCGCCCCGTACTTCGACGAGACCGAGGTGGTGCTGGACCGCGCCACCTTGCGGGTGTCCGGTACGGAAGGCCTCTTCCTGCTCCGCGACGGCGGATCCGAGCGACTGCGGGGCGCCGACCCCGAGCGTCAACAGCACGCTCTGCGCACCCAGTTGGACGGATTCGTCGCCGCCGCGCGCGGCGGTCCGGGCGCTGGGCGGTACGTGGACGCCCGCTACGGGCGGTCCGTGGTCGCGGCGGCGCTCGCCGTGTACGAGTCGGCCGCGGCCGACGGCTCCCGCGTCGAACTGGTCACGGACGGAGTGATGACCGTATGACCCCACGCCCCGCGCAGCGGCTCCCGTACCGCCGCGCGTTCAGCACGCTCGGCTGCCCCGATGCGGACCTCGACGAGGTGATCCGCCTGGCGGGGGAGGTGCCGGCAGGCGCCTGCACCGGGGTCGAACTCCGGTGTGCGGCAGGCCAGTTGGCGTATCCGCGGATGCCGGCCACCGAGGCCGACGCGCTCGCCGCCCGGCTCGGCGCGGCAGGCCTGCACCTCGTCTGCCTCGCCTCGTACGTCCAGGTGGCGGCCGCCGACGGCGAGCGGGACACGCCCCAGGAGGACCTGGCCGCGCACCTGCGCCTGGCGGCCGGGCTCGGCGCCCCGGCCGTCCGGGTCTTCGGCGGCGGCGCCGACCG
>NZ_QUAK01000192.1 GCF_003429565.1 Streptomyces triticagri
CCTGCTGCGGCCGGTGCGGCGCCGGGACCCGCCGCGCCCGCGCTGTCCGCGCCGCCGATCAGCAGCCCTGCGCCGCCCGCGGCCGCCGCGGTCACCAGGCCGCCGGCCAGGGCCGAGCGCCGGCTGACCTTCGGGCGTGCATGCCGGTCGCGCAGGTACTCGTGCTGTTCCGGCATGCTCAGGCGCCTGGCGAGCTGCTCCGGTATGCCGATGTCGGGAGTGTCCATGCCGTGGAACTTCCCAGGGGACGCCGACCGGGGCCCCACCCCGGCATGAACGGACCGTGTCGATCCGGTGAGCCGGGACCGGTTACGGGCCACCCTCGCATGTCCGGATACTGGACATGCGATGTCATTCCATGGGACGCCGAGTAGGCTGCGCGACATGTCTCGCAGCCTCAATCTCGCAGTGATCCCCGGTGACGGCATCGGCCCGGAGGTCGTGGCCCAGGGCCTGAAGGTCCTGAACGCGGCCCTCCCGCAGGATGTGAAGCTGGAGACCAAGGAGTACGACCTCGGCGCCCAGCGCTGGCACCGCACGGGGGAGACCCTCCCGGACCAGGAGCTCGAAGCTCTCAAGGGCCACGACGCGATCCTGCTCGGCGCCATCGGCGACCCCTCGGTCCCCTCCGGCGTCCTCGAGCGCGGACTCCTCCTCAAACTGCGCTTCGCCTTCGACCACTTCATCAACCTCCGGCCGAGCAAGCTCTTCCCGAACACGGCGACACCGCTCGCCGGCCGCCCGGACATCGACTTCGTCGTCGTACGCGAGGGCACCGAGGGCCCGTACACGGGCAACGGCGGCTCGCTGCGCACCGGCACCCCGGCCGAGGTCGCCACCGAGGTCAGCGTCAACACGGCGTACGGCGTCGAGCGCGTCGTCCGCGACGCCTTCGAGCGGGCGAACAACCGGCCCCGCAAGAAGCTCACCCTGGTCCACAAGAACAACGTCCTGGTGTACGCGGGCCACCTCTGGAAGAACACCTTCGACCGGGTCGCCGCCGAGTACCCCGAGGTCAGCACCGACTATCTGCACGTCGACGCCGCGACGATCTTCTTCGTCACCCAGCCCGAGCGCTTCGACGTGATCGTCACCGACAACCTCTTCGGCGACATCCTGACCGACCTCGCCGCCGCCGTCACCGGCGGAATCGGCCTGGCCGCCTCCGGCAACGTGAACCCGACGGGCGACTTCCCGTCCATGTTCGAGCCGGTGCACGGCTCCGCGCCCGACATCGCGGGCCAGGGCAAGGCGGACCCGACGGCCACCGTCCTCTCGGTCGCCCTGCTGCTCCGTCACCTCGGTCACGCCGACCGGGCCGAGCGCATCGAGGCCGCGGTCTCCGCCGACCTCGCGGAGCGCGACGGGACGGCCCGTACCACCGACGAAATCGGCGACGCACTCACCGCCCGAGTATCCGGCTGACCCGCCGGCAACTCCCCAGCCGCCGGGTCGCTCAGGCACCCGGCGGCTTTCCCTTGTACGGCCCCGGGTGTCACCATCAACCCCTGGGCCGCATTCCACCCTGTTTCGTCCATGCCCGACTCCGCGCGATAATCGAACGCGGGGCCGCGGCATGCGAGGAAGCTCGGACGTACCAACGGAGACAGGCGTGAGCGCGGTCCGTCACACACAAGACGGTGAAGGACAACCACTCATGACGACGCCCACGATCGAGCTCAAGCCCTCCGCGCAGCCGCTGTCCGACTCGGAGCGGGAGGCGATCCTGGCCGAGCCGGGATTCGGCCGCCACTTCACCGATCACATGGTGACCATCCGCTGGACGGAGGGCCGGGGCTGGCACGACGCCGAGCTCGTGCCGTACGCGCCGCTGTCCATCGACCCGGCCAACATGACGCTGCACTACGCGCAGACGATCTTCGAGGGCCTCAAGGCGTACCGGCGCCCCGACGGCACGGTCGCCACCTTCCGGCCGGACGCCAACGCCAGGCGGTTCCAGGCCTCGGCCCGCCGGCTCGCGATGCCCGAGCTGCCTGTGGAGACCTTCATCGCCGCGTGCGACGCGCTGGTCAAGCAGGACAAGGCGTGGGTGCCGGCGCACGGCGGCGAGGAGTCGCTCTACCTGCGGCCGTTCATGTTCGCCAGCGAGGTCGGGCTCGGCGTGCGGCCCGCCAACGAGTACCTGTTCGTGGTCATCGCCTCGCCCGCCGGCGCGTACTTCCCCGGTGGCGTCAAGCCCGTCTCGATCTGGCTCTCCGAGGACCGGGTGCGCGCGGTGCCCGGCGGCATGGGCGACGCCAAGACCGGTGGCAACTACGCCGCCTCGCTGCTCGCCCAGGCCGAGGCCGCCGAGAAGGGCTGCGACCAGGTCGCGTACCTGGACGCGGTCGAGCACAAGTGGGTCGAGGAACTCGGCGGCATGAACCTGTACTTCGTGTACGGGGACAAGATCGTCACCCCGTCGCTGACCGGTTCGCTGCTCGCCGGCATCACCCGCGACTCGCTCCTGAGCGTCGCGCGCGACCTCGGCTACGAGTCGGCGGAAGGCCGGATCTCCATCGACCAGTGGCAGGCCGACACCGCCGACGGCACCCTCACCGAAGTCTTCGCCTGCGGCACCGCCGCCGTCATCACTCCCGTGGGCACGGTCAAGTGCAACGCGGGCGAGTGGACGCAGAGCGGCGGGCAGCCCGGCGAGGTCACCCTGAAGCTGCGCGAGACCCTGCTCGACATCCAGCGCGGCGTCGCCGACGACAAGCACGGCTGGATGCACAACCTGGGCTGACGCCCCGCGATCCGCGCGTACGCCGTCGTCGGCGCGGGCTCCTGCCGGAGCCGGCCGGCGGCGGCGTCCGTCGTCCCGCGGACCCTCGAACCCCGTCCGGGGTTGTACGTAACTGTGCGGATTGTCTACGACGCGGTGCGTGCGCTTGGATGTCCGTACGCCCCCGGCACGGGGCCGGGGGAACGATCACGCTGCACAGTGCAACGGGGGGAACCATCATGCGAATTGCCGTACGCACCGCCCTGGGCGCGGCCGTCGTGGCCGCACTCACCGCGGGTACGTTCACGGCGGCCGCCGCGGAGGGAGCCGCGGCGCGCACCGAAGGGGTGAGCGTCACCGCCGACGGGAACGCGGCCGACGAGCGGACGCAGTCCACCGTCATCAGCAGGGACGGCCGGTACGCCGCCTTCGACACCACCGCGACCGATCTGGTGCCGGGGGACACCAACGGCGTCTCGGACGTCTTCGTACGCGATCTGGACAGCGGCGAGCTGGAGCGGATCAGCCAGGACGGCCGCGCTCTGTCCGCCCCGTCCCTCAGCGCCGACGGCCGGTACGTCGCGATGCTGTCCGGCGAGGAGGACGCCACGTACAAGGCGAATGTGCAGTTGTACGACCGGAAGTCGGGCACGTTCGAGCGCCTCGACGTCGATCTGCCGGACGAGTTCGCCGGACAGCCCGCCCGCCGTTCGCTGTCGCTGAGCGCCGACGGCCGGTACGCCGTCTTCGAGATCGACGACGCGCACGTGTCCGGCAGCGCGGTCTTCCTGCGGGACCGGGTCAAGGGCACCACCGAGCGGATCAGCCACCAGTACCAGGGCGGCGACGGGGAGCGGAACTCTCATCGGCCCACCGTCAGCGACGACGGCCGCTATGTCGTCTACGCGCAGTCGTTCGCCACCGGACCACGGGACGGAGACACCAGCGACATCTGGCTGCTCGACCGGGACTCCGGGAAGCGGACCATGATCGACCGCTCGCAGGACGGCGAGGAGACGGAGAAGGGCGCCACCTGGCCGTCCATCAGCGGCGACGGCAGCAAGGTCGTCTTCGAGTCGTGGGACACCCATCTCGTCCCCGACGACACGGACGGTGTCGGGAACGTCTTCGTGCACGACATCGCCGAGGGAAAGAACGAGCGCATCCACGGCACGCAGGGCGGCCCCGACCAGGAGCTCACCTTCCACCCGGCGATCAGCGCGGACGGTCGCTATCTGACGTACTCGTCGAGGATCGAGGAGGACGGCAGCGAGTGGGGCGACGAGTCGCCCGCCTACCTGCGCGACCTGAGCACCGGCGAGGACACCCTGGTCACCCCGGACACCACGGGCGGGGCCGCGCACGGCATCGTGGAGGCCGGTGGGGTCTCCGGCGACGGCAAGCGCATCGCCTTCGTCTCCGGTGACGAGACGCTCCTGCCCGAGGACACCAACGGCGGGTACGACGCCTTCGTACGGCACCTGGACTGAAGCCGGATCAACGAGGCGGAGTGGGACCGGGGTTCACATCGTGAGACCCGGTCCCACATTCCGTGCGGGATGTGGAAGACTGCCCTCGTGCTTACGTTCGCCATGATTATGGGCAACAGGCGCGCCGGTCCGCAGTGACCGTCTCGTACACATCACGTACGGGCGGACACCGTCGTCTCAGACCCGCGCGCAAACCTCTCGCACCCGCGAGGGGTTTTCTTGTTTTCCGGCCCACTGTCAGCCGGGGACGGAGCGCGAGGGATCATTCAGGGGACGGTGGAACCGGTTATTCCGGTAGACCGAGATCCGATACAGGAGCCAGATCAGCATGACGGACGCAACCGACGGGACCGACGGGACCGAAGAGAACCCCGCGCAGGGCTCTCTCGACGACTCATTCCACGTCTTCGACACCACGCTGCGCGACGGCGCCCAGCGCGAGGGCATCAACCTCACCGTCGCGGACAAGCTGACCATCGCCCGGCACCTGGACGACTTCGGCGTCGGATTCATCGAGGGCGGCTGGCCCGGCGCCAACCCCCGCGACACCGAGTTCTTCGCCCGCGCCCGGCAGGAGATCGACTTCAAGCACGCCTCGCTGGTGGCCTTCGGCTCCACCCGCCGCCCGGGCGCCATTGCGGCCGACGACCCGCAGGTCAAGGCGCTCGTCGCCGCCGGCGCCCCGGTGGTCACCCTGGTGGCCAAGTCCCACGACCGGCACGTCGAACTGGCCCTGCGCACCACGCTCGACGAGAACCTCGCGATGATCGCGGACACGGTCGCGTACCTGCGCGAGCAGGGCCGGCGGGTCTTCGTCGACTGCGAGCACTTCTTCGACGGCTACCGGGCCAATCCGGCCTACGCCAAGTCCGTCGTACGGGCCGCCGCCGAGGCCGGCGCCGACGTCGTCATCCTCTGCGACACCAACGGCGGCATGCTGCCCGCACAGGTGCAGGCCGTCGTCCAGACGGTGCTCGCCGACACCGGCGCGCGCCTCGGCATCCACGCCCAGGACGACACCGGCTGCGCGGTCGCCAACACGCTCGCCGCGGTGGACGCCGGCGCCACCCACGTCCAGTGCACGGCCAACGGATACGGCGAGCGGGTCGGCAACGCCAACCTCTTCCCGGTCGTCGCCGCCCTGGAGATCAAGTACGGCAAGAGCGTCCTGCCCGAGGGCAGTCTCCGCGAGATGACCCGGGTCTCGCACGCCATCGCCGAGGTCGTGAACCTGACGCCCTCGACCCACCAGCCGTACGTCGGCGTCTCGGCCTTCGCCCACAAGGCCGGCCTGCACGCCTCGGCCATCAAGGTCGACCCGGACCTGTACCAGCACATCGACCCCGAGCGGGTCGGCAACACCATGCGGATGCTGGTCTCGGACATGGCCGGCCGCGCCTCGGTGGAGCTCAAGGGCAAGGAGCTGGGCATCGATCTGAGCGGCGACCGCGAACTCGTCGGCCGCGTGGTCGAGCGCGTCAAGGAGCGCGAACTCTCCGGCTATTCGTACGAGGCGGCCGACGCGTCCTTCGAACTGCTGCTGCGCGAGGAGGCCGAGGGCCGTCCCCGCCGCTACTTCCGCACCGAGACCTGGCGCGCCATCGTCGAGAACCGGCCCGACGGCTCGCACGCCAACGAGGCCACCGTGAAGCTCTGGGCGAAGGGCGAGCGGATCGTCGCGACCGCGGAGGGCAACGGCCCGGTCAACGCGCTCGACCGCGCGCTGCGGGTCGGGCTCGAGCGGTTCTATCCGGAGCTGGCGAAGCTCGATCTGGTCGACTACAAGGTCCGCATCCTGGAGGGCAAGCACGGCACCTCGTCCACCACCCGGGTGCTGATCTCCACCAGCGACGGGGTCGGCGAGTGGTCCACGGTCGGCGTCGCGGACAACGTGATCGCGGCCTCCTGGCAGGCACTCGAGGACGCGTACACCTACGGGCTGCTGCGGGCGGGCGTGGAGCCCGCGGAGTAGTCCGGGCCCCCGTGCGCCGATGCCGGTCCAGGCCGGTTGTCGGCGCGCGGAGTTACCGTCGAAGCATGACGTCCTCCGCACCGGCCCGGATGCTGCGACTGCTCGCCGCCGTCCTCCTGGCCCTGGGAGCCGGTTTCGCCATGGCGCCCGGGGCCGAGGCGGAGACGACGGTGTCCGAGGTGGCCGAATCCCTCAAGAAGAGCCCGGTGTATGTCGCCCCGGAGGCCTCCGGCGAGCTGTCGGAGGGCCAGGCGAAGGCCCTCACCGCGAAGATCAAGAAGGCCGACCGGCCGGTGTTCCTGGCGGTACTGCCGGCGGACTTCCCGAAGGACCGGCTGTTCACGCAACTGATCGCCGAGACCGGGGAGTCCGGTGTCTACGGCGTACGGCTCGGTGACGACTTCGACGCCCGTGCGGCGTCGGACGTCGTCGAGCCCATGCCGCTGCGGGCTGCCGTCGCCGATGTCCGGGGCCTTGACACCAACGCCCAACTGCAGCGGTTCACCGGAGTCGTGCTCGGCAGTGCGTCCGGCTCCGCCCCCGCCTCCTGGGGCACCACGGGCGACGAATCCTCCACCGGCGCCCTGGTGACCGTCGGCGCCGTCGTGGTGGCCGGCGGCGCGGGTGCGTACGCCCTGGTCCGCCGTAGCCGCAGGCGCCGCGAGGCCGCCGAGCTGGCCGCCCTCGACAAGCTCCGCGTGGTGGTCGACGAGGACATCACCGCGTTCGGCGAGGAGTTGGAGCGCCTCGACTTCAAGCCCTCCGAGCCCGGTGCCTCGGACGAGATGCGCACGGACTACGAGCACGCCCTGGACGCGTACGAGAGCGCCAAGTCGGCGATGGGCAGCGCCCGGCGGCCGGACGACGTCCGGCCGGTCACGGAGGCCCTCGAGGACGGCCGGTTCTCGCTCGCCGTGCTCGACGCACGGCGCGAGGGCCGTGAGCTGCCGGCCCGCAGGCCGCCCTGCTTCTTCGACCCGCGGCACGGCCCGTCCGTGGCGGACGTGAGCTGGGCACCCGAGCTCGGCACGGCACGCGAGGTCCCGGTGTGCGCGGCCGACAAGGCCCGCATCGACGACGGCGAGGACCCGGCCGTACGCCAGGTCGCGACACCGCAGGGAGACCGTCCGTACTACGAGGCGGGTCCGGTGTACGGCCCGTGGGCCGGCGGCTACTTCGGCGGCGCCCTGCTGCCCGGCCTCCTCATGGGCACCATGCTGGGCTCGATGATGGCGAGCCCGGCCTACGGCGCGGAGTACGGCGGTCACGACGGAGGGGACGCGGGCGGCGACTTCGGTGGCGGTGGCGACTTCGGAGGCGGTGGCGATTTCGGCGGAGACTTCGGTGGAGGGTTCGGCGGGGGCGGCGGAGACTTCGGCGGCTTCTGACGCCACGGGACTGCCATAGGCATCCGGGTCCTTTTCCGGAGCTACCCGGAGCGTTCCGAGGCCTCCCGTACGCCGCAGGGGCCGGACGCGTACTGCGCTCAGGCGCGTCCGGCCCGCTCCCGGCCGGTCATGCCGGCCTCAGGCGTTCTTGATCGCCGAGATGTCGAAGGTCAGCTTGATCTTGTCGGACACCAGGACGCCGCCGGTCTCGAGCGCGGCGTTCCAGGTGATGCCCCACTCCGAGCGCAGGATCTCCGACCTGCCCTCGAAGCCGACGCGCTCGTTGCCCATCGGGTCCGTGGCGGAGCCGTTGAACTCCAGGTCGATGGAGATCTCCTTGGTGACGTCCCTGATCGTCAGGTCACCCGTGATCCGGTAGTCGTCGCCGCCGAGCGCCTCGGCGCGGGTGGAGCGGAAGGTCATCGACGGGTACTTCTCGGTCTCGAAGAAGTCCCCGCTCTTCAGGTGCCCGTCGCGGTCGGCGGAGCCGGTGTCGATGCTGTTCAGGTTCACATCGATGGAGGCGGTCGAGTTGGACGGGTCGCTGCCGTCGAGGTGCAGCGTGCCCTCGAGCTCGTTGAACGAGCCCTTCACGTTCGTCACCATCGCGTGCCGCGCCGTGAAGCCGATGACCGTGTGGGCCGGGTCGATCGTGTAGTCACCGGTCAGGGCGGCGAGATCGGGGCTGACCTGACCGCCGGTGGCGGTGCTGTCGGGGGACTCGGTGCTGTCGTTCTTGCGGCCGAAGAGAGCCATTGTCTGCTCCTTGAGGAGAGGGGCCGGCGGGGAGCCGGGGCCGGGCGGAAGAGTCTGTTGAATGTTCAACGATGCTTACCGTAGCTCCGTTCAGTTCAATATTCAACATCCAACTGCGAGGGGAGCGGAAGATGTCTGCGCGAGTCCGCGGCACGTAAGGTGTCCCGGCCGGCTCCCTCCGAGTGCCCCGCTCGGCCCGCTCCGATCAGGATCACGCCTGGCGGACCGCACCGCGATTCATACGCGCGGCGGAGTGCCGTCCTCCGGTGCTCGTTGTGTGACTCCTACAACGCGAGGGCCCTCGAGGCCGTCACATGAGCTGCATCGACGTGGGCTTCTGTCCGGGGGTACCAGGAAAACGGGCCGGAGACTGTGCGGAGTCGACGGTCCGGTTTCAGGGGTCGGCTTCGTAAGGTCGCTACATGACCGTTTTGGACGATGCCGCTGACTCTCCGGGGGACGAGCCCACCGACGCCCGCGGCCGGGTGGCCGAACTGCACGCGATCCGTGCCGAGGCCGTGCAGGGCCCGAGCGAGAAGGCGACCGAGGCCCAGCACGCCAAGGGCAAGCTCACCGCGCGCGAGCGCATCGAGCTGCTTCTCGATCCGGGGACGTTCCGCGAGGTGGAGCAGCTGCGCCGGCACCGGGCCACCGGATTCGGCCTGGAGGCCAAGCGTCCCTACACCGACGGTGTGATCACCGGCTGGGGCACCGTCGAGGGCCGTACGGTCTTCGTCTACGCGCACGACTTCCGGATCTTCGGCGGGGCGCTCGGCGAGGCCCACGCCACCAAGATCCACAAGATCATGGACATGGCCATCGCGGCCGGTGCGCCGCTGGTCTCCCTCAACGACGGCGCCGGCGCCCGCATCCAGGAGGGCGTCTCCGCGCTCGCCGGGTACGGCGGCATCTTCCAGCGCAACACCAGGGCGTCCGGGGTCATCCCGCAGATCAGCGTGATGCTCGGCCCCTGCGCCGGCGGCGCGGCCTACAGCCCGGCGCTCACCGACTTCGTGTTCATGGTCCGCGACACCTCGCAGATGTTCATCACCGGACCGGACGTGGTCAAGGCCGTCACCGGCGAGGAGATCACCCAGAACGGCCTCGGCGGCGCCGATGTGCACGCCGAGACCTCGGGCGTGGCCCACTTCGCGTACGACGACGAGGAGACCTGCCTCGCCGAGGTCCGCTACCTGCTCGCGATGCTGCCGTCCAACAACCGCGAGAACCCGCCGGTCGTGGCCGGCGAGGACCCGGCGGACCGCCGCAGCGACGTCCTGCTCGACCTGGTGCCCGCGGACGGCAACCGCCCGTACGACATGCACAAGGTGATCGAGGAGCTCGTCGACGACGGCGACTTCCTCGAGGTCCACGAGCGCTGGGCCCGCAACATCGTCTGTGCGCTCGCCCGGCTCGACGGCCAGGTGGTCGGCATCGTCGCCAACCAGCCGCAGTCCCTGGCCGGTGTCCTGGACATCGAGGCGTCCGAGAAGGCCGCCCGCTTCGTGCAGATGTGCGACGCGTTCAACATCCCGATCGTCACCCTCCTCGACGTGCCCGGCTTCCTGCCCGGTGTGGACCAGGAGCACGGCGGCATCATCCGGCACGGCGCCAAGCTGCTCTACGCGTACTGCAACGCCACCGTGCCGCGGATCTCGCTGATCCTGCGCAAGGCCTACGGCGGGGCGTACATCGTCATGGACTCCCAGTCCATCGGCGCGGACCTGACCTTCGCCTGGCCCACCAACGAGATCGCCGTGATGGGCGCGGAGGGCGCGGCCAACGTCATCTTCCGCCGCCAGATCGCGGCCGCGGACGACCCCGAGGCGATGCGGGCGCGCATGGTCAAGGAGTACAAGGCCGAGCTGATGCACCCGTACTACGCGGCCGAGCGCGGCCTCGTCGACGACGTGATCGACCCGGCCGGGACGCGCGAGGTGCTCATCTCCTCGCTCGCGATGCTCCGCAACAAGCACGCGGACCTGCCCTCGCGCAAGCACGGCAACCCGCCGCAGTAGGCCTCCCGGCCCCGGGGCGCCACGAATGGCGGGTGCCCCGGGCCGGACCCAGACTTTCCTCAGACGTACGGATACGGAGAGAAGATTCCATGAGCACTCCCACGGAACGATTCCTGCGGGTCGAGAAGGGCCACGCGGAGCCGGAGGAGCTCGCGGCCATCACGGCGATCCTGATGGCGCGGGCGGCGCAGCCGGCTCAGGAGCCGGCGCACCGTCGCGGCCGTTCCCGTGCCGGGTGGCGGCGGCTGGAGCGGACCCCCGGGTTCCGTGCGCCGCACAGCTGGCAGGGCTGACGCCCTCAGCGCGCGCATGCAAAGGCCGTGGGCCCCGTCCTGATCAGGACGG
>NZ_QUAK01000193.1 GCF_003429565.1 Streptomyces triticagri
GCCTCGGCTCGGCGGCGCACGCGCAGGAGGCGGCGCCGGCGGGCCGCGGCAGACGGCGGCGCATCCCGCGCGACGCCATCGGCATGCATCTGTACACGATGCGCGATCCGCTCGCGGAGGACTTCCGCGGCACGGTGGAGCAGCTGGCCGAGATCGGCTACGCCACGGTCGGGGTGAGCGGCCGGCACGGGCACGACGCGGCGGCCATCCGCGGCATGCTCGACGCCACGGGTCTCGAGGCGGTGCTCGAGCATGTCGGATACGACATCCTGACGGGCTCCGGGCTCCCTCAGGCCTTGGAGGATCTGCACACGCTCGGCGCCGAGTGGCCGGTCGTGCCGAGCCTGCCGGAGGCGATGCACACACCGGCCGGATTCCGGGAAGCGGCACGGGAGTTCAACAAGATCGGGCTGGCCTCTCGCGAGGCCGGCCTCGGCCCGGTGCTCTTCCACAACCACGGTACGGACCATGCGGAGGTCGAGGGAGAGGTGCTCTACGACATCCTGCTGCGGGAGACCGACCCGGAGCTCGTCGGCTTCGAACTCGACGTGTACTGGGCGGCGAAGGGCGACACGGACGCGGGGCAGTACTTCGTCCGCGAGCCCGGGCGGTTCCCGGCACTGCATGTGAAGGACATGGCCCCGGACGGCGACTTCGCCGATGTCGGCTCCGGCGTCCTGGACTTCGCGGCCATGTTCCGCTGTGCCCATGTGGGCGGCGTACGGCAGTGGTTGGTGGAACACGACAGCCCGGCGGACCCGTTCGCCACGGCGCGCAACAGCTACGAGTATCTGGAGGCGCTGCGGTTCTGAGGATCTGAGCATCCGCTCGAAGCGGACGGCCGGTTCCCGCGCTGTGGCGGGGACCGGCCGTCCGCCTGCGGAGCACGGCTGCCTTAGCCCATCGGAAGGACTCGTGTCGCGGCGCGCGGTCATACAAGCGGTCGGGCGTCCTAGCCTGCGGCCATGATCAGCTCACGAATCGCCCAGCGTGCGGCCGTCTGCGCGCTCGCGGGCCTCGCGGCCTCCGCCGTGATGACCGCCGAAGCGCAGGCCGCCGCCGTCCCCGGCAAGGTCGTCTCCCGTATCGGGCAGAAGGTCCGGGCACAGCCCACGACGGCGTCGCAGGCGCTCACCACGTACCGGAACGGGACCCGCGTCCTGCTGCGCTGCAAGGTGACCGGACAGAAGGTCGCCGGCAACTCGACCTGGTACAAGCTCGACAACCGCAGCGGCTACCTCTCCGCGCGCTACACGAGGAACAACGGCACCGTGCCGTGGTGCGACGACCACGGCAAGGTCGGACCTCCCGGACCTCCTGGACCTCCTGGGCCGAAGGGCGACCAGGGAGAGAAGGGCGAGAAGGGCGAGAAGGGCGAGAAGGGAGATGCCGGGGCCACTGGTCCCGAGGGTCCCCAGGGGGATGAGGGCGAACCCGGCTCGACGGGGGCGACCGGGCCGCAGGGGCCCCAGGGCGAGCAAGGCCCGCAAGGCGAGCAGGGCCCCAAGGGCGACCAAGGCCCGAAGGGCGAGCAAGGCGACCCCGGGACCGACGGCGCACAAGGTCCGCAAGGCGACCCCGGGACCGACGGCGCACAAGGTCCGCAAGGCAAACAGGGCGAGCAAGGCCCCCAGGGCGAGCAAGGCGACCCAGGCCCCCAGGGGCCCGCGGGGAAGGACGGGGCAGCCGGGAAGGACGCCACGGCGACTCCGCCCGTCCGACTGGAGAGGACAGACACGTACGACGTGGGCGTCAGCGGCTGGACCGACAGCCCCCGGTGCCCGTCAGGCACCGAAGCAGTCAGCGGCGGCTTCCACCAGCTCGTGCCCGGCCAGGACGCTCTCAAGATCATGTCCAACAGGCCAGGTCCCGACAACATGAACTGGCAGATCCAGGCGCACAACGAATCCGCACGTAGCGTCGACCTGACCGTCTACGTCATCTGCCAGCGCGTCAGCTGACCGACCACGCCCGAACGCCCCGGGTCCGCCCCGCCCGTCAGTCCGCGGCAGACGCCGCCCCCAGAAGTTCGCGGATGCGAGTCGTGGCCGTGCCGAACTCCGGGCGGGCCATCGTCTCCGAGTAGCCGCGTTCCGCGGGCAGTCCGGCATCGATGATCTCGGAGACGGTGCCGGGGCGGGCGCTCATCACGACCACCCGGTCCGCGAGATACACCGCCTCCGAGATGGAGTGGGTCACCAGGATCACCGTGGTGCCGGTCTCCTGCCAGATGCGGCGCAGTTCGACGTTCATCTGCTCCCGGGTCAGCGCGTCGAGGGCGCCGAACGGCTCGTCCATCAGGAGCACCGGCGGCCGGTGAAGCAGCGCGCGGCACAGCGCCACGCGCTGCTGCATACCGCCGGACAACTCGTGCGGCAGCGCCTCCTCGAAGCCCTCCAGACCGGTCATCCGGATCAACTCCCCTGCCCGCGCCCGGGATTCGGCGGCCGGGAGCTTGCGGATCTCGGCCTGCAGGAGGATGTTCCGCAGCGCCGAGCGCCATTCGAGCAGGGCCGCGCGCTGGAAGACGTAGCCGATGTCGTGGCGCGGGCCGCTCACCCGCTCGTCGCCGAGGCGGACCTCGCCGGCCGAGGGGCCGAGCAGCCCCGCCACCAGCTTCAGGAGGGTGGACTTCCCGCAGCCGGAGGGGCCGACGATGGCGACGAACTCTCCGCTCGCGATGTCCAGGGAGACATCGGTGAGGGCGGTGACGTCGCGCTTCTTCGAGCGGAACCGTACGGCGACGTCGTCGATGCGTACGGCCGCGGCGGCCGCCTCGGTGCGGCCCCCGGGTGTCACGGACTTGGTCACGTCGGCCTTCTCGAGGGTCGTGCCGGCCTGGCTGTGGGTCACGTCGTTCGGCATGGTGTGCCCTTCGATGTCGCGGGTACGGGCCCTGCCTGTGCGGTCAGTTCTTGAGGGCCACGTCGGAGGCCCAGTAGTCCCCGACCGGCTTCGCTTCCTTGATCATGTCCGCCTCGGCGAAGACGTCGATGGTCTGCTGCCAGTCCTCCTCCGTGTTCACCCCGGGCTTCTTGCCCTCGGTGGCGTCGGTGTGCAGCAGCGTGAGCGTGGTCTTGAACTGCTCTTCGAGCACGTCCTTCGGCGGGAGTTGGTCGGAGGCGCCGTCCATCGAGGCGATCGCCTCGTCCGGAGCCTTCTCGGCCGCCGTCCAGGACTCGCTGGCCGCCTGCGCCATCCGCTTGGCCAGATCCTTCTTGCCCGTGATCACCTTCTGGCCGGCGATCAGACCGTTGGAGTAGAAGTTCAGTCCGTGCTCGGAGAAGCGGAGGTAGGAGACATCCTTCTTGGCCTTGTTCTGCATCGTCGGGCCCTGGTCGTTGGCGAAGCCGATCAGGGCATCGGTCTTGCCCGAGATCACCGCGGCGATCTTGCCCGCCGGGTCGGTGTTCTGGATCTTCACGTCCTTCTCGGCGAGGTCGTTCGCCTCGAGGAACGTCGGGAACGTCTTGGAGAGCGCGTCGCCCGCGGTGCCCGCGATGGTCTTGCCCTTGAGGTCAGAGGGGTCCTTGATGCCCTGGGAGTCGAAGAACTGCACCGAGGCCGGTGTGGTCTGCAGGAACACCCCGAGGCTCTGCACCTTCACGCCCGACTCCACACCGGCGAGCACGGCCGGCGTGTCCGCCCAGCCGAAGTCGGTCTGGCCCGCGCCGGTGGCCTGCACGGTCTTCTGGGAACCCTGCCCCGCCTGGATGGTCAGGTCGATGCCGTGCTTCTCGAAGATCTTCTTCTGTTTGCCGTAGTAGAAGGGGGCGTGTTCGCCGTACGGATACCAGTTGAGCGTCAGGGTGACCTTGTCGAGCTTCTTGCCCGAGTCGCTGGTGCTGGTGTCCGAGTCACCACCGCCGCAGGCCGTGGCGACGACCAGGGTCAGCGGGACGAGGCCGATGAGTGTTCTGCGCGGGTGCATGCGGGCCGGCCCTTTCACGAGCGGACATCGGTGGATGGTGCGGTGTGCGGGGGGGGTGTTGCGGCGGTACAGCGGTACTGCGTTATTGCGTTACGGCGTTACGGCGTTACGGCGTTACGGCGTTACGGCGTTACGGATGCGGTCAGTACGAGGTGGTGACCGAGCCGTCCCTGCGGCTCGCGTGCCAGGGAAGGAGCAGCTGCTCGGCGATCTCGACGATCACGAAGAGGATCACGCCGATCAGTGACATCACCAGGAGGCCGGCGAACAGCATCGGGGTGTCGAGGTTTCCGTTGGCCTGCAGAATCACATAGCCGAGTCCCTCGTTGGCCCCGACGAACTCGCCGACCACGGCGCCGGTGACGGCGAGCGTCACGGCGACCTTGAGGCCGGAGAAGAGATGCGGGAGCGAGGCCGGGAAGCGGATCTTCAGGAAGGTCTGCCAGGGGCTCGCGCCCATGGTCGCCGAGAGTTGGAGCATCTCCGGGTCGACCGCCTTGAGGCCGGTCACCATCGAGATGACGATCGGGAAGAAGGCGATCAGGACCGCGATCAGGATCTTCGGTGTGATCCCGAAGCCCAGCCAGACGACGAACAGCGGCGCGATGGCGATCTTCGGCACCACCTGTGCGAAGAGCAGGATCGGGTAGAGCGTCTTCTCGACCGTCGACGAATAGACCATCACCACGGCCGCGACCACACCGACGACCACGGCGATCACGAACCCGAGCAGAGTCTCGTAGGTGGTGACCCAGCTGTGCTGCCAGAGGTAGTCGGGCTTGTCGAGCAGGACGTCGAGGGTGGCGCCGGGCGAGGGCACGAGATACGACTCGACCAGTTCGGCGGCCGAGATCACCCACCACGCCACGAAGCAGGCGAGCAGCAGCGCCACCGGGCGCCAGCTCTTCTCGGCTGCCTCGACGGTGCGCCGGCGCAGGCTCGGCCGGGCTCGTTCGGCGACCCCCGCGGGTTTCACGGGGGCGGTGGACACTGCGCTCTGACTCACGTCGAACTCCCCAGGGAACGGCGGCTGTTGCGGAGAGCGGGCTGGATCGGTAGACCTGTGGGACAGTTACGGGAAACCGCTTTCAGAAAGCGCTTTCTGGTACGATGCGAGCCACGCTAATGACCGCTCGTCCGCACGGTCAAGGGGTCGTCATGCGGAAGTTTCGAGCACCGCCGGCGAACGTGTACGACGCACAGCCCGACCGGTTACGACACACAGCCGACCAGTACGGCGTACGACCGCGGGCCGCACCGCCGGCCGACCGCAAGCCATCGACTCGTTCACTGCCTGAGCCCGAGGGGGCGCCGTGGGAGAACTGGGAGCGACGAACCGGACCCTGCCGTCCACCGAGACGCCGGAGCGAGGAGTCCGGCCGCTCGGCCCACCCCGGTCACCGGTCACCCTGCACGCCGTGGCCCGTACCGCCGGCGTGTCCCCCGCGACCGCGTCGCGCGCCCTGAACGGCACCACCCGGGTACGCGAGGATCTGCGCGCCCGGGTCCTCGCCGCCGCCGACGAGCTCGGCTACATCCCCAACGCCCACGCCCAGGCCCTCGCCAGCTCCTCCAACAACACCGTCGGCGTCATCTGTCACGACGTCAGCGACCCTTATTTCGCGGCCATTTCGAGCGGGGTGATGCGCGCGGCGGCCGAGCACGAACTGCTCGTGATGCTGGCCTCCACCTTCCGCGAACCGGACCGCGAGATCGCGTACGTCTCGATGCTGCGCGCCCAGCGGGCCCGAGCCATCCTGCTCATCGCCTCCGGCATCGAGGACCGGTCCTGGGAGCGTTCGCTGGACAGCGAACTCACCGCGTACCAGAACAGCGGCGGCCGGGTCGCGGTCGTCAGCCGCCACCGCAGCCTGCGCGTCGACACCGTACTGCCCGAGAACCGGGCGGGCGCGACCGCACTCGCCCGCGCGCTCCTCGGCCTGGGACACCGGGAGTTCGCCGTCCTGACCGGGCCTGCGCGGCTGACGACGGTGAGCGACCGGCTCGCCGGCTTCCGCGCCGGGCTGGCCGAGGCGGGGATACGACTCCCCCGGCACCGGGTGATCACCGGGGCGTTCACCCGGGACGGCGGCCATGACGCGGCGGTCCAACTGCTGCGCCACGGCGACCGGCCCAGCTGTGTCTTCGCGGTGACCGATGTGATGGCGGTCGGCGCGCTCGCCGCCTTCCGGGAGCACGGGCTGCGGGTGCCGGAGGACATCTCGCTCGCCGGATTCGACGACATCCCGCTGGTCCGCGAGCTCACTCCGCCGCTCACCACGGTGGCCCTGCCGCTCACGGCGATGGGGCACAGCGCGATCGCCCTCGCCCTGCGTGCGGAGCGGGGCCGGCGCTCCCGGGTGGAGCGGGTGGCGGGGGAGGTCGTACTGCGCGCCAGCACGGCGCCACCTGCGCCTGGGGGCTAGGGTCCACCGCCTCCCCGTCTTGACGGATCAGCGCACGGCTCCCCCGCCCTGACCGCCCTGACTGGTCGCACCCTCGGTGGTGGCTCCGTCGAGCGGTGGCCACGGGCCTCTACGCCGCGGCGTACGCTCCCGCGATCGTGCGCCGTCCGCACTCCGGAGTATGCCTCCGTACGCCGTCGGCGGAGCGGGGCGGTCCGCTCTCGGTGGAGGCTGCGGGGCACGGGCGCAGTCGGGGAGATTTCCGGCCAACGGCAGCGTGCGGGGCGGGATTCCGCATATATCCACGACCGTCGGCCGAACGGCGAGTTCGGGCCACCGGCCGGTCGGCGTCACGTACAGCCGGATCGCCGGGGAGTCGCGGAAGGCGCCCCCGAGGACGCAGCCGCACCCGATGACCCGCCGCCGGCCTCGCCATCCGGTCGTCAGGCGCCGGCTCCTGAATCCGCTTACGGCACCGGCGGAAGCTCCGCTGTCCGGAACTCGCCGCCTTGAACAGGTACTTCACACAGTCCCGGCAGGCGGTCCGCGCCTCTCTGCCATATGCCCGCGAAACCTTTGCCCACGGCATGTGGCAGACGGATGGCCGCTGGGCATGTCTGGTGGAGTACCGCTACGGCCTGCCACCCACTGCACACAGTCCGCTGAACATCAACCGACCGAGTTCCGGCCAAAGTCCAGCCGTGATCTTGAAGCACACGCGATCTTCAACAGGATGGTGGGGGGCCGAATCGGGACGGGACCACCGAGGCACCACCTGCTCGAACAACCCTGCGGGCAGGCGACTCGCGGAGGAGGGCTCGCAATGGGCAGCTATCTCACCAGCCGGCTCCACCATCAACTACGAGAGGCCATCAGAGGATTCGCCGAACGTGAGGTACGACCGCAGGTTCCGGCGATGGAGGGGTCCCTCGGGGCCCAGCACGAGTTGTCCAGGCTGATCGCCCGTGAGGGGTGGTTCGGCCCGACGATCGAAGCCGAGTACGGCGGGGCGGGCTCAGGACAGCTCGCCGGGACGATAGTCGTCGAGGAGCTCTCCCGGGTCAGCGGCGCCCTCGGCGCCATGACACGGTCCGTACAGCTCGCCGCGGCCGCGATCGGCCGCTTCGGCAGCGACGAGCAGCGCAAGACCTGGCTCCCGGCGATCGCGGCCGGCGAGTGCCTGCCCACCGTGCCCGGGTCCGGGCCCCGGTACGAGTCCGCGTCCGTCGGCCGGGCGAGCGCAGGCCCGCCTCTCCGAGCGGTCCGCGACGGCGCGCACTACTTGCTCAACGGCCGTATGCAGCTGGGCAATTGCCACTCCGGCGCGCTGCACTGCGTGCTCGCCCGCACCGGTCCGGACTCCCGGGATCTGACAGCGCTGCTCGTCGAGCCCGGCCTGCCCGGACTGCTCCGCGGCAGCGAGCGGCGGACGCTCGGCCCGCACGGCTTCAGCGTCGGCGAGATCGTCTTCGAGGACTGCCGCGTCCCCGAGTCCGCCCGACTCGGCGACGAGGGCGACGGACCCGCGGTCGCGCAGTCGTTGCGCGACGGGACCGGACGTGCGGGTCTCACTGCCGTCGCACTCGGCATCCACCAGGCCCTGCTCGACGAGACCACCAGGCTCTGCGCCGAACGCCGCCGGCACGGCAAGGCGCTGCACGAACTTCCCGACATCGCAGTGAAGTTGGGCCGGATGCAGTCGCGTCTGACGACCGCCCGGCTGGCCGCCTACCACGCGGTCCAGGTGTCCGACCGGGGCGACACCCACGACGCCGGGACGACCGACGCCGGGCTCACCCAGATCGCCTCGGCCCTGGACTCCGCCCGTACCGCCAGGGAGATCCAGGCGGCCGCCGGCTTCACCGACCGGGCCCTCGAGCGCTGCCTGCGTGATGCCCGGCGCATCCTCGCGCCCGCGTGCACCGCGGACGTGCAGCAGCTCCCGCCGGCCGCGGCGCCGACGCGCCGCGCGGACACGGCCGACCGCCCCGCACGGACGGCGGCGCAGCTACGTGCAGAGCTTCAGCCTGCCCTCTAGGGGTCTCCCCCGAGGGTCTGCCGTGCGTCTCAGCCGTGGCCGTCCTCCCGGCGGTGGATCCGCTCGACGAGTTCGGCGGCCAGGGACTTGATCGTCTCGAGCCCCGCCCTCCCCCAGGGGCGCGGCTCCCGGTCCACGACGCAGACGGTGCCGAGGGCGGTCCCCGTACGGTCGATGAGCGGGGCGCCGAGGTACGAGCGGATGCCGATCTCGTCCACGACCGGATTGCCCGCGAACCTCGGATAGTCGCAGACGTCCTCGAGCACCAGTGCCTTGCGCCGCACCACCACGTGCGGGCAGAAGCCGTGGTCGCGGGCGAGATAGCGGCTGTGCCCGTCCCCGGCGGCGACAGCGCCCAGTTCGGCGCCCGAGTGGCTGCCGGACGGGGTGTGCAGACCGGCGAAGAACTGCCGGTTCTCGTCGATGAAGTTGACCATCGAGTACGGCGCTTCGGTGACTTCGGCGAGCCGGTCGGCGAAGGCGTCGAACTCCGGCTCGGGACTTTCGCCGAGACCCAGCCGGCGCAGCCGCCGTACCCGGCTCGGCGCCTCCTTGTCCACGGGGGTCAGCAGCTGGTGCCCGGTCGGGTCGTACGTCACGTGGTGGCTCCGTAATTCGATGCCGAGGTATGGGTGAGCAGGTGCTGGACCAGGGTCACCAGGGTCTGTATGCCCGAGCTCGATATCCGGGCGTCGCAGAGCAGCACCGGCACGTCCGGCTTGAGGTCTATGGCGGCTCTGACCTCCTCGGGCTCGTAGCGGTAGGCCCCGTCGAACTCGTTGACCGCGACGACGAAGCCGATCCCTCTGCGTTCGAAGAAGTCGACCGCGGAGAAGCATTCCTCGAGCCGCCGGGTGTCGGCCAGGACGACCGCGCCGAGTGCGCCCTCGCAGAGCTCGTCCCACATGAACCAGAAGCGTTCCTGTCCGGGCGTGCCGAAGAGATAGAGGACGTGCCGTTTGTCGAGGGTCATGCGCCCGAAGTCCATCGCGACCGTGGTGGTGGTCTTCTGCTCGATGCCGACCAGACTGTCGGTGCCGGCACTCACGGCGGTGAGCAGCTCCTCCGTGCTGAGCGGCTCGATCTCACTGACCGCGCCCACGAAGGTGGTCTTGCCGACGCCGAACCCGCCGGCGACCAGGATCTTGAGCGCCTGCGGGAAGGGGTCAGAGCCGTCGTCGTAGGCCATCGAGCACTGCCTCCAGTAGTGACCGGTCGGTGGGGGCGTGGTGGAACACCGGCGCCTTGGTGGTGAGGGCTCCGCAGTCCACCAGGTCGGACAACAGGACCTTGGCCACCACGGCGGGCAGCCGCAGGTGGGCCGCCACCTCCGCGACCGAGGTCGGACCGCTGTCGCACAGGCCGAGCGCCTGGCTGTGCTCGGGGCCGAGGTGGCCGAGGTGCGCGGCACCCGTGGGCATCAGCAGGGACAGCAGATCGAGCGGGGCGGTGGGCTGCGTACGGCCGTTGCTCACTGTGTACGGGCGGACGAGCCGGCCGGCCGCGTCGTCGAGCCACGGCCCGTCCTGCGGGGCCGCCACGCTCACGGCCTCAGGGCGGTGGGCTCGGCGGCGTGCCGGGACGGGGTGACGAGGTATGGCCGGACGCTCTTGACGAGCATCGCCATCTCGTAGCCGAGCACCGCCGCGTCCGCCTCCCGCCCCGCGACGACGGCGAGACAGGTGCCTGATCCCGCGGTGGACACGAACAGCAGGGTGGAGGCGAGTTCGACCACGACCTGCCGAACCTCGCCCCCGTCGCCGAATCTGATGCCGGCGCTGCGGCCGAGCGAGTAGAGGCCCGAGGCCAGTGCGGCCATGTGGTCGGCGCTGTCCGGGTCGAGGCCGTGGACGGACTTGACGAGCCCGTCGGAGGAGAGCAGCACCGCGCTGCGGGTGTGCGGCACCCGCTGCACCAGGCCGCTCAACAGCCAGTCCAGATCGTTGACATGGCCGGTCGGCACATCGCTCGCCATGGTGGATCGACTCCTTGCGGTACGGCGTAGGAAGAGGGTGGAGGAAACGGGGAACGCGAGAAGAGCGGAGTTGCGCGGGACGGCGGTCAGTCGTCGCTCGTCCGGCCGGAACCTCCCTCTCCTGCCGAGCGGTCGACCTCGGGGGCCGCGTCCGATTCGGTGCCGGACGCCTCCGCGGATTCGGCGAGGCCGATTCCGCGCTGGAAGGCGGCCATCAGTCCGGGGTCATGGCCTGCCGGAGGGCCGGACTCCGCACGGGGCGGGGCGGGGGCCTCACGCAGCTGGGGTGCCAGGTGCTCCTGGGCGCGGCGCCGGGGCAGGGACGGGCGGCCCATGGTTCCTCGTACGGTGCCCTGGCCGGGGCCGGTCGCCGCGGCGGCGGGCCGGCCGAGGCCGGTGAGCGGCGCGGGGTGTCCACCGCCGGCCTGGCGCGCGCC
>NZ_QUAK01000199.1 GCF_003429565.1 Streptomyces triticagri
TGCGCCGACGGACGCCGGGCGGGCCCGATGCACGGGGTCCCGCCCGGCGTCCGTCGCCGTACTCCGTTCCGGAAGGGCTGTCCGCCGTCAGCCCTTCCGCTTCTTCGCCGCAGCGGCCTTCTTGGCGGGGGCCGCGGTCTTCTTCGCGGAAGTCTTCGTCCCGGCGGCCTTCTTCGCGGCGGAGGTCTTCTTGGCCGGAGCACGCCGTGGCGCCGCCGCCCCCTCGCCCATGCGGTCCGGCGTGATGATCTCGCGCAGGAACTTGCCGGTGTGGCTGGCAGGGGTCCCGGCCACCTGCTCCGGGGTGCCCTCGGCGATCACGAGGCCACCGCCGATGCCGCCCTCGGGGCCCATGTCGACGACCCAGTCGGCCGTCTTGATCACGTCGAGGTTGTGCTCGATGACGATCACCGTGTTGCCCTTGTCGACGAGTCCGGACAGCACGCCGATGAGCTTGCTGATGTCCTCGAAGTGCAGTCCGGTGGTCGGCTCGTCCAGGACGTAGACCGTGCGTCCCGTGGAGCGCTTCTGGAGCTCGCTCGCGAGCTTGACGCGCTGGGCCTCACCGCCGGAGAGCGTCGGCGCTGGCTGGCCGAGCCGTACGTATCCGAGCCCGACCTCGTTGAGCGTACGGAGGTGGCGGGAGATGGTCGGGACGGCCTCGAAGAAGTCGAGGGCCTCCTCGATGGGCATGTCCAGGACCTCGGCGATGGACTTGCCCTTGTAGTGCACCTCGAGCGTCTCGCGGTTGTACCGCGCTCCGTGGCAGACCTCGCACGGGACGTAGACGTCCGGCAGGAAGTTCATCTCGATCTTGATGGTGCCGTCGCCGGAGCAGTTCTCGCAGCGGCCGCCCTTCACGTTGAACGAGAAGCGGCCCGGCAGATAGCCGCGGACCTTCGCCTCGGTGGTCTCCGCGAAGAGCTTGCGGACGTTGTCGAACACCCCTGTGTACGTCGCCGGGTTGGACCGCGGGGTGCGGCCGATCGGCGACTGGTCGACGTGCACGACCTTGTCGACGAGGTCGTCGCCGTCCACGCGCGTGTGGCGGCCCGGCACATTGCGGGCGCCGTTCAACTCGCGGGCCAGGTGCGTGTACAGGATGTCGTTGACCAGGGTCGACTTGCCGGAGCCGGAGACTCCGGTGACCGCCGTGAGGACACCGAGCGGGAAGGCCACATCGATGTCCCGGAGGTTGTTCTCCCGGGCGCCGTGCACGGTGAGCTGCCGGGTCGGGTCGACCGGGCGCCGGATCTGCGGCACGTCGATCGCGCGCTTGCCGGCCAGGTACTGGCCGGTGATCGACTCGGGGGTGGCGAGCAGCTCCTTCAACGGGCCGCTGTGCACCACCTTGCCGCCGTGCTCACCGGCGCCCGGGCCGATGTCGACGATCCAGTCGGCGACCTTGATGGTGTCCTCGTCGTGCTCGACGACGATCAGCGTGTTCCCCATGTCCCGCAGGCGGACCAGGGTTTCGATCAGCCGGTGGTTGTCCCGCTGGTGCAGGCCGATGGACGGCTCGTCGAGCACGTACAGGACACCCACAAGGCCGGAGCCGATCTGGGTGGCCAGGCGGATGCGCTGGGCCTCGCCGCCGGAGAGGGTGCCCGCGGCGCGGTTCAGGGAGAGGTAGTCCAGGCCGACGTCGACCAGGAAGCGCAGGCGCTCGTTGACCTCCTTGAGGACGCGCTCGGCGATCTTCTTGTCGCGGGCGTTGAGCCTGAGCTTGGCGAGGAACTCGGCGCACTCGCTGATCGACATCGCCGAGACCTCGGCGATGGACTTCTCCATCACGGTGACGGCGAGCACGATCGGCTTCAGGCGGGTGCCCTCACAGGTGGGGCAGGGCACCTCGCGCATGTACCCCTCGAAGCGCTCCCGGCTGGCGTCGCTCTCCGCCTCCGAGTGCCGGCGCTTCACGAACGGGACGGCGCCCTCGAAGGGCGTGGTGTAGACCCGCTCCCTGCCGTACCTGTTGCGGTAGCGGACCTCGATCTGGGTGCGGTGGCCGTGCAGCAGGGCCTTGCGGGCACGCTGCGGCAGGGCGCCGAAGGGAGTGTCGGTACGGAAGCTGAGGGCGTCCGCGAGCGCGCCGGTGAGCCGGCCGAAGTACTCCTTGGTGTGGCCGTGCGACCACGGGTGGATCGCGCCCTCGTCGAGCGACTTCTCCTCGTCGGGGACGATCAGTTCCGGGTCGACCTCCATACGGGTGCCGATGCCGGTGCAGTCGGGGCAGGCGCCGAAGGGCGAGTTGAACGAGAAGGAGCGCGGCTCCAGTTCCTCGAACGACAGGTCGTCGTACGGGCAGTAGAGGTGCTCCGAGTACATCCGCTCGCGCTCGGGGTCGTCCTCGGGCAGGTCGACGAAGTCGAGCACGACCATGCCGCCGGAGAGCCCGAGTGCGGTCTCCACGGAGTCGGTGAGCCGGCGCTTGGCGGTGTCCTTGACGGTGAGGCGGTCGACGACCACCTCGATGGTGTGCTTCTCCTGCTTCTTGAGCGTCGGCGGCTCGCTGAGCTGGACGGTGACGCCGTCCACGCGCGCGCGGCTGTAGCCCTTGGTCTGCAGGTCGTTGAAGAGGTCGACGAACTCGCCCTTGCGCTCCCGCACCAGCGGCGACAGGACCTGGAAGCGACTGCCCTCGGGCAGCTTCAGGACCTTGTCGACGATCGCCTGCGGGGACTGGCGCGAGATGGGGCGGCCGCACTCGGGGCAGTGCGGCTTGCCGATGCGGGCGAACAGCAGCCGCAGGTAGTCGTAGACCTCGGTGATGGTGCCCACCGTCGAGCGCGGATTGCGCGAAGTGGACTTCTGGTCGATGGACACCGCGGGCGACAGGCCCTCGATGAAGTCCACATCGGGCTTGTCCATCTGCCCCAGGAACTGACGGGCGTACGACGACAGCGACTCGACGTACCGGCGCTGGCCCTCGGCGAAGATCGTGTCGAAGGCGAGCGAGGACTTCCCCGAGCCGGAGAGGCCCGTGAAGACGATGAGCGAGTCACGCGGGAGATCGAGCGAGACATTCCTGAGGTTGTGCTCGCGCGCGCCACGGACGATGAGACGGTCGGCCACGCCGGTCCGCACCTTTCTTGAGAGAAGCGGGGGCGAGGCCCCCTCCCGACAGACTATTGGGGGTGCCGCCTCAGCAAGGGACTACTGACTTCGAATTGATTCCATCAGCGAGCCTATAGCACGTGCATTCGATTTGCGGGCGCGGTCCACCGCCTTCACCCGATCGTGTGGCCGGACTATCGTCGTCGCCATGAGCGATCATGTGCACGACCTGGCCCTTGTACGTGAAGCGACCGAGCGACTGCTCACCGCAGCAGCCAAGACGGACGAAGCGGGAGTCACCGGCTCCTCCCGACTGCCCGGCTGGACCCGCGGTCACGTCCTCACCCACCTCGCCCGCAACGGGGACGCCCTTGTCAACGTGCTGAGCGGACGGCCGATGTACGCGAGCGCCGAGGCCCGCGACAGCGACATCGAGCAGGGCGCGGACCGGCCGCTCGCCGAGCAGCTGGACGACGTGCGCGAGACCGCGGCCCGCTTCCAGGATGCCGCAACGGGATACCCGGACTGGACCCGAATCGTGGAACTGCGCGGCGGCGTAACGGACACCGCGTCCCGCATCCCCTTCCGGCGCCTCGTCGAGGTGGAGCTGCACCACGTCGACCTCGGCATCGGCTACGAGCTCGAGGACCTGCCGGCCGAGTTCACCGAGCGCGAGATCGACTTCCTGGCCGACCGCTTCGCGGGCAACGCCGCGGTCCCTCGCATCCAGATCACCGCAAGCGGCGTCGGCCAGTGGTCGACGGGCCGCCCGGACGGCGACGCGGTCTCCGTGATCGGCCCCGCGCCGGACGTGCTCGGCTGGCTGGCGGGCCGCCGCGAGGGCGCGGGCCTCGAGTGCGACGGCCCACTGCTGCCCGTACTGCCGTCTCTGTAGGCTGCCTCCGTCTCTGTAGGCCGCCGGCCGTCTCGGTAGGCTGCCGCCATGACGTACAGCGGAGCGGTGAAGGTCGGCGGAGCGGCGGACGTCCACGAGCTGGCGGACCTGATGATCTCGAAGGTCGCGGTCGGGCCGATGAACAACAACGCCTATCTGCTGCGCTGTCGGGCCACCGGCGAACAGCTGCTCGTCGACGCGGCGAACGAGGCGGAGACCCTGCTGAGCCTGATCGGCGACGACGGCATCGCCTCGGTGGTCACCACGCACCGGCACGGTGACCACTGGGAGGCGCTGCGCGCCGTGGTGGACGCGACCGGCGCGCGCACGTACGCGGGGCGCCACGACGCCGAGGGCATCCCGGTGGCGACGGATGTGCTCGTGGACGACGGGGACACGGTCACGGTCGGCCGGGTCACCCTCACCGCACGGCATCTGGTCGGGCACACGCCGGGCTCCATCGCCCTGATCTACGACGACCCGCACGGGCACCCGCACGTCTTCACCGGCGACTGCCTCTTCCCGGGCGGGGTGGGCAACACCTGGGGCGACCCCGAGGCCTTCGCCCGGCTCCTCGGCGACGTCGAGACCAAGCTCTTCGACACACTGCCGGACGAGACCTGGGTCTACCCGGGCCACGGCAACGACACCTCGCTCGGCGCGGAACGGCCGCATCTCGCGGAGTGGCGCGAGCGCGGCTGGTAGCGACCGCCCACCAGCGGTTTATTGACGGGCGTACGGCCGGGGCGCGGCCGTACGCTGCGCCGCATGGCACCCCTGCGACCCGTGTACCCACCCAAGCCCGTCCCCGGCGACCGGATCGCCGTCGTCTCGCCCTCCGGCGGCCTCTGCGAGCTGTTCCCCGCCCCCTACGACCTCGGCCTCCAGCGGCTGCGCACGGACTTCGGCCTGGAACCGGTCGAGTATCCGACGACGCGCAGGCTCCGCAGCACGCCGCAGGAGCGCGTCGACGACCTGCATGCGGCCTTCGGCGATCCGGACGTCAAGGCGGTGATCGCGAGTATCGGCGGCGACGACCAGATCACCGTACTGCCGTACCTCGACCGGGACTTGATCCGCTCGAACCCGAAGCCGTTCTTCGGGTACAGCGACAACACCAACCTGCTCGCGTACCTGTGGGCCACCGGCATCGTGGGGTTCCACGGCAGCAGTGTGATGGTCGAGCTGGGGCGCCCGGGCGCGATGGACCCGGTCACCGAACGCTCGCTGCGGGCCGCGCTCTTCGAGCCCGGTCCGTACGAACTGCGGCCCGCCGAGCGCTACCGCGATGTCGAACGCCCCTGGGACGATCCGGCGACCTTCGAGGCCGAGCCGGAGACCTGGCCGGCGGGCGGCTGGATCTGGCACCGTCCCGGGAGGGTCGTGGAAGGGCCGTCCTGGGGTGGCAGTTTGGAGATCGTCTCCTGGTTGCTGATGGCGGATCGGGAGATCGGTGACGACTCCAGGTACGACGGGTGTGTGCTGCTGCTCGAGACCTCGGAGGAACTGCCGCCCGCCGAGGCCGTCTTCCGGATCCTGCGGTGCATGGGCGAGCGGGGGCTGCTCAGGCGCTTCCCGGCCCTGTTGATGGGCCGTGCCAAGGCCTGGTCCCTGCAGGTGCACAACGACGCCGCGCAGAAGGCGCGTTACGCGCGCGAACAGCGGGAGGCGGTGCTGCGGGCGCTCGAGACATACGCCCCGGAGACGATGGCGGTCTTCGACGTGGACCTCGGCCACACGGACCCGCAGCAGGTGATCCCGTACGGCGGCACGGTACGGGTGGACGGTCCGGGGCGGCGGATCACGGTCACGTACTGAGGCACTACGCGCGCGTGGAGGGCGTTTTTGCCCCCCCCGTTCTCGTCCTCCACGCGCGCGTGGTCCGGTCGTCAGAACGTTCAGACGAGCTTCCAGAGATGGTCGTCCGTGCCGTTGTCCTCGTACTGGACGACCTGGGCGCTGTTCTCCGTCGACATGTCGTCCACGCCGAGGACCTTCTCGCTGTGCCGGTTGCGGATGCGGTACCAGCCGTCGCCGCTGTCCACGAGCTGCCACAGGTGAGCGGCGGCGCCGTCGTCCGTGGCCTGCACGGCGGGCGCGCTGTTCTCCGTCGATGCGCCGTCCACGGCGAGCACCTTGCCGCTGTAGCCGTTGCGGATCAGGTACCAGCCGTCGCCCTGGTCGACCAGCTGCCAGGCGTGGTCGGAGGTCCCGGAGTCGTCGAACTGCACCACCCGGCCGCCGTCGTCGAGCGACATCCCGTCGACCGCAAGCACCTTGTCGCTGTGCCGGTTGAAGATCCGGTGGTACGGCGGCTCCGGCGTCCAGCGGCGGCCGTCGGGCGTCGCCGTCGGGAAGACCGTCAGACGCAGGCGGGCCGCCCCCATCGGGACCAGCGTCACGCGCTCCTCCTCGCCGCCTCGCGCCGGCGACTCCTGCAGCGGGGCGACCACCTGCTCGTCGTCGGCCCGCCACTCCTCGATCCGGCGGGCCCTGGCCGTGATCGTCACCGGTGCTCCGTCGTGCGTGAACGGATCGTCCTCGACCGGCCCGGGACGCTCGCTGACCTGCAGCCCCTTCAACGGATCGGGATCGAGGCCGTAGTTCCACGGCGTGCCCGCGTGGACAGCCAGCTCCGGGAAGGCGTCCGTACCGCCGATGCGCTCGTACTCCTCGCCGATGCGCAACGAGTACGTCAACGGCCCCCGATCGATGGTGACCGCACCGTCCTGTGCCTCCCAGGTGCGGACCGTGACGCGCTGCGGCAGCCGTACGGTGACACGGTCGCCGTCCCTCCAGTTGCGCTCGACCCGGACGAATCGCGGGCCTGCACCGGCCTCGACCTGCTGCCCGCCGACCGTGATCTGCGGGTCGTCGCACCAGCCGGGCACGCGCAACAGCAGCGGGAAGGCGACCTCTCGGGGCGTCTGCACGGTCAGCGTGACGGTGTCCTTGAAGGGATAGTCGGTCTCCTCCGTGACCGTGATCTCGGTGTCGTCCGCGCCGACCTTCGCGCGCACTTCGCAGGGCGCGTACATCGCAGCCGCGAGCCCGTGGTCGGGGGTGGCGAGCCAGAGCTCCTCGGTGAAGTACGGCCAGCCCATTCCGTAGTTGTGCGGGCAGCAGCGGTATTGGCGTACACCCGGTTTGAAGGCCTGCATGGCGAAGCCGTTCTGGAACTGGCCCTGGGTCTTGACCGCGTCGTCGAGGTCCACGCTGTTGGCGCTGGTGATGTAGTGCAGCCCGCGCCCCTGCGGATCCGTGGCCGCCGCAAGGAGATTGAAGGCCAGGTCCTCGCAGCGGTCGGCCCATACCGGGTCGCCGGTGATACGGGTGAGCAGTTCGTGGCTGGCCATGAACTCGACGGTGCCGCAGGTCTCGAAGCCCTGGCGCGGGTCGTCGAAGCCGGGGCGGGAGTTCTCGTCCCCCGCGAACCCTCCGCCGGGGAACTGCCCGTAACGGCCCATGATGGTCTCGTAGTTGCGGTACGTGGCCCGGGTCAGGCCGGTGCCGCCGGCCCGCAGGGCGTACTGGGCCGGCTCGCGGAATCCCTGGGCGACATTGACGTTGTGCAGATCGGGGAAGTTGTCGACCCAGTCGGCGCCGTACTCATGCATTTTGTCGGTGAGTTCGAGCAGGAAGGCCTCGCCGGTCCTGCCGTACAGCCAGAAGGCGATGTCGATGCCGTCGCCCCAGCGCTTGGACACCCAGCTGGAGTCGAAGGCGCTCGGGCCCTGTTCGCTCATGAAGCGCAGGAAGTCGAGGACGAGCGGCACGATCCGCTCGTCCCCGGTGAACTCCTCGTGGCTGCGCAGCGCTTGCAGCAGTGGCAGGTACGGCCAGAAGTCGGGGCCGTCGTTCAGGGCGGTGCGCAGTCGTGTCGGGCCGAAGAAGCCGTCGTCCTGCCGGGTCTCGATGATCGCGTCGATCCAGCGGCGGGCGGCGGTCTGCGCGTCGGCGTCCCCGGTGAGCGCGGCGAGGTCCACATAGCCGCGCAGCCAGTACGTGAGCTCCTCCCAGCCGTCGTTGTCGGGGTGCACCCAGCCGGAGGAGTCGAAGTCGAGGTAGTCCGAGATCTCGGCGTACCGGCCGAAGAGACCCTTGAGCAGGAGGTCCAGCTGTCCGGAGAGCCAGCCCTTGGGCGTGATGCTGCCGAGGGGCAGTTTGCCGAAGGCCGTGGGGGCCAGGGCCTTCGGTGCCGCGGCCCGCGCCGACTGTGCGGGGAGGGCGCGGGATTGGGCGGCGGCCGGCGGGCCGAGCGAGGTGAGCAGGGTGGTGCTGCCGACGGCGAGCGCGCCGGTGTTCAGGAAGCGGCGGCGGTCGAGGGTCACGAGGCGCTCCTTCGCGGTGCGGGATCAGCGGTGCGGGATCAGGGGCACTGACGCCTGTATAACGTTGGAAAATCGCTCGCTGCGCATGACAGCACGACCGGCACCCGCTGTCCAGGTCCATGACAAACCTCCATCACAGACCTCCCCGGCAAACCCCGCGACCGACCGGCCCGGACGCACGACGGCCCGCCCGCACCGAAGTGCGGACGGGCCGTGCGCCGCGACCGGCAGCGCCCCGACGGGGCGGGAAGGTCAGCTCTCGCCGGAGCCCTTGCCGGAGTCCGAGGACTTGGTAAGCGCTTCGGCGGATCGCTCCGCCTCGGCCTGCTTCCTGGAGGCCCTCAGGCTGGTGATCGTCGTGACGATCAGGACGGCGCAGATGACTCCGAGGGAGACCGGGATCGAGATCTCCGGGACATGCACTCCGCTCTCGTGCAGCGCGTGCAGGACCAGCTTGACGCCGATGAAGCCCAGGATGATCGACAGCCCGTAACTGAGGTGCACCAGCTTCTTGAGCAGTCCGCCGATGAGGAAGTACAGCTGCCGCAGCCCCATCAGCGCGAAGGCGTTCGCCGTGAACACGATGTACGGGTCCTGGGTCAGGCCGAAGATCGCCGGGATCGAGTCGAGTGCGAAGAGGACGTCGGTGGTGCCGATCGCCAGCATCACGACCAGCATCGGGGTCATGACCCGCTTGCCGTTCTGCTCGATCCACAGCTTGGTGCCGTGGTACCGGTCGGCCACGCCGAAGCGCTTCTCGGCCGCCTTGAGCAGCCGGTTCTCCTCGTACTCCTCGTCCTCCTCCTCGGCCCTGGCCTCCTGGATCAGCTTCCAGGCGGTGTAGATCAGGAACGCGCCGAAGATGTAGAACACCCAGGAGAAGCTCGCGATGATCGCGGCGCCCGCGGCGATGAAGCCGGCCCTGAGCACCAGGGCGATCAGCACACCCACCAGGAGCACCCGCTGCTGGTACTGGGACGGCACCGCGAACTTGCCCATGATCAGGACGAAGACGAAGAGGTTGTCCACGCTCAGCGACTTCTCGGTGATGAAGCCGGCGAAGAACTCACCGGACGACTGCGCACTCCCGAAGAGCAGCAGGCCGAGGCCGAACAGCGCGGCAAGGACGATCCAGACGATCGTCCAGATCCCGGCTTCCTTGATCGATACGTCGTGGGGCTTGCGCCCGATGAAGAAATCCACCGAGATCAGGGCGCACAGGCCCACGATCGTGAGGATCCACATGGTCAGAGAAACATCCACTGCGCCTCCGGCAGTACGTAACGGCACACATGTCAGCGTCGTCGCTGCCGGAGGTCTCTTCCACCCGAGCGCCGGGCGCGATGAGGCACGCACGCCGCTCGTAGGGCCGACGCCCCGGGATCTGGCCTGATCCGTATTGACGGGAACGCCGCAGCAGGGAGTACTCCCCTCCGCACCCAGAACAGTACGGGAATCACCAAGGAAAGGTAAAGCGTGAGGTAAAGCACACACAAAATGCGCAGGTCAGGGGCGCCTGGGGTGCTTGCCGACCTCAGCGCCGCCAGGCGCGCTTGGCCTCCGCCACCTGTATCAGTACGTCGGTGAGCACCTGACTGCCGGCCGGCGGCAGGGAGGGCTCGTACGTCCACGCGTGACCGATCCACGGGTCGGCGAGGTGGTCGTCGGCCACCGGCGTCAGACGAAGCAGCGAGCGCCACAGCGGGTCGAGCACCGGGCCGTACTCGGCGGCGTCCTCCCGGTCGGCGACCATCAGCAGGTGGACGCCGACGGCCGGTCCTTCGTCGGCGAGATATCTGAGCTGGGTCACCGCCCGGTCGTCGAATCCGTGCGGGAAGTCGTGCACGATCAGGAGCTGCTCGGCGGTGTCGAGATCCGGCGGCAGCGAGTCCGCCGCGCCTCCGCGGATCGCCATCTGGACCAGGTCGACGCGCTGGGTGAGCGCGGCGAGCACCTGGGAGACGCCGGCCGCACCGGCCGCCGGCGGCGAGGTGAGCACACCGGACCGCACCAGCGGGTCGAGCGCGGCGGAGGCCGAACCCGCCGGGTCGATGACATGGACCGTGAAGTCGCCGGGCGGGTAGACCGCGAGCAGCCGCGCCGCGTGCGCGACCGCGGTGTCCATCGCGCGGCGGCGCAGCTCTCCGCTGTCCAGGAAGGTGGCACCGGCGGAACCGGAGCGTCCGCTGTCGATCCACAGGCCGCGCTCGAGCGGCAGCCTGACCAGCATCGGGATGCGCAGATCGGGGCTCTCGGGCAGGTGGAGGTCGCCGAGGCGCAGGGCCATCGGGGTCTCCATCGGGACGCGGTAGCCGTGCCACACCGGGTTGGCCCAGGCGGCGAAGGCCGGCGGCAGGGCCGGCTCCACGACGTCCGCCTCGGCGGACAGGTGCGCGAGGTCGCGGTCGAGGGACTGGCGGGCCTGGTCGACGAGCTCGGTGTGCTTGGCGCGGGCCGCCTCACGGGCCGCTTCGCCCTGGCCGCCGATCCGGTTGCGCGGGTCGGACAGGGCGCGGTCGATCTCCTGCTCCATCCGGGACTCGGCGAAGTCCGCGGCGCTGCGGTAGGCGGCGGTGGTACGGGCCAGATCCTCGAACATGCCCCAGACCTGGTTGTACAGCCGCTCCTCCATCGACCAGCCGGTCGCATCGCCGGCCACGGGCTGGGCGGGCTCGCCCGGCCTGGGCTGCGGTGCGGCCGGCGGGGGTGTGGGCGGTGCCGAGGTGCGCCGGTTGGGATGGGTGTAGTTGATCGGGCCGCCGGTGGGCGCGGCCTGCTGCCCGGTGTCCTGGCCGGGCCGGCCGGTGTCCGGGTCGGGCATGGGCCGGGTCGGCTCGCCGCCGGCCGGGCGGCC
>NZ_QUAK01000195.1 GCF_003429565.1 Streptomyces triticagri
CGCGGCGGCGGCTCGGGGCGGTGCCTGCGGCGCCCGCCCGGGGGCGGCAGTTGCTGCTGGTGCGCGGGGGAGGGGCGCGGGGCGGGGGAGTACGGTGCGGTTTCGTGCGGTGCGGGGGTCACGGAAGCAGCCAATCGATCGGGCGCTGCTCGGCGAGGTGCACGGCGCCGGCGGCCGGGGTCATGGAGCCGAGCCCGAAGGGCGGTCCGCCGGCCTTCGACCAGGCCAGGCCGGACTCGGTACGGGGCGACTTCTCCAGCCGTACGAGCACGGCGACGGGCGGGCCGTTCCTCGTGAACTGCCCGGCCAGTTCCTTGTCTCCGAGGAAGGCGGTGATCTTCTGCCGGCTCTGCGCGGTCCGCCCGACGGCCTGCACGCGGCCGCGCAGCGTCCCGTACCGCTCGGTGGGTACGGTCTGGACGGTCAGGTCCACCGCGGCGCCGACGGGGACGGTGGCCGCGCTGTCGGCGGGGACGTACAGCATGGCGTGCAGCGGGTCGCCGGCGTCCGCCACGCGCTCCAGGGTGGCGACGTCGGAGCCGGTGGTGACGACGGTGCCGATCCGGGCGGCGAGCGAGGTCACGCGCCCGGCGGCGATCGCGCGTACGGCCCGGTCGCCCCGCTCGGTACGGACCTCGAGCACCGGAGCGCCCGCGGCGAGGCGCTTGCCCTCCTCGGCGACGACACGGGTCACCTGACCGGTGACGGGGCTCTGCAGGACGTAACTCCCCTGCCCGTGGGTGAGGATGCCGGTGGCCCGGAGCGTCGAGTCCACCGACCCGGTCACGGCCCAGACGCCCGCGGCGGCCATCACGACGAGCGTGACGGTGAGGACCAGCAGGCCCTGCGGGCGGGCGTAGCGCACCGGTACGTCGAGTTCCTCGGGCGACTGCAGCTTGGAAAGGGCCTGTTGGCGGAACTGCATGCAGCGCTTTCCTTACCTGTGCCGGTGTCGTGGCCTGGCGGCCGGCGCGTCCGCGAGCCCCGGAACGCGGAGTTCCGGGGCTCGCGAATCATGCGTCTGACGCGTCTCGGTGAGCTGCGGCTCAGAGACCGGCGGTCAGGCCGGTGGCCAGGCCCGTGACGGCACCGGTGTTCACACCGGTGGCACCCTCGACCGTGCCGACGAGGCCGCCGACGACGCCGGAGACCGGGGCGATGGAGTCGACGGCGCCGGTGACGTTGCCCGCGACACCGGAGACGAGGCCGCCGGCCACGTTGTCGAGGTCGGCGTCGGAAATCTCGGCGGTCTCGACCTGGGGGGTGTTGTTCATGATGTGAACTGCCCTTCTTGTGGAACGTGAATGTTGCAAGGGTGTTTCCCGCCCGCGGAACCCGGGGTGCGAATTCCGCGTCGGCCTGGATCAAAGCACGCGCACGCCGGGGCACCCAATTCGCGAAGCGGCGTCGGGCGGCGTTCCTGATGCCGAATCACCGCAGCGTGCAGGCGAGTTCACCGTACGGCGGCAGCACCTTCACAACCCACACAGAAGGAAATCAAGGGCGTGCGGCGACTCCTTCCACCAAATCGGACACCCGGCCGCCCGGGAATCCGCCCCGTGTCCCCTGCAAGGAAATTCATCGGCCCTCGCGGACCGAATTACGTGACCACGTCGCACATTCCGTGTGCAGGTCTCTTGAAGGCGTCCTGCCCGGCGGCCGCAGGCACGTGGCGGACGTCAGGACTTGCGGCTCACACCGCAGAACTCGTCCACGTCCGCGGCCTGTGCGGACGGGTCGTCGGGACGCCAGCGGGGGCAGGAGACGATGCCGGGTTCGAGGAGTTCGAGCCCGTCGTGGAACCGTGCGATCTGATCCGGGTGGCGCAGGTGGTACGTGGGCTCGCCGTTCCGGTTCCAGAGTTCGATGGCGTCCTCGAACGCCTTGCCGGTGATCACATGGGTGCCGTCCGCCGTGACGAGGTAACTGCCCGCGGGGAGGGCATCGACGAGCCGGCCGACGATCGACAGGGCCTCGTCGTGGTCCTCGATGTGTCCCAGGATGTTCAGCAGCATCAGGGCGACCGGCCGGTCGAAGTCGAGGAGTTCCCGCGCCGCGGTGAAGATCGCCTCGGGCGAACGCAGATCCGCGTCGATGTACTGGGTGCTGCCCTCGGTGCTGCCGGTCAGCAGGGCGCGCGCGTGCGCGAGTACGACCGGATCGTTGTCGGTGTACACCACGCGCGCGTCCGGAGCGACCCGCTGGGCGACCTCGTGCGTGTTGTTCGCGGTCGGCAGCCCCGTGCCGATGTCGAGGAACTGGCGCACCCCCTCGGTGGCGGTCAGATGGGTGACCGCCCGCTGCAGGAAGGCCCGTGACTGGCGGGCGACATCCACGATCGCGGGGTAGATGGCGGTGAACTGGTCGCCCACCTCGCGGTCGACCTCGTAGTTGTCCTTGCCGCCCAGCCAGTAGTTCCAGATGCGGGGCGAGTGCGGGACGGTGGTGCTGATCTTCGGCGACTGGCCGCTCGGGCTCACCGGTTCGTTCTTGCTCACGGGCTGCTCCAGATGAAGGCGGAATGCCTGGTCTCGGACCACACAGCGTCTGGGACCACACAACGGGCAGCGTATCCAGAGGGGTTGAGGCGCCGGTGGGGTGGCGCGCGTGGTGGCATGAGCCGGCCCGCCCGGCAGGGTGCGCCGGGCGGGCCGGGTGCGAGCGCCGTACCGTCAGGGCGTGTTGTTGGCCAGGGCGAGGAGGCGGGCGCGGCTGCCGTTGAAGCGGTCGCGGTCGACGTTGCCGGAGATGCCGCTCACTGAGCCGGTCGAGGTGTACTGCCAGACCGTCCAGGCCGAGAAGCCGTTCGGCAGGCTGGGGCTGCCGGCGGAGGTCCAGTGGGCCACCCAGAGCGGGGTCTTGGCCGCCATGCCGCTCCAGCCGCCGGTGCAGGTGTTCCACCAGCTCGGGCTGGTGTAGATCACCACGTCGCGGCCGGTCCGCGACTTGTAGCGGTTGTAGAAGTCGGTGATCCACGTACGCATCGCTGCCTGCGACTTGCCGTAGCAGGTGCCCTCGATGTCGAGTACGCCGGGCAGCGTGAGGTTGTCCTTCGACCAGGCGCCGCCGTTGCTGGCGAAGAAGTCGGCCTGGGCCGCGCCGCCGGAGGAGTCGGGCCGTGCGAAGTGGTAGGCGCCGCGGATCACCTTGGCGTTGTAGGCGCCGGTGTAGTTGGTGCTGAAGGTCGGGTCCTTGTAGGTGGTGCCCTCGGTCGCCTTCATCCAGGCGAACTCGATGCCGGCGCCGCGGACGGCACTCCAGTTGATCGAGCCCTGGTAGTGGGAGATGTCGACGCCCGCAGGGTTCGCGTTGACGTCGACCTCGGGGGTGAGGTCGAGACGGCTCGAGTCGGGCTTGAAGTCCTTGCTGTCCTGGACGTAACCGACACCCATGTAACCCTGGCCGAGCGGTACGGGGTTGTCGTCGGGCAGCGGCAGTGCGGCGGCGCTGCCGGAGGTCATGCCGACGGTGAGCGCCAGGCTCGCGCCGACGACGCCGGCTGCGGTGAGCCTTCGCCGTAAGGCCTTCGTGGAAACGGTGCGAGAGAACAAGCCTTCCTCCTACCTTCGTGCGCGCACGACCGGATGGGTGGGGCTCGTGCGCGGGTCGGTGACACGGGTGGAGCGGGTCTATCTACGCGCCTTGATTGACGTGACCGCGTCATTGTCGCGGTCGTTCACCGGCGGGGTAAAGAGGTTCTCGGCTCGTTAGTGGTCCAGGCCAATGCCGGTGTCAGTGAGCTGTGCGGACTCCCTGACACCGGCGAAACCTTCAGTACTGGCAGCCGTTCATTCCCCGGCCGCCTTCTCCAGGAAGGTGTCGAGGACCCCGTCGCCGACCATCGGCTCGGCCTCGCCCCAGGAGTTGCGCGGTGGATCCACCCGTACGGCACGGGCCTGCTTCTGCAGATCCGCGGACTCGGCGAGCAGCCGGTCCGCCGTGGCCGTGTCTCCCGTGTCGCGCGCGGCGAGCGCGTCGACGGTCTTCACCATCGCGCCACCCCACAGTTCGGTGGCGTCCAGCCACGGCGCCGCGTCCGTGGTGAAGCCCTCCTGCACGGCTCCGCCCCGGATGGTCGCCGGGGCCTCCTCGATCGCCTTCGCATGGCGGCGCAGCGACTTCAGCGCCTCGGTGCGGTCGCCGTCGCCCTCCCAGGCCGTCCAGAACTCCCGGACTCTGCGGTCGAGTTCGGGAGCCTGCGGCTGCCAGGGCTGCTCGCCGAAGGTCGGCGCCATGTGCTGCAGATCGGCGAAGACCAGCAACGCATCGGTCGCCTCCCGGTCGCCGCCCGCGAGGTACGCCAGCGCGCGCGGCCAGCTGGTGGCGGCGTCGTAACCCCGGTCGTTCCAGCCGAAGTCGGCGGCGCCGAAGACCGCGACCTTGCTGGCGTAGGGCTGGTTCATCGGGTTGGCGACGATGCCGGACAGATGCTCCGAGAGGCCCGCCTCGCGCTTGTCGTACGGGGCGAGGAGCAGCCGGCCTTTCGTGTTGCCGAAGTCGTTGACCGGATAGTTGTCCCAGACGAAGACCTTGCGGCCGAAGAGCTTCGAGATCTGGTCGGCCTGATCGTTGGTGATCTCCGGAGGCACCACGTCCGTACCGGTCCACATCACCACGACCTCGGGGTCGAGGGTCTCCCGCATGGTCTGCTTGTACGGGCTGTCCTGCAGATCGCCGTACTCGGTGGGCACCATCTGCAGCGGCTTGGCGCCCTCGTGCGTGGCGATGAAGTCCTGCTGTACGTCGTTCAGGAGGTCGACCTGCGCCTTGGCGGCCGACTCCTGGCCGGGTGCGCCGTAGGCGGCCTCGTCCGCCTCGCAGTTCCAGCTCGTGTAGTTGATGTCGTCCAGCGGGATCGAGAAGGCGCGGGTGCCCAGGTCGTAGAGCGCCTGCAGCTTGTCCTTGAGGGCCTTGCGGTCCTCGGTGTCGGAGTAGCAGATGGACTCGCCCGGTGACACCGCGAAAGTGAAGCGCACATGGTTCGCGGTGGCCCGCTCGACCAGCTCCCCGAGCTCGGCCAGCTTGTCCTCGGGGTAGGGCTCGCGCCACTTGCCCCGGTGGTACGGGTCGTCCTTGGGCGCGTAGACGTAGGTGTTGGCCTTCAGGTCCCCGTAGAAGTCCATCTGGTCCAGGCGTTCCTCATGGGTCCACGGCTGCCCGTAGAAGCCCTCGATGGTGCCGCGCAGGGGCATCGACGGGTGGTCGCTGACGGCCACGCCGGACACCTGCCACCGGCCTCCGGACCGGACGAACAGCTGCCGCAGGGTCCCCACGGCGTAGAACTGCCCGGCCGCGTCCGTACCGCCGAGCGCGACGGACCCGCCGTTCCGCTTTCCGTTCACACGCAGTGCGTACCCCTCGGCCTGCTCGGGCACCTTCGTCCCGCCGAGCGCTTCGGTGATGTCGTCCCGGTCCGCCGCGCCGATCCGCACCGTGAGGTGGCGCCGGGCGTCGCGCGGAGTGTTCCCGGGGGCGACGATCTCGACCTTGCGGGCCCCGTGACGCTTCAACTCCTCGACGAGCCGGTCGCGCGCGGCCGTGTCCGTGTCCTCGCCGGCGACGACATACGCCTTGCCGGTCACGGACGCGTCGTCACCTGCGCGGTCGATGGTCTGCGGGGTCGGCGAGACCGGCGGTGGTGTGTGGGCTGCGCGCGGCGCCTGGTCGGGTGCGGCGGCCGCGGGCAGGGTCTGGAGCGCCAGGCTGCTTGCGAGTGCGAAACATGCGCCGACGGTCAGAGTCGTCTTCCTGCGTCTTCCCACGTCATCTCCTCATATGGTCTGGACCATCAAGTGCCGTGTGCCCGACCGATGTTGAACGACACGAACCGGAAGTCGTAAGACGTCTGGGGTCTAGACCTCTATTCGTCGGAGATTTACTCTGGCCAACCGTTTCCCGGTCGGGACCCGACCCCCCTGCCCCGGCCGAACCACCTTGGCCGTACCGACACGAAGCGCGTGGAAGGTGACCATGAGACTCGGACGACGGCGCCGAACGGCCGGAGCGCTCACGGTGGTTGCGGCCGTCGCGGCCGCCCTGCTCCCGATGGGCACGGCCGGCGCGCAGGACGACACGTCCGCAGCACCACGGGTACTGCCCGCACTGCAGGAGTGGACCGCCGCACCCGGCGAGTACCGCTTCCGCGCCGGAACCCGCATCGTGCTCGACGGCGCCGACGCCCGTACCGCGGCGGACGCCCGCCGGTTCGCGCGCGAACTGCGGGAGACGACCGGGCGCGCACCGCACGTGGTCGAGGACCGTCCGAGCCGTACCGGCGACATCGTGCTCCGTCAGAAAGCCGTGGACAGAGGGGAGTTGAAGAGCGAGGGCTACCGGCTCGAGTCCGGCGACCGGCTGACCGTCACCGGCGCCACCTCCACCGGCGTCCACTACGGCACCCGCACCCTGCTGCAACTCCTGCGCGACGGCGGCACGGTCCCGGCCGGTGCCGCCACCGACGTGCCGCGGTACAAGGAGCGCGGCGTCGGCGTCTGCGCCTGCTACATCCACATCTCCATGGAGTACTTCGAGCGCCTGATGCGCGACATGGCCGCTCAGAAGCTCAACCAGCTGTGGATCGAGGCCAAGGTCAAGAGCGACACCGACCCCGAGTCGGCCTTCTGGGGCTACTACACCAAGGACGAGGTCCGGCAGCTGGTCGCGATGGCGAAGCGCCACCACATCGAGCTGATCCCGGAGATCAACTCACCCGGCCACATGGACACTTACCTGGAGAACCACCCCGAGCTGCAGCTCAAGGACAAGGACGGCGAGCCCTCGCCGCCCCGCCTCGACATCACCCGGCCCGAGGCCTTCACGTACTACACCTCGCTGGTCGACGAGGCGCTCGACGTCTGGGACACCCGCTCCTGGCACATGGGCGCCGACGAGTACATGATCGGCGCCGACTACCCGGACTTCCCGCAGATCCAGGAGTACGCCACGGAGAAGTTCGGCGAGGACGCCACGCCCGACGACGCCTTCGTGGACTTCGTCAACCGGGTCGGCGACCACGTACGGGACGGCGGCCGCACTCTGCGCATCTGGAACGACGGACTGCTCGGCCGCAACCGACAGGTCGCGCTCGACCGGGACATCGCCGTCGAACACTGGCTGGGCGGCGACGAACTGCAGAAGCCGTCCGCCCTGCTCGCCGAGGGCCGCCCGGTGATGAACTCCTCGTACTCGCTCTATCTGGTGCGCGGCGGATACACCATGGACACCGCGAAGCTCTACGAGTCGGGCTGGAGCCCGCTCAGCTTCGAGGACGAGACCCTCGACGCGCAGCACGCCGGCCTCACCGGCGCGAAGATCACCATGTGGCCGGACACCGCGGCGGCCGAGACGGAGAACGAGGTCGAGGCGAAGGCCTTCATGCCGCTCCGATTCATCGCCCAGGCCACCTGGGGCGGACCACAACCGGCCGCCACGTACGAGGAGTTCGAGAAACTCGCGCGCGACATCGGGCACGCACCCGGCTGGGACGACACCGACCGCACACCGCTCGACGCGGGCACCTACCGGCTCGCCGGCCCGGGCGGCACATCGCTCGCCCCGCTGGGCGACGCGGCCGGCACCACCACCGGATTCGTACGCGACAGCTCGGCCACCTGGGAGGTGACCCCGACGGCTGACGGCTACTACACCCTGCGCTCGGCGGACACGGGCCGGTGCCTGGACGTCGTACGCGGAAAGCACTACCTGGGGGCACCGCTGGAGGACGGTGCGGAGCTCACGCTCGAGACCTGCGCGGCCGAAAAGCGCACCCAGCGCTGGCAGTTGAATGCCGACCACGGCGCGCTCACCGTCGTCAACGCCATCTCACAGCTGCAGCTGACGGCGGCCGACGACGACGCCCGCGCCCTGCAGACGGCGCCGGACAGGACGGAGCCGACGCGGGTGCGGGCGATCCCGCAGAGTGCATAGCCGCGGCGAACCGGGATCGCCGCGCGCGGTCGCTCGAGCCTGGCCGCTCAGGCCCGGTCCGTCAGATCCTCCGCGTACACCTGGGACAGCGGCGTCGGCCCCACGTACCGCTGGCAGTTGCACTGGGCGGCCTCGTACCGCAGCGGCTTCTTGTTCTCGTCCCAGGCCGTCGGCACCTCGACGCGCTCATGGCACAGGCCCTGCTTGTCGTGCTTCGCGAGATGGTGCGTGCACCCGCACACCGGCTCCGGCGGCTGATGCGCGGCCTCGACGGCAAGCCGCTCCTGCTTCGCCGCCTCGATCAGCTCCATCTTGCGCTCGTGGCGGTTGCGCAGCGCCGTACGGGCGTTGTCGGCCAGCCATGCGAAGCCGCCCGTCCAGAAAAGGATGAGAACGATCCAGATCCAGTTCATAGCCCTTCCCTCCCCCGTCCGTGCCCGCCCCTGCCGGTAGGGCCAAGGGTACGACCTGCCGCACGGTCCGGGCCCGCGGGAGCCCATGCCTTCGCGAGAGGAGTGGTGGTGAGGTGACTGTCTGCGTGTGAAAGGTCGCGAATGGTGACGGCCCGTCCGGCGTCCGGTCCTGCGAGGCCGGGAGTGGGACGGTCCTTCCGGGGGCCTGTCCCGGCGCGCCGTCTGATCGTTATGCTGCATCCGAAACGATCGAACGAACACCGGGCGGGCCGTGTGGGGCCCTGACGGCCCGGCGAGGGGGCGGCATGCGGGAACCGGTCGGCACACGGCGGCAGCGGATACTCGGTGTGGTGCGGTCGCGCGGCACGGTCCGGGTGAGCGACCTCGCCGCCGAGCTGGAGGTCTCGGTGGTCACCGTCCGCCGAGACGTCGAGGAGCTGGCCCGCGAGGGCCGGCTGCGGCGCGGCCACGGCGTCGCGCAGTCGGTGCTGCCCGTCCCCGAGGCCGGTTCCGCGCCGGCGGACGGCGAGGGCGACCCGGCGGGCGATGCGGTGGCCCTGGTCGTACCGGCCCATCACTCCTATCTGTACGAGACGCTGCACGGCGCGCGCGAGACCCTGGAGGCGGCCGGCGCGAAGGTCACCCTGTATCTGGCGCCGCAGGCCCCGGGGGCCGAACAGCCCATGGTGGAGGCCGCGTTGGCGCAGGGCGCGCAAGGGCTGCTGATCGCGCCCCGGTGGCGCCGCGCGGCGGAGGAGGCGGTCGACGAGGCCTGGCTCGCGGACGTCCCCGTGCCCACCGTGATCATGGAGCGGCGGCCGCGCCCCGGCAGCGCGCTGCATCCGGTCGACTCCGTCTGCTCGGACCACTGGTACGGCGTCCATCTGGCCGTCGATCGTCTCACCGCGCTCGGGCACCGCAGGATCGTGCTCGCGGCGCGCGACGACAGCCCGACGGCGCGCGCGGTGCGTGCGGCGTTCGCGGCGATCGTCGCGGAGCATCCGCTGGTGGAGGACTCGACGGTGATGCTCAGCTCGTCGGACAGCGGGGCGCCGGCGGGGAGTGAAGGCGCCGGCGCCGAGTTGGCCGAGGTCCTGAAGGAGCGCGGGGCCACCGCCGCGCTCCTGCACGGCGATGTGGATGCGCTGATGCTGGTGCAGCAGCTGACCGCCCTCGGTGTGCGGGTGCCCGAGCAGTGCTCGGTGATCAGCTACGACGATGTGGTGGCCGCGATGGGTACCACCCCGCTGACGGCCGTCTCGCCGCCCAAGGCGGAGACCGGCCGGGTGGCCGCCCGACTGCTCCTTCGCCGGCTGCGGCGGCCCGCCGGTGCGGCGCCCGAGCCGGTGCACCGCGTCGAACTGGTGCCGCGCCTCGTGGACCGCGGCTCGGTGGTTGCGCCTGCCTGACCTGTATTCCACGTTGCCGTCCGTGCCGCCAAGCCCCTTCCGCCGCCGATCGTTTGACCGCTTCATTTTCTTCTGATCGGTCTATTGACCGTCGATGATCGCTCGTTCAGGATTCCCCGTGAACCGAACAGGCCCCACGGGAGGCAACGATGCCTGCACCGAGCCGCCGTTCCGTCCTCGCCTCGCTGGCCGCACTCCCCACCGTGGGCGCCCTCGGCGCCTGCACCGGGGGCGGCACCGCCTCGCGTCGTACGGGCAAGGCCACCCGCATCACGTTCTGGTCCGCACTGCGCGGCAGCCAAGAGGTGGTTGATGCGTTCAACCGCACCCACGACCGCATCCAGGTCGACTTCGAGCAGGTGCCCGCGGGGGCGCAGGGCGGCTACGCCAAGCTCAGCAACGCGGCCCGTGCGGGCAACGCCCCGGACATCGCCACCATCGAGTACCCGCAGCTGCCCGGCTTCGCCATCGACGGAGTGGCCCGCGACCTCACCGGCATGATGTCCGACAAGCTGCGCCGCGCGCTCCTGCCGGAAGCACTGCAGCTGACCACCTTCGACCGCAAGGTGTTCGCCGTACCGCTCGACGTCGAGCCGATGGTCATGCACTACCGCACCGACCTGTTCGAGCAGTACGGACTCGAAGTCCCGCGCACCTGGGACGAGTTCGAGGAGACCGCCGAGCAGGTCGGACGCAAGGCGCCGGGCCGCCGGATGGCGCTGCTGCCCACCAACGGGATGACGAACGTCGCCGCGTTCTGCTGGCAGGCCGGCGGCCGCTGGTTCGACATCGACGGCGACACCTGGCAGCTCTCCCTCACCGACGCCCCGACCCGCAAGGTGGCCGGCTACTGGCAGCGCCTGTACGACCGCGAACTGGTCTTCATGAACGCCGCCGACAGCCAGCGCAGCACCGCACAGATCGCCCGCGGCGAGGTGGTCAGCCGCCTCACCGGCGCCTGGGACGCGGGCGCGCAGATGAACGCGCAGCCCGGCCAGCGCGGCAAGTGGCGGATCGCCCCGCTCCCGCAGTGGGACACCGAACGCCCGGTCACCGGCACCCACGGCGGATCGACCTTCGTCGTCACCAAGGACTCCCAAGTCCCGGAAGCAGCGCTGGAGTTCATCGCCTGGCAGGTCAGCCACCCCGACGCGCTGCGCTCCCGGCTCTCCAGCGGCGCCAGCAGCCAGTACCCGGCCGCCCCCGGCCTCGTCCCGGTCGGCCGCAAGGCTTTCGACCGTGCCTACTACTCCGGCCAGGACATCTACCGGCTCTTCGACGAGCAGGCCCGGCAGATCGCCCCCGGCTGGCTGTGGGGTCCGCGGATGACCGCCACCCAGAAGGTCGTCGAGGACGCACTCGCCCGCACCGCCGGCGGCCAGGGCACGGTCCTCGACGCCCTGCGCACCGGCCAGCGCGGCACCATGCCCGACCTGCGCGCGATGGGCCTGAACGCCGTGGAGCGCACCGCATGAGCCGCCGCCCGGGACCACACCCACCGGCCGGCTCCGAACCCCGCACCCGTACCCACGAACTCGTACCGAGGCAGGTGAACCCCTTGACCGCCACCGCACCCGCGGCCGCCGCCACCGCACCGCCCGGCGCCCGCGGCGGCGCGCCGGACGACCGGCC
>NZ_QUAK01000197.1 GCF_003429565.1 Streptomyces triticagri
ACCTCCGCCTGCCGCGGCCGCCCGGTCCGCCCCGCGGGCGCAGGCGCGCGGCCGGGCCGGGCCCGCTTCCTGGGTTCGCTCACGACTGTCCCTCCTTCAGTAATGCGCATTAGTGATGCGCATTAGTCAGGTACTGTGCGCGTCGTGAGGGCGCGCGTCAAGGGGTCGGGCCGCATCAGTCCGTCCTGGGGGTCCCCCCGGACGAAGTCTGGGGGAGTTCGAGGACGAGGCCGCCAGGCCGATGCGTGGAGAAGCGACCAGCAGCGGGCAGAAGCCAACAACCCTCAGCTGTGCGGCCCGCTCCGGCCGAGGGACTCAACGGGCCCGGCCCCCGGCCGAGTCCACTGCGGCACCGGCCGGCTGGTCCGGCCCCACGTCGCAACCCCGGACGCATCCGTCCGCCAGTACCAGCACGGGTCACCCCGCAGCTCGGGCTCCCCTTCACCGACCGACCCGATGTCCCCGATCACCGGCCATCCCTCGGGCTTGTCCTCCCACGCCTCGCCCCGGCCGTACGGCGTGCGGTCGAGCAGCGCGAGCGACCCGTTCACCGGCTCGGTGCCGCGCCCCGTCGTGGAGTACGTGAGGAACACCCGGTCACCGTCCCGCAGGAAGCAGCTGACGTACCCCATCGCCCCACCGACCGGCTCGTCCAGACCTCGCACCGAGTACCAGGGCTGCGTATAGCCCATGAAGTCGACGTACGAGGCCACTTCGGGCCACGCACCCGTGGTCACCACGGCGTACGAGACGCCGCGCGCGTTGAGGTACACCGCGTCCTTCATGTGCCAGACGGTGGTGGTGCAGCCCTCGCACTGCCCCTGATGCGGAGCGCCGTCGTACCACATGTGCTTGTAGAGCACGAGCTCGTCGCGCCCCTGGAACAGGTCGAGGAACGGGACCGGCCCGTCCGCCCCGACGACTTCCACCGTCCCGTCGAACTCCACCATCGGCAGCCTGCGGCGGGCCGCCGCGATGGCGTCGCCCTCACGGGTGTGCGCCTTCTCCCGGACGAGCAGCTCGTCACGGGCCGCCTGCCAGGTGGCGAGGTCGACGACGGGCGGTCGGCCGGTCCTGGCCTCGGGGGCGTCGTCCGGGGTGGTCGTCATGGTGTCCTCCGCGTTGTCTCGTGGCTCGCGCTCGCGCGGCGCGCCTCGTACAGAAAAGACTCGCGCCCCACGGCGAACTCATCGCGGCACGCCCCGACGCCCGACGAGCTCCGGCTCCCCACCCTTTTGCCGAAACGGCACGATTCCGTGCCCCGTCCTCCGCCGTGCCCGAAGCTGGCGGCAAGAACACGAGGGAGCACGAGGAAGTCCGAGGAAGCACGAGGGAGTACGCCATGACCACCGCACGCCGCCGCAGGGACACTCCGCCACCTCGTACCGCGAGCAGCGAGGCGGACGTCCTGCGCGGGTTCCTCGACTATCTGCGCGACTCGGTCGCCGCGAAGGTCGCCGGCGCCGCGGACCCCGCGGCCCGGACGCCGGCGGTGCCCTCCGGCACGAATCTGCTCGGCCTCCTCAACCATCTGACCGCCGTCGAGTCCGCCACCTTCCTGGGCGAGCAAGTCACCGACTGGCAGGCGACGTTCACGGCCGAGTCGCAGGACAGCGTCGCCGATGTCGTCGCCCGCTACCGGACCACCGTCGACCGCGCGAACCGGGTCCTCGACACATGCACCGACCTCGGCGCACCGGTCCCCCGCGACGGACTCGACAGCCGCCCGGCACCGAGTGCGCGCTGGGCGCTCACGCACCTGATCGAGGAGACCGGCCGGCACGCGGGCCACGCGGACATCCTGCGCGAACTCATCGACGGCAGCACGGGGCGCTGAGCCCGCCCCTCTCCCGTGACACGTACGCAGTGTTTCGAGTCCGGCCGAAGGGCCTGGCGCCCCTCCATGGCCGGCCCGTACGGCTGGGGAGACATCCACGATTCGACGGGGGACGAGATGACGATCAGGACGACGGCGGCACGCACCGTCGCGGTGGCACTGCTTGCGACCGGAGCGGTGGCAGGGGGAACCGGTGCGGCCACGGCAGGCGACGGCGACGGCACGATCGACACCGGCGTGGACTACTCGAGTCCTCTCGTCGTCCACGCCGCCGCCGTCGACGGTGACGGCGTGTACGACGACTGACGGCGTGTACGACGACTAGCAGGCGCCCTCTCCGGATCCTCCGGATCCTCCGGATGCGGACTCCCGGACAGCAGCGGTCGCCCCGAGTTGGATCAACTCCGGTGTCGGGGCGCAGCATCCGCCCGCCGTGGCCTCGTCCGATTCCGGGGCGGCGCTGTCGAAGAGGCCCGAGCCGCCGCACACCCCCGTCTCGGGGAGGGTGAGTTCGACGCGGTCCGCGGCGTCCGTGTCGCCGGCGATGGCGGCGGCGATCGAGCGGACCTGTTCGTACCCGGTCATGGCGAGGAAGGTCGGGGCGCGTCCGTAGGACTTCATGCCCGCCAGGTGGATGCCCTGCTCGGGGTGGGACAGCTCGCGGTGGCCGTGCGGGTACACGGTGCCGCAGGAGTGCTGGTTGGGGTCGATGAGCGGGGCGAGTTCGACCGGCGCCTGGAGGCGTACGTCCAGGTCGAGGCGGACCTCGGACAGGAAGGTCAGGTCGGGGCGGAAGCCGGTCAGCACGATCAGCTCGTCGATCGCGTCGACGCGGCGGCCGTCCTCGGCGACCAGGACCGGACGGCCGTCGCCGTCGCGCTCGACGGCCTCGGTGCGGAAGCCGGTGACGGCCTCGGCATGGCCGTCGTCGACCGCGGCCTTTGCCGCGAGGCCGAGAGCGCCACGGGCCGGGAGCTGGTCGCTCTCGCCGCCGCCGAAGGTGGAGCCACTGAGTCCGCGCCGCAGGATCCACACGCTCCGCGTACCCGTGCCGCCGTCGGACTCGGCGAGGTGGGCGAGCTGCGCGAGGGCGGTGAAGGCGGAGGCGCCGGCCCCGATGACGGCGGTGCGCCGGCCCGCGTAACGGGCGCGTACGGAAGGGTCGTCGAGGTCCGGAACCCGGTAGGTGATCCGATCGGACGCGGCACGCTCGCCGAGGGCGGGCAGGCCGTCGGCGCCCGCCGGGGAGGGGGTGGCCCAGGTCCCGGAGGCGTCGATGACGGCGCGGGCGGTGAGGCGCTCCTCGCGGCCGTCGGCGTGGGTGACATGCACGACGAAGGGCTGGGCCGCGCGGTCCGCGTCGACGATCCGGTCGCGGCCGGAGCGTGAGACGCCGGTGACGGTCGCGCCCGTACGGACCCGTTCGCCGAGCGCGTCGGCGAGCGGCTGCAGGTACCGCTCCGCCCAGTCGCCGCCGGAGGGATACGCCGCGGGGTCGGGCCGCACCCAGCCCGTGGGGGCGAGCAGCTTCTCGGCGGCCGGGTCGACGACCTCGCCCCAGGTGGAGAAGAGCCGCACATGCGCCCACTCCCGCACGGCCGCCCCGGCCCGGGCCCCGGCTTCCAGGACGAGCGGCTCGATCCCCTGCCCCACGAGATGGACAGCAGCGGCCAGCCCGACGGGGCCGGCCCCGATCACGACGACGGGCAGCTCGGCGGTGGCGGACGCATTCACGGCGTTCACGGCGACTCCTTGCTTGCTTCGACAACTGTCGATGACTTGTGCGCCAGGATCGCACCTGCTTCGATGGACGTCAACATAGACATACATCGAAACAAGATGCGAGGAGTCTCATGCAGCGCGTCGACGTCGTGGTGATCGGGGCGGGCCAGTCCGGCCTGGCCACCACTCGGGCTCTGCGGCAGCACGGACTGACGACCGTCGTCGTCGAGGCCGCGCGGACCACCGCCGGATCGTGGCCGCGCTACTACGACAGCCTCACCCTGTTCTCGCCGGCCCGGTACAGCGCGCTGCCCGGGATGCCGTTCCCCGGAGGCGACCCGGACCGCCACCCGCACCGGGACGAGGTGGTCGCCTATCTCACCGCCTACGCCGGGCAGTTGGACGCCGAGATCCGCACGGGGCGCCGCGTCTCCGCCGTCCGGCGCAGCCCCGGCGGCTTCGAGGTCGAATGCGCCGGCGGCGAGCGGCTGACGGCGCGGGCCGTGGTGGCGGCGTCGGGGACGTTCGGACGTCCGTACCGCCCGGACCTGGCCGGCCTGGACACCTTCACCGGCACCGTGCTGCACTCGGCCGACTACCGCTCTCCGCAGGCCCTCGCCGGGACGGAAGTCCCCGCGGCGGGAGGCCGGGGGCGGGTCGTCGTGGTGGGTTCGGGCAACTCGGCCGTACAGATCGCCACCGAGCTCGCCGCCGCCGGCACTTCGCGCGTCACCCTCGCCGCCCGCAGGCCCGTCTCGTTCGCCCGGCAGCGCATACTCGGTCGCGATCTGCACTTCTGGCTCAGGCGCACCGGCATCGACATCGCGCCCGCCGGGCGCTTCCTGCGGACACCGCCCACCCAGCTCGTCATCGACGACGGCCGGTACCGCGCCGCCATCGAGCGCGGCAGCCCGGACCAGCGGGAGCTGTTCACGGCCGTCGACGGCGCGGAGATCAGCTGGACGGACGGAGCGCGGGAGGAGGTCGACGTACTCCTGCTTGCCACCGGCTACCGCCCCGACCTGCCGTTCCTCACCGGGCTTCCGGGCGCGCTGACCCCCGACGGACACCCGCGCCACCGCGAGGGGCTCTCCACATCCGTACCGGGGCTCGCGTTCGTAGGCCTCGAGTGGCAGCGCAGCCTGTCGTCGAACTCTCTGCGCGGGGTGGGCCGGGACGCGGCCAGGATCGCCCGCCACCTCGCGGCGGGCCTCGCGCGGAACTGACCTCCCACACGCACGCGGAAGCACCCCCCTCGAGCTCGGCAACGACCTCCCGCCCCTGCTTCGACATATGTCAACATAGACGCATGTCGAACACGAAGGTACTCCCGCTGCTCGACCCCGCCGGCCAGGCCGCCGCACCCTGCTGCCCGCCGCTGACCGAGCGGCCGTTCTCCGCGCAGGAGGCGGAGACCGCGGCCCGTATGTTCAAGGCGCTCGGCGACCCGGTGCGGCTGCGGCTGTTCTCCCTGGTCGCCTCGTACGAGGGCGGCGAGGCCTGCGTCTGCGACATCTCCGATGTCGGGGTCTCGCAGCCGACGGTCTCCCACCATCTGAAGAAGCTGAAGGACGCCGGCCTGCTGACCTCCGAGCGACGCGGCACCTGGGTCTACTACCGCGTCGAGCCGTCCGTCGTCGCGGCGATGGGCCGGCTCCTGGCGCTGCGGCCCGCCGCATGAGTACGGCCGGCGCCGGCGTACCGCCCGGCCCAGCGGCTTGACCTTCGAGTCGGGTGGAAGGTCTACGGTCGGCGACATGACCACGTACCGCATCTCGCAGCTGGCCGAGAGGTCCGGCCTTCCGGCCACCACGCTGCGCTACTACGAGAGCGCCGGGCTGCTGCCGGCCGGGCGGACCGCGTCCGGGTACCGCAGATACGGCGAGGACGCCGTGCAGCGGCTGGAGTTCATCGCCTCGGCCAAACTGCTCGGCCTGGCGCTCGAGGAGATCCGCGGCCTCCTGGACACCCGGCAGGACGGCGCGTGCGCCTCGGTCCGGGCCCGGATGCTGCCGCTGATCGCCGACCGGATCCGGGACGCCGAGGCCCGGGGCGCCGAACTGCGCGCTTTCTCCGCCCACTTGGCCGCCGTCCACGCCTCACTGTCGGGCCCCGCGCCCGAGGGCGCCTGCGGACCGGACTGCGGCTGCACCGCCTCCGGCGCCCCGGCGGCCGGCCCGGTGCGGGCGCCGCTCTCACCGACCCGCCCGGCACCGGAGCCGGCTGCCGAGCCATGGCGGGACGCCCCCGTCGCCTGCACGCTCGGCGGCGCCGAGCTGGGCGAGCGCATCGAGCAGTGGCGCGCGCTCGTCGGCAGGGCCGACGGCCGCGAGGAGATCGACGACGGGCTGCGGTTGTCCTTCCCGCCCGACGCCGAACTCGCCGGACATCTCGCGGCACTTGCCGCGGCCGAGCAGGGCTGCTGCGCGTTCTTCGACTTCACGCTGCACCTGGCCCCCGACACCCTCCGGCTGACCGTACGCGCGCCGGAGAACGCCGCCGGGATGCTGGCCGACCTGTTCGGAGCGACTACCTGATCCCCTCCCCGCGACGCCGGGCCAGCGCCACGTACACAAGGCCGATCAGGACCGGGACCTCGATGAGCGGGCCGACGACGCCCGACAGGGCCTGGCCGGAGGTGACACCGAAGGTGGCGACGGCGACGGCGATGGCCAGCTCGAAGTTGTTGCCCGCCGCGGTGAACGCGAGGGTCGTGGTGCGTTCGTACGTGAGGCCGATGGCCTCGCCCAGCAGGAACGCGCCGAAGAACATCACCGCGAAGTAGACCAGCAGCGGGAGCGCGATCCGTACGACGTCGAGCGGCCGCGAGGTGACGGCCTCCCCCTGCAGGGCGAAGAGGACGACGATCGTGAACAGCAGGCCGTAGAGCGCCCAAGGCCCGATCCTGGGCAGGAAGTCGGACTCGTACCGCTCACGTCCCAGCCTCCTCTCGCCGATGCGGCGGGTGAGGAATCCGGCGGCGAGCGGGACACCGAGGAAAACGATCACATTGAGGGCGATGTGCCACACCGGTACGTCGAGGCCCTGGCCGTCCCCGAGGCCGAGCCACCGCGGCAGCAGATCGAGGTAGAACCAGCCGAGCAGACCGAAGGCGAGGACCTGGAAGACCGAATTCAGGGCGACGAGGACCGCGGCCGCCTCGCGGTCGCCGCAGGCCAGATCGTTCCAGATGATCACCATGGCGATGCAGCGGGCCAGGCCGACGATGATCAGGCCGGTGCGGTACTCGGGCAGGTCCGGCAGGAAGATCCAGGCGAGCGCGAACATCACTGCCGGGCCCACGGCCCAGTTGACGACGAGCGACGAGACCATCAGCCTGCGGTCGCCCGTCACGGCGTCGAGTCTGTCGTAGCGGACCTTCGCGAGGACCGGGTACATCATCACGAGCAGACCGAGCGCGATCGGCAGCGAGATGCCGCCGACCTCCACCTCGGCCAGCACCTTGCCCATGCCGGGGACCAGGCGGCCGAAACCCAGGCCGAGGGCCATGGCGAGCAGGATCCACACGGCGAGGAAGCGGTCGAGCGTCGACAGCTTCGCGACGACCGAGGGCTCCTCGGCCGGGAGCGCGGCGGGGGACTCGGTCCGGGTCATGGGCAGGCCCGCTTCTTGCCGCCGGCGGTACGCGCGCTCTCGGCCAGCTCGGCGAACCGGCCGGCGAGCGAGTCCATGACCTCGGGGCGTAGCCGGTAGTACGTGAAGCGGCCGCACGGCTCGGTGTCCACGACACCGGCCTCACGCAGCACTCGCAGATGATTGGAGAGATTGGTCTGCCGGGCTCCCGTCTCCTCCACGAGGTGGGTCGTGCACAGCGTTTCGCGGGCGAGCAGGGTCACGATCTGCAGCCTGAGCGGGTCGGCAAGGACCCGGATCAGATCAGCATCGACTGACATCAGCATGTACTGATACTTTCACACCACTGACGACCGACACCACCCGACCTGTCAGAGGCACACATGAAGCTGGATCGCACGCCCTCCCCACCCGTCGCCTCCGTGCTCTTCGTCTGCGTCCACAACGCCGGGCGCTCCCAGATGGCCGCCGGCTTCCTCCGCCACCTCGCGGGCGACCGCATCGAGGTTCGCTCCGCCGGCTCCGTCCCCGGCGACCGGGTCAACCCAGCCGCCGTCGAGGCAATGCGGCAGGTGGGCATCGACATCGCCGACGCCGCGCCCAAGTCCCTCACCCCCGAGGCCGTGCAGGCGTCCGACTACGTGATCACCATGGGCTGCGGCGACGCCTGCCCGGTCTTCCCCGGCAGGACGTACCTCGACTGGGACCTGGACGACCCGGCGGGCAAGGACGGCGACTCCGTCCGCCGGATCCGCGACGAGATCAAGCTCCGCATCGAGACCCTGATCGCCGAGATCGACAGCCGGAACGGGGCGTAGACGCAGTAGCCGCAGCAGACGCAGCGGACGGCCTGCTGCGCGCGGTCGAGGCCCCGCCGCCGCAGGTCACACCGATATCGCCCCGTCCTCACCCGTACTGCGGCGCCGGCGGCTCCGCCGGGCCCAGCCAGTCCTTCAGCCACTTGTCGTAGCTCTTCTGCCAGGCGCCGTCGGCGGCCTTCTCCAGGGTGGCGTTGACCACGCGCAGCAGGTCGTCCGCGCCGTCCTTGACGGCGATTCCGTACGAGTCCTTGCCGATCTGCGGACCGACCAGACGGGTGCCGTCCTCCTGGGCGGCCTGGCCCGCGGCGAGCCCGCTGTCGGTCAGGACGGCGTCCACGCGCGAGAGTTGAAGCAGCATCAGGCAGTCCAGGGCGTTGGGCCGTGCCCTCATCCATGCACCGTACTTCTCCTGGCCCTCGCCGCTCAGCAGCTCATAGCCGCTGGAGCCGTAGGCGGTGCACACCGTCTTGCCCTTCAGGGTGCGGTCGAAGCCGGTGATGCCGGAGTGCTTGGGGACCAGTACGCGCTGCCCGGTCTCGAAGTAGGGGCTGGAGAAGTCCACCGGCGGTTCCTCCGGGGTGCCCTCGAGCGCCCGGCAGGTGATCGGCATCGCCTGGACCAGGACATCCACCTCGCCTTCCGCCAGGGCCTGTTGGCGGCGGTCGATCGGGACCGTACGGAACTCCACCGCATCGCGGTCACCGAGCAGGGAGTCGGCCAGCTGCTCGACCAGATCGATGTCGAAGCCCGCCAGGTCGCCCTCGGCGTCGCGGTGGCTCCACAGGTTGCTGTTCTGCGCCACCCCGGCGATCAGTTCGCCCCGGTCCTTGATCTTCTTGACGGCCGCTCCGGTCTGGCTGCCGCTCTTCGGGTCCGGGCTCACCTGGGTGTTGCAGTCCTCGTCGGCGGCCGCCGGCTGCCGTGGCGCCTGCCCCGGTATCCCGGCCTGCCCCGCGGACCGTGGCGGCGCCGTCGGCGCCTGCTGCGGTGCGGCGCCGCTCACCGTGGGCACCGCCACCAGCGCGGCGGCGGCCAGCCACACCGCGGCCCATCCCCCGGCCAGGTGGCGCCGCCGGTCGCGCGGCGCGGCACCGCGTAGCGCACTGCCGGACCCTGCACGTACGTCCCCCACTGCGGTCTCCTCCCTCGTCCGGCCGCGGTCGTCGGCGGTCACCGGTACTCCGCCAGCCGCTTGCCGACGCCCAGGACCGTGCCGGCCACGCCGAGCAGGCACAACACCGCGCCGCCGACGGGCAGTCCGGTGAGCGCGCTCCGCCCGTTCTCGGCCTGCTCCTGGAACTGCTGCTGCTCGTGCTCCACCGCAGCGGCCAGCTTGCGGTCCATGGCGGCGAAGCGGCGCTCGGTGGTGTCCTTGACGGTCTTGCCGTCCGCCTTCCCGCCGATGGTGCGGGCCAGGGCGGCGTCGTAGTCGCCCAGGTCGTCCTGCTTGCGGGCTTGGTCGTGCAGCTTCTTCCAGTCCTTCAGCTCCGTCCAGGCGTCCGCCACCAGGACCTGCCCGGCCTTGTCCTCGGCCTGCTGCTCGGAGCGCTGCATCAGCCGCTGCCCCTTGTCCTTGTCGTCCATGGCCCCGGCCCAGTAGTCGAACTCCCGGGAGTACGCGGCACCTTCACCGCGCGCCACCAGGGCCATGTTCTCGTTCCCGCGGGCCTTCAGACCGGCGATCCGGGACTGGGTGAGCAGCTGCACCGAGGCCGAGCCGTGGGTGTCGGAGTCCGCGAGCGAGGAGCGGGCCATGGCATGACCCGCCGTCAGCCAGACCAGGGAGACGAGCACGGCACCGGCCGCCGCCACCAGGCCCAGGTTGAGCAGCCGATTGGTGGCCAGATAGAGCCGGTACGAGCAGAAGCCGATCACCGCAAGGACCAGCAGCCCGGCCCCGTAGGCAGCCCAGGGCGGCTCGGCGGCGTCGGCGCGGATCGCGGCCATCCGGCGGGTCTCCGCGTGGTACATGTCCTCGGCCGCCGGGAGCATCGTGGAGCGCATCTGCTCCGAGGCGTACCGCAGATAGGAGTTGCCGACCGGCTTGTTCTCCCGGTTGGCGGAGCGCGCCGACTCCACCAGGCCGGTGTAGCCGGGCAGTTCCCTGTTCAGGATGGTGATCTGGCGCTGTGCGGCGAAGGAGTCACCGGTGCGGGCCGCCGCCTTGGCGAGCAGCCGGGAGGCGGTGCGGATGTTCGCCTCGTAGGTGACGCGGTCCGCGTGGGACTCCTCGATGCCCCGCAGGAAGCCCGCCGCCGCCGTGGCGTCAGCGTCCGCGAGCGAGCGGTAGATCTCCGCCGCGTCCGCGCTCAGCGGCGCGGACTGCTCGGCCACGTTCGCGGCCGCCGTCTGGCGGTCGTGGACCGCCGTGGCCAGCAGCGCCCCGAAGAGCACGGTCGCCAAGGCGATGACCAGCCCGGCAAGGCGCAGCCGGGCCGGTGGGGACCCCGTCCCGACGATCCCCAGGACCGCCGATGACGCCGCCCGCACCCGCCGGCGCCGTCTCTGCTCCGGAACCGCCTGCGCAGGCACCCCCATCGGTGCGGGCACATGCGCGGATGCATCCGGTCCGGACGCTCCGCCCCCCGTTCTCGTCGGTGTCACCACACCGGCCTCCCCCTTTCCGTTCGACCGTTCCCGCCAAACTCCCCGCTTGGTACGGATGTTGGGAACACTCGGGAACACTAGTGCGTCCATCCCGAAGGGCACTAGGCTGACGGAATGTCCAGCGGGGGAGACAGTGCACACGTATGGGACCGACGCCGGTTCCTGGGAGTCCTGGGTGCGGGGGCGCTGGCGCCCGCCGCCCTGTCCGCCTGCGGCACCGACCGGGCCCCGGGCCGGACGAGGGCCGCGGCGAAGAAGGACCGCGGGACCATCACGATCGGCTATGTGGCCTGGGACGAGGACATCGCGGTCACCGAGCTGTGGAAGCAGCTCCTCGAGTCCAAGGGCTACCGGGTCGAGGCCGTACAGAAGGACGCCGTTCCCGACCTGTTCCGCGGGGTGGCCTCGGGCCGGTTCGACGTCTTCATGGACGCCTGGCTGCCGAGCACCCACACCGAACAATGGGCGCAGTACGGCGGCTCGATGGTGGACCTCGGCCCCTGGTACGAGCCCGGTGATCTGGGCCTTGCCGTGCCGGACTACGTGGAGGAGGTCGAGTCCCTGGTCGATCTGCCGGAGCACGCCGGCCTCTTCGACGGCACGATCGTCGGCATCGAGCCGACCGCCGGTCTGACCAGGACCGTCGACAAGTCGGTGATCCCGGAGTACGGCCTGACCGGCAAGTACCGCCAGAAGGCCAAGGACACCGGCACGATGCTGCAGGCCCTGGACAGCGCCTACGCCGAGCGGCGCCCCGTCCTGGTGGGCATGTGGCGCCCGCACTGGGCGTTCTCCAAGTACGACATCCGCTACCTCGACGACCCGGCCGACGCCTTCGGCGACCCCGACAAGATCCATACGGTCGTCTCCCGGAAGTTCCACGGCCGGGGCGACAACGAAGCCCTGGAGTGGCTGCAGAACTTCCGGGTGACACCGGATCAGCTGCAGGGCCTGGAGGCCGCGATCCAGGAGGCCGGCGGCGCGGACCACAAATCCGCCACGGTGGAGACCTGGATCGGCGACAACGAGTCCCTGGTCAAACAGTGGCTCCCGATCTGAGCGTGCCGCCCGACGGCCGCCGCCCCGCTGCCCTGCCGGTCGGCAGGGCA
>NZ_QUAK01000196.1 GCF_003429565.1 Streptomyces triticagri
CGCCGCGCCCCCGCGGGCCGTCCCGCGCCCGCGAAGCTCCTGCGCGGCGCCTGGCCCGCGGCGCTCTGGCGCACCCTGCTCGCCGCCGCCCTCGTGTGCGGCATCGGGCTGCTGCCGTGGCTGTCGCGTACCGACCCCGCGCTGACCGTACTCAGAGCGCGGGCCGCCGACCGCACCCCCACCCCCGAGGTCATCGCCGCCGTACGGGACGAACTCGGCCTGGCCGACGGGCCGTTGCACCTTCTCGGGCACTGGGCGGGCGGACTGCTGCACGGCGACGCCGGCCGGTCCTGGATCTCCGGTGACCCCGTCCTGCCGTCCGTGGCGCAGGCACTCGGCGTCTCCCTGCTCCTGGTGGGCGGCGCCCTGGTCGTCGCCGGACTCACCGCGGCCGCCCTCTGCGCCCGCACCCTGTACCTGTGCGCCCACCGCCGCACCGCGCGGCGGCGCCCGCGGGGCAGCGTCGGGGCGATGGCCGCCGCACTGCCCGAGTTCCTGATCGCATCCGTGCTCGCCGCCGTCGTCGGCGTACAGCTCGGCTGGCTGCCGGCGCTCGGCTGGTACGGACCCGCCTGGATGGTGCTGCCCGCGCTGTCCCTCGGGCTGCCCGCCGGCGCGCTGCTCGGACGCCTCCTCGACGATCTGCTGCCGGGCGCGTTCGCCGAACCCTGGGCGCGCGCCGCCGCCGCGCGCGGCATCCCCGCGGGCACGATCGCGCGGCACGCGCTGCGCCGCTGCCTGCCCGGCGTGCTGCCGAACCTGGGCCTCTTCCTGGTCGGCCTGACCGGCGGCGCGGTCGCCGTGGAGCAGATCTTCGACATCCCCGGACTCGGCCGCACCGCGCTCGAGTCGGCCGTCGCCCAGGACCTGCCCGTACTCCAGACCAGCGCACTCGCCCTGGTCGTACTCGCCGCGGCCGCCGCCTGGCTCACCCGGCTCGCGGCCCGCAGGGCGGCCGGGCCCGCGCTGCGCGACGGCGCACTGCAGTCCCTGCACCCCGCGCGGTCAAGGACGCCGAGCCGGCTCCCGCTCCTGTACGGCGGGCTGCTCGCGGCCGTCGTCGCGCTCGGTCTCCTACGGGATCCGCTGGCCGTGGACACCGGGGCACGGCTCGCCGCGCCCTCCGGCGCGCATCCGTTCGGCACCGACGCGCTCGGCCGCGACGTCCTCGCGCGGATCGCGCACGGCGCCCTCGACACCCTGGCGATCGCCCTCGCCATCAGCGCGTTCGCCCTGCTCACCGGAGTGCTGCTCGGTCTCGTGCCGCGCTTCTCCGGACCGCTCGTCGACACCCTGAACGCCGTACCTCCGGTACTCGCCGGACTCCTCGTCGCCGGCGCTGCGGGCAGCGGCGCGGCCACGCCCGCGCTCGCCGTGGCCGCCGTCGCCTGGACCCCGCTCGCCGCCCACACCTCGGCCCTGCTGCGGCAGGAACGCGCCACCCTGCACCTCGCGGCGACCCGCAGCCTCGGGGCCGGCCCCGGCCATCTGCTCCGCCGCCACCTGCTGCCGGCCGTCGCCGGACCCGTCACCCGGCACGCCCTGCTCCGACTGCCCGGCGTCGCCCTGGCGCTCGCCGCGCTCGGCTTCCTCGGCATCGGCGCCCAGCCCCCGTCCCCCGAGTGGGGCCGGCTGCTCGCCGAGAACCAGCCCTATGTGGAGCGCGCCCCCTGGTCCGTACTCGCACCGGCCGCCGTGCTCGCCCTGCTCGGCGCGCTCGCCGTCACCGCGAGCCACGGGGTGCGGCTGCCGTGGCGGAAGCGCGGGCGCCCGGCTGCGGCCGCCGCGCCGGGCGGACTCCCGTACGAAAAGGGGGAGTTCCCGCACGACGCCGCGGACATCGAGTCCGGCACACCGCACCCGGACGCGGCGGTGCTGCGATGACCACCCGGCCCGCGCCACCCGTCCGATCCGCCCGCGCACCCGGCGGCTTCGCCGCCACCTGGCGCACCCTCACCCCACTCCTGCGCCTCCTGATCCTCACCCAACTCGCCTTCAACATCGGCTTCTTCGCCGTCCTGCCGTACCTCGCCGAGCACCTCGGCACCGCCATCGGGATGGCCGGCTGGACGGTCGGGCTCGTGCTCGGCCTGCGCACCTTCAGCCAGCAGGGGCTGTTCGTCGTCGGCGGCGCGCTCACCGACCGGTACGGGGTGCGGCCGGTGGTCCTGACCGGCTGTGTGCTGCGGATCGCCGGCTTCGCCTGGCTCGGGTACGCGGAGGCCACGTACGCGGTGATCGCGGCCGTACTCCTGATCGGGGTGGCCGCCGCGCTGTTCTCGCCCGCCGTCGAGTCCGAGGTGGCCCGGCAGTCGGTGGCCTGGGAGCAGGCCGGCCACGGCCCGCGCACCCGGGTGCTCGCCCTGCTCACGGTGGCCGGCCAGGCCGGCGCCTTCCTGGGGCCGCTGCTCGGGGCGCTGCTGCTGCCCTTCGACTTCCGCACCGTGTGCCTGGCCGGCGCGGGGGTGTTCGTGCTCGTACTCGCCGGGCACGGGTGGCTGCTGCCGCAACACATCCCCGGCCGCACCCGAGTCCCGGTGCGCGGCGGCACCGGCGCACTGCTCCGCAACCGCCGCTTCCTCGCGGTCTGCGCGGCGTACGGCGCCTACCTCCTCGCGTACAACCAGCTCTATCTCGCCCTGCCCGCCGAGGTCACCCGCGCGACCGGCTCCCAGTCGGCCCTCGCCTGGCTGTTCGCGCTCTCCTCCCTCCTCGTGGTGGCGACCCAGCTGCCGGTCACCCGCTGGGCCGCCGAACGGCTCGACCTGCGCCGCTCGATGGCGGCGGGACTCGTCCTGGTCTCCGCGGGCTTCGCGGTGGTGGCGGCCGCACAGCCGGCCGCCTTGACGGGCGTCCCGGGCCTGCTCCCGGCCGCCGGCTTCGTCGTACTCCTCACCGCCGGCCAGATGCTGCTCGCCCCCGCGGCCCGCGCATGGGTCCCGGACCTCGCCCCCGACGGCCGCCTCGGCCTCTACACCGGCGCGATGTCCTCGATCTCCGGCCTGATGGTCCTCGCCGGCAGCGCCGCCACCGGCGCCCTCCTCGACACCGGGCTGCCACCCTGGGCTCCTTGGCTCATCCTGGCGTCCCTCCCCCTCCTCGCCATCCCACTGCTGCCTCACCAGCGGACAACAGGCCCGCAGTATTCAGCCCGTCCGGCGATCGAGGACAAAGGCCCGCCTGGCCTGGGCCGGTAAAACCCCCGGCCCGGGCGCGGCAACGGACCTCAAGCACCGCAGAGAACCATCACCCCCGAGCCCCCCCCTCGTCCCCGGACGACTGATCGGCGAAGATGGGCCCGGCCGGGCCCTCGTACCGACCGGCACCTGAACCCCCACAGCGGAGGAGCGCCCCGCAGATGTCCACCCCGGGAACCGGGCCGCGCCCCCCGACGATCGCCGATGTGGCCCGCGTCGCCGGTGTCTCCCGTACGACCGTGTCCCATGCGCTCAACGACCGCGGCAAGGTCGACCCGAGGACGCGCGAACGCATCAAGGAGGTCGCGGGTGAACTCGGCTACCGGCCCAATCTCCGCGCCCAGCGGCTCCGCCGCGGCCAGGCCCGCGTGATCGCGCTCGCCTCCTCGATGCCGTTCGCCGTGGCCGGCGGGCCCTCCCGGCTCGGCTTCTACATGGATGTGGCCGCCGCCGCGGCCGAGCGCGCCCTGGTGCACGAGTACGCCCTGGTCCTCGTACCGCCCGTGCAGTCCGCGTCCGCACTGCACTCCGTGGACATCGACGGCGCGATCGTGGTCGAACCGGACGCCCGGGACGCGGCCGTGGCACAGCTGCGCGAGCGCGGACTGCCGTACGTGGCGCTCGGCCGGCCCGCCGACGACGGCACCGACTGCCCCTACGTCGACCTGCGCGGCGACCTCGCGGCCGAGCTGCTCCTGCGGCATCTGTACGAACAGGGCGCCGAGCGGCCGGCGTTGCTCATCGCCGCCGGCGCCCGGCACTCCTCGGTCGACGCCCGTGCGGTGTACGAGCGGCTGGCGGCGGAACACGGCCGGCCCCCGGTCGTACGCACCGCCCAGGAGGACGGCGGCGAACAGGCCGGCTACCGCAGCTGCGCGGAGCTGCTCGCCGAACACCCCACGACGGACGCGGTGTTCGCCCTGGTCGACGCCTTCGCGGTGGGCGCGGTACAGGCGATCAAGGACAGCGGGCGGCGGGTGCCCGAGGACGTCATGGTCGTCACCCGCTACGACGGACTGCGGGCACGGACCTGCAGCCCGCCGCTGACCGCCGTCGACCTGCACCTCGACCAGGCCTCGGCCGCCGCGGTGGAGCTGCTCCTGGACCGGCTGCGCGGAGACACCGCCGCCACCCCGCACCGGGTCGCGGCCCCCGAACCGGAGTTGGTGGCCCGGGAGTCCTCCCGAGCGCGGCCGCCCTCCGCCTGAACACCCCGTACACGCCGGCCCGTTCACACTCCGAGCATCAGCACCACCCCGGACACCAGCGCGAAGCCGAGCACGAAGAGCCGCATCCGGCGGGCGTCCAGGCGGTGATGGACGAGGCGGCTCAGCCACGCCCCGGCCGCGATCAGCGGCAGCGCGGCCACCGCCCGGCCCAGATCGGCCACCGCTCCCTGCCCGGTCGCGAACAGCAGCGCGAGCGAGGCGATCTCACCGACCAGGAAGCAGAGCGCGACCGTGGAGCGGAGCACGGCCGGCGGGCTGTGCTGGTAGACGAGCGCGAGCGGCGGGCCGCCCACGCCGGTGGCGGTCTCGGTCAGCCCGGTGACCACACCCGCGCCGAGATACGCGCCACGGCCGGGCGCGAACGCCGGCGCGAGCAGACTCACCACCGCCGCGAGCACCGTGGCGAGCCCCACGAACAGCGCGAGCCCGCTCTCCGGAATGACCCAGAGCAGCGCGAGCCCGCCGGGCGTCGCCACGATCCGCGCCGCCGAGATCCATCCGGCCCCGCGCAGATCGAGCGAACTCCGCTCCCGCCAGGCCACATACGCGTTCAGCGGGATCATCGAGGCGAGCAGAAAGCCCGGCAGCAGACCGGGGTCGATCAGGCCCGCGACGGGCGCGACGATCAGGGCGTAGCCGAAGCCGCTGCCGCCCTGCACGAACGCCGCGACACCGACCGTCACCGCGAGCACCACCAGCATCGCCGCACTCACCGGGCGGCGCCCCGGCCGCTCGCCGCGGCGACCGACGACGTGGGATGCGTACGGACCACCGGGGCGCGCCCCACCACCTCGCGGGACAGCTCGACCGCGCGCCGCACCAGCGCGTCCGCGTCGAAGCCGGTGGGGCGGCCGTGCCAGATGCGCGGCCGGCCCGCGACGTACACCGCGTCGATCTGGTCGCGGTTGCCGCGGCGCACCAACTCCCAGGGCAGGTCCCAGGAGAGCGCCAGCTCGGGGGTGTCGACGTCGACGAGCAGGAAGTCGGCCGCGAGGCCGGGAGCGACACGGCCGGTGACGGCGCCGAGCCCAGTGACGTCCGCGCCGCCGCGCACGGCGTGGTCGAGCCAGGTCCAGCCGGCCCCGCAGGAGGAGTCGCCCACCGCGTTGCCGTGCGCGAGGCGCTGTGCGAACTCGGCGGCCTCGGCGAGCCGGAAGCCGTCGCCGCGGGTGCCGTCGGTGCCGAGGCCGAAGCGGATGCCGCGCTCGGCCATCGCGGCGGCGGGGGCGACCGCGTTGCCCTTCCAGGCGCTCGCCACCGGGTTGTAGCTGATGGCGGTCCCGGTGTCCGCGAGCAGCGTCAGCTCGCTCGGGGTGAGCAATGTGGCGTGTGCGGCCAGGAGTTGGGGCCCGAGCGCGCCGACCCGCGCCAGGTGCTCCAGGGGCCGCAGCCCATGCCGTACGAGGGAACGCTCGACCGCCGCCAGATGCTCGTTCACATGCATCTGCACCACGGTGCCGGAATCGGCGGCGAGCCGGGCCGTCGCGGCCAGAGTGGTCTCGGTGGCGGCCTCCGGGATGGACACCGCGAGCGTGGGATGCACCAGCGGCTCGCCCGCGTAGCGCGCCAGGTGCTTCTCGGCGGCGCGCAGCACCTCGTCCGGGGTGCGGTCCCCGGCGCCTCCCGCCCCGACGTCGTTGCAGATCAGTCCCAGTACGCAGCGGATACCGGCATCGCGGGCCGCATCCGCGAGCACGTCCACGTCGACATCGGCCCGGGTGCCGGCATCGGCCACCGTGGTGAACCCGCCGCGCAGCGACTCCAGGGCCGCCAACTGCGCGGACACATACGCCGATTCGGCATCCAGGGCACCCTCCAGCGGCACCCACACCCGGCGGAAGATCTCCGAGGGCTCGCCGAACGCGAGCGCCGCGCCGAAGGACTGGGTGAGGTGGTGGTGGGCGTCCACGAACCCCGGCATCAGCAGATGCCCGGGCAACTCGACCGGCGTGAGCTGCGGACGCTCCCGGCGTATCTCCTCGGCCGGACCCACGGCGCGGAACTCCCCGCCCTCGACGACGACCGCGTACGCGGTCATCAGGCCCTCGGGCAGCAGGACTCGGCCGGGCTCCAGGAGCAACGGGCCGGTGGTGGAGCGGAGTCGGGTGGGCAGCTGGGTCATCGGTCGCTTTCCTGGTTCTGGCTCTGGTTCCGGTTCCTGCTCGGTGCTTCGCCGGAGCGGAGGCGGGCCACGACGGCCGGCCTGACGTGGTGGAAGAGGATGTTGAGTACGACTGCGGTCAGCGCGCCGATCGCGACACCGCTGTCGAGCAGGATCCGCGCGTTCGCCGGGAAGCCGTCGTACACGCCGGGGATCAGGATCGGCAGCAGCCCGAGCGCGATCGCCACCGCGCAGATGAACGTGTTGGCGTGGTCGGAGAGATCGCAGCGGGCGAGCATCTGCACCCCGAGCACGGTGATCACGGCGAAGACCACCATGGCCGTACCGCCGACGACCGCGGCCGGGATCGCGCCGATGGCGCGGGTGACCGGCGCCAGGAAGCCGATGAGGATCAGCAGCACGCCGGCCGCCGCGGTCACATAGCGGCTGCGCACGCCGGTGACCCGGACGATCCCGATGTTCTCGCCGCTGGTCACCATCAGGGGCAGGCCGAATGCGCCGCCGATCAGGGAGGTCAGGGCGTCGCCGCGGACGGTGCGCGGGACGGCGACCCGGCGGTCGATCGACTTGCCGACGGCCTCCGCGTTGATCACGGTCTGGCCGGTCGCCTCGGCCATCGAGGCCAGGCTGTAGAGCAGCAGCGGTACGGCGGCCACCAGATTGAACTGCGGCGATCCGAACGGCATCACCTCCGGCAGGCTCACCGGCCCGCCCGCACCCGCGCCGGACAGCTCGAACTTCCCGAGACAGGCGGCCAGTACGGCCCCGGCCACGAGCCCCAGCAGCACGGCCACCTGCCGCAGTACGCCGGTGAACAGCAGGTAGAAGAGCACGGTGAAGCCGATCGTGGCCAGGCCGAGGAGCAGGTCCCCGCGGTCGGCGAAGCCCGGCTCGCCGGGCTGCCCGGTGACGAGCACCGCCCCCACCTTCACCAGGTTGACGCCGACGATCACGATCATCGTGCCGATCACCAGCTCGGGGAAGAACTTCAACAGCCTGGTGAAGACCGGCAGTACGACGAAGAGGAAGACCGCCGTGATCACCACGGCGCCGCTCGCCGTGCGCACCCCGTGCTGCTCGGCGATGGCCAGGAAGAGGATGAGCGGGGCGCCGCCGGGCAGCATCACGAACGGCAGCTTCGGGCCGAACTTCCACAGGCCGAGGGACTGGACGAGCGAGCCGACGCCGGAGAGCACGAAGGCGGCGGAGAGCAGCTTGACGGTCAGTCCCGCATCGAGGCCGAGCGTCGCGCTCATCAGGAAGATCGCGGATATCGGCGTCGCGGCCATCACCAGGACGTGCTGCACGCCGAAGAGCAGGATCCGGCCGAGCGGCCGTCTCTCGTCGACGGGGTGCGGGGGTGGGGCGGGCATGGCCGGGTCGCGGGTTTCGCTGTCCGGGATGTCGCCGGGTTCGCTCTCCGGCGAGGCGTACTGAGGACGGGACACGGTCGAGCTCCGTTCGGATCGGCTTGCTCGGTGCACATCTGCTTGCGGGTTCGGTGACGTGATCCGGCCCTGGACGGAGAGCCCAAATCGATTTGGCCAAATCGATTTGGCCGCCAGTATGCGGAGGCCTCGGAGTGACGTCAAGGCGGTAGTCGTCAAGGCGGTACGCGAGAAGCCGGGCGCACGCTCCGGCGGAGGCACCCCTACGGGTGGGCGTACGCGCGGAGCCGTTTCTCCGCCGGGGTCCGCCGCGTTCTGCAGGGCATGATTTCCACTCGACGCGCTCTCGCCGCCGTGGCCCTGGCCGCCGGCGCCTCCACCCTGGCGATGCCCGCCGCGAACGCCGCCGCGGCCCCCGGCCCGGAAGGCATCGAACTCTCCGCCAACGACACCATCGACTCCCTCGCCGCGGCCGGCGTGCCCGAGGAGGACCGCGGTCAACTGCCCACGGTGTCCGAGCAGTTGGGCGGACTGAACCGGCTGAACGAGCTGCACCAGCTGACCGACCAGGCCGCGCCCGTGACGGGGCTCCTGCCGTCGATCGCCTGAGGCGGCCGAACAACGCGAAACACGCATGAAGGAGGGGCAGTCGGCCGAGCCGACCGCCCCTCCTTCATATGCCGCACCCGCCCACTCGGGAACGGCGTCCGAGCCCCGGCGCCCCGGGGCCGGACCGTCTCGATGTCAGCCGTTGCCGGCGCCGTTCCCGGACAGGACCGGGATGTCGTCGAGGACGTGGCTGAGCGGCTCGTCGCCCTTGGCCTGCGTCGAGTTCTCGGCGCACTGCTGGTTCTGCGGCGCCGACAGGACGGAGACGTCCTGGACGGAGACGGGGACCAGGCCGACCAGCGAGCCGACGTTGCCCTTGACAGGCAGGCCGACACACGGCTTGTTCAGGGAGCCCTGGACGAGGCCGAGCTGGGGGCTCAGGTCGCCCGCCGTGGCGGAGTTGCCGTAGCTCTGGCTGGAGCCGTTGCCGCTGAGCGACGTGGTGCCGGTGTCGTCACCGATGGCGAGGGCCTGCGGAGCGGCCATGGCCGAGATGCCGGCGACGGAGGCGGCGACTGCGGCGGTTGCCCACAGCTTCTTCATGTGTGTTCCCTTCGGGGAGCGGACCGTGCACCGCCGGACGGCGGCGCACCGGGGCGCTCTGCTCAGTGGTTGGCGGTGCCGTTGCCGGAGAGAACCGGGATGTCGCTGAGGATGTGCGACAGCGGCTCGTCACCCTTGGCCTGCGTCGAGTTCTCGGTGCACTGCTGGTTCTGCGGAGCCGACAGGACCGGGATGTCCTGGACGGAGACCGGGACGACACCGACGAGGGAGCCGACGTTGGCTTTGGCGGGCAGACCGATGCAGGGCTTGTTCAGGGAGCCCTGGATGAGCGCCATCTGGGGGCTCATGTCGCCGTACGTGGCGGAGTTGCCGTAGGACTGCTCCGCGTTGTTGCCACTGCTGGACGTCGTCCCGCCGTCGTTGCCGATCGCCAGGGCCTGCGGGGCCGCGGCGGCGGAGACACCGACGACGGAGGCGGCGACCGCGGCGGCCGCCATGACCTTCTTCATCATGAGCAATTCCCTTCTCGTGGCCCCCGTCCGGGAGCGTTCTGACCAACTCCCGGCGCCAGGTGTAGTTGCACGAGTTCACTCTGAAGGGTCACGCGAGCGATTGTTCCGCGAAATTCCCCGAACTGTCCGGGGGGATAATCCGATTCACTACCGCCGGGCGCCCGTGGATATCCCCGAACAGGGTCAATCCACGTACCGCGAACAGGGATTTCGCAGCCCGTGCGGGTGAAGCACCGCAACCAAACCCGCACCTCGCAGTTGTGCCGGGAGCAGTAACCGGAGCAGTAACCGGCGTCCGTCAGAAAAGGAACAAGAAATGCTCAAGAAGGCAATGGCCGCAGCAGCCGTCGCTGCTTCCGTGGTCGGCGTTTCGGCCGCGGCCGCGCCGCAGGCCCTGGCCATCGGCGACGACGGTGGCACGACGTCCGTCAGCGGCAACGGCTCGACCCAGGAGTACGGCAACTCCTCCACCGCGGGCGACATGAGCCCGCAGCTCGGCCTGGTCCAGGGCTCCCTGAACAAGCCCTGTGTCGGCCTGCCGGCCAAGGCCAACGTCGGCTCCCTCGTCGGCGTCGTCCCGGTCGCCGTCCAGGACATCCCGGTCCTCTCGGCTCCGCAGAACCAGCAGTGCACCGAGAACTCGACGCAGGCGAAGGGCGACGAGCCGCTCTCGCACATCCTCGACGACATCCCGGTCCTGTCCGGGAACGGCGTCGGCAACGGCTGATCGGCCACGCAGTAGCACCGGCTCGGGCCGCCTCGTTCGCGAGGCGGCCCGAGTGCTGTGTCTGCGGGCACCCGGTCGCCGAGACGCCCCGGCCGTCCAGGCACTCCGCCACTCGTACGGTCCCGTGCGGCGCCGGCCCGGGGTCGACCGCCGGAAGGCTCCCATCACCCGTTTCGGGACTTGACCGTACGGGCTGCCAGCTCCGTCACCCGATCGGGGGCGCAACTCACGCCGGTGTGTCCCGTTGATCCTCAAGCCGGGTACCCACTCGGCGTCGCACCGAACGACCTAGGAGTTTTCCCCATGTCGCGTACCGCGAGGGCCGTTGCCCTGTCCGCCGTTGCTGCCGCCGCTCTGGCGGGCAGCGCGGGTATCGCCTCCGCCGACAGTGGCGCGCAGGGCACCGCTGTCGGATCCCCCGGCGTGCTCTCGGGCAACCTGGTCCAGGTCCCCGTCCACGTCCCCGTCAACGCCTGTGGCAACACCGTCGACGTCATCGGCCTGCTGAACCCCGCGTTCGGCAACGCCTGCGTCAACAACTGAATCTCCGCCCGGCGGAGCTCTTCCACGGCCGTCCCCGTCCCGCGGGGGCGGCCGTTCCATCCCATCGGGCGGGTCCGTGGCCGCGTGCCGCGCCGCCCCGCCCCCGAGCACCGAGGACATCTCCCGTATGAAGTCTCTGAAGGCCGCAGCAGTCGTCGCCGGGTCGCTCGCGCTCGCCGGCACGGCCGCGCCCGCGTTCGCCGACGACCTCACCCCCTCCAGCCTGAACGGCGCCGTGGAGAGCCTGGACACCAGCACGCTCCTGGAGAGCCCGCCGGTGAACACCAACATGCTCGACACCGCCCGCTCGGGCTCGCTGCCGAACGCCCTGCAGGGCGCGGTCGACGACCTCGGCTCCGCGGGCGGCCAGGGCAAGGGCCTCATCGGCGGCCTTCCGGTCGGCGGCTGAATTCGTATCCCTCGGGCGAGTGACACGAGGGGAAGCAGCCGCAAATACCTCGCTACGCTTCCCCGGTGACATCGACTTCGAGTGAAAATCGACCTTTCCATCCCGCCGAACTGGGCACGCTCTCCGTCATTCCGTGGAGCGGCGAAGCACCCGGCACCGGCACGGAAACTCCCTTTCTCATGGCGTACTCGCTGGGGGACGGTCCGGGTGGCCGCGAGGGTACGGCCCTGGCGATCCGGACGGTTCTGGAGAATGCCGGAATTCCGGTGGGGACTTTCCAGGACGGCACCCAGCACCCCAATTTTCCGGTGCAGTTGCTCGTCGAGGGCGGCCAGGCCGTCGTCACCATGCCGCATCTCAAGGCACAGTGCCCGGTGCCGGCCGAGTGGCTGGACGCCGCCGACGCCTGTGGGCACGCGTACTTCGTGGTGACCACCCGCGCCTGGCCCGAGGCGGAGCCGGGGCGGCCCGTCACCGAGGAGGCCCTGACGCGGTTCGCCGGGGACGCCAACACCCTCGAGTACGCGGCACATTGCCTGGTTCCGGTACGCAAGCTGCGGTTCTGACACCGCCGTTGTGAAGACCGCAGGGAAGGAATGAGCATGGACACCCGCACTCCCCCGAGCCATCGCGCGCGGCGGGCCGCCGTGCCGCGCACCCGCGCTTCCCAGGACGTCTCGTCGGATGTGGGCGGGGGTGTGGGTGCCGGGCGTGGGCTCGGGGTGCTCCTTGTGGTGACGGGG
>NZ_QUAK01000198.1 GCF_003429565.1 Streptomyces triticagri
CTCCTCGGCGCCGGGCGCCGGCCCGTGTCCCTCTTCCGCACCGCGCGCCGATCCGCGCGCCTCCTCCGCACCGGGCGCCGATCCGTCCCCCTCCACCGGACCGGCCCCCGGCACGCCCAGCTCCCCCGCCGCCGGCGTCCGCGCCGCGACGATCTCCGGCAGGGCCGCGGCGGCCCGGGCCTCCGACTCCCCGGTGTCGCGGTACTTGCCCATCGCGCGCCCGTGGATCCAGTACGCCCGCCCGGTCAGGTCCGTCTTCGGGAAGCCGAACTCCTCGCGCAGCCGCTTGCGGACCAGCTTGAACGAGGTCTGCTCGGCGGCGATCCACGCGTACCAGTCCGACCAGTCCCGAGCCTCGACCGCCGCCGCGAGCCGCGTACCGTCGCCCCTGGGCACCCGGTGCAGCCGCAGCCGCGGATGGTCGGCGAGGGGTATCAGGCGGTCGTCGGGGCCGTGTTCCTCCAGATACAGCTCCACGGGCACCTCGTCCGGGACCACTCCCAGGATCGAGTTGACCGCGGGGATCGACGCGGAGTCGCCGAACAGCAGGTATCCGGCGGGCAGTTCGCTGCCGACCTCGAACTTCGACGAGCCGAGCGACATCACCGGCACCCGGGTGCCGGGCGTGGCGAGCGCCGCCCAGCGGGACGCGGGACCGGCGGGCTCGTGCAGCACGAAGTCCACCGCGAAGGCGCCCGTCTCCGGATCCGCCTCGGTGATCGTGTACGCCCGCTGGTGCTCGGTGTCACCGCCGTCCGGATCGGGGAACCAGAAGCGCAGCCAGGCGGTCGGCTCGGCCACCACCTCGTCGAAGAGCGTCGCCGAGACGAACCTGACGCGGACGAAGTGCGGGGCGAGCCGCAGCTTCTCCACCACCCGCGCCTCATGGTCGCGTGCGCCGAATCCGCGCAGCACCGCGCCCTGGAAACCTCGAGCCACTAGTTCCTCCCATCGAGCGCGGCCATCACGTCCGTGAGCGGCCGCCCCGGCGGCGCCGCGGCCACCAGACCGTTGATGAACGCCGTGACCACCAGCCGGAAGTAGTCGGCGGGCGACACCTCCGGCAGCTTCGCGTGCGCCTCGCCCAGGACTCCCTCGGCGGCCAGCAGGGCCTGGGAGTCGGCGAGTTGGCGCTCCATGCGCCGATCGCCGCCCGCCGGTCCCGCCCCGTAGACCGCGTGCCGCTCCTGCGCCGCGGCCTGCGCGATCGCGAAACCGGCCACGGACGAGCAGACGACGGCTGCGACGTCCGGGGTGTAGCCGCGCCCGACGAGCGCCGTGATCTCCCCGGCGAGCAGCCCGGCGCCGGCCGGGCCGCGCGGGAACAACTCCTGCAGATAGCGGGCCATCCCGGGCCGCTCGAGCACGAACTCCCGCAGTACGGCGGCGAATCGCAGCAGATGGGCGCCGGTGTCCTCGGGCGGGTCCGGGATGGTCAGCTCGGCGAGCATGCTCTCGCCGACGAGCCGGTCGAGGCCGGCCTTGCCGTCCACGTACCGGTACAGGGCGGCGGAGGCGACGCCGAGGCGCGAGGCGACGCCCTGGAGCGTCAGATCGGCGAGGCCGATCTCGCGACCCACCCGCTCGATGTCGGCGGCCGAGATGCGCGGCGGACGCCCCTCGTCGCCTCTCCTGCCCGGTCTGCCCACCACGTCCTCACCCGTCCATGACATCCATGACATCCACGCCGTGCATGAAATCCATGAAGCCTCGGCCCGACCGCCAACTTAGGGTGGGCTTAGTTAAGGCATTAACGTAGCCCGGAAGGGCGGCCGGGACAACCGTGCAGGTGGACCGGCCGGCGATCGGCGGGCGGCACCGGGGCATCTCGGGAGGTGGACCCCGGCGGAGCGCCGCGGGAAAAGCCGATACGCTCCGAGACGTGGTTGAGATCCAGATTCCTGCTGACATCAAGCCCGCGGACGGCCGGTTCGGCGCGGGTCCCTCCAAGGTGCGTACGGAGGCGTTGGCGGCACTGTCCGCCACCGGTTCCTCCCTGCTCGGCACCTCGCACCGCCAGGCCCCGGTGAAGAACCTGGTCGGCCGGGTGCGGGACGGCGTACGCGCACTCTTCGACCTGCCCGACGGCTACGAGGTGATCCTGGGGAACGGCGGCTCGACCGCGTTCTGGGACATCGCGACGCACGGCCTGATCGAGAACAAGTCGCAGCACCTGTCGTTCGGCGAGTTCTCCTCCAAGTTCGCCAAGGCCGCGAAGCTCGCGCCGTGGCTGGCCGAGCCGACGATCGTGCAGAGCGCCCCGGGCACCCACCCGGTGCCGGAGGCCGAGGCCGGCACCGATGTGTACGCCCTGACGCACAACGAGACCTCGACCGGCGTCGCCGCCCCCATCAAGCGGGTCGCGGGCGCCGACGAGGGCTCCCTGGTCCTGGTGGACGCCACCTCGGGCGCCGGCGGCCTGCCCGTCGACGTCAACGAGACGGACGTGTACTACTTCGCGCCGCAGAAGTCCTTCGCCTCGGACGGCGGCCTGTGGCTCGGCCTGTTCTCGCCGGCCGCGATCGAGCGCGCGGAGCGGATCCACGGCTCGGGCCGGCACGTCCCGGAGTTCTTCAGCCTGCCGACCGCGATCGACAACTCCCGCAAGAACCAGACGTACAACACCCCGGCGCTCTCCACGCTGTTCCTGCTCGCCGAGCAGCTGGACTGGCTGAACGGCCAGGGCGGCCTCGACTGGTCGGTGCGGCGCACCGCCACCTCGGCGCGCACGCTCTACGGCTGGGCCGAGGACTCCAAGTACGCCACCCCGTTCGTGGCGGACCCGGCGCAGCGCTCCGCGGTCATCGGCACCGTCGACTTCCTCGACGACGTGGATGCCGCGCAGGTCGCGAAGGTGCTGCGGGCCAACGGCATCGTGGACACCGAGCCGTACCGCAAGCTGGGCCGCAACCAGCTGCGGATCGCGATGTTCCCGGCGATCGACCCGGCGGACGTCGAGGCACTGACGGCCTGCATCGACTACGTGATCGAGAAGCTCTGACCGCACGACGGCAGCAGTACGCGAGAGGGGGCGCCCGGCGAGGCGCCCCCTCTCGCGTCTCCTGCACCGCTCAACGCCCGAGCTGCCGGAAGCGGCGCGCGGCGAGCGGCAGGAACACCGCCGTGATCGCCAGCGGCCACACCACGGCCATCAGCAGGGCGTGGTCCTGGATCCAACTGCCGTCCCGCGCCACGGGGTTGCCGAACAGTTCGCGGGCCGCCGTACCGGTCGAGGAGATCGGGTTCCAGGACGCCACCGTGCCGAGCCAGCCCGGCATGGATCCGGTGGGCACGAAGATGCTGGAGATCATCGTCAGCGGGAACGCCACCGCGTAGAGGCCGCCGGCCGCCTCGGGGCTGGGGACCAGCAGACCCAGCCAGACACCGACCCAGATGAGGCTGAACCGGAGCAGCAGGAGCAGTCCGAACGCGCCGACGGTGGCGGTGAGTCCGCCGCCCGAGCGCCAGCCCATGGCGAGCGCGGTCGCCGCGAGGATGGCCAGCTCGGCGCAGGCCACCAGGAGATCGGCGACACCGCGGCCGGCCACCACCGCGGCGGGCTCCATCGGCATGGAACGGAAGCGGTCGATGACGCCCTTGCTGGCGCCGGCGACGACCGCGGCCGCCGTGTTCATGAAGCCGAACGACATGGTCATCACGAACATGCCGGCCATCAGGAAGTCGCGGTATCCGCCGCTCTCGCCGCCCGGCGGCTTCATCGCTCCGCTGAACACATAGCCGTACAGCAGCACCGAGATGATCGGGAAGCCGAGCTGCCAGAGGATCATGACCGGTTGGCGCCGGTAGTGGGTGAGTTCGCGCCGCACCAGGGTCCAGGTGTCGACGACCGCCCAGCGGGCCCTGTTCTCGTCGGCGGCGTCGACGGTGAGGTCCACGCGCGCGTGGGGCCCGCCCGAGGGCGCGTGATCGCCGTCCACGCGCGCGTGGCCTCCGTCGAGCGCCGTGGTCGTACGGGATCCGGTGCTCATTTCGCGATCTCCTTCCCTGTGTGCACCGCTTGCGCGCCGCCGCCGCCGCCGTCCGTACCGTCGCCGTCGGCCCCGTGCCCGGTCAGGCGCAGGAACACGTCGTCCAGGCTCGGCCTGCGCAGCGAGATGTCCTCGGCCTGTACGCCCTCGTCCTGCAGGACCCGTGCCACCTCGGTCAGTGCCGCCACCCGATCGGCGACCGGCGCGTGCACCCGCCGCTCGGCCGTGTCCGTGGCCGGCGCCCCGCGGCAGACCCGGTCCACCGCCTCGCGGGCGCGCGGCAGTTCGGCGGCGTGTGTGACGACCACCTCGATCCGGTCGCCGCCGACGGTGTCCTTGAGGGCCGCCGGAGTGTCGTCCGCGATGGCCCGCCCGCGGTCGATGACCGTGATGCGGGACGCGAGCCGGTCCGCCTCGTCCAGGTACTGCGTGGTGAGCAGCACCGAGGTGCCGCCCGCCACCATGTCCCGTACGGCGTCCCAGACTTCGCCGCGGCCGCGCGGATCGAGGCCGGTCGTCGGCTCGTCGAGGAAGAGCACCTCGGGGGCGAGGATCATGGAGGCGGCGAGGTCGAGGCGGCGCCGCATCCCGCCGCTGTAGCCGTCGGCGCCCTGGTCCGCCGCCGCGGTGAGCTCGAAGCGCTCCAGGAGTTCGCCCGCCCTGAGCCGCGCCCGGCGGCCGCCGAGGTGGAAGAGCCGGCCGAACATCTCCAGGTTCTGCCGGCCCGTCAACTGCTCGTCGACGGCCGCGTACTGGCCGGCCAGGCCGATGCGCCGCCGGGCGCCGCGCGGGTCGGCGGCCACGTCCACGCCCGCCACGACGGCCCGCCCGCCGTCGAGCCGGCTCAGCGTCGACAGGATGCGTACGGCCGTGGTCTTGCCCGCGCCGTTGGGGCCGAGCAGGCCGTGCACGGTGCCGCGGCGCACTGCGAGGTCGAAGCCGTCGAGCGCGCGCTTCTCGCCGTACCGCTTGATCAGCCCCTCGGCGCGCACGGCGTACGCCCGCCCCGGGGACCCGTCTGCCACCTTCTCCACGTATCCCCCATCCTCGATCCAAGCCTGATGAGTACACCGTACCCGATTACGAGTACACCGTACCCATTTTTATCGCGGAGCAGTAGGCTGACCCCCATGAGCAGCACCGAAGCATCCGGAAGCGGTGACATCGCCCGCAGTCTCGAACTCCTGTGGGGCACGGGCTCCCGCCCCAGTCGCGGGCCCAAACCGGCGCTCACCCTCGACCGGATCGTCACGGCCGCGGTCGCGCTCGCCGACGCCGAAGGCATCGCGGCCGTCTCGATGCGCCGGCTCTCCACCGAGCTCGGCACCGGCACGATGTCCCTCTACCGCTACGTCCCCGGCAAGGCCGAACTGCTCGACCTGATGCTCGACCGGGTGCAGGGCGAACCCCTGGAGACCGCCGCCGCCGCGGAGCGCGAGGCGGCCGGCCAGGACTGGCGCGCGGCCGTCGACTCGATGGCCCGCGAGCAACTCGCCCTGATCCGCCGCCACCCGTGGCTGCTCGGCATCAACCGCGCCCGCACGGTGCTCGGCCCGAGCGCCCTGCGCGGCCTGGAAGCGGCCGTCGGCCCGCTGTCCGCGATGGGGCTGAGCGACCCGGAGATGATCTCGGTGATCCTGACGGTCGAGAGCTTCGTGACGGGCACGGCCCGGCGGGAGTTCGAGGCCGCGGAGGCGGTACGGGAGACGGGGCTGAGTGACGAGTCCTTCTGGGGCAGCCAGGAACCGTATCTGGTGCGGGCCATGGAGAGCGGCGAGTTCCCCCTCCTTGCCGCGCTCTCGCCGGACACTTTCGACGCCGAGTTCGACCACTTCGAGTTCGGACTCGCGCGTCTCATCGCAGGCTTCGAAAGCCTGGTCACCGAGCGCCGCGCCGGTAAGTGACGGACCGGCGGCAGGTGTTCACCCGACTGTTCACCCGGCGTCCGTCCAGCCGCCTCCGCGAGTCCGGCCGGGGCGCGAAGCCGGTCCGGGGCGCGGCGCGAAGTCGGTCCGGTCTACTGCGGCAGCAGCTCGTCCGCGGCCTTCTGCACTGCCGGGAGGAGCGCCACGACTCCGACTTCCAGGAGCCGTATCGGAAGGCGGCGCTCGGCATGGTCGGCCTGGCCGCCGACCTCACCTTCCTGCACACCGAGATGACCAAGTCCGCGCATGTGCCGCGGCTTGCGCAGTTCCGGCAGATCGCCGCCGACTCGTATCTGGCGGCCCTGGACGGCGCCCGCAGGCACGCGACGACCTGACACCGGCGGACCCGGACTGACCCGGACTGGCCTGGACTGACCCGGACCGGAGGCCATCCGCCACCCGTCGGCCGGTCATCCGTCACCCGCCGCCTGTCACCCGCGGGCCGGTCACCCGCCGCCCGTCACAGCATCCGGATCACGTGCTTGCCGCGGACGCCGCCCGCCTCGAGGGCTTCGTGGGAGCGGGCCACATCGTCGAGCGGATGCACCGTGTCGACGACGGGACGGATCGCGCCGGTCTCGGTCAACCGGGCCAGTTCCACGAAGTCCTCGCGCCCGGGGTTGCCGCTGAAGAAGCGAATGCGGCGGGATCCGTGCACCGTCGAGCCCGCGATGGTCAGGATCGAGCGGACCGGACGCCCGGAGTCGAAGGAGACCGCGACCATGCGGCCACGCGGGGACAGCAACCGGCGCCACGCCGCATGATCGGTACCCACCGAATCCAGGACGACGTCGAAGGACCCGAGGTCGCCCGGAGCGGTCACCCGGTGATCAAAGACCTCGTCGGCGCCCAACTCCCGTACAAAGTCCAGGTTCCTGGCGCCCGCGAGCGCCGTGACATGAGCGCCGTACGCATGCCCCAGCTGGACCGCGATGCTGCCGATGCCGCCGCTCGCACCCCGTACGAGCAGCCGCTCACCCTTGGCGAGGCGGGCCTTGTCGCGCAGCGCGGTGAGCACCGTGGTGCCGACGACCGGGAGCGCGGCGGCTTCCACCAGGTCGACCCCGGCGGGGCCGGGGGAGAGCATGTCGGCCGCCGTGACCACGTACTCGGCCATGCTGCCGAAGCCTTTCGAGCGCGGCATCATGCCCCACACCCGGTCGCCGACCGCGGTGTCGCGGACCTCCCGTCCGACCGCCTCGACCTCTCCGGCGAAGTCGAGTCCGAGCCGCTTGGGCCAGCCGCGGGCGCGCACGCTGGTCACGAACTTCACCTTGCCGGCGCGCGCGAGCAGCTCGCCGCCGTTCACGCTCGCCGCGTGGACCTTGACCAGCACCTCGCGGGGGCCGGGCTCGGGCCTGTGCACCGTGCCCGCGCGCAGCACCTGCGGAGGGCCGTACCGGTCGTAGACGGCAGCTCGCATCTCACTCATCGTGATTCCTTCGTATCGCTTCATATCGGTCTGTCCGGAAAATGCCTTTCCGGCGCCGCCCGCCCCCGTCACTGAATGTCACCGTACCGCGATAAACGGAGAGACCACTCCACTTGAGGTAATGTGAGACGCATGGCCGATGCTTCCTCTCAGTTGACCGACCTGCGCGCCGACGCCCGGCACAACCGCGAGCGCCTCCTCGACGCCGCCCGAGAGCTGTTCGCCGAACGGGGCCTCGACGTGCCGATGGCCGCGGTCGCCCGCCGGGCCGGCGTCGGCATGGCCACGCTCTACCGCCGCTTCCCGACCCGCGCCGCGCTCGTCACGGAGGTCTTCACCGACCAGCTCACCGACTGCGCCTCGGTCGTGGACGAGGCGCTCGCCGACCCCGACGCCTGGCGCGGCTTCCGGACGGTCGTCGAGAACGTCTGCGCCATGCACACCCAGGACCGCGGGTTCACGATGGCCTTCCTCAGCGAGTTCCCGGACGCGTACGACTTCACCCGCGAACAGGAGCGTGCGGAACGGGGGTTGACCGCCCTTGCCGATCGCGCCCAGCGGGCGGGCGCCCTGCGCGCCGACTTCCACCCGAGCGACCTGGTCCTGGTCCTGATGGCGAACAGCGGGCTCGCGGCGCCCTCGCAGGAGGCCAAGGAGATCGCCTCACGGCGCCTGGTCGCGCTGCTGCTCCGCTCGTTCGCCGCGACGCCCGAGGCTGCGGACGCTCCGCTGCCGCCGCCGGCCTCCGTGGCTCTGCACGATCTGCCCGGCCTTGGATCCATGCCGGAACTCACCGCCGCCGGAACAACCGTTTCAGGCCGAAGGTGAGCCCGACCGCCACCACCAGGGCCATCGCGCCGACCTTGTAGCCGCCGCCGTCGGCACCGTCCCCGCCGCCACGCGAACTCCCCTCCCCCGAGGGCGGCTTGCTGGCCCCGCCGGGATCCCGGTCGACCCCGGGCGCCGGCAGCGACTTCACCGCGCTGCGCTCGCCCTCCGTACCGAACATCAGGTCCCGGCCGTCCGGCGCATACGTCACGGACTCCCCCTGCCGCTGCATCGGCACACTCGTACGGCCGCCCTTGCCCGGCCGGCCGTCCTGCCACGGGTACCAGCGGGCGGTGAAGTAGCTGCGCAGGACCAGCTTCGTGCCGTCCGGCGAGAACGCACCGTCGGTCGTCCACAGATCGACGTCGGCGACCCGGCGGAAGACGTTCGTGCCGGAGGCCGACAGCTCCTTCGGGCCCTCGTAGAGGCCGCCGCCCTCCTCCTTCTTGTCCGCGATGTACACCCGCCCCGTCTTCGGGTGGACCATCAGCGCCTCGGCGTCGCGCGCGCCGCCCTCGTACTGGACGGTGTACTGGGTGGCCCGGACGGTCTGGTCGCGCAGCTGCTTCGGCTCGGGGAGCCGGTAGATCCACACATGCGGCCAACTGCCGCCGAGGTTGTCGCCGATGTCGCCGACGTACAGATCGCCGTCGGGTCCCACGGACACCGCCTCCACGTCCCGCGGGCTGCCGACGCCGGTCATGGTCACCGTGGCCGCGGTCTTCCCGGTCCGCGAATCGACCGCGTAGAGGTAGGCGCCGTCGTCGCTGTCGTTGTGCGTCCAGTAGACGCCCGGGTGTGTCCGGCTCGCGGCCAGGCCGCTGGACTCGGTGATCCGCGGGTCCTCGATGGTGAAGCCGTCGTTGCCGGCGGCCGCGGGCCCGGCGGCCGCGACCAGGACCAGGCCGGCCGCGCCCGTCGCGGCAAGCAGTGATCGCCATCGGCCCCGGGCCGTCAGTGCACGCATGCCCCAAGACTGCCACCGTCCCGCACACGCGCGCGTGGCCCCCGTCACCGTCCCGAAATCGCCTTCCACGCGCGCGTGGTCAGCCTCACACCCGGCGGCCCGTCCCGCCCCACCCCGATCAAGGATGATGAGCGGATGCTCAGGTTCATGTTCGTCGGTGACTCCATGACCATCGGCAGCGCAGGCGAGCACACCTGGCGCTACCGCATGTGGCAGCATCTGCGCGCCTCCCACGACGGCCCGTTCCGCATCGTCGGCCCCCGCGAGACGCTGTACGACAAGGGCGCCGACGCCCCCGTCTCGTACGAGCACGCCCCGGACGTCGACCCCGCCTTTCCGCGCGGGCACCTCGCCGGCTGGGGCGAGGGCTGGCTGCACCTCGCGCCGCAGATCGGCGAGACGGTGCGCACCCACCGGGCCGACGTGCTCCTCGTCTCGCTCGGCCTGATCGACCTCGGCTTCTACACGGACGCCGAGCAGACCGCCGCGAACGTACGGGACTTCATCGCCGACGCCCGCACCGGCAACCCGAGGATCGCACTGGCGGTCCTGCCGGTCATCCCCAACGTCCGCGCCGACATGGACCCTTCGTTCGCCACCGAGGTCGCCCGCTTCAACGAACTCCTCGCCAAGACGGTCGCCGACCTCGACACGGACCGCTCCCCGCTGCTCCTCGCCTCCGCCCCGCCCGCGTACGACATCAACCACGACACATACGACGGCACCCACCCGAACGCGAACGGCGAGCACAAGCTGGCCGGGGCCTTCGCGGACGCGATGCACCAGGCCTGGGATCTTGGAGCGCCCTATTCCGCATAAAGATTCGAAATCCCCGTGACGCGGTGACTGTGCGTATCGTTGAACCGCGCGGCTGTACGCAATCGAGCGGCAGCCGGGGAGGAGCGCCACGATGACTGTTCTCGAAGACAGGATCGACATGGCCGAGATCGCCGACCGGCAGGCCTTGGACGCCATGTTCGAGGCCCTGGAGCACGAGCCCTTCCTCGAGGGATACAAGATCGAGATCGTCGAGGGGGCCGTGCACATGACGCCGCAGCGGGATGTCCACTGGGAGATCACCCGCAAGCTCATTCATTCCCTCGAGGACAGGTTCGGCAGAGACGTCAAGGTCAAGTCCGACGTACGCATCGACTTCCCCGGCTACCGGAACGGCCTCTGCCCCGATGTCGCCAAGCTTCGCGACCATGCCGAGCAGGACGCCGAGGGCCGCTGGCGGTACCAGGACATCGACTTCATCGGCGAAGTGATCTCCCGAGGTACGGCGGCGAACGACTACGGCCCAAAGTTGGCCGCGTACGCGACTGCGGGAGTTCCCGTCTATCTGATCGCCGACCCGTACGAAGGACTGGTCCACGTCTACACCCGGCCCGACGACACCGAATACCACGTCGAGACCAAGGTCGTCTTCGGTCAGAAGGTCGACCTGACCCACACCCCTCTCGATCTCGTCATCGACACCGACAAGTTCCCCCGCGACCGCAAGTGACCCTTGCCTAGAGCCCACTCCACCCAGTTCGCTGTGTAGTCATGAAGTACACGCAGCTCGGACGCACAGGACTCAAGGTCAGCCGGCTCGTCCTCGGCACGATGAACTTCGGCCCGCAGACGGACGAGGCCACCAGCCACGCGATCATGGACGCCGCCCTCGGCGCCGGCGTCAACTACTTCGACACGGCCAACGTCTACGGCTGGGGCGAGAACAAGGGCCGCACCGAGGAAATCGTCGGCACCTGGTTCGCCCAGGGCGGCGGCCGCCGCGACAAGACGGTCCTGGCCACCAAGGTCTACGGCAACATGGCCGGCGACGGCGAGCCGTGGCCCAACCACGACCGCCTCTCCGCGCTCAACATCCGCCGCGCGGTGGACGCTTCACTCAAGCGCCTGCAGACGGACTACATCGACATCTACCAGTTCCACCACATCGACCGCCGCACCCCGGTCGAGGAGATCTGGCAGGCGATCGACGTACTGATCGCCCAGGGCAAGATCCTCTACGCGGGCTCGTCCAACTTCCCCGGCTGGAAGATCGCCCAGACCAACGAGACGGCGCACAGGCTCGGTTCGTACGGCCTGGTCAGCGAGCAGTGCCTGTACAACCTGGCCGAGCGCCGCGCCGAGATGGAGGTCATCCCCGCCGCACAGGAGTACGGCCTCGGGGTCATCCCCTGGTCGCCGCTGCACGGCGGACTGCTCGGCGGTGTCCTGAAGAAGCAGGCCACCGAGGGCCGCAGGTCGAGCGGCCGCAGCGCGGACGCACTGGCCAACAGCCAGGTCCGCGAGCAGGTGCAGGCCTACGAGGACCTGCTCGACAAGCACGGTCTCGCGCCCGGCGAGGCGGCACTCGCGTGGCTGCTCACGCGGCCCGGTGTGACGGGCCCGATCGTCGGCCCGCGCACGGCGGAGCAGCTGGAGTCTGCGCTGCGCGCGGTCGAGCTCGAGCTCTCCGAGGAGCTGCTCACGTCCCTGGACGAGATCTTCCCGGGCCCGGGCCCGTCCCCGGAGGCCTTCGCCTGGTGACACGGGTGCCGCGGCCGCCCGGCACCGATGTCCTCGATCGCCGGACGGGCTTTTCGAGCCCGTCCGGTCAGGCCGACCCGGCGGCCGCCGCAACCGCGACGACGACGAACATCAGCACAAGCACACCGGCCATGATCCGGTTCCTGGTCTTGGGATCCACCCTTCGAGGTTAACCGTCCGCGCCGAGCGCCCAGCGCCCGACCTCCTCGTAGCGCGGCCGCTCCCCGGGCACTCCGCTGCGCGGCAGCCGGCTCAGCACCAGGGAGAGCTGCGAGACCGTCCACTCGGAGCCCTCGAAGGCGCGCAACGCCTCGACGAACGGCGCGAGCGCCGGCGCCGGTCCGGCAGCGGGTTCACCACCGGGCCGGCGCCCGGCCCGCGCCAGTGTCAGATGCGGCGTGAAGCCGTGCGGATCCTCCCGGTCGATCCCGGCCTTGCGCCCCGCCGCCCGCGCCCGCTCCGCGAGCCGCCGCAGCGTCGCGCGGTCGCCGGACACCCCGGCCCACAGGGCCCGGTCGCCGAAGCGCCCGCCGCCGCGCAGCGCGAG
>NZ_QUAK01000200.1 GCF_003429565.1 Streptomyces triticagri
CGGCCCGGCACCGGCGCACCGGCCGCGCCCGGAAGCCCTGCCGCCGGGCCCGCCGCGGCCGCAGCGGGCAGTGGGAGCCACCGCTCCGGGCCGGCCACATCCGCCCCGTCCACTCGTACACCCCGCGCCGCCACCGATCCGGGGGCCGCCGCTTCCCCGCAGCCGCCCGGACCCCGGTCCATCGTCTTCGGCCGCCCCGTCGTGCAGGACGACGACACCGCGCCGCTGCGGCCCGTGCGCGACTCCCGCAGTGCGTCGCGGACTGCGGCCGCGGCCGTCTGCCTCGTCCTCGGCGTCGGTCTCATCGGCGGTGCGGTGACCGGCAGTTGGCTCACCGGCGACTCCGCCGCCAGCCCCACCCCGCAGGGCGTGTACGCCGCGGCCGGCAGCGCCTGGCGCAACCAGCCGGTCGACTCGCTGTTCCCGACCACGCTCAAGGGCGACGGCGCAGGGCCCGGCGGCGCCGACCGGCGGTGGACACGTATCGCCGTCGAACAGGCCGACTCGTGCAGCGGCGCTCTCGACCCGCTCCTCGCCAGAGCGCTGCAGCAGGTCGGCTGCCGCACCCTGGTCCGGGCCACCTACACGGACGCCACCCGCAGCCATGTCACCACCGTCGGCATGCTGTTCACCAAGGCGGACACCGAGAGCATGGCCGAGCTGCGGACGCGGTTCGCCAAGGAGGGCCTCGACCGCCGCAGCGACCTGATGCCGCGCACCCTGCCGGCCAAGGACACCGCCGCCGCGCACTTCGGAGCCGGACAGCGGGCGTCCTGGACCGTGTCCGTACTCACAGACGCCCCCGTCGTCGTCTACGCGGTCTCCGGTTTCGCCGACGGCCGTACGGTCGACGACCCGCAGCCGGCCGCCGCGGCCATGAAGTCCGGGGCCACCACCGCCCCCGCGCAGTCCGGCCTCGGCCACGAGGCGAAGGGCATCGCGGACCGGGTGGAGCGGAAGCTGCGCAAGACCGTCACCGGGGCCGCGGAGGAATCGCAGTGAAGTTCCGCAAGACCGGGGCGCTGCTCGCCGCCGCCGCACTGGCCCTGCTCCCGTCCACCACGGCGCACGCCGACTCGATCCGGGCGCAGCAGTGGGGCCTCGACGCCATGCACACGGACCGGGCCTGGCAGACCACCAAGGGCAAGGGCATCAAGGTCGCCGTGCTCGACACCGGGGTCGACGCCACGCACCCCGATCTGAAGCACAACGTCGGCCGGGGCAAGGACATGGTCGGCTTCGGCGCGGGGCGCGGCGACCGTGCCTGGGCCCGGCACGGCACCGCGATGGCCGGCATCATCGCCGGTCACGGCCATGGCGAAGGCCGCGGCGACGGTGTGATCGGCATTGCGCCCGAGGCGGAGATCATGCCGATCCGGGTGATCCTCGAGGACGGCGACAAGTCCCGCAAGAAGGCCCGCAAGACACGGGGCGACGCCCTCGCCGAGGGCATCCGCTGGGCCACCGACCACGGCGCCGACGTGATCAACATGTCGCTCGGCGACGACAGCGAGTCCGCGCACCCCGAGCCGTCCGAGGACGCCGCCGTGCAGTACGCCCTGCGCAAGGGCGTCGCGGTCGTCGCCTCCGCGGGCAACGGCGGCGAGAAGGGCGACCGCATCTCCTTCCCGGCGGCCTATCCCGGCGTGATCGCCGTGACGGCCGTGGATCGCTACGGCACCCGCGCGGCGTTCTCCACCCGTCGCTGGTACGCCACGGTCAGTGCACCGGGCGTCGACATCGTGATCCCCGACCCGGACCGGAAGTACTACCAGGGCTGGGGCACCAGCGCGGCCGCCGCGTTCGTCTCGGGCGCCGTCGCCCTGGTCCGCGCGGCACACCCCGACCTCACGCCCGCCCAGATCAAGCAGCTCCTCGAGGACACCGCCCGCGACGCACCCGGCAGTGGCCGGGACGACTCGCGCGGCCACGGCTTCGTGGACCCGGCGGCGGCACTGAAGAAGGGCGCGGATCTCGAGCCGGTCGGCCTGCGCTCCGCGGCGTACGGGGAGAAGTACTTCGGCCCGGGCCCGGACGGCAGCGCGGGCGACGGCGGACCGTCGGGCTGGGTCGGCCTCGCCGCCGGCACCGCGGGCGTCTTCCTCCTGGTCGGCGCGGTAGCCCTGTGGCGCAACCGCCGCGCGTGACGCGTCGATGCGTCCGACGCGCTGTCCACGTTTGACGGTGTGGTCATGCTTGACGGGGCGGCAACGTTTGACGAGGTGGCTGGACTTGACGTAGCGGTCGCGCTTGACCGGGCGGTCGGGCTTGACGATCTGGCCATGCCTGACGGTGGGTTCTGTGCTCGACGACGTGGTCACCTCTGACGTGGCGGTCACTCTTGCAGGGTCGGCCAGGCTTGACGGGTCCGCCAGGCTTGACCGTGCGGACAAGTGTGCCGGGTCGGCCAGGCTTGACCGTGCGGCAGCGTTCGAGGCACAGCGCCGGTGTGACGGTCTGGTCGTGGTCGTGGTCGGCGGATCGGCGATGGCTGACGGCCGCCGGACCGGTCAAGGCGTGAGGGCGCGCAGCGCGGTCCGTGACGCTGTTTCGACCGCCTCGATGCCGGACTCCAGGGTCGGGTGGCCGTCGGAGAGCACGGAGATCAGGAAGTGGCGGCCGCCCGTGGTCACCCGGCCCGCGCTGTTGACCACCCACAGGCCCGTGGCGGTGCGCGGCAGCCAGCCGTTCTTGAGCTCGGCCTCGTCGCCGGCCGCGGACACGCCCCAGTCCTGGCCGGGTGTCACGCTTCCGAGAAGCCCGCGGGCGACTGCGCGCGAGGCGTCGTCGAGTACGCCGCGACCGGGCCCGAACACCGCCTGCAGCAGGGTGAGTTGGTCCCGAGCGGTGGTGCGGGTGAGTCCCCAGTAGCCGTCCGCGCCGCCGGTGGTCTGAGTCAGGCCGAGGCGCCCGGCTGCGGCGTCGAAGCCCGTGGCTTCGCCGATCGTCCGCCACAGGGTGCCGGCCGCGGCGTTGTCGCTGGTGGTGATCATCGCAGTCGCGGTGTCGAGTTCGGCGCGGGTCGGGGAGCGGGCCTCGTCCTGGGTGCGCAGGAGCAGGGCCGCGAGGATGCCGGTCTTCGCGAGGCTTGCGGTCACGTACGGGGTGTCCGGGGCGGTGAGGGTGTGGGGTCGACCGTTCGGGCCGGTGGCCGCGAGGGACAGGCGGGGGCCCGTGTGTCCTGTGGTCCGGTGCATGGGGGTCCCCTACCCCGCCCCTTCCCGAAACTCCTCAATCTCCCCCAGACTCCGTCCGGGGGGACCCCCAGAGGGGCTCTATTTAGAGCCCCTCCGGCGATTGAGGAGGCCTGTCCGGCAGGACTTTCGGGAAGGGGCGGGGTAGGGGACATCTCCCGCCCCGATAGGGTCGACCACCGTGGTGAACAAGAACATCCCGGACCCCGGCTTCGCCGACGACGACGGGTCCGCCGAACCAGGGCTGGCCGACGCTCTCGCCGCCTGGAGCACGGACCGGTCCAAGACGACCACCGACCGAGTGCTCCACGCACTCACCCGCTCCCGCCTGCTCGTGCCCGTCGTCGCCGTACTCGGCGAGGTGGAGGAGGACGAGCACGGACTGCGGCGCGAGAAGACCAGCGACATGGCCGTCCCGACCCTCAAGGCCGGCGACCGCACCGCACTGCCGGCGTTCAGCTCGACCGCATCCCTGGCGCTGTGGGACCCGGAGGCCCGCCCCGTGGCCGTACCGCTGCACCAGGCGCTGCAGGCCGCCGCCCACGAGCAGGCCGACACCGTCGTCATCGACCTCGCGGGACCGGTGCCCTTCGAACTGCCCGGCCCCGCACTGCGCGCCCTCGCCGAGGGCCGCGCCTCCACCGACCCGCTCACCGACCCGGCGGTCGTCGCGGCGGTACGAGCCGTGGTCGCCGCCGAACCCGCCGTCGTCCGGGCCCACCTCGGCCCCGGCACCGCCGACGGAACCCTGGCGCTCGTCCTCGCCGAGGACGCGGTGGCACCGGAGGCGGCCCGCCGTGTGGCCGAGGCGCTCGCCGCGGACGACACCCTCCGGGCGCGCCTCGTCGACGGCCTCGACCTGGCCCTGGTCCCGGCCGCCGCGACCCTGCCGGGCGAACCGCTGTACGTACGCGACTGACGGCGCGTGCACCCGACCGGAGAGCGGCCGGGATCAGCGCCGAACCGGCCGGCGATCAGCCGAAGACCTGGCCCGTGTACTTCTCGCCCGGCCCCTGACCGGGCTCGTCGGCGACCACGGAGGCCTCACGGAAGGCCAGTTGAAGCGACTTGAGCCCGTCCCGCAGCGGAGCCGCGTGGAAGGAGCTGATCTCCGTGGCGCCGGCGTCGAGCAGCCCGGCCAGTGCGTGCACCAGCTTGCGGGCCTCGTCGAGGTCCTTGTGCCGGTCGCCCTCCTCGGTGAGGCCGAGCTTGACCGCGGCCGCGCTCATCAGGTTCACCGCGACCGTGACGATCACCTCGACCGCAGGGACCTCCGCGATGTCGCGGGTCATGGCGTCGAAGTCGGTGGCACCGGGCTCGGGGGTCGCGTCACTCATGGGATGCGTCTACTTCCTGGGGATCCTGGGGCCCGTACGGACGGATACGGAGTACGCACCGGTGCGTACGGTGGACGGGCCGGTCCAGAGTAAAGGGCGCCCGTGTCGCGCCCCACCGACGCCCCTGCGCACGGGCGGGCTGCCGCACTGCTGAACGCTGGTATGCTTGGTTCTCGACCGGTCGGACACCCCTGTGCCCGGCCCACAAGTGGAGGCTCCGCTCTCCCACCTGATCGCCCGCGAGGGCGGCGGGTCACCGGTCAGGCAGCCGCTTCGAGTGGCAGCCCCTCGCGCCCCGCGTGATCGCGGCGGTGTTCCGGTACTGATGGAGCCCCGCAGGTGATCGTCCGGGGCATTTTTCATGGCCCCGCCCGGTCAGGTCTTTGACGAACAAGACGTTACGCGGCAGTCCGCCAGACCGTCGCGTGGTGCTACCGAGGAGGATCCATCAGCGCCGAGCCCCGCATCAACGACCGGATTCGCGTTCCCGAAGTGCGACTTGTCGGTCCAAGCGGCGAGCAGGTCGGGATTGTTCCGCTTGCCAAGGCCCTTGAGCTTGCTCAGGAGTACGACCTCGACCTGGTCGAGGTGGCGGCGAACGCCCGCCCGCCCGTCTGCAAGCTCATGGACTACGGCAAGTTCAAGTACGAGTCGGCCATGAAGGCCCGTGAGGCGCGCAAGAACCAGGCGCACACGGTCATCAAGGAGATGAAGCTCCGGCCGAAGATCGACCCGCACGACTATGACACCAAGAAGGGTCACGTCGTCCGGTTCCTCAAGCAGGGCGACAAGGTCAAGATCACGATCATGTTCCGTGGCCGTGAGCAGTCCAGGCCGGAGCTCGGCTACCGGCTGCTGCAGCGTCTCGCGGAGGACGTCCAGGACCTCGGGTTCATCGAGTCGAACCCGAAGCAGGACGGCCGAAACATGATCATGGTCCTCGGTCCGCACAAGAAGAAGACCGAGGCGATGGCCGAGGCCCGCGAGGCACAGGCGGCCCGCAAGGCGGAGGCAGCCGGCGTCGCGGTCGAAAGCCGTCGTGACCGTGCTGCCGACGAGGCTGCGGCCGACGAGGCGCCCGCCGAGGAGCCTGCCGAGGCCTGATCCAGGGCGCACGCCCCTGGATGACATCCGATACAACGGTCCGCTCCCGCTTGCCGGTTCACACCCGGGGGAGCGGCCACTGACGAGGAGAGAACGGCGCTATGCCGAAGAACAAGTCGCACAGCGGTGCCAGCAAGCGCTTCAAGGTCACCGGCTCCGGCAAGGTGCTCCGTGAGCGCGCCGGCAAGCGCCACCTGCTCGAGCACAAGTCGTCCCGTCTGACGCGTCGCCTCACCGGCAACGCCGAGATGGCCCCGGGCGACGCCAAGAAGATCAAGAAGCTTCTCGGCAAGTGACGTCGCGGCCCCTGCTGAAGCGGGGGCCGGACGACGCCAGGACCGGGACCCAGTCGAACCGGGCCGTGTGACGACCACCACGGCCCCGCTACAAGGAGTTAACAAGTGGCACGCGTCAAGCGGGCAGTCAACGCCCACAAGAAGCGCCGGGCGATCCTCGAGCAGGCCAGTGGCTACCGCGGCCAGCGCTCGCGCCTGTACCGCAAGGCGAAGGAGCAGGTCACCCATTCCCTCGTCTACAACTACAACGACCGCAAGAAGCGCAAGGGCGACTTCCGTCAGCTGTGGATCCAGCGCATCAATGCCGCTGCCCGCGCCAACGGCATCACCTACAACCGCTTCATCCAGGGTCTGAAGGCCGCCAACATCGAGGTGGACCGCAAGATCCTCGCGGAGCTCGCGGTGAACGACGCGAATGCGTTTGCTGCGCTTGTCGAGGTTGCGCAGAAGGCGCTTCCCAGTGATGTGAACGCGCCCAAGGCTGCGTGAACGCTGCGCTTTGCTGAGGGTGTTATTCGGACCCGTGGGCCCCTTTGGCCTGCGGGTCCGATTGCGTCGGGGCGGGAGGATTGCGCAGTTCCCCGCGCCCCCTGTAAAGACTGCGCAGTTCCCCGCGCCCCTGGGGAGGATTGCGCAGTTCCCCGCGCCCCCTGTCGCGCCCCCGAAAGTGATTGTTCATGGGTGATGTTGAGTTGATTTCTTCGCGGTCGCAGCGTGTTGGTGCGGCGCGGCGGTTGGCGCGGCGGAATTTTCGGGGGAAGGAGCGGCTGTTCCTCGCCGAGGGGCCGCAGGCCGTGCGGGAGGCCGCCGGGCATCGGGAGACGCTCGTCGAGCTGTTCGTGACCGTCGAGGCGGCCGAGCGGTACGCCGACATCGTCGGGGCCGCGCGGGACGCCGGGGCGCGTGTGCACCTCGCCGACGAATCCGTGATCGCCGACATCTCGACCACCGTGACGCCCCAGGGGCTTGTCGGCGTCTGCCGCTTCCTCGACCGGCCCTTCGCCGAGATCCTCGCCGCCGGGCCGAAGCTCGTCGCCGTACTCGCGAACGTTCGCGACCCCGGGAACGCCGGCACCGTGCTGCGCTGCGCCGATGCCGCCGGGGCCGACGCGGTGGTGTTCACCGACGCCTCCGTCGACCTGTACAACCCCAAGGCCGTACGGGCGTCCGTGGGTTCGCACTTCCATCTGCCCGTCGCCGTCGGCGTACCCGTCGAACAGGCCGTGGCCGGACTGCGGGACGCCGGGGTGCGGGTCCTGGCCGCGGACGGCGCGGGCAGTGCCGACCTGGACGAGGAGCTGGACCGCGGCACCATGGGCGTACCCACCGCCTGGTTGTTCGGAAACGAGGCCTGGGGTCTGCCCGAGGAGACCCGCGCGCTCACCGACGCCGTCGTACGGGTACCGATCCACGGCCGGGCCGAAAGCCTCAACCTCGCGACGGCCGCGGCCGTTTGCCTCTACGCCTCGGCGAGAGCCCAGCGCACCGCCTCCTAGTAGGGTGACTGACTCGGGGGCCCACTGCGCCGGTCGAGAAGGTGGGGTACGGGGATGGGTGTCGGCACGAGGAGAGCGAGCAGGTCCGGCGGGTCGGGCCGGTCCGGGGCGCCTGTCGGGTCCGCCGACGGATCCGGAGAACCGGACGCCGCCGACGCGGGACCCGGCGTACACCCCGACGACCTGCCCGACGGGCTCGTCGTCGCGGACGAGTACGGCCGCGTCGTCTGCTTCAATGCCGCGGCCGCCCGCATCACCACCACCGCACCGTCCGACGCGATCGGCCGCCCGATCGAGGCGGCCCTGCCGCTCGAGGACCTCGAGGGCCGGCGCTGGTGGCAGCTCACCGACCCTTACGGGGGCCTCGCGATCCGGGTCCGCCAGCCCGAGCGGAATCTTCTCCTCCCCGGCGGCCGCGAGGTCCTGGTCTCTGCCCGCTACGTACGGGAGACACCGACCGGACCCGTACGGCGCCTGGTCGTCTGTCTGCGGGACACCGAGGCCCGCCGGCGTACCGAGCGCAGCCATGCCGAGCTGATCGCGACGGTCGCGCACGAACTGCGCTCGCCGCTCACCTCGGTGAAGGGCTTCACGGCCACCCTGCTCGCCAAGTGGGAGCGCTTCACGGACGACCAGAAGCGGCTGATGCTGGAGACGGTCGACGCCGACGCCAACCGTGTCACCCGGCTGATCGCCGAGCTCCTGGACATCTCCCGGATCGACTCGGGGCGGCTCGAGGTGCGCCGCCAGCCCGTCGACATCGGGGCCGCCGTCGGCCGGCACATCCAGGCGCACATCGCCGCCGGACAGCCGGCCGGTCGCTTCCTGGTGCGGATCGCGCAGCCGCTGCCCGATCTCTGGGCCGACCCCGACAAGATCGACCAGGTGCTGAGCAACCTGCTTGAAAATGCCGTGCGGCACGGCGAGGGAACCGTCACCATCGAGGTGGCGGCCGCTCGGATCTCGGACGCGGCCAGGCTCAAGAAACCGGCAGAGGGGACGGCGGTCACCGTGAGCGACGAGGGTCCCGGCATCCCGGAGGATTCGATGGGCCGCGTCTTCACCCGCTTCTGGCGGGGCAGCAAGCGCGGCGGGACCGGTCTCGGCCTGTACATCGTCAAGGGCATCGTCGAGGCGCACGGCGGGACCATCACGGTCGGCCGGGCGCCCGGTGGCGGCGCCCGATTCCGATTTACCCTGCCCGTGGCGACGCCCGCCTACCTGACGTAGGCACCGCCTGACGAAGGCACCGCCTCCGACGCAGGCACCGTCGCACCGGCCGCGAGGCCCACGGGCGCATCCGCTTCCCCGTACCCCGTTAGACTCGGTCTTTGGCGCTGCTGTGTCCGCGCGCGATCGTGGTCCGGGGCACGGGACGTTCCCCTCACCAGCCAATCGGAAATACGGGAAGAGATGTCGGCACCGAATAAGTCGTACGACCCGGTCGAGGTCGAGGCCTTGAAACCGGAGGAGATCGAGCGGATGCGGGACGAGGCGCTCGCCGCCTTCGCCGCCGCGGCCGATCTCGACCAGCTCCGCGAGGCCAAGGTCGCGCACTCCGGCGACCGTTCGCCGCTCGCCCTGGCGAACCGGGAGATCGGTGCGCTGCCGCCGCACGCCAAGGCGGACGCGGGCAAGCGCGTCGGCCAGGCCCGCGGCGCGGTCAACAAGGCGTTCGCCGCCCGCCGGGCGGAGCTCGAGGCCGAGCGTGACGCCCGGGTGCTCGTCGAGGAGGCAGTGGACGTCACCCTGCCCTACGACCGCACCCCGGCCGGCGCCCGCCATCCGCTCACCACGCTCTCCGAGCGCATCGAGGACATCTTCGTGGCCATGGGCTACGCGGTGGCCGAGGGCCCCGAGGTCGAGACCGAGTGGTTCAACTTCGACGCGCTCAACATCGGCCCCGACCATCCGGCGCGCGGCGAGCACGACACGTTCTTCGTGCAGGGCGACGAGGCCGACGGCGCCGACTCCGGCATCGTCCTTCGCACCCACACCTCGCCCGTGCAGATCCGCTCGCTGATCGACCGCGAGCCGCCGGTGTACGTGATCTGCCCCGGCCGGGTGTACCGCACAGACGAGCTGGACGCCACGCACACCCCGGTGTTCCACCAGGTCGAGCTGCTCGCCGTGGACGAGGGCCTGACCATGGCCGACCTCAAGGGCACCCTCGACCACATGGTCCAGGCGCTGTTCGGCGAGGGCATGAAGACCCGCCTGCGGCCGAACTTCTTCCCGTTCACCGAGCCGTCCGCCGAGATGGACATGGTCTGCTACGTGTGCCGCGGCGAGTCCGTGGGGAACCCGGACAAGCCCTGCCGCACCTGCTCCAGCGAGGGCTGGATCGAGCTCGGCGGCTGCGGCATGGTCAATCCGAAGGTGCTCACCGCCTGCGGTGTCGACCCCACCAAGTACAGCGGATTCGCCTTCGGGTTCGGCATCGAACGGATGCTGATGTTCCGCCACAACGTCGAAGACATGCGAGACATGGTCGAGGGTGACGTGCGCTTCACCCGGCCGTTCGGGATGGAGATCTGATGCGGGTCCCGCTTTCTTGGCTGCGGGAGTACGTCGACCTGCCGGCCACCGAGACCGGTCGTGACGTCCAGGCCAAGCTCATCTCCGCCGGACTCGAGGTCGAGACCGTCGAACAGCTCGGCGCCGGGCTCAAGGGCCCGCTGGTCGTGGGCCAGGTCCTGACCATCGAGGAGCTCGAGGGCTTCCGTAAGCCGATCCGTTTCTGCACGGTCGACGTCGGGGCTGCGAACGGAACCGGTGAGCCGCAGGAAATCGTGTGCGGCGCGCGGAACTTCGCGGTCGGCGACAAGGTCGTCGTGGTGCTGCCGGGTGCCGTCCTGCCCGGCGACTTCGCCATCTCCGCGCGCAAGACGTACGGCAAGACGTCGCACGGCATGATCTGCTCCGGCGACGAGCTGGGGATGGGGGATTGGGGGTCCCCCCGGACGGAGTCTGGGGGAGGTTCGGGCGGGATCATCGTGCTGCCGCCCGAGCACGAGGTCGGCACCGACGCCATCGAGCTGCTCCAGCTCGTCGACGAGGTGCTCGACATCGCCGTCACCCCGGACCGCGGCTACGCCCTGTCGATGCGCGGCGTCGCCCGCGAGGCGGCCACCGCCTACGGACTGCCGCTGCGCGACCCGGCCCTGCTCGACGTCCCCGCGCCGAACGCCCACGGCTACGAGGTCAAGGTCGACGACCCGGCCGGCTGCGACCGTTTCACCGCGCGCACCGTCGTCGGACTGCAGCCCGAGGCGCACTCGCCGATCTGGCTGCAGCGCCGCCTGCAGAAGGCCGGCATGCGCCCGATCTCGCTCGCCGTCGACATCACCAACTACGTGATGCTGGAGCTCGGTCAGCCGCTGCACGCCTACGACCGGTCCCGGCTGAGCGGCCCGATCGGGGTACGCCGCGCCGAGCCCGGCGAGAAGCTCACCACCCTCGACGGCACCAAGCGGACGCTCGACGCCGAGGACCTCGTCATCACGGACAACAGCGGGCCGATCGGCCTCGCGGGTGTCATGGGCGGCGCCAACACGGAGATCGCGGACGCGCAGCCCGACCCCGAGACCGGGCGCATCGCCGGTACCTCCGAAGTGGTCATCGAGGCCGCGCACTTCGCGCCGACCGCGATCGCCCGCACCGCGCGGCGGCACAAGCTGTCCTCCGAGGCGTCCAAGCGCTTCGAGCGGGGCGTCGACCCGGAGGCCGCGGCGGCCGCCGCCCAGCGCACCGTCGACCTGCTCGTACTGCTCGCGGGCGGTACGGCGGAGGCCGGCGTCACCCAGGTCGTGGCGCCGAGCGCGCCGCGCACGGTCGCCATGCCCGCCGACCACCCGGACAAGGTCGCGGGTGTCGCGTACGGCCGCGAGACCGTCGTACGCCGGCTGCAGCAGGTCGGCTGTGATGTGTACGGGCAGGACGAGCTGGTCGTGACCGTGCCGTCCTGGCGTCCCGACCTCGCCGAGCCCAACGACCTGGCGGAGGAGGTCATCCGCCTGGAGGGCTACGAGAATCTGCCCTCCACGCTGCCGACCCCGCCGGCCGGCCGCGGCCTCACCGCCCGGCAGCGGCTGCATCGCCGCGTCGGCCGCGCGCTCGCCGGCGCCGGCCAGGTCGAGTCGCCCAACTACCCGTTCGTCTCCGAGCAGGTCTTCGACCAGCTGGGTCTCGACGAGGACGACGAGCGGCGCCGTGTGGTCCGCCTGGTCAACCCGCTCTCCGACGAGGAGCCCGCGCTGCGCACCACGCTGCTGCCGGGCCTGCTCGCGGCACTGCGGCGCAACGACGGCCGCGGCAGCCACGACCTGGCACTCTTCGAGACCGGTCTGGTCTTCGAGCCGTCCGGCCAGGAGACGCAGGCCGGGCGCCTGCCCGTCGACCGCCGTCCCACGGACGAGGAGATCGCTTCGCTGAACGCGGCCCTGCCGCGGCAGCCGCGGCACGCCGCCGTCGTCCTCGCGGGAGCCCGCGAGCAGGCCGGCTGGTGGGGCAAGGGCCGTCAGGCCGAATGGGCCGACGCGGTCGAGTCCGCGCGCCTGATCGCCCGTGAGGCCGGCGCCGAACTGACCGTCCGGGCAGCGCAGTTCGCGCCGTGGCACCCGGGTCGCTGTGCGGCCCTGTACGTCACGGTCGACGGTGCCGAGACCCTGGTCGGGCACGCCGGTGAACTGCACCCGCGGGTGGTCAAGGCGCTGCATCTGCCCGAGCGCACCAGCGCCATGGAGCTCGACCTCGACCTGGTGGCCGAGGCCTCCGAAGACGCCGTGCAGGCGCCGAGCATCTCCACCTTCCCGGTGGCGACGCAGGACATCGCGCTCGTCGTCGCACAGGACGTGCCGGCCGCGGACGTGGAGGCGGCGCTGCTCGAGGGCGCGGGTGAACTCCTCGAATCCATCCGCCTCTTCGACGTGTTCACCGGTGAACAGGTCGGCGAGGGGCGCAAGTCCCTTGCGTACGCGCTGCGGTTCCGCGCGACGGACCGCACCCTGACGGTCGAGGAGGCCACCGCCGCACGCGACGCGGCCGCGGCACTCGCCGGCGAGCGGACCGGGGCGGTGCTCAGGGGCGCCTGACCGAGCAGGAGACGTGACAGGGCGCGGTGCCGGAACCTCGCGGGTTCCGGC
>NZ_QUAK01000202.1 GCF_003429565.1 Streptomyces triticagri
CGAAACCCACCCGCCACGTGATACGCCGACCCCGCACCCAACCGATCCAGCAGACACAACCGCTCCTGACCGAACGACGCAGGAGCGTTCTCCGCCGCCGCGGCGCCCGAGCGCTTCACCAGGGGCGTGTCCGTCTCCCGGCGGGTTCCCGCCGTCTGCGCCACCAGCTCCGCGAGCCGGCCGACCGAGGTCTCGTCCATCAGCTCGGCCAGCGGAACGGAGGCCTCGAACTCCGCCTCGAGCGCCGAGCGCAGCTGCACCGCGCGCAGCGAGTCCAGCCCTTGCGCGACCAGCGGCTGCGTCGCCGAGACCTGCTCGACGGGCACGCCGAGAATCTCGCCCACCCGTGCCGCGACCCGGGCGCCGATGCCGGTGGGATCGTCGGCGAAGAGCGCCGCCGCGCTGCCGCCGACCGGCTCGGAGCCGTCGGCGTGCGCCAGGACCTTGAACTCCCCGGCCAGGAAGCGTTCCCGTGTGGCACGGCGCCGGATCTTGCCGCTGGACGTGCGGGGCAGCGACCCCATCTTCACCAGCGCGATGTCGGCGAGGGCGAGTCCGTGCTCCACGGACACCGCGGACCGGACCGCGGCCAGCACCTCGTCGGTGTCCTCCTCGCGGAACTGCCGGCTCACCTCGTGGACGAGTGCCACCCGCTCGCCGTCGCCGTCGTCGAGGCCGAAGGCGGCGGCCCGGTTGGGGACGAGGAGTTCATGGCTGAGTTCCGCGGTGTACTCGATGTCCTGCGGGTAGTGGTTGCGGCCGCGGACCACGATCAGGTCCTTGATCCGGCCGGTGACGTAGAGCTCGCCCGCGTGGCGGAAGCCCAGGTCGCCGGTGCGCAGATAGCTGCGGCCGTCCGGCTCGGCCGGCTGCGCCGCGAAGGTCAGCTCGGTCTGCTCCGGCCGGCCCCAGTACCCCTGCGCCACGGACGGTCCGGACACCCAGATCTCGCCGACCTCGCCGTCGGCGACCGGACGCAGCGACTCGGTGTCCACGACGACGACGTGGTCGTCGCCCTGCACCGTGCCGCAGCCGATCAGCGTGACACCGTCCTCGGCCGCGAGCGAGCCGTCGTCGGCGACGACTCCGTGCTCGGTGAGCGAGACGACGCTCGGCTCGGGGACGGGCTTGCCGCCGGTGACGAAGAGGGTGGCCTCGGCGAGGCCGTAGCAGGGGTGGAAGGAGGTGCGGCGGAATCCGTGCGGTCCGAAGACCCGCGCGAAGTCGTCGAGAGTGCGCCGGCGCACCGGTTCGGCGCCGACCATGGCGTGCTGCCAGCTGGAGAGGTCGAGCCCGGCCCGCTGCTCCTCGGTGATCCGGCGGACGCATTCCGCGTAGGCGAAGTCCGGCGCCGCACTCATGGTGCCCCCGTGCCGGCTGATGGCGTCCAGCCAGCGCAGCGGCTGACGGATGAACGCCATCGGCGCCATCAGCACACAGGGGAAGCCGCTGTACACCGGCTGCAGGATGCCGCCGATCAAGCCCATGTCGTGGTACGGGGGCAGCCAGCTGACGCCGACGCTGTCGGGCGAGGAGCCGTTCGCGGTGGCGATGACGCGGGAGTTCTCGATCAGGTTCCCGTGCCGGAGCATCACGCCCTTGGGCGCGCCGGTGGAGCCGGAGGTGTACTGGAGGAAGGCCAGCGCGTCGGAGCCCGGCAGGAACTCCTGCCAGGCGTCCGCCGCGTCCTGCGGGACGGTGTCGGTGGCCTGCCAGGCGAGACCGGAGAGGCCGTCGATCTGGTCGCCCATGGCGCGTACCAGCTGGAGCGTCGCGTCGTCCGTGAGCGCCGTGGTGGCCTGCGCGTCCCGGACGATCTCCAGGAGCCGTTCCAGGCCGCGGGGGCTCGTCGGCGGGTAGACCGGTACCGCGGCCGTGCCCGAGTACAGGCAGCCGAAGAAGCCGACGATGTACTCCTCACCCGGCGGGTAGAGCAGCAGTGACTGGCCCCCGGCGAGGCCGTCGGCCTGCATCGAGGCGGCGACCGCGCGGGCCCGGGTGTCGAGTTCCCGGTAGCTGAGCCGCCGCTCGGAGCCGTCCTCCTCCACCAGGATGTACGCGGTGGCGTCGGGAGTCTCGGCGGCACGGAGGGCCAGCATCTCGACGAGGTCGGCGGGGCGGAACGACATGGTTTCCTCCGGTACGAGGGACGGGGCGGGATTCGACGGGCGGGACTCGAAAGGGGGCGGGACTCGAAGGAGGCGGGAGCCGGCGGCGTCCGCCGGGGCGCCGACGGATCAGGGGTGCGCGCCGAGCAGGCGGTAGAGGCAGTCGGCGCCGAAGCGCACGGCGTCGGCGGGCACTCGCTCGTCGGCGTCGTGCATCCTGTCCTGGTAGCGGGAGCCGGCCGGCAGCAGCATGGGCAGCCAGCCGTAGCAGTCCATGCCCAGGTTGGCGAACAGCCGGGCGTCCGTGGAGGCCGGGGTGATCACCGGCAGCGGTACGCCCTCGGGGTCCGCCTCGCGCAGGATCTCGACCAGCCGCTCGTAGAACGGGCTCAGCTCGGGCTCCGCCTTCGGTGTGCGGGAGCCCTCCAGGAGCAGCTCGATCTCGACCTCGGGGCCGACGACTTCACGGAGTTCGCCGATGTAGTCCTCGACGGTGAAGTCACCGGGCAGGATGCGCCCGTCGAGGTCGACGGTGATCTCGTCCGGGATCATGTTGATCTTGTCGCTGGTGCGGATCACCGTGGCGTTGACGGTGTGCCGGAGCAGCGAGTCCAGATAGACGGCGTCGGCGACGTCGAGGAGTTCGTACGGGACGGTGGAGCGCTCGCCCTTGCGCAGGGCGGTGAGCTCCGCGGCCAGCTCCTGGTCCACCGCACCACTGAGCTCGGCGAGCATCCGGTCGAGGGCGGGGGTGATGTGGGTCGGCAGCCGTTGGTCCCGCAGTGCGGTCAGCAGGTCGGTGAGCTTGTGCACGGCGAGATCGGGCCAGCCCTGCCGGGACGCGTGCCCGCCGCGTCCGCGCAGCGTGAGCCGCAGCCAGCAGGCCCGCTTCTCGGCCACGCCGACCGGGTGGAAGCGGCGGTCGGGCCGGAAGGTGAGCGCCGCGCCGCCGTCCTCACCGATCGCGTACGGGATGCCCTCGAAGAGGTCCGGGCGTTCGGCGGTGAGCCAACCGGCCCCCGCCCGGCTGCCGTTCTCCTCGTCGGGGACCACGGCGAGGACGACGTCGCCGGCCGGGGCCTCGCCGCGCTGGTGCAGCGTGAGGAGGGCCGCCAGCATCATCGCCAGGCCGCCCTTCATGTCGATGGCGCCCCGGCCCCACACCTCGCCGTCGATGAGCAGCCCGTCGAACGGCGGATGGGTCCACTGCTGCCCGCCGGTCGGTACCACGTCCGAGTGCGCGTGCAGGAGCAGCGGCGGTGCCTCGCCGCGGCCGGGTATCCGGGCCACCAGATTGGGGCGCTCCGGATCGGGGCCGAGCAGTTCGGACTCGATCCCGGCGCCCGCGAGCAGCTCGGCGACGTACTCCGCGCACTCGCGTTCGTCGCCGGGCGGGTTGACGCTGCGGAAGCGGATGAGCCGCTGCAGGATCGGAATCGGGTCCACGGCGGGCGGCGGGGTTTCGGCCTGTGACATGACCGGTCCTTTCGGGACGGTGAATGCGGGTGCACGTGCGGGAGTCGCTCCTGGTCCCGCATCGGGGTGGGGCCACTGGCTGCACAGCAGGGAGGCGCCCCGGCTGCACACCGGGTGGGCCCCGGCTGCATACCGGGCGGCGCCCTCGGCTTCACAGCAAGTCGGCGGCGGATGCGCGGAGTTGGGCGGGCGTGCCCCACAGCAGGGCCTCGACGGCCGCGCGGCGGAAGAAGAGCTGGATGTCCGCGTCCTCCGTCATGCCGTGGGCGCCGTGCAGATGCAGCGACTGTGCGGCGCAGTCCCGTGCCAGCTCGGCGGCGAGGAACAGGCTCTGGCAGGCGGCCAGTTCGTCGTCCGGGCGCTGTACGAGGGTGTGCGCCGTCTCCTCGACGAGCACACGTACGGCCGTGATCCGGGCGCTGAGCGCGGCCAGTGTGAAGGCGACGGTCTGGTGCCGGGCCAGCGGCTGGTCGAACTGTGCGCGCTGCTTGACGCGTTCGACGGCGAGGTCGAGGGCGCCCTGCGCGAGACCGGTCAGCGACGCGGCCTGCCGGACCCGGGTCCTGGCGACCGTGCGCCGCCAGGCGGTGACGGCCTGGGCCGGGGTGGTGAGGAGCCGGCCGCCGAGCACCGGGACCTCGGTGAGTTCGACCGCGTGGAAGTCACCGCGGGAGATCTCGTACTGCCGCCGCAGCGTGACACCCGGCTCGTCGGCCGGCACCAGGGCCAGCGCGATCCCGTCCGGGACCGTACCGACGACCAGGAGCAGTTCCGCCTCGTGTGCGGCCGGCACGAACCGGCGGGACCCGGAGACCCGCAGGACACCGGACGCGTCGGAGAGCCGCAGCGCGCCGGGCACCGCGGGATCGTCCGTACCCGCGGACCGGGGAGCCAGTGCGACGGCCGCGCTGCCGTCGGCGATCGCGTCCAGGAGGCCGCGATGTGCCGGCGCGGTGCCGTGCGCGGCGATCAACTCGGCGGCCGCGGCGGTGTCCTGGTACAGGCTGCGGTACAGGGAGCGCCCCATCAGCTCGGCGATCTCGACGAGCTCCTGCGGGGTCTCGGTGCCGTCGGTGACGCGGTGCAGCAGACCGAGGTCGCCGAGCATCTCCCAGACGGCCTCCCGGGCCTGGACCAGCTCCTCGGGCGGAGCGCCGCCGGCCACCGGTCCGTCGCCCATGCGGCGCACCGTGGCGGACAGTTCGCCGGTGAAGAGGTCGGTGATCTCGTCGGGTGTGGCGGACATGCGGGGTCCTCTCGGGGTCTCAGGAGAACAGTTCGAGCCCGGACGCGGCGATGATGTGCAGCATCACCTCGGACGTGCCGGAGGCCAGAGTGTGGGCCGGGCTCTGCCGGTAGACGGACTCGGGCCGTCCGAGGTCGAGCGCCTCGGCGTCCCAGCCGCTCAACAGCCCGTCCAGGCCCGTGACTTCGCTGCCGAACCGCACCAGCTCGTCGGACTGCTGGGTGACGAACCACTTCGCGGCGGCGGACGCGACCGGGTCGGCCCGGCCCTCCGCACGGGCCCGGACCATCCGCCAGGCCAGCGCACGGCCGGCCTCGAGCCGGGCGTCGAGGTCCACGAGGCGCTGCGCGTACGCCGGTTCCCGGATGCGGCCGGTGCGCCGGGCGTCGGCGATCGTCGAGTCCAGCCAGCGGCGCAGCTTGGCCTGGAAGTCCATGCCGGTGCGCTCCAGGAGCAGCATGTCGTTGAGCAGGTCCCAGCCCTGGTCGATCCCGCCGACGATATGGTCCCGGGTGAGCCGGACGTCCTCGATGACGATCTCGTTGAACCGCTCGTCGCCCATGCTCCACACCGGGCTGATGACGATGCCGGGGGAGCGCAGCGGCACCAGGAAGAGCGTGATGCCGTGGTACTTGACGGGTCCGTCCGTGGTGCGTGCCGCGCACAGCGCCCACTCGGCGAACTGGGACTTCTGGTTGTAGATCTTGCGCCCGGACAGCCGCCAGCCGTCCCCGTCTGGCACGGCGGCGGTGCGCAGCGCGGCGAGGTCGGAGCCGCAGTGCGGCTCGGAGAACAGCACCGTGGCGATCTGCTCGCCGCGGGCCAGCGGCGGCAGATGGCGGTCGCGCTGCTCGGGCGTGCCGACCTCCAGGAGGAACTGGCCGACGGTGTCGATGCTCAGCACATGCTGGTCCTCCGGGACGCCGTGCAGGATCATCTCCTCCAGTACGATCCCGGCCTCCACCGGCGAGAGCCCGAGTCCGCCGTACTCGCGCGGCCAGGCGGCGGCCAGCCAGCCGCGCTCGCCCAGCCACCGGTAGACGTCGAGCAGTCCGCTCTCCTCCCGCGGGGCGTGTTCCGCCAGTGCGTCGACGGCCTTGCGCACCCGGTCCTCGGCGAAGAACTCCCGTACCTGCCGCCGGAAGGCGTGCTGTTCGGGCGTGAACCAGTGGTCGCCGTCCGCCGCCGTGCCGCGCGGTGTGCTCGCCGTGTCGGTGCTCATCGGCTCCCCGCCCTCTCCCGGACGGAGCCGGTCGCGGCGCCGTCGATGATGTCCTGCAGCAGCTCGGCGACCGTTCCGACGTGCGGCGCCGCGACCATGCCGTAGTGGTCACCGGGGGCCCGCAGGTGCCGGCAGTCCGCCGAGGTGCGACCGGTCCAGTAGCGGGCGCGGTCGTCCGCGCCGTCCGTGTCGGCGGTGATCAGGGCGAGCGGTACGTCCACGGGTTCCGGCCGCCAGACGGCGCCCGCCCGTACCGTCGTCACGAAGGTGCGCATTCCGGCCAGGAGTTGTTCGGTTCCGCTGTCCGGTGCGAGACCGGCGTCGATGATCCGCTGGGCGACCACGGTGAATTGCTCCTCCTCGTCGAGCGCTGCGATGCCGTCCGTGTCGGGTGCACGGTCCGAGCCGCCGAGGCCGGCCACGTCGGACGCGTACAGGGCGAGTGCCTGCGCCGTGCTGGGGGGCTCGGCGAGCCCGGGCGGCACATCCGTGTCGAGGAGCGCGACCAGGGCCACTTCGGCACCGGTGGCGCGCAGCCGGCGGGCCGTCTCGAAGGCGAGGGCGCCGCCGGTGGACCAGCCGCCGAGCAGGTACGGGCCTTCGGGCTGCGCCGCCCGTACGGCCGCGGCGTGCGCCTCGGCCAGCGCGCCGACCGGATCGGTCAGCTCGCCGCTCAGGTCGGGTGCGGGCAGTGCGTGGCAGGGCTGGTCCGCGCGGAGTGCGCCGGCAAGGGGCACGTAGGGCGCGACGGAGCCGCCGCTGGGGTGCAGCAGATGGAGCACCGGGCGGCCCGCGTCGCCGGCCGCGAGGACCACCGGCGCGTGGGTCCGCGCCGCTGTCTCACCCGTGCCTGCGGTCGTCCGTGTGGGCTCCGTCGCCCGTGTGGGCTCCGCCTCCTCGCGAGCGGTGTCGATGAGCGCCGCCAGCTGTTCGATCGTGGCGTGCGTGAACAGCTTGTGCAGCGGCACCTCGACGCCGAAGGCCTCCCTGATCCGGGCCAGGAGCTGGGTGGCCTGCATCGAATTACCGCCCACCAGGAAGAAGTTGTCGTCCCGGGCGAAGCTGTCGGACGTCAGCAGACCGGCCCAGATCCCGGCGACGGTCCGTTCCGTGCCGGTCGCGGGAGCGGCGTCGCGGCGCTCGGCGGACTGCGACTGCGTCTGCGCCGGGTCGGGCAGCCGGGTACGGTCCAGCTTTCCGCTGGTGTTCAACGGCAGACCGTCCAGCGTCACGAACGCGTTCGGCAGCATGTACGGCGGCAGATCGGCGGCGAGCCGGTCCCGCAGCACCGCGCCGGACGGCACATCACCGGACGCCGGCACCACATGGGCCACCAGGCGCGGGCCGCCCGGGTCGGTGGTGTCGACGATCACCGCGGCCTGCCGGATCTCCGGCTGCCTGGCCAGGAGTTGCTCGATCTCGCTCGGCTCGATCCGCAGACCGCGGATCTTGACCTGGCTGTCCGCACGGCCGAAGAACTCCAGATCACCGTCGTTGCGGCGCAGCGCCAGATCCCCGGTGCGGTACATCCGCCCGCCAGGGGCGGCGAACGGGTCGGGCGCGAAGCGCTCCGCGGTCGCGCCGGGCGAGCCCGCGTAGCCGCGGCTCAGCCCGAGCCCGCCGATCCACAGCTCGCCGACCACGCCACGCGGCACGGGCGCGCCGTACGGGTCGAGGAGGTACGCGTACTGGTTGGCGAGCGGCCGCCCGATCGGCGGGCTCGCCGACGTCCGCTGCGGTCCGCACAGGTGGTCGACGGAGGCGACGGTGGTCTCCGTGGGGCCGTACCCGTTGTGGAAGTCGCGCTTCCCGCCGTCGCGCCACCGGTCCACGAGGTCGCCGGGGAACGGCTCGAGGCCCACGAACAGCTTGTGCAGACCGGGGACTTCGGCGGGATCGAGCACGGCGAGCAGGGACGGCGGGATGTCCGCGGTCGTGACGCCCTCCTCGCGGATCAGCGCGGCGAGCGACGGCGGGTCGAGCAGCGTGTCACGGGGCGCGAGCACCAGGGTGGCGCCCGAGGACAGCGCGCCGAAGATCTCGAAGACGCTGACGTCGAAGGCCGGGTTGGCGAACTGCAGCATGCGGTCGTCGGGACCGAGACGGAACATCTCCACCGCGGAATTGGTGAAGTTGACGGCGCTGCGGTGCTCCACGAGGACGCCCTTGGGGCTGCCGGTGGACCCGGAGGTGAAGATGACGTAGGCGAGGTTGCGCGGCCGCACCGCGAGGACGGGACGCTCGTCCGAGCGGGTCTCCAGCTCGTCGAGCAGATCCGGGTCACGCCAGTCGAGCAGCTCCGCCGACTCGGGCAGCGTCTCGGCCAACGGCCCCTCGGTCACCACGAGTTCACAGCCGGCACGGTCGAGCACATAGGCGATGCGGTTGGCCGGGTGCACCGGGTCGAGGGGCACATACGCGGCGCCGGCCTTGAGGATCGCCAGCTGGGTGACCGGCAGTTCGAGACCGCGCTCCAGCATCACCCCGACCCGGCTCTCCGGGCCGACGCCGCGGGCGCGCAGCGCGTGTGCCAGGCGGTTGGCGCGGCGGTCGAGCTCGGCGTACGTCAGCCGGCGGCCGCGGAAGCGCACCGCGGGCTGGTCCGGACGGTCGTCCACCTGCCGTTCGAACAGCTGGTGGAGGCAGTGTTCGCCGGTGTCGTACACCACGTCGGTGCGGTTCTCGCCCCGGGTCAGCGCCTCGCGTTCGGCCGTGCCGAGCAGCTCCACCCGGTCCACCCGGACCTCCGGGTCGGCGACCATCGCCGTCAGGAGCTGCCGATAGTGCGTCATCAGACGCTCGATCCGCTCGGCGTCGAAGAGCTCCGTCGAGTACTCCACCCACAGCTGGTAGCCCTCGCCCGGCACCTCGGTCAGCTGCATGGCGAGGTCGAACCGCGAGGTGCCCACGACCAGCGGCACCTGCTCGATGCGCAGCTCGCCCCAGTCCTGCTCCTCGGCCGCAGCGCTCTGCAGCGTGAACGACATCTGGAACAGCGGATTGCGTCCGGACTCCCGGTCCGGCCTGAGCCGCTCGACCAGCTTGTCGAACGGCACGTCCTGGTGCAGCAGCCCGCCCACCACTGCTTCGTTGGTACGGGTGAGCAGTTCGCGGAAGGTGGGCGAGCCGGAGGTGTCCGTACGCAGCACCAGGGTGTTGGCGAAGAAGCCGACCAGCGGCTCGATCTCCTTGCGGGTACGGCCGTTGACCACCGAGCCCACGACGATGTCCTGCTGGCCGGTGTACCGGGCGAGCAGCACCTGGAAGGCGGCCAGGGCCACGGTGAGCGCGGTGACGCGTTCCGTGCGCGCGAGCTCCACCATGGACTGCTGCAGTGCGGCCGGCAGCCGGGTCTCGAGCACCGATCCGCTGCCGGTCGGCTCCTTCGGGCGCGGCCGGTCGGTCGGCAGGTCGAGCACCGGCAGATCGGCCAGCCGTTCCGTCCAGTACGCGAGCCGCTTCTCGAACCCGGGGGCGGCGAGCATCCGCCGCTGCCACACGGCGTAGTCGGCGAACTGCACCGGGAGCGGCGGCAGCGGGTCGCCCGCCCCGGCCGCCTCGGCGGCGTAACGGGCCGTCACCTCCTGGGAGATGATCGCGGTCGACCAGCCGTCGGTGGCGATGTGATGCATGTTCAGGAGCAGGATGTGCTCGTCGGCGGCGAGCCGGAAGAGGGCGGCCCGGAACACCGGGCCGGTGCCCAGGTCGAACGGCCGCGCGGCCTCCTCGGCGATCAGCTCGGCGGCGCGCGGTTCGCGTTCCGCCGCGGGCAGTTCGCGCAGATCGGTGACCGGCAGCGGCACCGGCCCCGGGGCGTCGACGATCTGGAACGGCAGTCCGTCCGCGCTGCCGTAGCGGGTACGCAGGATCTCGTGCCGCGCCACGACGGCGCCGAGCGCCCGCTCGAGGACCGCGGTGTCCAGCGGCCCGGTCAGCCGCAGCGCCAGCGGTGCGTTGTACGCCGCGGAGCCGGGGTTCAACTGGTCGAGGAACCACAGCCGCTGCTGTGCCGCAGCCAGCGGCAGGCTGCGGTCGCGGTCCGCGGGCTCGATGCCCTGATGGTCCTTGCGGCTGTTCTGCAGTCTGCGCAGGGCGTCCTTCGCGCCGCCGGCACCGGCCGCGGGTGCCGGGCGCGCGGTGCGGTCCGCCCGACGGATCGCACCGGACGACACGGCGGTGCGCGGCGCCCGCCTCAGTTCACTCATCTGACTCTCCTGATCGGTGGTGGCCGGTCCCCGGGGCGTCGGGGCGCAGTACGACCGCGGTCGACTCGCCGTCCAGGGCCCGGCGGATCGGCTGCTGCACCCGGCCGTCGCCGACCAGCACCTCGCGCACCCCGCCCTCGAGCGCCTCCCGGGCAGCGATCAGCTTGACGAGCATTCCGCCGCCGACGCCCGGAATCCCGCCGTCGGCGGGCAGTTCGCACTGCTCGAGCCGGCTGCCCGCGTCCTCGGGGTCGGCGAGGACGCCGGGCGCGGCCGTGAGGAACAGCAGCCGGCGCGCCCCGAGACCGGCGGCGACGGCGGCGGCGACCCGGTCCGCGTTGACGTTCACCGGACGGCCGTCCTCGGCCAGCGCCGGCGGCGAGACGACCGGGGTGATCCCGGCGTCGAGCAGCACCTTCAGCACCGCCGGGTCCAGTTCGGAGATCCTGCCGCTGTGGTCGTCGCGCACCAGGACGGTGCGCCCGTCCACGCGGGCCCGGATGGCCTTCTTGCGGCGGGCGCGCAGCAGACCCGCGTCGATGCCGGTCAGGCCCGTCGCGGGTATGCCGTGGCCGGCCAGCTCGGTCAGCAGGGCGGGCTTGACCTGGCCGGCCAGCGCCAGGGTCAGCACCTCGAGGGTGGCGTCGTCCGTGTAGCGGGACGTGACGCCGCTGCGCGCGGTGAGGGTACGCCGGGGCACGCCGAGTCGTTCGGCGAGCAGATCGAGCTCGGCGGAGCCGCCGTGCACCAGGACGACACGCTCGCCGCTCTCGACCAGGCGGGCCACATCGGCACACACCCGTACCGGGTCGACTCCCGCCGCTCCGCCGCACTTGACGACGGTCAGTCCGTTTCCCATGGCGTGCCCCTCTCAGACCGGATGCAGGCCGGGGAACCCGAGACCCAGGGTTTCCGGCAGACCGAAGCGGATGTTCATGGCCTGTACGGCGTTTCCCGAACCGCCCTTGACGAGGTTGTCCAGGGCGGCCACCAGGACCGCCGTGCCGTCCTCGGGGTCCGTGGAGAAGCCGATGTCGCAGTAGTTGGAGCCGATGAGGATCTTTGGCTCGGGCAGCCGGTAGAGCCCGCGCTTCTGCGCGACGATGCGCACGAACGGCTCGCCGCCGTAGTAGTCGCGGTACAGGCGGCGCAGTTCCCGGTCGTCGAGCCGTGCACCGTCCGCGGCGGACACCCGGATCAGCGTCTGGACGCCGCGGACCGCCTCCACTCCGGTCGCGCTCATCCGGACGGTGAGTCCGGTGCTCTGCGCCACCTCGGCCTCGTGGCGGTGCCGCTGCGGCTTGAACACCCGCATGGCACCGCTGCGTTCGGCGTGCAGGTTCATGATGTCGGCGGTCACTCCCGAGCCGCTGGAGCCGACCCGGCCGTCGATGGTCACCTCGGGACGTATCAGCCCCTCGGCCGCCAGGGGGTGCAGGGCGAGCGTCGCCGCGTTGGCCATGCAGCCGGGGACCGAGATCCGGTCCGCCTCGGTGAGCTCCTTGCGATGGGTCTCGGGCCTGCCGGTGACGAACTCGCCCAGGAGTTCGGGGCAGTTGTGCTCGCCGTAGTAGCGAGTGAACTCCGCGCGATCGCGCAGCCGGAACCCGCCGCTGAGGTCGATCAGTACGCGGGTGCGGTGCGCGATCTGCGGAACCAGTTCCATGGCCACCGACGGCGAGACCGCCGTGAAGATCACATCGCAGTCACCGATGTCTTCCGGTGCGCAGAAGCACAGATCGGTGCTTCCCCGCAGGTTGGGGTGGACGGAGTCGACCCGTCGTCGTGCGCGGGTGGTCGACACCGCGCTCACGATCTCTACGTCGGGGTGGCCGAGCAGCAGCCTGAGCAGCTCTCCACCGATGTATCCGGATGCGCCGTAGACGCCGGCACGGATCACCAGGACCTCCTGGAGTGGGGTGATGGACAGGGGGCGTGCTGCCCGGCTGGTACGCGGGCCGGCGTCCCTACTCGCCCCAGTCCTCCTCGACCTCCGGGGCGACGGCGAGCAGCAGCGGCTCGACGGTGACCACTTCGAGTTCGCTCATGCAGGCGGCACACTCGACGATCTCGTTCTGCCGGATCCCGTCGGCCACGGTCACGTCGCTCTCACACTCCGGGCAGGAGATTGCTGCGGTGGCGGTGGACATCCTGTTCCTCCTCGTGTCGGTCGGCCGGGGTGCTCCCGCCGGCCTGACACGAGGTTCACGGCATCGCGTGCGCCGCGGTAGTCGGGCGAATCCCTACAGCCGGGCCCCGGCGGGGTGGGCGTTCTCCCGTAGGGGTCTCTCCTGACTGGTTGCGCCCGCGGCGGACGGCGACGCTGAACCCAACTGTTCCGCCCGGCTTCCGGGCCCACGAGGAGGGTGGCAACCGCCATGTCTGATCTTGAGCTCGACGACGAGGTCTACGTGTTCCCTGCGTCGTTCGGTCAGGAGCGGTTGTGTCTGCTGGATCGGTTGGGTGCGGGGTCGGCGTATCACGTGGCGGGTGGGTTTCG
>NZ_QUAK01000203.1 GCF_003429565.1 Streptomyces triticagri
CCGCACCCGCGGGCCCGGCACCGGGACGCGGCCCGGCCGCACCGGCCGCGGCCGGCCGCCGTGTGCCCTTGGCCGGCGTCACGCCGAGCTCGCCGAGCGCCGCACGCGCCTGCGAGATCCGGATGGCCTCCATGGTCATGTCGTGGCGCATCTCGGAGCGGCTCCACGCCCGCTCCGCGAGCTCCCACATCGTGGTGAGGTGCAGCGGATTGGTGCCCGTGACCTCGGCGAGCGCCACGATCGCGCCCTTCGGGGCCAGCAGGCGGCCGTTCAGATACCGCTCCCACGACGTCTTGCTGTACCCGGTGCGGTCCGACACCGCCGCGATGCTCAGGCCGCTGCGATCCACGAGCCGCCGCAGCTGACTCGCGAACTCGCGTACCTGCGGATCGAGTTCCTCCGGTAGTGCCTTCCAGCGAGGCATTCCTTCCCCCTTGTCCCCCCGTGCGTGCCTGACGACCCCCGCGTGATGCCCTGCTTCCCCCGGCCCCGCCCTCCGGGCATCGCTCGGGCGAGAGATACCTCCCACGACTACCCACAGGGATGCGTGGACCAGGGGTTTCAGTTCCCGTTGAGGGGGCGCACAGCAGCATTCGGACCACCGCCGCGCTCCGTCGCGCGCCGTGCGGTCCGCGTACCAGTGTCCCATTGTCATACGGGTCCGCGGTACGGAACCCCATTCGGCCCCGACTTCGCCGTCGCCCGGCCGCGCTCCGGCGAAACTGCCCGTGACCTCGCCGCCCAGAAGATCGACAGGCCCGTTGCAAGGACGGGACCGGATGGCGGAATGGTCACCTCCGCGCCACAACGGTTCGACCGCCCTTGAACCGCCATGATCCGAGCGGCGAGTGTGGTTCACGAGCGGGGCGCCCCGGCGCCTCGCGGCACGGCGGACGGTGCCCGTCCTTCCTCGGGGGAGGGGACGGTCACCGTCCGTCCACGCGCATCCGGGCCGGCTCGAATGCCCCGGGTCGGGTCAGCCGATCACCAGCGGCAACCGCCCGCCCAGTTCACCGAGGTCGTCCCGCTCGGCCGCGGTCGGTGCCCGTCGCCCCGTACCCACGAGCAGGACGTCGGTGTCGCTGAAGCCGGCCGGGAACGCGGCCGGGGCGATCCGCTCGAGCAGCGCACGCGCTCCGGCCAGGCACTCAGCGGGCGGCGCGCCGACCACGGACGGGTCCGGAAGGCCGGCCACCAGGTCGAGATGGTGCAGCGTCCACTCCAGGACGTACGCACCGAGATAGTCGCCCGCGGTCAGGACCTCGCCCTGGGTCTCCACCCGGGCACCCGGATCGGCGAGCCGCGCGGCACGGCCGGCCGCCGAACCCACGTCGTCCAGATGGAACTTGAGCAGCTCCGGCTCCTGGTACGCCGCGGCGAGGCGGACGATCAGCGCGTCGAGCGGGTCGTCGCCGGTCGGCGGCTCGTCCGACACCTTCCAGTACGTGACCGAGTCGACGGTCGTGTCGGCGCCGTCGCCGGCGGGTGTGGCGAGCGTGATCAGGACGTCCTGCGCGTCGATCACCAGATGGCAGACGAGATCGCGTACGAGCCAGCCGGCGCAGCCGGAGGGCTGGTCGAAGGCGGAGTCGGGGAGTTCGGCGACGGCGGTGCGCAGCGCGGCCCAGGAACGGTCGAAGAGATCCATCGCTGCAACGTAGTGCGGCGGTGGGCGGGAAGACGACCCGGTTCAGCTGCTGATCGTGAAGTGCAGCGTGTCGTCGAGGAAGGGGATCTCCAGGACCGGGTTCGGCTGCGCCATCAGCGCCAGCAGCGTGATGGCCACACCCAGCACCCCGTACGTCACCATGTCCGTGAACCGCGAGCGGACCGCGAGCATGCCGACCGACGGCAGCACCCGCCGCATGACCGCTCCCGTAAGCAGCGCGACACCGATCAGGATCGTGCCCACCCGGAACACCCCGGTGGCCGTGATCAGCAGGCCGAGTCCGGTGATGGTGAGGACCGTGAGCATCGGCCACTGCCGGGCCGGGGCGGGCGCGTCACCGGACGCCGCGCGCCCGCCGCCCTCCGGCCGCGCCGTGTCACGGGTGATCCGCGGGAAGCGCCGGCTTCTGCGCCGCGGACCGCCGGGGCCGGGCGCGCTGACGACGCCCTTGGCACCGTCTCCGGCACCCTCACTCGCACCGGAATCGGCCGCCCCCGTACCGGAATCCGTATCGGTATCGGCCCCGGAATCCGTACCGGAATCCGTCCCGGACGTGTCTCCGGCCTGCTCGGCATCCACCGCCGCACCGCCTCCGTCCCGCTCCGCGCTCGTCACCGCTCCGCCTCCACGACCGTGCTCGTCCGGGCGCGCGCTCAGGCCCCGGCCGCCGCGCGTTCGGCCGCCTCGACGACATTGACCAGGAGCTGGGCGCGGGTCATCGGGCCGACACCGCCCGGGTTCGGCGAGAGCCAGCCCGCGACCTCGGCGACGCCCGGGTGCACATCGCCGACGATCTTGCCGTTCTCGTCGCGGCTGACGCCCACGTCGAGGACGGCCGCGCCGGGCCGGATGTCCTCGGGCTTGATCAGATGCGGGGAGCCGGCCGCGGCGACGACGATGTCCGCCTGCTTCAGCTGCGCGGACAGATCGCGGGTGCCGGTGTGGCACTGCGTCACCGTGGCGTTCTCCGACTTGCGGGTGAGCAGCAGCGGCAGCGAGCGGCCGATGGTGACACCGCGACCGACCACGACCACATGCGCGCCCGCGATCTCGACACCGAACTGCCGGAGCAGCTGGATCACGCCGTACGGGGTGCAGGGCAGCGGCGCCGGCTCGTTGAGGACGAGGCGGCCCAGGTTCATCGGGTGCAGTCCGTCGGCGTCCTTGGCCGGGTCCATCAGCTCCAGGATCCGGTTCTCGTCGATGCCCTTGGGCAGCGGCAGCTGGACGATGTAACCGGTGCACTCCGGGTCGTCGTTCAGCTCCCGTACGACCGCCTCGATCTCCTCCTGGGTGGCCGTCGCCGGCAGCTCCCGCTGGATGGAGGCGATGCCGACCTGGGCGCAGTCGCGGTGCTTGCCGGCCACGTACTTCTGGCTGCCCGGGTCCTCTCCGACCAGGACCGTGCCGAGTCCGGGCGTGACACCCCGCTCCTTCAGTGCGGTCACGCGCTGTGCGAGGTCGGCCTTGATCGCGGCCGCGGTCGCCTTGCCATCGAGAATCTGGGCACTCATGCCCCCATCTTCGCGGATGACCCCGCCGATGCTCCAATTCGGCCTCCGCGGGCGGCCGGGCCCGGTCCGCGGCCATGATCGACGATGTTGCACTTGCACAACTCATGTCGAATGCGGCTGGACAAAGGTGTCGCCCCTTTAGAACGATGAGCCGCACAGTGTCGCGGGCAGTGCCGGGGGGACGGACCGCTGAACGCCAAACCTCCTCCTCCGTGCGTACCGCGCGTCCCCGCACGATCCCGACGGAGGAACACCGCCATGAGTTACGGCGACCCGAACAACCCCTATGGGCAGCCGCCCCAGCAGCCCCCCGGCGGCCAGCCCGGCTACGGCTATCCGCAGCAGGCGCCCCAGGGCCAGCCGTACGGATACCCGCAGCAGCAGGGCTACCCCGGATACCCGGGCTACCCGGCCGGTCCCGGCGGGAACATGATGCCGCAGTCGATGCCGGGTCTGTTGATGACGGCGAGGGTGTTCCTCTTCATCATCTCGGCGCCTCAGATCCTCTACTGCCTGGTCGCGATATACGGCGCCGCGGTGTTCAGCGACGCGTCGGATCTGTCCGAGGAGCTGGACGTGGCTGGCCTGGACTCGGTCACCACGGCAGGCACCGGCATCTTCGTCATCCTGGCGCTCATCACCGGTGGCCTCGCCGCGCTCTCCATCACCCTCGGCGTCAAGTTCAGCAGCGGCGGGCAGGGAGTCAGGGTCACCACCATCGTGTACGGGGCGCTCGGCTGTGTCCCCGGAGTGTGGATGCTCTTCGTCGGCCTCGACACCGGTCTGGCGACCGCGACGATCCCCGGGCTCATCTGGACCGTGTTCGCCGTGATCATCACCGTCGCGCCGGCCGTCCCCTCCGGCGCCGCCTGGTTCAACCGCCCCCGCTACTGAGGCCGTCGGCCTCGTACCGGCAGCGGGTATTTCGGCCTGCGCCGAAACACGCCTCAGGGCCGTACCACTCTTGAGTCAAGAGGGGTACGGCCCTGGCATTTCCCCCTACTCTGACCAACGTCAGGTCGATTGGGGGACGACTGTGCACAGCATCATCGTGGTACCACCGAACTGCACGGAACCGGACGAGCAGGTACATCTCGCACCCGGTGACGTACTCGACTTCGGACGTGCCGCCCCGGGGGGACGCGGCGCGGACTCCGGCTCCGGCTCCGGCTCCGGCTCCGGCTCCGGCTCCGGCTCCGACGCGCGGCATCTCACCATCCGGCACGAGGGAGTGTCCCGTACGGCGGGACGGATCTCCGTGCACGGGGCGTTCTGGGTCCTGAGCAATCTGAGCCGCAGTCAGACGTACGTGGTGGAGAACCCGGAGGGGGCCGGCGAGCACATCAAGATCGGGCCGGGCCGGCTCGACGCTCCCGTGCCGTTCGAGTTCTCCCGCGTGGTGCTGCCGGCCGCGGGCGAGCTGCTCGGCTTCCAGGTCTGGGCGCCGCGGCACGACTACCTGAGCAGCGGATCCGGCTACGGGCCCGAAGGGGCCGCCACCGTACCGGCGTTCGCGCTCGACCGCAGCAAGCGGTACTTCGCGGTGCTCGCCGCGCTGTGCGAGCCGCGGCTGCGCGACGAGCCGCACGCGCCGTCGCCGACCGTCGAGCAGGTCGTCGAGCGCCTGGCGCCCGGCTGGCCCGCGGCGAGCCGGGCGGCCGTGCAGTGGAACATCGACTATCTGGCGGTGAAGCTCCGTCTCAAGCCGGCACCCGAGACGTACGGGTCGGGGCCGCGGCTCAACGGCAAGAAGGAGTCCCTGGTCTCCCTCGCGCTCCGCTTCGATCTCGTCCGCGAGGACGATCTGGCGATCCTCGCGGACGCCGGTGCGGACCGGACCCGGCAGCGCGAGGCCGTGCGATGAGCGCGCCGCCCTACGCCGTGCCGGTGCCGCGGGGCTACCGGGTCGGCGGCTGGGAAGTGCGCGCGCCGCTGGCCACAGGGGCGTTCGGCAGTGTGTACGCGGCGCGCCGGGTGCGCGGGGCGGGTGCGCGGGGCGCGAGGGCGGCCCTGAAGTTCCTGGCCACCGGCGCCGCCCGCACTCCGCAGCAGGCCGGACATCTGCGTGAACTGGCCGAGCGTGAGGTCCAGTTGCTCAGCCGGGTCCGCTCGCCTCGCCTGATCCGGATGTACGAGACGCTGACCGTCGCGGACCCGGCGCGTCCCGATCTCGACGGTGCCACGGTCCTCGTCCTGGAGCAGGCGGCCCGCTCCCTCGACGCGCTGCTCGCCGAGCGCCCGCGGCCGGCCGAGGGGCCCCGAGTGCTGCGCCAGGTCTGCGAGGGGCTGTCCGAGCTCCATGCGGCGGGCTGGGTGCACAGCGACCTCAAACCGTCCAACGTCCTTCTGATGGCGGACGGTTCGGCCCGTATCGCCGACTTCAACATGGCCGGTGAGCTGGAGGGCGCGTACGCGTACACGCCGGCCTGTTCCACTCCGGACTACGCACCGCCCGAGCTGCACTGGTCCGAGGTCGACGAGCGCGGCGTGCGGATCCGTCCGACCGCGGACGTCTGGGCGTTCGGGGTGCTCGCCCATCTGGTCCTCACGGGCAGCCATCCGCTGCCCGGCGCCACCGCCACGGCCCGCCGGGACGCGGCGATGCGCTATGCGCGCGGCACCGAAGATCTGCGGCTCTCGCCCCGACTGCCGGGCGCCTGGCGGGAGATCGTCGCGGACTGCCTGACCCGCACCCACGAGGAGCGGTCGGCGCACGGGCCGGCGACGTTGCCGGCACGGATGGCGACGACCGGTCCTCGCCGGCGCGGGGCGCCGCGACGGCGTCGGGCGCGGCGCTTCGGGCGGATACGTGCGGGGGCGCTCGGGGCGTCATAGGGGCCCCCGGGCTGCCGCGGCGCTGCTCGTACCGACTTGCTCGTACGGACTTGCTCGTACGGGTCGTTGTCAGACAACCCGTATTGTCAGACACCCCCTAGGACAACTGAGGTACCCGGCCCGGGACTTGCTGCCGACACTGAGGGCTGAGGGCTGAGGGCTCGTGCCGTCGTGGGGGACGGTGCGGGGACCGGGCAGGGCCTTGGGGGGCGTATCAGGATGCGGCGACTGCGATCGAGGGCCTGCGTATGTCTGCTGCTCGGGACGGTCCTGATCGCCGGTGCCGCGGCATGCACCGACGACGGCGGCGCCGACGGCCCCGGCAGCAGGGACCGTACCCGGCACACCGTGACGGCCGAGCGGGGCACGGCCGAGACCTGCATGGAGCGGTACGGCCACCCGTATCCGGCCGGACCGCGCTACGTGGCCGGCCTGACCCGCGACGGCCGCGCCCGCTACGAACAGGCCGCCGCCGACTGCCGGGGCGGCCGGGAGCTGTCGGCCGCGGAGTCGAGGGCGGTCGGCCGGGCGGAGGAGATCCTCGTCGGGCGCTGCATGCGCCGCGCGGGGCTCCCCTACTGGGTGCCACCCGCACCCTCCGCGGCGGAACTCCGGGAGTTCCCGTACGTGGTCGACGACGTGGACTGGGCCAGGAAGCACGGATACGGCCGCGAGCTGGAGCACGAGAAGGCGGCCGCCCGCGACGACAACCCGAACACCCGGTACGCGCAGCGCCTGCCCGCCTCCCGCGAACGGGCCTACGACCGCGCCCTGAACGGCGACCGCGAGCACACCCTCACGGTCACGGCCCCGAACGGCGACCGGGTGGTCCGCGCCACCACGGGCTGTCGCGCCACGGCCCGCGGCGAGCTCTACGGGGACACCGCGGCCTGGGCCCGCGTGACGGCCGTACTGGAGCATCTGCCCGACGTCTCGAGGACGGTGACGGACTCCCCGTACTACCGGAGGCACGAGCGCGCGTGGGCGGGCTGCATGCGGGACACGGGGTACGCGGTCAACAGCCCCCGCCAGGCCAGGAGTTCACTGCCGCCCGCAGCCCCGCACCGCACGGAGACCCGGCTCGCCACCGCCGAGGCGCGCTGCGCGCAGAGCTCCGGGCTCGCCCGCGCCGTCGCCGGACTGCAGCGGCAGAGCCAGGAGCAGGCCCGTCTCCCGTACGAGGACGTGGTCAGGGCCCACACCCGGATGCGCCTCGCGGCCCTGGACCGGGCGCGGGCCGTCAACGGCGTGGAGCGCCCCACCACGAAGGGTGAGGCGCTCCGAAGGAACCCGTGAGCGCGGGGCGGCTCAGTGGAAGAGGTGCGGCTCAGTGAAGAGTGCCGCTCACGGCTCAGCGAAGAGTGCCGCTCAGTGGAAGAAGTGCCGCGTCCCCGTGAAGTACATCGTCACGCCCGCCTTCTTCGCCGCCTCCACCACCAGCTCGTCACGGACCGAACCGCCCGGCTGCACCACGGCCTTGATCCCGGCCGCGGTGAGGATCTCCAGACCGTCGGGGAACGGGAAGAACGCGTCGGACGCCGCGAAGGAGCCCTCGGCCCGCTCGGCACCGGCCCGCTCCACGGCCAGCTTCGCCGAGTCCACGCGGTTGACCTGGCCCATGCCGACGCCGACCGAGGCGCCGTCCTTGGCGAGCAGGATCGCGTTGGACTTCACCGCACGGCAGGCCTTCCAGGCGAAGGCGAGCGAGGCGAGGTCCGCCTCGGAGAGCGCATCGCCGGTCGCGAGCGTCCAGTTGGCCGGGTCGTCGCCGTCGGCCTGCAGGCGGTCGGTGACCTGAAGCAGCGCGCCGCCGTCGATCGGCTTGACCTCGACCGGCGCGGACGGGGCGTCGGCGCAGCGCAGCACGCGGATGTTCTTCTTCCTGGACAGCGCCTCGACGGCGCCCGCCTCGTAGTCCGGGGCGACGATGACCTCGGTGAAGATCTCGGCGACCTGCTCGGCCAGCTCCTTCGACACCGGACGGTTCACGGCGATCACGCCGCCGAACGCGGACAGCGGGTCGCAGGCGTGCGCCTTGCGGTGCGCCTCGGCCACGTCCGAACCGACCGCGATCCCGCAGGGGTTGGCGTGCTTGATGATCGCCACACAGGGCTCGGCGTGGTCGTACGCGGCACGTCGCGCGGCGTCCGTGTCCGTGTAGTTGTTGTACGACATCTCCTTGCCGTGCAGCTGCTCCGCCTCGGCGAGGCCGCCGGTGCCGTCCGTGTAGAGGGCGGCCGGCTGGTGCGGGTTCTCGCCGTAGCGCAGGTCGTTCTTGTGGTCGTAGGCGGCGCCGAGGAAGTCCGGGAAGCCGGTGTGGCCGGTGGCGACGAACCAGTTGGCCACCGCCACGTCGTACGCCGCGGTGTGCTGGAACGCCTCGGCGGCGAGCTGCCGGCGGGCGGGCAGGTCGAAGCCGCCCGCCTGCGCCGCCGCGAGGACGTCCGCGTACCGCTCGGGGCTTGTGACGACCGCGACGGAGGGGTGGTTCTTGGCGGCAGCGCGGACCATGGACGGGCCGCCGATGTCGATCTGCTCGACGCACTCGTCCTCGGAGGCGCCTGAGGCGACGGTCTCCTGGAACGGGTACAGGTTCACCACGACCAGGTCGAAGGGCTGCACGCCGAGCTCGGTGAGCTGCTCGCGGTGCGTGGCGAGCCGGCGGTCCGCGAGGATGCCGGCGTGCACGCGCGGGTGCAGCGTCTTGACCCGGCCGTCCAGGCACTCGGGGAAGCCGGTGAGCTCCTCGACTCCGGTGACCGGCACCCCGGCCGCGGCGATCTTCGATGCGGTCGAACCGGTCGAGACCAGCTCGACGCCCGCCTCGTGCAGGCCGCGCGCCAGGTCCTCGAGGCCGGTCTTGTCGTAGACGCTGATCAGGGCCCGGCGAAGCGGGAGCTGCGTCCCCTCGGGGGTGGCACCTGCGGTGGTCGTACCTTCGGCGGTCACGGGATTGACACCTTTCGTCCCTCAATGCGGTAGCCGTGCCGGGCCAGACGCCCCACGACCTCGACGAGCAGCCTTCGCTCGACTTCCTTGATGCGCTCGTGCAGAGCGGCTTCGTCGTCCTGCTCCCGGATCTCCACCACGCCCTGCGCGATGATCGGCCCGGTGTCGACCCCGTCGTCGACGAAGTGGACGGTGCACCCGGTGATCTTCGCGCCGTACGCGAGCGCGTCGCGTACGCCGTGCGCACCGGGAAAACTCGGCAGCAGGGCGGGGTGCGTGTTCACGAACCGCCCGCCGAACACGGCGAGGAACTCCTTGCCGACGATCTTCATGAACCCGGCCGACACGACCAGATCCGGCGCATACGCCTCGGTCGCCTCGGTCAGCGCCCTGTCCCACGCCGCCCGCGTGGGGTGGTCCTTCACCCGGCACACGAAGGTGGGGATGCCGGCCTGCTCGGCCCGCTCGAGACCCACGATCCCGTCCCGGTCCGCACCGACGGCGACGATCTGGGCGCCGTACTGGCCGACGCCTTCGCGCGCGATGTGGTCGAGCAGGGCCTGCAGATTCGTACCGGATCCGGAGACGAGGACGACGAGGCGTTTCGGCGCTGGGGGCGAGGCCACGGCAGGGCCCTTTCGTGGGTCGTTCGCGGAGCGTGGATCGTGCGCGGCGCTCTGGGGTCTGTCCGGCACTTGTGTGGTCGTACGAATGCTTCACGTCTCCTGATACGGGGAACTCTACGAAGCGCCCGACCGTCAGCAACGATACCGGCACTCGCGGCGGCCCCCACGGGACGGGGCCCCGGCCGGAAGGTAGCGTCTGGGGGGATTGCGCCGCTCCGGGCCCAACTCCTCGGCAGCACAAGCCCGGCGCCGCCGATCCCGTCCGCCCGCACCCGCCGTTTCCACGCCCGCCCACCGCTCTCAACCAGGGGAAGACACACAGCCGATGCCGGACCGACTGCCCTCACCCTCGTCCTCCGAGCAGGACCCGCCCCCGCAGGGGAAGCGAGGAGACGAGGACAACCCGTTCGCGCCTCCCCCGGAGGGCGCGCCCGACCAGCCCTGGCAGCCCCGCCGTCCCGAGGGCGAGCAGCCGGAGGGCGAGGAGGGTGACGGCGGCAGCCGCTGGAGCAGCAACCAGCCGGGACGTTCCTTCGGCGGCTTCGGCCAGCGCCCGGGGCAGAACGGCGGGCCGGACGGCCAGGGCGGCCCCGGGCAGAACGGCGGGATGCGCTGGGACCCGACCGACCCCGCACAGCGGCACGCCCGCTTCGCCCTGCTCGCCGGCATGTGGGCCTTCTTCTTCGCCCTGTTCAACTGGCCGTACGTGGCCCTGCTGCTCGGCGCGCTCGCGCTGAACTGGGGCATCGGCTCGCTGCGCGCGAAGAAGCGGGGCACGGCGGGCGCCTCGGCCGCGGATGTGTCCGAGGGTGCGGCACCGGCCGCCGCCCCGGGGACGTCCGGCAGGCCGCAGACGACGGCCGCGGTCGCCGGTCTGGTCACCGCGGGCCTCGCCCTGGCCATCGTCGCGGCGACCTTCACCGCCCAGCTCGTCTACCGCGAGTACTACACGTGCGTGAACGACGCCCTGACCGAGGCCTCGAAGCAGACCTGCGAGCAGCACCTGCCGAAGCAACTCCGCCCACTGCTCGGCGAGCAGGAGTAGTCAGGAGTAGCAGGAGTACCGGGAGCAGCACGAGCAGCAGACCGCTGCCGGTGGCTTCCCCCTCAGGGGCGGTCGGCGCGCTCGTCCTTCGTGGGCGGCGCGGGGGATGTACGGGGCGGGTGCGCCGGGACGGGTTCGGGGCTCCGTGGTGCGGTGGTGGACGGGTCGAGGACGGAGCCGTCCGGGGGCAGGAAGTCGTAGGGCTCGAAGGCGTTCGCGGGCGGCGACGGGCGGGCGGCGCGGCGGCGCAGGGGCCACCAGCGGCGCGGGGTGCGCGCAGCCTCGTCCGATGCGGCCTTGCTGTCCTCCCCCGTAGGGGCGGCCGGCGTCTGTTCGGAGCGTCGCGACGGTAGGCGGAAGGTGGAGCGGAGGCGGGCGAGCCTGCTCTGCGCAGGCCGGTCCGCGGGTGCCGGGGCTTCGACGGCGGAGGAAGTCGGTGGGGCGGGAGCGGGGTCCGTCGGTACGGGACTCCAGGGCGCAGCCCCATGTTGCGTGCGGGTGCCGCGGATGCGGGCGATCCAGGTGCGGGAGGCGCCGAGGGCCGAGCGGGCGGCGGCGGGGACGACGCCTACCGGTGCCGTCCCTGCGGAGTCGGGCGCCCCCGGGGAGCCCGACTCCGGCGCCGCTTCCGGCGCGACCGCAGACCCGGCCATCGCCTCCGCGCGGCGCACGCGCCGGTTCACCCGCCAGACGCGCAGGCCGCGCAGGCCGAGCGCGCCCGGCACCCCGATCACGGCCGTCCAGGCGAGCGCCGCGAGCCCGGTCTGCCACCAGACCGGCCCGAAGTCGGCCAGCCCCGCCGAGCCGAGCGGCCCGCCCGCAATCCGCGCGAGCAGCGCACACAGCACGCCGCACAGCAGTGCCCCCGCGCCCGCCACCAGTGCGGTCGCCCCCGCCGTCCACAGTGCGCCGTCCTCGGCCCCGGCAGCACCTTGGGTGCGACCCGGCCCGGCCCCCGCGCCCCTCGCCGCCGCGGCCGTGAACCAGGCGAGGGTGAGCCCCGCGATCAGCGGAACCGCGCAGGCCGACCAGAACACGGCGGCGCCACCTGCCGTGCTCGGCACCGCGGTGAGCAGCGGGAACGACGGCAGCAGCGTGTCCGGCAGCTCGCCGAGCGGCGCCACCGTGCGGCCGGAACCGAGGCTGAAGCCGGGCCCGAGCGCGTAAGCGGCACCCCACACCGCGGCGTTGGGCACGAGGGCCAGGGCGAGCAGCAGCACCGCGAACCGGCCCGACCACACCCCGGACAGCCCGCCGAAACTGTCCTGCAGATCCCCCGCACTCCGTACCAGAGACACCGTCACCAGCACCGCCCCGCCGGCGACGAGCACCAGCGCCGCCGCCAGCCCCGCCCGCACTCCCGCCTCGGCCCGCCCGTCCAGCCGGCTCCACCGGTGCCGGGGCACCCACGGCAACGGCCCGCGGGGCCGCCCGTACGCGGACCAGACCCCGGCGGCCGCGCTCGCCACCGTCAGTACGGGTACGTGGAGTGCCGCGCTGCCCGCTGCGGCGGGCAGCGGTCCGCCGGCCGCGAAGAGCGTCGCCCCGCCGGCCACCAGGAGATACCCGGCGACCACTCCCCAGAGCGCCGACCGCACCTCCCCCGCGGTGTCGACCGCGTCCCGGGCCGCCCGGTGCAGGGGCCAGACCACAAGGAGTACGAGCAGCAGCGGGGTGAGGCCGATCGGCGCGGGCACACCGGAGAGGGTGTCCGGACGAACGAGTTCCGCACCGTGTGCGAGCAGCCAGAGTCCGGCCGCCGCACGCAGCGCACCGCCGGGCCCGCTGTCGGGGTACGGCGAACTGATCCAGAGCATGATCACCAGGACGGCGAGCGAGCCGAGCCCCAGTGCCGCCGCGAGCACCCCGCCGTAGACACAGCGCGCGATCGCGGACGCACGGCGTCGCGCCGCGAGTGCGGCGAAGACGGTGGTCGACGTGATCACGGGAGCGGGCGCGGCATCCGCGGCGGCGCGCTGCCGGGGGCGTTCGCCCGGGCCACTCGTACGCGCCCCTCGTACCGGCGCGGAACTGCGGTCCTGGGCGCGGCGGGCGGCGCGGTCGGTCGTGTTCCTCACGGCCGCCATGCTCCCAACGACACGCGCCTTGTCCGCGTAACAGGCGAATGCCGGAAGTGTCGCTCAAAATACGTTTATGTACTTTTTCGGACGGTGTTCGGCTCCGCATGCCGACCACCGTGCCGCACGCCCCTGCCCCTGCCCTTCCACGGAATCCGCTTCTACGGCCCCTGGTGTGGAGAGTCCGACATGACGCAGAGCCCTGCCGCCCCGCTGCCGTCGCCGAAGGAACGCCGCAGACTCAGGGAGGCCAGGTCACTGACGCAGGCCCAGGTCGCGGCGGCGGTCGGCGTCAGCCGGTCGACCGTCCGTTCCTGGGAGTCGGGCCGCACCAGCCCGCGCGGCAGCAAGGCGGAGGCGTACGCGGCACTGCTGACGGACGCCGCGCCCGCGCCCGAGCGCGCACCCGCCCCCGGAGCCTCCCCGGCGCACGCCCCGGAGCCACCGTCGTCGGCCTCGCGCGCGGTGACGGGCGGGCGGCACGGACGCCCGCAGCCGTCCAAGGCGTCGCCGCCGCGCACCCGCCCCAAG
>NZ_QUAK01000201.1 GCF_003429565.1 Streptomyces triticagri
CGCGGGCGCCCGGGCGGCCGCGGCGGCGCGTGTGCGCGAGGAGCCGGCGGCCGGTGAGCGGCCGGCGTTGCCGGGGCCGAGGGGCGCGGAGGGTGCGGGCCGCCCTGTTCCGTACGGCCCCGATCGCGGGGTCCCGTACGGGCAGGATGCCGGACTTCCGTACGGCGAGGAAGCCGGACTCCCTTACGAGGAAGCCGGACCGCCTTACGAGGAGGCAGGACTCCCTCACGGCGGACGAGGAGCCGACCACGCGGGCGACGGCCGTAACGGAGTCGAGGGGCCGGGTGAGGCGGGGCGGACGGGATTACTCGGCCCGGGCGAGGCGGGGTCGGGAGCGGAAAGCCCGGGTGAGGCAAGGGCCGGCGAGGTCGGACCGCCCGGCCGGATAGTCGATCCGTACGGAGTGGGCGGGCGGCCGTCCGGCTCCGGTGCGCGGGCCCCGGAGCCGTCCCTTCGCCCGCGGCATCTCTCCGAGCGTGGCGGCACGGGCGCCCTGGAGCCTGCGCCCGGCCGGCAGGATGAGGCCGCGCACGGTGACGACCCGGGCGCGGGCGAGCTCTCCGGTCCGCGCGAGGCACACCGATTCTGGGAATCCGGCGGTGAGTTCGGGCAGGTGCCGGCCGCCCGGGAGGACGGGGGAGCGGCCTCGGAGGGCGCGCCCGCACCGGCGGCCGGCGCCGGACAGCCCGCCGTACCCGAGGCCGAGGCCGCGCGGCCCGCGCCGACCGGAGCCCGGTGGGACGACCTGGTGGCGGGTGGTGGGCCGCGGCGTAAGGGACCCGCGACTCCGCTGGACGCGGAGCGGGCGCGGCAGGCCCGGATGACGGTGGTCGGCGCGGTGACCGAGCGCTGGTCGCCGGAGCAGGCCGGACCGGTGCACGAGAACTGGCAGTTGGCGCCGCCCGTCGGCCCGGCCACCGACCTCTGGGCGCTCGGCGCCCTGCTCTTCCGGGCGGTGCAGGGGCATGCGCCGTATCCCGAGGACAGCACCTATGAACTGGTGCAGCTGGTGTGCGCGGAGCCGCCCGCCTTCGCCGAGGAGTGCGGGCCGCTGCGGCCGGTGGTGGAGTCGCTGCTGCGCCAGGACCCCACGGAGCGGCCGGACTTCGAGGAGCTGCGGGGCTGGCTGCGCTCGCTGATCCGCTCCGCGCCGGAGCCGGAGGCCGGCGAGGACGTGGTGCCGGTGCTCCCGCACGAGGCCGGCAAGCTGCCGGTCGTACGCCGCCGCGGCGAGCTGGTGCGCAGGCGCAAGGGCGAGGGCGGACGCCACGGGCGGCACAAGAGGGGCAAGCCGCCGAAGGAGCCGCGCGCCCGGCGGGAGGTGCCGGTGCGGCGGGACGACCTGCCCGAGCATGCGCCGAAGCCGCCGCGCGAGCCGCGCCGCGGTGGTCCGCGCAGACTCGGGCGGATGCTGCTCGCGCTCGTCCTGCTCGGGCTCGCGGGCGCCGTCGCGTACGCCGTGCTGTTCATGCCCAAGGCCGATTCGCGCAGCGGTGACGACGCCCAGGGCGCCGGATCCAGTGAGTCGGCCCCGGCGGAGACCCCGTCGGAGAACGAACCACCGCCCGCCTCCTCCGACCCCGAGGAGCCGGAGAAGTCGGAGCAGCCGGGGGAGACGGGCAAGGGGAAGCCGGGTTCGCAGGCGCCGGATCCGGGGACGACGAGCCCCGACCTGCCGAAGGGGTTCAGCCTGCAGAAGGACCCGGCGGGATTCCAGGTGGCGGTGGCGAAGGGCTGGGACCGCCAGGGCAAGAACGGCCGGGGCCAAGTCACCTACAGCAAGGGTGGATTCGAGCTGCTGCTTGTGCCCGGCCGGGACAGCACCGACAGCCATGGCAGCGATCCGATGGAGTATCAGCGGGAGAAGGAGCGGGAGTTGCAGCCGTTCCGGGACTCCTCCTGGTCCACCTCGACGGGCATGCGCCGAATAGACGTCGGCGACCGGAAGATGGCCGAGGGCCAGTTCACCTGGCAGGACGCGGACGGCGACGAGGTCTATGTGCGGAATCTGGCGATGGTCGTGGACGGCCGCTACCACGTGGTGATGGTCAAGGGCCCCGAGTCCGAGCGGGACGAGATCTCGCGTTTCTACGAGCAGGCGTCGGCCACGTACCAGCCCGGCAAGTAGGCCGGGAGGCCGCTCCCGCACCGGGACGGAGCAGATCGTTCCCGTGCGGCATGATGAGGGCATGGCGAGTGAAGGGGGAAGCAGCCGGGTGATCGCGGGCCGCTACCGGCTGCTTGCGCGGCTCGGCAGGGGCGGCATGGGAGTCGTCTGGCGGGCCTCCGACGAGGTCCTCGGCCGTGAGGTGGCGGTCAAGGAACTGCGTCTGGACGAGACGCTTTCCGCGGACGAGGGCCGCCAGTTGCGGGAGCGGATGCTGCGTGAGGCGCGCATCGTCGCGGGGGTCCGGCATCCGCACGTGATCGTGGTGCACGACGTCGTGGTCGAGGACGAGCAGCCGTACATCGTCATGGAAGTGGTCGACGGCGGTTCGCTCGCGGACAGGCTCGCCACCCAGGGACCGGTGTCCGCGCCGGAGGCGGCGCGGCTGTGCCTGGCGCTGCTCGGCGCCCTGCGTGCGGCGCATGCGCGCGGTGTCCTGCACCGCGACATCAAGCCGGGCAATGTGCTGCTCGAGGCGGGCACCGATCGCGCCGTCCTCACCGACTTCGGCATCGCCCAGGTCGCGGGCGCCACGACGCTCACGGAGTACGGCTCCTTCGTCGGCTCGCCGGAGTACACGGCGCCGGAGCGGATGGCGGGCGGGCAGACCGGGCCGGAGTCCGACCTCTGGTCGCTCGGGGTGCTGCTGTGCGCGGCGGTGACGGGCGAGTCGCCGTTCCACCGGGATTCGCTCGGCGGTGTGCTGCATGCGGTGGTGATGGACGAGATCCGTCCGCCGGCCGCGGTGGGTCCGTTGCTCCCCGCGGTGCGCGGTCTCCTCGAGCGGTCGCCGGAGCGCCGTATCGACGCGGTCGAGGCGGAGCGGCTGCTGCGTACCTACGTCTCCACGGGGACGATGCCGCAGGTGCCTGCCGGGTACACGCCGACGCATGCGGATGTGCGCGTCACGGAGCGGGCCGCGATGCCCACCGCGGTGCCGGGATTCCCGGCGGATGCGACGCCCGCGTCTGTGGCGTCCGGGGCGCCCGTGCCGATCGGGCCCGACAAGCCGACCGGTCCGGGCGGCCGGCGGTCGCGCACCTCGGCCCTGGTGGCCGGTGCGCTGGTCGTCGCGGTCGCCGGCGCCGGAGCGGGCCTCGCCGCGCTCCTCCTGGACCGCGGCGACGGACGCGACGATCTGCCGCCCGTCAGTTCGGCACCGGAGTCGACCGATTCGACCCAGGACTCGGATCCACCCGCGGGGCCGAGCGGCGGTACGAGCCCGGGGCCGACGGTGAGCGTCACGGAACCGGGGGAAGGCGGAGGCCCGAAGGCCCCGGACGGCTATCGCATCGCGAAGGACGCCGAGGGGTACTCGCTCGCCGTGCCGCGCGGCTTTGTGCGCGAGCGCCAGACGCCGCGGGTGTTCTATCTGTCGCCGGACGGAACGATCCGGATCGGGATCAAGTCGGCGAAGCCGGAGAAGGGCGGGCCGGTGGCCGCGATGCGCCGCCAGGCCGCCGACGGCCCGGACAACAACCCCGGTTACCGGGACGGCCGGGTCACCGAGACGACGCACAACGGCCGGACCGCGGCGCTCTGGGAGTTCACCTGGGACGGCTTCACCAAGGCGGAGGGCGAGCGGCACACCTTCGATCTGAGCTGGGAGGAGGGCGGCAGGATGTACGACGTGTGGGTGTCCGCACCGGTCGCGAGGAAGGACCAGGCCAAACGTCACTTCGACACGGCGCTCGACACCTTCCGGGTACGGAACGGGCAGTAGGGCCCGGCGGACCGGAGTCGTCACGGGAGGGGAATCTCCACGGACTCCCGCCGCCCGCTCGGCAAATGGTGCACAAACACAAGAAACGAGGCGCCCCTCGTCACGGCTCGGTGACCGACGCCTACGCGAGGTGGAATTCGCGACACCGCACGCGATAGGGATGGACGTATGAGCAACGACGGGGGAACTCCCTACGGTCCGGACGACCCGACCAGCTTCGGCCTGCGCCCGCCGCACCCGCACGGTCAGGGCGGGGTGCCCGGGGCAGGCCCGTACACCCCGGCACAGGCGCAGTCCGGGCAGGGCCAGGACCCGCGGCACGCCAACCAGGGCCAGGTCCCCGGCCAGGACCCGCAGGTCCCGAACCAGGGCCAGGGCGGTCAGGGGTACGGGTACCCGGGCGGTGGCAGTGACGGGGGCAGCGGCCCCAGGCAGCCGGGCACGCCGGGTCAGAACCCGTACGCGTACGACCCGACGCAGGCCTACCCGACGCCGGGCGGGCCGCAGCAGCCGGGCACGCCTCCGCCGGCCCCGCAGCCGCCGGGCGGCCCGCAGTCGCCCGCCGTCCCCACCCAGGTCTCCGCGCACGAGCCGCCGGACCCGGGCGCGGGACGGCTGATCGCGGGGCGGTACCGGCTGCTCTCCAAGCTCGGCCACGGCGGCATGGGCACCGTGTGGCGGGCCAAGGACGAGACGGTGGACCGCGAGGTCGCGGTCAAGGAGCCGCGCGTACCGGACCATCTGCCGGAGCGGGAGCGGTCCAACGCCTTCGAGCGGATGCGCCGCGAGGCACGCGCCGCCGCCCGGCTCGACCACCCGGCCGTGGTCAACGTGCACGACGTGGCGGTCGAGGACGGACAGCCGTGGATCGTCATGGAGTTCGTCAAGGGCCGTTCGCTCGGGGCGGCTCTGCAGGAGGGCACGCTCGGCGCCCGTGAGGCGGCCCGGATCGGACTCGAGGTGCTCGACGCCCTCGACGCCGCGCACCAGGCGGGCATCCTGCACCGCGACGTGAAGCCCGACAACGTCATGCTCGGCACCCACGACCGCGTGGTCCTCACCGACTTCGGCATCGCCCAGATCGAGGGCGAGACGAATCTGACGGACACTGGCGGCTTCGTCGGATCGCCCGAGTTCATCGCGCCCGAGCGGGTCCTCGGCCAGCGTCCGGGGCCGGCCTCCGACCTCTGGTCGCTGGGCGTCGTCCTGTACGCCGCGACCGAGGGCGTCTCGCCGTTCCGCCGCAACAACACCCCGGCGACCCTGCAGTCCGTGCTCAACGCGACGCCGGCGGCGCCTGCTTCGGCGAAGGGCCCGCTGGCCGAGGTGATCAACGGTCTGCTCCAGAAGGAGCCGAGCCGCCGCCCGTCCGCCGCGCGGGTCCGCCAGCTCCTGAAGGACGCCGCCGCGCCGCCGAAGGAGACCCAGGTGGTGCGGGTCGCGGCACCCGGCGGCAAGGGGATCTCGCTGAGCCGCAAGGGGTGGATCGGGGTGGGGGCCGTGGTGGTCGCCGCCGTGGTGGCGACGGTCCTGGTCGTGGTGAACCCGTTCGCGGGGCCGCTGCCCGACGACTGGAAAGAGAAGGAAGAGAAGGATCTGCGGGTCACCACCGCGTACCCCAAGGACTACCAGCGCTGGGTGCCCAAGGACCCCGAGACGGACGGCGTCTACGTCCGTTACACGGACCGGAGCGGCGTGCTCGAACTCCGCCTCGATCTGATGGTCGAGGACGAGGACGACGTCACGGACAAGATCAAGGGCTCGGCGGCCTCCCAGGCGTACGCGGAGGCCGATGAGATCGAGAACGGTTCCACGACGGCCTGGAACATGGCCGAGAAGCCCGCACCCAAGGTCAAGACGGACGACAAGGCGACCCACCAGGACAAGAGGGCCGCCATCAACACGATCACCTACGCGGACGACGGGGCGGACACCGAGAACCCGCTGCCCAAGGAAGTCAAGATCATGTACTTCCTGACCAAGGACGGTGACCTGTACCGCTACTCGGCCTCGTACCCGGGCAAGGGCGACTTCACCGAGCGCGGACGCGAGGTCGCCAAGACGGCCTTCGAGAACCTGAAGATCAAGAACCCCTGACCGGACATGAGCCCGTCGGGTGAAGAGGCCGGGCGCACGCCGCCCGGGGACAGACGCATAGGCGGCCGCTACCGGTTGACCGGACGCATCGGTTCCGGGGGGATGGGGACGGTCTGGCGCGCGGTCGACGAACTGGTCGGCCGAGAGTGCGCGGTCAAGGAGCCCCAGCTCCGCGGCGACCCGCAGGACCCCGCGTACCAGCGGGTGTACGAGCGGCTGCGGCGCGAGGCGCGGGCCGCCGCGCGCGTGGACCACCCGTCCGCGGTGGCCATCCACGACGTGGTGACCGAGGACGGACTGCCGTGGATCGTCATGGAGTTGGTCCGCGGCGAGTCCCTGCAGGACGTCCTCGACCGCGGTCCGCTCTCCGTGCGCGAGGCGGCCCGGATCGGCCTCGCGGTCGTCGGAGCCCTGGACGCGGCGCACACCAAGGGGATCGTGCACCGCGACGTGAAACCGGCGAACGTGCTGCTCGGCGCGCACGACCGGGTCGTCCTCACCGACTTCGGCATCGCCCAGGTGCGGGGCGAGGAGAACCTCACCATGAGCGGTGAGTTCGTCGGCTCGCTCGAGTACATCGCGCCCGAGCGGATGTCCGGCCGCACCTCCGGGCCCGAGTCCGACCTCTGGTCGCTCGGGGTGCTGCTCTACGCCTCCGTGTCCGGGGTGTCGCCGTTCCGCCGGCCGTCGGTGGAGTCCACGCTCACCGCGATCCTGACGTACGACCCTCCGGAGCTGGACGGGGTCGGGGAGCTCGCGCCGCTGGTGGCGCGGCTGTTGGCCAAGGATCCGGGGGAGCGGCCCCCGGCCGACGAGGTGATACGGACCCTGCGGGACCTGCGCCGGACGGGCGGCACCGCCACCGGCACACGGCCGCGCACGGGCACCCGCCCGCGCACCACGAAGCCGGCACCACCCCCGTCGCCACCCACCCCGGACGGCGTCACCGAGCCGCTGCGTCAACGCCCCACGCCCACCCGGAAGTTCCCCGTCGGGACGAGCCGCGCGCTCGGACTGCCCCGCAGCCGGGCCGCGCTCGCCGGCGTGGTCCTCGCCGTCGGCGCACTCGGCACCGGCGGCTGGTTTCTGTTCGGCCCGGACGGCGAGGGCGGTGACGGAGACGGCGGCGGCGCCGTGGTGGTCGCCCGCAGCAAGGGCTGGACCACCTACCGCGAGCTGGACCTCGCGGCGCACGTCTCCGTACCCGAGTCGTACACGGACATCGAGCGCAAGGGGACCCGGGCCGTCTACCGCGACCCGGACGTCAAGGACGTGTGGCTGACCGTGACCCGGTACCGGCACGGGTCCACCGCCGGTGTCTGGGCGGCCGACGAGGCGGCCGAGATGGAGCGCAAGCGCCCGGGCCTCGAGACGCAGATGTCCGATGTGGAGATCGACGGTGCCGCTCAGCAGGACGGCGCGGTGGAGGTCTCCGCCGACCACCCCTACAGCGATTCGAGCGACGCGGTCAGCCGCAGATATCTCTACGTCGTCACCGAGGGCGGGGACCACTACAAGGTGGTCGTCGCGATGCCCGACACGAAGGAGGGCCGGCAGCGCGGCGGGTCCCTGTTCACCGAAGTGAAGTACCGCCTGAACGTCGGGTGAGGCCGCGGCCCTACTTCGGGCAGAACTTCTCGAGGTGTCCCTCCTCGCCATGACAAGCCCCTGATCAGGCCCTTTGCTGCCAGCGATCGCTGGCATGATGTGTGCAGGCGGTGAAAGCTCGTTACCGCCGGGTACCCAAACCTGCGAGGGGCCCGTAACCTCACCGGCATGACGGACTCGCAGGCCCCCTCCACCGCGGGCACCACCACCGGCACGAACCCCATCGCCCCGGCACCCGCGGGTGTCCGTACGGCCGACGACGTGGTCACGCCCGAGCTGGTCGCCCAGCTCACCCGCGATGTCGTCGGCTCCGGCCGTACCGCCAACCACTCGCCGCTGACCGGCGGCAAGCTGGCCGATCTGCCCGAGTCGACGCCCGAGGACGTGACGACCGCCTTCGAGCGCGCCCGCGAGGCGCAGCGGCTGTGGGCCGCGGTGCCCGTGCGAGGGCGCGCCGCGGTACTGCTCCGCTTCCACGACCTGGTCCTGGAGCGCCAGGCCGAGGTCCTCGACCTCATCCAGCTGGAGACGGGCAAGGCCCGCCTGCACGCGCACGAGGAGGTCCAGGCGGTCGCCGTCGCCGCCCGGCACTACGGCCGCAAGGCATCCGCGTATCTGCGGGCCAAGCGGCACACCGGCGCGGTGCCGACCCTCACCAAGGTCACCGAACTGCGCCAACCGCGCGGAGTGGTCGGCCAGATCGCCCCCTGGAACTACCCGCTCGAGCTTTCCGTCGGCGACGCCCTGCCCGCCTTCGTGGCCGGCAACGCGGTCGTGATGAAGCCCGACACGGAGACCTGCCTGACCGCCCTGTGGGCCCGCGACCTGCTGATCGAAGCGGGACTTCCGGCCGAGGCCTTCCAGGTGGTGCTCGGTGACGGGCCGGTGGTCGGGCCGGAGATCGTCCGGCACGCCGACTACGTCTCCTTCACCGGCTCGACCCGTACCGGCCGCGAGGTCGCGCAGGGCGCCGCCGCCCGGCTCGTCGGAGTGTCACTCGAGCTCGGCGGCAAGAACGCGATGCTCGTCCTCGAGGACGCCGATGTGGAGAAGGCCGCCGCCGGCGCGGTGCGCGCCTGCTTCTCCTCGGCCGGCCAGCTGTGCATCTCGATCGAGCGGCTGTACGTCCACGAGTCGATCGCGGACGCGTTCGTCAGCCGGTTCGCGGCCCGTACGAAGGCCATGCGGCTCGGCACCTCGCTCGCGTACGGCGCGGACATGGGCTCGCTCGTCGGCGAGCGGCAGCTGGAGACGGTCACGCGGCACGTCGAGGAGGCCGTGGCCAAGGGCGCGAAGCTCGTCGCGGGCGGCGTCGCGCGGCCGGACATCGGACCGTACTTCTACGAGCCGACCATCCTGGACGGCGTGGAGGCGCCGATGGCCGTGTGCCAGGAGGAGACCTTCGGCCCGGTCGTCGCCGTCTACCGCTTCAGCGACGAGGACGAGGCGGTCGAGCTCGCCAACGCGACGCCGTACGGCCTGAATTCCTCGGTGTGGACCAAGGACGGCCGACGCGGCCGCGAGGTCGCCGCCCGGCTGCGCACCGGCACGGTCAATGTCAACGAGGGGTACGCCCCCGCCTACGGCAGCGTCCAGTCGCCGATGGGCGGCATGAAGGACTCCGGTCTCGGCCGGCGGCACGGCAGCGAGGGCATCCTCAAGTACACCGAGGCGCAGACCGTGGCGCAGCAGCGGCTGATGCCGATGGCGCCGTCGTTCGGCATGGACGACGCCAAGTACGCGGCCTTCATGAGCCGGAGCCTGCGGGCGATGAAGGCCTTCCGGCTGCGCTGATCCTGCGGTGATCAACGGCGGCGCCGGCCGGCCCGCCGCCCTGCCAAGCCCCCACGCTGACCTGCACGTTTTCTCGGAGGTATCGGTGTCACAGGACGAGTCTGCCCAGAACCGGGACGAGACCGGGCGCGACGGCGCTCCCGCATCGGCCGACGACGGCTACGACTACGACGTGCTCGTCGTCGGGTCCGGATTCGGCGGGTCCGTCTCGGCGCTCCGGCTGAGCGAAAAGGGCTACCGGGTCGGTGTGCTGGAGGCCGGCCGCCGCTTCACCCGGGAGAACCTGCCCCGCAACTCCTGGGACCTGAAGAACTATCTGTGGGCGCCCGCCCTCGGCCTCTTCGGCATCCAGCGCATCCACCTGCTCGGCAATGTCATGGTCCTGGCAGGCGCGGGCGTCGGCGGCGGCTCGCTCAACTACGCCAACACCCTCTACGTGCCGCCCGCGCCCTTCTTCAACGACCCGCAGTGGAAGGACATCACGGACTGGCAGGACGAGCTGGGCCCGTACTACGAGCAGGCCAAGCGCATGCTCGGGGTCCGCCTCAACCCGACCATGACGCCGTCCGACGTCCATCTCAAGGCGGCCGCACAGGCCATGGGAGTGGGCGACAGCTTCCACATGGCGCCGGTCGGCGTCTTCTTCGGTGACGGCCAGGACGCCACCGGTGACTCAACGGCCAAGCGCGGCGCGGAAGTTCCCGACCCGTACTTCGGCGGTGCGGGTCCCTCCCGGCGCGCCTGCACCGAATGCGGCGAGTGCATGACCGGCTGCCGGCACGGCGCCAAGAACACCCTGAACGAGAACTACCTGTATCTGGCCGAGCGGGCGGGCGCCGTCGTCCACCCGCTGACCTCGGTCGTCTCGATCACCGACGACGCGCGCGGCGGCTATGCGGTCGGCACGCTGCCCACCTACAGGAAGCGCAAGGGGCAGGGGCGTACGTTCCGCGCCCGCCGGGTCGTGCTCGCCGCCGGCACGTACGGGACGCAGACGCTGCTGCACCGGATGAAGGACGCGGGCCTGCTGCCCCGGCTCTCCGACCGGCTCGGCGACCTCACCCGCACCAACTCCGAGGCCCTGGTGGGCGCCCAGACCACCGACCGCCGCTACCGCAAGCGGCACGGGACGCCCAAGGCCGACTTCACCAAGGGCGTCGCCATCACCTCGTCGGTGCACCCGGACGCGGACACCCACATCGAGCCGGTGCGCTACGGCAAGGGCTCGAACGCGATGGGCGGCATGACCGTACTCCAAGTCCCCTTCAGCACCCACCGGGTGGCCGCCTGGCTGGCCAACTGCGCGCGGCATCCGCTGATGACGATGCGCTCGCTGTCCAACCGCCGCTGGTCCGAGCGCACCATCATCGGCCTGGTCATGCAGTCCCTGGACAACTCCCTGACGACGTACCGCAAGGCCAAGGGCCTCGGCAAGGGACTGCTCACGGCTCGGCAGGGCCACGGCGCACCGAACCCGAACCAGATCGAGGCGGCCACCCGCGCGGCCTCGCTGATCGCCGAGGAGATCAACGGCTTCCCGGGCAGCAACGTCGGTGAGCTGATGGGCACCCCGCTCACCGCCCACTTCCTCGGCGGCTGCCCGATCGGAGACTCCGCGGCGACCGGCGTGATCGACCCGTACCACCGGCTGTACGGGCACCCCGGTATCTCGGTCGTGGACGGCGCGGCCGTGACGGCGAACCTCGGCGTGAACCCGTCCCTGACGATCACCGCACAGGCGGAGCGCGCAATGTCGCTGTGGCCCAACAAGGGCGCGCAGGACCCGCGTCCGGAGCCGGGCGCGGCCTACGTACGGGTGGACCCGGTGGAGCCCGACGCCCCGGCCGTACCCGCCGACGCCTTCGGCGCGCTGAAGCTGCCGTTCCTCGGCATGCCTGCGGTGCCGCCGAAGCGGGGTGCGGTGCCGCCGAAGCGGGACGCGGGGCTGTCGAAGCGGGACGCGGAGCTGCCGGAGCCGGGCGCGAACGAGACGGCTGCGCCCGCGAGTTGACCAACGCTCGGAGTGTGTACGTGCGAAGGGACCTGCGCCCCCCTCCGAGCGCAGGTCCCTTCGCCGTTCCGGACCGCCGTTCAGGCGCCCCGGTCGCCGGAGCCGCGGCGGCGGACGGCGTAGACCACACCGGCGCCCGCGACGACGGCGATGCCGCCGATCAGGGCGACGGTCGGCAGCATCGAACTCGTGCCGGTAGAGGCCAGATCGCCGGTCACGGCGGTGACTTCGGTGCCGCTCGGCCGGTGGGAGGCCGGCTTCCGGTCGGTGGGCTTCCGGTCGGTCACCGGGACCTTGCCGCCTTCCTGCGGCTTGCTGCCCCCGGTCTCCGTACCGGGCGCGACGATCCGGAACCTGTACGCGACATCACCGAACCCGGCGCACTCGCCCGTATCGTCCAGATACACGCTGCCGCCGAGCGAGAAACCGGTGCCGGCCGGAGCGCCCGCCTTCACATTGAGGCGCATCGGGATGTCGATCGTGCGGCCGGGCTTCAACTCGTCGGTCCAGCCCACGAATCCGACCGCGTAGCCGTCCGTGCCGACGGTCTCCCAGGTCTTGCCGTCCGGGTCGTACGCCTGGACCTCGACCTGCTTGTTCTTGAAGACGTCCTCGCCGGCCTCGTCCGCCGACGCGCCCGCGAGGAAGAAGATCTCCCCGAGGGCCGTGTCCGAGGTGTTGGTGGCCGTCAGGCTGAACCGGTGCCAGCCGCTGCCCGCCGCGATCCTGCCGGGCAGGCCCTCGATGTCCATGTCGACCGTGGAGTCCGTGCACTCCTCGGGGCCGGTGGGCTCCTCGCTCGGCCGGCCGGACTCCGACTCGCTTGCGGTGGGCTCCGGTTCGGGGGTCGCCGTCGCGGTCTCGGTGGCCGTCGCCGACCCGTCGGGCTCGGGCTCCGGGCCGGCCGTCGGCGTGCTGCCGGCCGTCTCGCCCGGCGTCGGGGACGCGGTCGCTCCGGGGCTGCTGCCGGAGGCGGACGGCGTCGGCTCCGCGGCCGGGCTCTCCGTCGCGTACGCACTCGGCGCGGCCAGCAGCGCCGCAGGGGCCAGCACGGTCGATGCGGCCGCGACGGCGATCGCACGACGAAGGTTCATGAAGACCTCGGTGTGTCCGGCGTGCCCTGCGCAACCGCCCGGCACGGGTGGCGGCCTCCGCGGCGGGCCGCGGGTATGGCCGTAGATTCGCCTGCATGACCCGCGACACCGGTGAAGGGTTGTACGCGAACTCGCCTTTTCTTCATGTGGCTTGAATCACACCGTGCGGCGAGGTGGGGTGCGGGCGTCGGCCGGACAGCCGAAACGGCCGGTCCCGGGCGTCCCCGGAACCGGCCGTTGTGTGGTGACCGGGCTGCTGTCCCCTGCCGTCCGGTCACATTCTGGAGCGAGGTCCCACGACGTGCGGCGCGAGCCGCACCTCTCATCGCTCCAGCGGAGCCACGCGTGGATCTTGCGGGCCCGCCCCTGGCTGGCACGGACATCGGGACCAACGAAGCCCGCCGCGAGGCGGTCACGCGCCGTACGGGTGAGAGCGCACCCGAACTCAGGTCCGGGCACCGTCGCGGCCGGCCCGGGAGGTGCCGTACCGGAGATCCACAGCGTGCGCCGCGGACTCAGACCCGGCCGCGGCACAGCTCGAGGAGCGTCATGGCGAGCGAGGTGCCGGGCTTGCCGAGCGCATCGCTGTAGTGGCCGAGAATCTCCATCTCGCGGGACAGGTTCACCCGCCGGCCGCCCGAGGTGATCCTGGCCTCCTGGATCACCGACGAGACGGCCATGCGTTCCTGGATGAGGCCGATGATCCGGTCGTCGAGCGCGTCGATGCGTTCGCGGGCGCCGGTGATCAGGTCGGCGGCGTCCGGTGTACGGGCACCGGTGGTGTCCGGTGCGTCAGCGGTCGAGGGAGAGGTCGAGGGCATGGTCTTCGCGGTGGTGGTGACGGTCATGGCGGGGCTCCTTGGTGAAGGGGTGCCCCGGAGCGACGACCCGACCCGGGTGACACGACAGGCGCCCCGGGCCTTGTCGGCCC
>NZ_QUAK01000204.1 GCF_003429565.1 Streptomyces triticagri
CCGCCCGGACCAGGGCGCGGCCGATGCCGCGGCCGCGGGCGGCCTCGGCGACCGCGAAGCCCTGGATCTGCAGCACGTGGGCGTTGGCCCGCAGCGGAGTGGACCGGCCGATGCGGATGTAGCCGACGATCTCCTCGGCCGCCTCTCCACCCGACTCCGCCACCAGGAACTGGCCGGGATCGTGCGCCGCGTCGAAGAACGGAGCGGACGGCGCGGGCTTCGGCTGTACGGCGTGCAGGGTGGACCAGGTGGCACGGTCGAGCCGCCCGAGGGCGTCCGCGTCGCTCCACCGGGCCGGGCGTATGACTGGCTCGGACATGCGGGCCACTGTAGGACCGGGGGCGCAGGGCTCCTGCGCCGGCTTCCGGTAGCGGGCAGGATGGAGCCATGCGGATCGCGGTCGCCGGCTCGTCCGGACTCATCGGCAGGAACCTGGTGCGCTCGCTCGTCGCGGACGGGCACGAGGTGGTGACCCTGGTGCGCCGCGCCCCGAGCGCACCGGGCGAGGCGGAGTGGGACCCGCATCGCGAGTACGTCGACCCGATGGCGCTGGCCGGCTGCGACGCGGTGGTGAATCTGGCCGCGGCCGGCGTCGGCGACCACCGCTGGACCGATGCGTACAAGCGGGAGCTCCGCGACAGCCGGGTGCTCGGCACGGCCACGCTCGCGGAGGCGGTCGCCGCGCTCGACGTACCGCCGGACGTCTTCGTGAACGCGAGCGCGGTGGGGTACTACGGCGACACGGGTGGCCGTCCGGTGGACGAGAGCGCGCCGGCCGGCGACGGCTTCCTGCCGCAGCTGTGCGTGGAGTGGGAGGAGGCCGCGGGTGCTGCCGTGGAGGCGGGGGTGCGCACCGTGTTCGCCCGCTCCGGTCTGGTGGTGGCGCGCGACGGCGGCGCCTGGGCCCGGATGTTCCCGCTGTTCAAGGCTGGTCTCGGCGGGCGGCTCGGACACGGCAGGCAGTACTGGAGCTTCATCGCGCTGCATGACGAGGTGGCCGCCCTGCGCCATCTGATCGCCACCGACGAGCTGTCCGGCCCGGTCAATCTGACCGCCCCGCATCCGGTGACGAACCGTGAGGTGACGGCCGCGATGGGCCGGGTCCTCCGCCGCCCGACGCTGTTCCCCGCGCCGACTCCCGCACTGCGTCTGGTACTCGGCGAGATGGCGGGCGATGTGCTGTGCAGCCAGCGGGTGTTGCCCACCCGGCTGACGGAGTCCGGCTTCCGGTTCGCGTTCCCGACGATCGACGACGCGGTACGGGCGGCGGCCGAAGCGCGGTGAGGAGTCGCGGGGGGGTGTTGCGACGAGGGTGCTGCGTGCGGGGGTGACGTCCGCCGCCGCGGGCAGTACGGTCACGCCACCACCGGCGACCGTGTGCGACCGGCGTGCGACCGTGCCCGGTCGATGCGCGACTGCTCCTGACCGGAACTACTCCTACGCTCGGGCCGAACTCGGGTATTCCCGGAGCCTGTTGGGGGCATGACCCCTCCACAAGGCGAGCGACCAAGGCGAGCGACCTCGGGGAGGGGCACGTGCGTGAGCCCGCGGAGCAAGTGGACGTCGTCATCGTGGGGGCCGGTATCGCCGGCCTGTCCGCCGCTCACCGGCTGCACACCGCCGGGGTGAGCACCGCGGTACTGGAGGCCGCGCCCGCCATCGGGGGCCGGATGTCCACGGAGGTGCTCGACGGATTCCGGCTCGACCGCATCGGCCATCTGCTGTCCACCTCGTACCCGGAGCTGCGGCGCACTCCGGGGCTCGACGAGCTGCCGCTGCGGACCTTCGCACCGGGTGTTCTCGTGCACAGCGAAGGGCGGCTGCACCGTGCGGGAGAGCCGCGCCCCGGTTCGTCGGCGGCCGGACGGAGCGCGAGGGGCGCACTCACGGCGGCACGCGCCCTGGCGAGCGCCCCTCGTACTCACCGACTGCCCGGCACCCACCGGCTGCCCGGCCACGGCAACCGCGCCCGCCCGCCGATGGGCAGCCCTCTCGACCAGGCCCGCCTCGGCCGCGCCCTCGGCCGCCTCGCCGCCACCGAGGTGCCCCGGCTGCTCGCCCGGCCCGAGCTCAGCACCGCGGAGGCGCTGACCACCCGCGGGCTCCCACAGCGTACGGTCGACGGCTTCCTGCGCCCGCTGCTCGCCGCACTGCTCGGCGATCCCGCCCTCGGCACCTCGAGCCGGGTCGCGGACCTGGTCCTGCGCGGTTTCGCCCGCGGGCGGCTCTGCGTGCCCGTGGGCGGCGCCGACGCCCTGCCGGCCACCCTGGCGGCGGCGCTCCCGCCGGGCACCGTCCGCACCGGAGTGAAGGCGGTGGAGGTCTCGGCCGCCACCGTCCGCACCGCGGGACACGGCGAGATCCGCTGCCGCTCCGTCCTGCTCGCGACGGGAGCACGCCAGGCCGCCGAACTGCTGCCCGGTCTGCGGATGCCGGCCTTCCACCCGGTGACCGTGCTCCACCACACCGCACCCGAACCACCGCTGACCGAGCCGGCCCTGGTCCTGGACGCCGAACGCCGCGGCCCCGTCGCCCACACCGCCGTGATGAGCGAGGTGGACCCGGCACGGGCGCCCGCGGGACGCGCCCTGATCACCTCCGTGGTGCACGGCCCGCCACCCGCCGAGCCCGAGGTGCGCGCCCAACTCGGCCGTCTCTACGGCACTTCCACCGACCGCTGGGAACTGCTCGCCGTCCACCACGACCCGGAGGCCGTCCCCGTGATGCCTCCCCCGCACGATCTGCGCCGCCCGGTGCGCGTGCTCGCCGGCCTGTACGTCTGCGGCGACCACCGCGACACCAGCACGGTCCAGGGCGCCCTGCACTCGGGGGGCCGCGCGGCCCGCTCCGTCCTCGCCGACCTCGGCATCCGGGACGCGGCCACGGCGATCACCGCCGCGGCCTGACCGGGCGGCGAACGACAGGCGGCGGGGTGTCGGAGTGGCGGGTCAGCCGAGCGCCGCCACCCGGTCCCGATAGCTCCGTACCGGGCTCGCGTCCCGGTACGGCTCGAGGCGGCGCTCGAAGTCCCGTACGTACTCCGCGGCGCGCGCCGAGCGCATCTCGGAGGCCTGCTGGGCGGCCTCCGCGCCGAGTGCGCAGGCCTGGTCGAGCTCGCCGAGTCCGAGGCGCGCGGTGGCGAGCACCACCCGGCAGAAGACCCGGGAGCGCGCGAACGCGGGCGCGCGCAGCTGCAAGGAGCGCTCCGCATGCTGCGCCGACGCCCGGTACTGCGACAGATCCCGGTGACAGTGCGCGAACTCGTCGGCCAGCTGCCCCTCGTCGAAGTACCGCGCCCAGTACGGCACTTCGTCCCCGGGCCGGGCCGAGGTCATCGCCCGCTCGGCCCTGACCAGGGCGGCCGTGCAGGCCCGCACCTCGCCGAGCACCCCGTGCCCCCGCGCCTCCACCGCGTGCAGCAGCGCCTGCACCACCGGCGGCGCCGAGGCGCCGACGCCCTGCTGGGCGACCCGCGCCAGCTGCACCGCTTCCCTGCCGTGCCCGAGATAGACCGCCTGCCGGCTCATCGTCACCAGCACATAGCTGCCGTACGCCCGGTCGGCCGCGGCCTGCGAGAGCCGCAGTGCCTGCACGAAGTACCGCTGCGCCAGACCGTGCGCCGCGATGTCGTACGAGGTCCAGCCCGCGAGCCGGGTGAGGTCGGCGGCCGCGGCGAACAGCCGCCGCCCGGCCGGCTCGCTGTAGACACCGCGCAGCATCGGCTCCGTCTCGTGCTCCAGATAGCGCACCAGGGCCTGGCGCGCGTGCCCGCCGCCGTAGGCGTGGTCGAGGGCGCGGAAGAGCTCACCGACGGAGCGGAGGGCCGCGATGTCGCCGGAGGTCACCCGCTGGCCGGGCGAGCGGTCGGTGTCCTTGCGCTGCCGGGGTACGAGGGCTCGGCCCTGGGCGGGCACCCGGGCGCCGGAGCCGCCCGGACCGTCCGCGCCCCGCTCCCCTCGCCCCACCCGCTCGTCCGCACGCCCGATCAGCCAGTCCCGGCTCGGCACCACGAGCCCCGCCGGGGTGAAGGCGATCTTCCGCAGCTCGGCATGGCTGCCGGAGTCCTTGCGCCACAGTCCGCTGACGATGTCGATCGCCTCGTCCGGCGTCGCGGCGAACTCCAGCCCCGCGTACACCGGCGCACAGGCGTCCAGGCCGAGATCCTGGGCGCTGAGCCGACGGCCGAGCCGGCGTGTGAACACCTCCGCGATGAGCGCGGGCGTGGTGCCCCTCGGCTGCTGGCCGCGCAGCCAGCGGGTCACCGAGGTCTTGTCGTAGCGCAGATCGAGGCCGTGCTCGAGCCCCAGCTGGTCGACCCGGCGGGCAAGACCCGCGTTGGAGAACCCTGCCTCGGCGATCAGCGCGGCAAGCTGGCGGTTGGGCGTGCGCTGCGGGGGTCGTTCCGTCATCAGCTGTGCGGTCTCCTGCCTTCCGGGCCGGTCGGCAGCCCTCATGAACGGCGTGAATGTAACGAGCCGTACGGCCCTCATCGCCACCTTCGCCCCGCATTCATCCGATCGTGTGAGGATCGGGTGGCGGGCTGACCGTGCCGTCCGGGTCGTACAGTGGCGGGGGCGCACAAGGTGCACGGTGAACGTTTCAAGGAGGCACGTGCCGTGAATGAGCTGCGGTTCGTACGTCTTGGCTTCGGCCCGGACGCAGTCGAGTACCAGCAGGCCTGGGACGAGCAACGACGGGTGCACGCGGCGCGCTTCGCGGACGAGATCCCGGACACCTGCCTGTTCCTCGAACATCCGCCGGTCTACACGGCCGGACGCCGGACCGAGGACAGCGAGCGCCCGCTCGACGGCACCCCGGTGATCGACGTCGACCGCGGCGGGAAGATCACCTGGCACGGGCCCGGTCAGCTGGTCGGCTATCCGATCCTGAAGCTGCCTCGTCCGGTCGACGTGGTCGCGCATGTGCGCCGGCTCGAGGAGGCGCTGATCCGCGCCTGCGCCGAGTTCGGCCTGGAGAGCACCCGTGTCGAGGGCCGCAGTGGGGTCTGGGTGCTCGGCGACCCGGTCGAGCAGCGGCTCGGCGGACTCTCCCTGGACATCGACCCGCGCATCGGCGACGACGAGTTCGACCCCCGCCTGAACGGCCCGGAGTACGCCCCGTCCAATGCCGGCCAGCGGCGCGAGGACCGCAAGCTCGCCGCGATCGGCATCCGGGTCGCCAAGGGCGTCACCATGCACGGCTTCGCCCTGAACGTGAATCCGGACAACACCTGGTTCGACCGGATCGTGCCGTGCGGCATCCGCGACGCGGGCGTCGCCTCGCTAGCGGCCGAGCTCGGCCGGGACATCACGATCGAGGAGGTGCTGCCCGTCGTGGAGAAGCACCTGCGGGCCGTCCTCGACGAGGCCGAACCGCGCCCGCGCCCCGTCGGCGAGGCGGCGGCCCCGGCCGAGCCCGCCACTGCTCCGGCGCCCGCCTGACCGAGCACCTCCGGGCAGCCGGGGCGGGAATGCGGCCCGGCCGCCCGGAGGTTGGCGATACGGACGGCCGTACGGTCCGACGGGGTCACCCACGCCCCAGAGGCTCAGGTCGGCCGGGCGTAGGACCGTACAAAGCACGGGCGTACCCTGGGGGACGCCGAAGAATCGAAGCTGTAGGGAGCCGGTCGTGTCCGCAGTCGCACCCGACGGACGCAAGATGCTGCGCCTGGAGGTCCGGAACAGCCAGACCCCCATCGAGCGCAAGCCCGAGTGGATCAAGACCCGGGCGAAGATGGGTCCCGAATACACCCAGATGCAGAAACTCGTGAAGAGCGAGGGCCTGCACACGGTCTGCCAGGAGGCCGGCTGTCCCAACATCTACGAATGCTGGGAGGACCGCGAGGCCACCTTCCTCATCGGCGGCGACCAGTGCACCCGGCGCTGCGACTTCTGCCAGATCGACACCGGCAAGCCGGCGGCCCTGGACCGCGACGAGCCGCGCCGCGTCGGTGAGTCCGTCGTCACGATGGACCTCAACTACGCGACCATCACCGGCGTCGCCCGCGACGACCTGGAGGACGGCGGCGCGTGGCTGTACGCGGAGACGGTCCGCCAGATCCACGGGATGACCGCCGAGCGCGAGGCAGGCCGCACCAAGGTCGAGCTGCTCATCCCCGACTTCAACGCCGAGCCGGACCAGCTGGCCGAGGTCTTCTCCTCGCGCCCCGAGGTCCTCGCGCACAACGTGGAGACGGTGCCCCGGATCTTCAAGCGGATCCGCCCCGGCTTCCGTTACGAGCGTTCCCTGAAGGTGATCACCGAGGCCCGCAAGGACGGTCTGGTCACCAAGTCGAACCTGATCCTCGGCATGGGCGAGACCCGCGAGGAGATCAGCGAGGCGCTGCGCCAGCTGCACGACGCCGGCTGCGAGCTGATCACCATCACCCAGTACCTGCGGCCCTCCGTGCGGCACCACCCGGTGGAGCGCTGGGTCAAGCCGCACGAGTTCGTGGAGCTCAAGGAGGAGGCCGAGCAGATCGGCTACTCCGGAGTGATGTCCGGCCCGCTGGTCCGGTCCTCGTACCGCGCGGGCCGGCTGTTCGGCATGGCCATGGACCGGCGTAACGGCGTCGTCAGCGAGGGCGCGGACTTCACCGCCCGGCAGGCCGTGTGACCTGACGGCACGGTGGCGGCGGGAGCACGCTCGGCGCCCGCTCCTGTGAATTCGCGCACAAGACACTACCGACCAGTAATGGCCGGGATCACGCGGTCCGTACGGTCCCCGCAGGTAGGGGCACCCGTACGGGCCGCTTCGGCTTTCTCCGGCTCCGCATCGGGCCTTCATGGGTGTTTGACCGGTCGGACACGCGCTGGTAACACCAGTCTGTGACGCTCTCCTTACGCCACGTACCGCAGTCCACCCCACCCGCCGCTCAGAGGGGGACCCCCGACATGCAGGCCGCGCCCGTCAACGAAGGTATGCCGACCGGCACCCGCGCCACCGCCGTCCCGTCCGTCACCGACGCGCTGCGCGCCGTCGAGTCGCTGCTCATGAGCAGCGGCCAGCGCACCGCCCGCCGCAATGCCTGGACCTCCGTGCTCGAGGACCGCCGTCGGGCGAAGGACCGGGTGGAGGCGCAGCAGGTGCTCGACGCGGCCACCCGTCCCCCTCGTACGTCGTAGCCCTTGATCCGTGCCCCGCTGTCGCGTGCGGCGCACGGTGTGTGATCGGATCCACCCGCGCGTCGTGACCGCTTCCCCGGGCACGTAAACTTCCTGGCATGGCGAGGAAGGACAACGCAGCGAGTACTGCGAACCCAGGGCGACTCAAGCAGATCGCCCTCACGTACAAGATGACCCGCAAGGCCGATTCCAAGATCGGCCTGATCATCGCTGCGGTGGGCATCGTCACCTTCGGTGTCTTCCTCGGCATCGGCCTCCTGCTCGGATACCCGGTCTATCTGGGGATCCTGGGCTTCATCCTGGCGTTCCTCGCGATGGCGATCGTGTTCGGCCGCCGGGCCGAGAAGGCCGCGTTCGGGCAGATGGAAGGTCAGCCGGGGGCCGCGGCGGCGGTGCTCGACAACATGAAGCGGGGCTGGTCGACGACCCCCGCCGTGGCGATGAACCGCAACCAGGACGTGGTGCACCGCACCGTCGGCAAGGCCGGCATCGTCCTGATCGGCGAGGGCAATCCGAACCGGCTCAAGACGCTGCTCGCCGCGGAGAAGAAGAAGATGGCGCGGATCGTCACGGACGTCCCGGTCACCGACTTCATCATCGGCAATGCGGAGGGCCAGGTCCCGCTCACCAAGCTGCGTACGAAGCTGCTGAAGCTGCCTCGCGTCCTGACGGGTCCGCAGGTCACCACGACCAACGACCGCCTGCGTGCGATGGGCGACCTGATGTCGAACATGCCGCTGCCGAAGGGGCCGATGCCCAAGGGCATGCGGATGCCTCGCGGGGGCGGGCCGAAGATGCGGTGACGCCTTCGGGCGTCGGTTTTCGGTGTACGGGGCGCTCCGGGCCGACTGGTCCGGAGCGCCCCGTCTCGCTGCGCTGCGCCCGTCCGGCGGCTTCCCTTGAGCCCGGCTTCCCTCTAGCCCGTCCGGCGAAGCGCGGCCGCCGCCCCGCGGGGCGGTCAAAAGATGTCCTCAATCGCCGGACGGGCTTGAGGGAAGCCGCCGGACGGGCTTGAGGGAGAGCCGGACGGGCTCAAGGGAGAGCCGGGACTCAAGGGGACGGGCGCCGAAGCCGGAAGGCTAGAGACGAACCTGGATCGCCCGCGCGAGGCGGTCGTGGAGGCCCCTCGTGTCGCGGTCCCAGACCAATGCCGGAATGGCGAGGCACAGGAGGACGCTCCGTACGACGACACGGCCGAAGCTCAGCCGCCCGCCGTCCTCGGCGACGACCCGGAGTCCGAGGAGTCGCTTCCCCGGCGTGAAGCCGACCGTGCCGACCGTGAGTACGGTCAGGACGAAGAAGACACCGAGCGCCCAGTTCGCCATCGCCTGTCGGTCACCCTGCGCGAAGAGGCCGTATGCGATCACCATGCACAGCGCCCAGTCCACCGCGATCGCGCCGAAGCGCCGCCCGACCGGGGCGATCGAGCCCGGCCCTTCCTGGGGCAGACCGAGCTGCTCGCCGCGGTAGCCGAAGTCGGCTCCCATGTCCTCGGCCGCCTGCCGCGGGCCGGACAGCCACGATCCGATTGCTTGCCTCTTGTCCACCCGACCACGGTACTGCGCCCCGCCCCGTCGGGGCCCCGGCGGGGTGCACACCGCGGCGGCCGTACGGACCCTGAGATGCCGCTCACGCTCGCGCCGGTTAACTTCGGCGAAACAAATGGGTCATGCTTGAGAAATCCCCCGTCCCTATGGTCGGGCCCAGCGTGCGCCACCGCACTGGCCGCGCCTCGAGCGAGACATCCCCGGTTCGGGACCGGGCCGGGAGTAGGAGGAGCTGGATGTTCCAGAACGCCGACGATGCCAAGAAGTTCATCGCAGACGAGGACGTGAAGTTCGTCGACGTCCGGTTCTGCGACCTGCCGGGTGTGATGCAGCACGTCACGGTGCCGGCGTCGGCGTTCGAGCCGACCGAGGAGCTCGCCTTCGACGGTTCCTCGATCCGCGGCTTCCAGGCCATCCACGAGTCCGACATGGCGCTGCGCGCGGACCTGTCGACGGCCCGCGTCGACCCGTTCCGCCGCGACAAGACCCTGAACATCAACTTCTTCATCCACGACCCGATCACCGGCGAGGCCTACAGCCGTGATCCGCGCAACGTGGCGAAGAAGGCCGAGGCCTACCTCGCCTCCACCGGCATCGCCGACACCGCGTACTTCGGTCCCGAGGCCGAGTTCTACGTCTTCGACAAGGTCCGCTTCGAGACCTCCGCCAACCAGTCGTTCTACGAGATCGACTCCGAGGCCGGCGCCTGGAACACCGGCTCGGAGGAGAACAACCGCGGTTACAAGGTCCGCTACAAGGGCGGCTACTTCCCCGTCCCGCCGGTCGACCACTTCGCCGACCTGCGCGCCGAGATGTCCCTCGAGCTGGAGAACCAGGGCCTGCAGGTCGAGCGCCAGCACCACGAGGTGGGCACCGCCGGCCAGGCGGAGATCAACTACAAGTTCAACACGCTGCTCGCCGCGGCCGACGACCTGATGCTCTTCAAGTACATCGTGAAGAACGTCGCCTGGCGCAACGGCAAGACCGCGACCTTCATGCCGAAGCCGATCTTCGGCGACAACGGCTCGGGCATGCACGTCCACCAGTCGCTCTGGTCCGGCGGCAACCCGCTCTTCTACGACGAGCAGGGCTACGCGGGCCTCTCGGACACCGCCCGCTACTACATCGGCGGCATCCTCAAGCACGCCCCGTCGCTGCTCGCCTTCACCAACCCGACGGTGAACTCGTACCACCGCCTGGTGCCCGGCTTCGAGGCCCCGGTCAACCTGGTCTACTCGCAGCGCAACCGCTCCGCGGCCATGCGTATCCCGATCACGGGCTCGAACCCGAAGGCCAAGCGCGTCGAGTTCCGTGCACCCGACCCGTCCTCGAACCCGTACCTGGCGTTCTCGGCGCTCATGCTCGCGGGCCTCGACGGCGTCAAGAACAAGATCGAGCCGGCCGAGCCCATCGACAAGGACCTCTACGAGCTGGCTCCTGAGGAGCACGCGGGCGTCCAGCAGGTCCCGACCTCGCTGCCCGCGGTCCTCGAAGCCCTCGAGGCCGACAACGAGTACCTGCAGGCCGGCGGCGTCTTCACCTCCGACCTCATCGAGACCTGGATCGACTACAAGCGCACCAACGAGATCGCCCCGATCCAACTCCGCCCCCACCCGCACGAGTTCGAGCTGTACTTCGACCTCTAGCAGTGCCGCCGGTCCGGAAGGTTGTGGCCTTCCGGACCGGGACGTGTGTGGGCCGTCGGCCGTGTCCCTTCGGGGGTGCGGCCGACGGCTTTTTGGTGGGTGGGTCAGGTGGTCGTGGACAGTGCTGCGAGGGCCGGGCCGAGGGCTCCGCCGAGTTGGTAGCAGAGGTTGAACAGGCCGATCGCTGCCGGGCGTTTGGTGGTGTCGACGGTGGTGGTGGCGAAGGCCATCAGGGCGCCCTGGCCGCCTGCCGCGGCGAAGAGGGCGATGGCCAGGGCCGTCAGTACGAGGACGGCCGAGGCGGATACGGCGGTGAGGACGGCGGCGAGGATGCCCGCGGCGGCCAGTACCGCCGTGACGCGGGTGCGGCCCATGCGGATGGCGACCGCCGCGATCACGAAGGCGAGTACGGAGCCGGCCACTTGGGAGACCAGTGTCCCCACGCCGATCGCGTCCTCGCTCCATCCCGCGTCGGCGGAGAGCTGTCCCGGGATGACGAAGAGCAGCCGGAAGAAGGAGGTGGCCAGGAGCAGGGCGAGCAGGCTCACGCCGATGAAGAGCGGGGAGCGCAGCAGGACGACGGGGACGAACCCGTCCGGGCGGGCCCTGATGTGCAGGGCGAGGAGGAGCGCGGCCGGCACGGCGCAGACGGCGGCGGCCGCGGGGGCGTACGGGATGACGACGAGGGCGACGGCCAGTGCGGTGAGCAGGACCGCGCCGCGGCCGTCGAAGCGGCTGTCGTCGGCCGGAGCGGTGGGGGCGTGCCGCAGCACGGGAGGCACGAACAGCGCGGCCACCACCGGCAGGAGCAGGACGACCAGCCAGGACGTCCATTCGGTGACCAGCGAGCCGACCAGTGGGCCGACGGCCGCACAGGCGGCGATCGCCGAGGTGATCAGGCCCATCCGGCCGGCCGTCCCCGCCAGGTTCATCGCGACGGCGATCAGTCCCGTACTGCCGAGGGCCTGGCCGGACCGTCCGAGCAGGGCCGCGGGGAGCCAGGGCACGGCGGCGACCAGGATGGTGCCGGCGACCAGCAGGACGGTGCTGATGATCAGTGCGGCACGTAGTCCGCGCCGGCTGATCAGGCCGCCGGCCAGCGGTGTGCCGACGGCTATGGACAGGGCCGCGACGGTCACCAGCCAGCTGGCGACGTCCGGGGCGAGGCCGTAGCCGTCCGCCATCCTGGGCAGGACGATGGCCGGGGCGGCGACGGCGAAGGTGGCCGGGGCGGCGATGAGCGCCAGCCACCCCGCCGCGACCCTGGGCGGGTCGGCGGCGCCGTGGTGCGGGTCCGGCGTCGCCGGGCTGCGAGGTGGGCCGGGTGTGGCCGACCGGATGGTCATGTCGTCTCCGTCGGTACGAAGGGGCGGTCGGTCCCGTCCTATGCGGCGAAGCCGATGCGCAGGGCGGTGGCGATCTCCACGGCGCGGCGGGCCTGGAACTCGACGGCGGCGAGGTTCGCCTCGGCGACGTTGTCCGGGTCGTTGCCGGAGATGCTGCTCGCGCCGTACGGGTTGCCGTTGGCCGGGTCGAACTGCACCGGGTCGGCGAAGCCGGGCGGGACGATGATCGAACCCCAGTGGTAGAAGGTGTTGTTGAGCGCCAGGAGGGTGCTCTCCTGGCCGCCGTGCGTCGTCGAGGTCGAGGTGAACGACGAGACGACCTTGTTGACGAGCTTGCCCTGGAACCACAGACCGCCCGTGGTGTCGATGAACTGCTTCAACTGCGCGGCGGGCAGGCCGAATCGGGTCGGGGTGCCGAACAGCAGGACGTCGGCCCACTCCACGTCGGCGAGGGTCGCGTCCGGTACGTCCGCGGTGGCGGCGGTGTGGGCGGCCCAGGCCTCGTTGGCCTCGACGGCTGCGGCGGGGGCCAGTTCGGCGACCTTGAGGAGCCGCACCTCCTCGGCTCCGGCCTTCTCCGCGGACTGCGCCGCGGCCTGCGCCATGCTGTGGACATTGCCGGTGGACGAGTAGTGGATGACGGCGACATTGGTCATGGGAACGCTCTCCTTGTGGATACGGGGCCGGTGGATCCGGGGCCGTACGGTGGCGCCGGTCGGCCCGCCGGGAATCAGCCTGCGGTCGCCCGAAGGCGCCTGCCAGGCCCGTGGGTTGCCTACTCAGGCGCTGAGCACCCTGCGAGGACGGTGCGAGCTGCTGCGTGGACGGGGCGGACCTTTGCGGGGCGGTGCGTTGCTGATTGCTCCGGTCGGTTCATGTCCACGACCGTACGAACCGGGGCCGTCCGCCTAGGAGGGCTGAAGGCGCCGCGCAGGGGACTTCAGACGCCGCACGTCCGCCGGGCCGTGGCCGTACCAGCGGTGGATGGCGCGGCGCAGCGCGCGCACATCGGCGTATCCGGTGCGGGTGGCGATCGACTCCACCGTCAGGTCGGTGGCGAGGAGCAGGCGTTCCACTCGCTGACGACGGGCCAGCTCCAGCTCCTCGCGCCAGCTGGTGCCCTCCGCCCCGAGGCGTCGCTGCAGCGTGCGCTGTGCCATGCCCAGGCGCCCGGCCACCTGCGCCAGTTCGGGGAAGTTGCTGCTGTAGCCCGCCACGAGCTCGGCGCGGAACCGGTCGAGCCAGCTCAGCACCGGCTGCGCGGTGGCCGTGGCGAGGCGGGCCTGGTCGGCCAGGAGTGCGGCGAGCGCGGGATCGGCGTGCGGCAGCGGTGCGTCGGCGTCCTGCGGGCTGAAGGTGATCGCCGGCGCCGCGGCCTCGAACTCCAGGTTCCGGGTGCCGAACGTGTCGATCAGTGTCCGGTGGCTGCGCGGTGCGGGTCCCGTCAGGCGTATACGTATCGGGGCCAGTGGCCGGCCGGCTGCCGCTCCCGCCGCGGTCAGGACGATCCCGAGGGCGAACTGTCCGATCAGCGGGAACAGCGGGTGCTCGCGATAGGCGCAGTGGAACACGATCGTCAGACCGGCGTCGTGCCGGATCGGCCGGAACGATTCGTCCGGGTCCGTGAGCGTGGCCACGTGCCTGTCGGCCACCCGGAAGCCCTCGGTGAGCGTCGGCGCGGTTGAGATCAAGTAGCCCCATACGCCGAGCTCACCCGGCTGCCACAACCGCATCGGATGGGCACCGTCGAGGTCCGGAAGCTGCAGCGACCACTCCTCCCAGAGCGAGACCAGCGCCGAGCTGGGTATCCGCACCCGGTCGTCGTCGAGCACGGAGAGGCCCTGCACCCGCGCAAGCGCCGCCGGATCGAGTCCGGAGCGCACTGCCGCCCCCAGTACAAGGCGGGTGGCGTACGGCGGGACCGAGAGGCCCGGCACCTCGAACCGCCCCGCCACCTGCTCCGTCCTCGGCTCCATGTCGTCCCGTCCCCCGCCGGCCGGCGCCGTACCCGGTGAGGCGGCGCAGACCCAAGTTACCTGCACCGGCATGCTCGTCAGCAGCTCAGAGGGTGTCTGCTGTTCGCTCTGTCACGGGCGGTGTCCGGGGCGTGGGGAATGTCGTGTTCTCGTTGCGGACTGTCGTGAGCGTGTCACCGGGGTGGGAGAACGATGGTGTGGCTGCAGGGAGTCGGGCATCGTCGTGGGTGTCGGCGGCGGAAGTCGCCGGCTACGGGGAACACACGATTCGGGGGAATCATCGTGAAGCAGATCCAGAAGCGCATCGTGATCGCCGCAGCGGCCACCGCTCTTGTCGCGGGTGGCAGCGTCGGTGCCTACGCGGCCACCGCGGACGAGGACGCCGCGCCGATCTCCGCCTCGGCGAAGGCCGCGGCCGGCAGTGACCTGGCGCGCGCCGAGAAGGCGGGCTCCGCCGGCAAGGGCGAGCTCGTCGGCATGGCGGGCGAGGTCGGCGCGAAGGACCGCAAGCACCACCGCCGCACGGTGTGGGACAACGTCAACGTCCGTGACCTGCCGGACACCGGCAGCAAGAAGGTCGCCATGCTGAAGGCCGGCAAGACGTACACGACGGTGTGTTGGGGGCACTACCAGACGGTGAAGTCGGACGGCTACAAGAACGACATCTGGATCATGGTGTGGGCCAACGACACCAAGCTCGGCTGGGCCAGCGCCATCTACTTCAAGGGTGACGAGAAGGCCAATCTGCCGGCGAGCAACAAGTGCAAGAGCTCCCGCTACTGACGTAGCGGGTACACGGGGGAAGCAAGGAAACACCACGGGGGAACGCCGCGCCCGGCTCCGAACTCGGAGCC
>NZ_QUAK01000208.1 GCF_003429565.1 Streptomyces triticagri
CGCGGCGGGAAGCGGGCGTAGGACGCTTGCCGCCGCGGGCCGCCGGGGCCGGCCGGTCCTCAGGCCGTCGCCATGGGCCGGCCGGCGTCGTCCAGGGCGAGGGCCACGGCGAAGGCGAGGCCGCGTTTGTGCGAGAGGGACACCCGGACCTCGCTGACACCGGCCGCCGAGGCGCGCTCCGCGGCCGGCCCGGCGAGGCGGACCACGGGGACGCCGCGGTCCGAAGGGAGTACGGACACCTGGCAGGGCCGCACGCCTCCCGTCATGCCCGTGCCGATGGCCTTCAGGACGGCCTCCTTGGCCGCGAAGCGGCCGGCCAGGAACTCCCGCGCCCGGTCGGGACCGAATCCCGCCGCGACGCCGAGCTCCCGATCCGTGTAGACGAAGGCACGGAACCAGTCGCGGCCCAACAGACGGTCCAGTTCGCCCAGTTGGACGAGGTCGACGCCGACTCCCATCAGCTCGCCGCCCCGGCCGGTGCGGCCGCGCGGAACACCGCGTGGTGGGCGGCGCCCGTGCGCGGATCGGTGTCGCGCAGCACGACCGTGTCGTAGGTGTCCTGCCATTCCCGCCAGTGCGCGGCCAGTTCCAGCCAGACGGCCGTGCAGTAGCTGCCGGGGGCGCTGTGGTGCAGGTCGACGCCGTGCGGCAGGTCGGAGTCGTCCGGCGCGGGGCCGAGTACGTGCAGGGTGCGCCCCGGCGGCGTGGGCGGGGGCGGCCCCTGGCCCGCGCCGGCGAGTTCCAGTCGGCCCGCGGACGGTCCCGTGCGCAGCAGCAGGGCGGCCGCCGAGTCGGTGAGCTGTCCGCGTCCGAGCGGCGGGAGTTCGGTGGGCAGCGTGGTCTGTTGCAGGACGGCGACGCATACGTCCGTGGCCCGGCCGGAACGCACGTGGGCGGCGGCGATCCGCAGGGCCGTGAAGGGTGCGCCGAGACCTTGCTGGCTCAGGCCGAAGTTCACCGCGTCGCCGCCGAGGCGTTCGGTGAGGTGCGGGGCCACCGCGGTGAAGGGCACCACGTCCGGCAGGGCGTGTGCCACGACGATCAGCTGCGGCCGGGAGTCCCGTACGCCGTCCGCGTCGGTGACGAGCTCGGCGAGCCGGCGGTGCGTCACCCCCGCGCCGCGGCGCAGCAGTTCCTCGTCGGCCTTGAGGTCGTACGGGCCGAGCAGGTCGGCGAAGTAGGGCAGATGGTCCAACGCCGCCTGGCCGCCCGGTCCTTCGGGTGAGCGGACGCCGGTCGCGGCGTCCAGTACGAGTGCGCTCATGTCCTTCCTTCCTCCGCTGCGAGCAGCCCTTCGACGTAGTCGGCGAAGGAGCGGACGGTGCGCAGATGGTCGATGTCCAGGGTCTCCGGGTCGACGGCCGCCGAGGTGGAGTCCTCGACCAGGAGCAGGAGTTCGAGGACGGAGGACGAGTCGAGCCGCAGGTCGTCGAAGAGCCTGGTGTCCTCGGTGATGTCGGGCAATTGGCGCTCCAGGACCTCGGCGAGCCCCTTCTCGATGGCGGAGATCACTTCCTGACGGTCGGTCATGTCTGCGGCTCCCCGGGCCGGTGGTGGGTGACGACCATGGCGCCGAAGGTCGCGCCGAGACCGACGGACACGAGCACGTAGTGCGCCCCGTCGGTCAGCCGGCCCTCGTCGCGCAGCGTCGTGTAGTTGACGAAGACGTCGGAGGCGAAGGTGTGGCTGTAGCGCGGCACGTTGTCGAGGAAGACCTTCTCGGCCGGCACGTCCAGTTCCTTGATCGTCTGCCGCCAGGCGAGCAGGTTCACATTGTGCGGGATCACCAACTCGACGTCGTCCAGGGCCAGTCCGGCCTCGGCGAGGGCCTGGTTGATCACCTCGGCGATCCGTGCGCCGTAGCGTTCCCCGAACTCGGTGTTCTGCTCCGGGGTGAGCTCGAGCCACTCCGCGTACTCGCCGAGGGTGCGGGTGACGAAGGAGCGCACCCGGTCGCCCCGGCCGTCCAGGGTGACCAGGCAGGCGGCCGCGGCGTCCGCCATGATCGCCGTGTTGGGGACGTGCTGGACGACCGGCGAGTACGCCTTCTCGCCGGTGACCATCAGCGCGTACGCGTCCGGGTCGCCGTCCGCACGCAGCAGTTCGCCGGCCACGTCGATGGCGCCGAGGCTGGAGACGCACGCCTGCTGGCTGAGCGCGAAGGCCTCGGCCGACTCCAGGCCCAGATCGGCGCGCAGCGCCTGGGCGACCTCCACATCGGGCGGTGCGACCGCCTGGGTGGTGTGCGCGTAGATCAGGTACGACACATGGGCGCCGTCCGGCAGGGTGGCGAGCGCTGCACGCGCGGCGGGCCGCAGCAGGTCGGACAGCGGCAGATCCGGGTCGAAGCGCAGCCTGTCCAGGCCGTAGAACTTGCGGAAGACGCCGAGGGCCGCGCGGCGCAGGCCGAGGTGTTCGGCGAGTTCCTCGATGCGCAGGCTGCGTTCGGGCAGATACGACTCGACGCGTTCGAGGGTGCTGACCGCGGTGGCGGCCATCAGCCGGCCACCGACTCGGCGCTGATGAGCCACAGGCGGTTGGCGCCGCGCCGGCTCCTGGGCTGGACCTGGTAGGGCCAGCGGCCCTCGCCGGCGCCGGGCTCGCCGGGTTCGGTCAGGTCGGTGACCTTCCAGCCGTGCGCCCGGACGAATTCCTCGGGCTCGTCGGTGCCGAAGATCCACGGGGTGCCGTCGGCGGCCAGCTGGTCGAGGAAGGGCTTGGAGAACGGGCTGCGCAGCAGGGCCCGGCCGAGGATGTCGAAGGCGAGCCGGCTGCCGGGGGCGGACTCGGCGGCGAGCAGCCGCAGCAGCTCACCGGCCTGCTCCTCGGTGAGGAAGAAGGTCAGCGCCTCGGCCACCCAGAGGGTGGGCCTGGACGGGTCGAAGCCGGCCTTGTGCAGTTCGGGCATCCAGGGGCCGGTGAGGTCGGCGGGCACTTCGCGGCGGTCGGTGCGCGGGACGGCGCCCAGTGCGTCGAGGCGGCGCCGTTTCTCCTCGATGAGCGGCCCGTGGTCGGCCTCGTAGACGGTGACGTCCTCGGGCCAGTCGAGGCGGAAGGCGCGGGTGTCCATGCCGGCGGCTATCAGGACGACCTGGTCGATGCCGCCGTCGGCGAGCGCCGAACTGATCGCGTCGTCCAGGTACTTGGTGCGTATGGAGATGAAGGGCAGCAGTCCGCCGCCCTCGTACCGCTCGATGAGTTCGAAGCCCTTGGGTGCGGCGAGCTCCCTGGCCAGCGGGTCGGTGTAGAGAGCGTCGTCGCGCTCGGACTCCAGGGCTCGGGCGGCTGCCATCCACTGGGCGGTGTACGAGACTGCGTGCATGCGGGGCCCCTCTCGGGATCGTCGTGCGGAGAGATCGACAAGGCGGTGCGAGCGGCGGTCAGGAGAAGAAGGCCCGCTCGATGGTGGCCAGGGACTGGAAGTCCTCGACGTCGATCGCGTCGAAGTCGATCTCCCGGCCGCTGGCGTCCTCGATGGCGTACACCAGCTCGACGAAGGCGAGGGAGTCGACCAGGCGGTTCTCGATGATGTTGACGTCCGGGGCCAGTTCGGTGCGGTCCGGGTGGCGGCCGAGGATCCAGTCCCTGACCTTGTCGATGCCCTGGGTGTCCACGGAGGAGCTCATGAGTGTGCCCTTCGGTCGGTGGGTGTGGAGACGGACGGGGTGGTGGCCCGGGCCGCCGGCGGATCTTCTGCCGCTACGGCCACCGCCACGGCGACGGCCCAGCCGGCGTCGTGGCTGATGCTGAGATCGATCGGCCCGAGCCGGGCCTGTTCGGCGAGGTGGGCGGCCCGGCCGGTGAGCCGGACCGCGGGACGGCCGCCGGGTCCCGGCAGCACCTCGGTGGCGAGCCAGGGCACGGGCTGCCCGGCGGCGCCGAAGAGCTTGAACACGGCTTCCTTCGCGGCCAGTCGGCCGGCCGCTCCCGCCTGGTCCGACATGCGCCGCTCGCGCGGGGTGAGCATGCGGTGCAGGGCGGGTCCGGATGCCGGGGCGAGGAGCTCGGGGATCCTGGTGAGCGGTACGAGGTCCACGCCGATCCTCGGCAGCGGTGCGGCGCCCGTCATCGGTCCGCGACGGTGACGGCGTCGGCGGCCCGGCGTACGGCGTCCAGCGCGGCGTCCGGGTCCGTACCGAATCGGTCCTGCAGGACCCACAGCCAGCGCTCGAGGCCGAAGGCGACACAGGAGGTGTGGGCGTGCTCGCCGTCCGGCTTGAGGATGGCGCAGCGTTCGCCGAAGAAATTGCGGTGCGTGTTCACGGAGGCGATGGCCAGATCTCCGTACTGGTACTCGTACTTGACCGGGCTCAGTCGGGCCATCAGGGCTCGGGCGTCGTCACTGCGGAAGAACGGGTCGGTCGCGGCCTGCCGTTCGAGACCGAGGCCGAGGGCGGTGGCGAAGTCCTCGATGCACCGGCCGAAGCGTGCGATCACGTCCTGGGTGTGGGCGTGGCTGCCGAGCGCGACGATCTCGCGCATCCGGAAGCTGGCGAGCCGGCGCAGACCGCCGTACCGCTCCTCGTGCCGGAAGCAGCGGTTGACGAGGGTGAGCAGGGTGTCGCCGGGCAGCCGGTCGCCCTCGTGGTAGAGGTAGGCGCCGTAGCAGGTGGCGTGCGGCAGTCCGTAGCGGGCCTGCTGCAGCGTGCCGGGGCCGAACTCGCCGTCCACCGCCTTGACTTCGCCGTCCGCCAGGTCGAACCCGGTGGCGGCCCAGGCGAGGTGCGGGAAGTTGTCGTAGACGTCGAACTTCTCCAGGTCGCTCACCGGGTAGAGCGGCGGCGGGGAGATCTCCTCGGCGCCCGCCCGCAGGCCCCAGTCGGTGAACACGGCGTCCAGGGTGTCCAGGAGCCGGGTGGCTGCGGGGTCGAGGATCGCCAGGGCGGGTGCGCCGGCGGCCCCGGTCAGCCGGGTCACCGGAGGATTCCCGTCTTCCGCAGGAACTTGGACGTCTTGCGGAAGGTCGTCTCCTCGGCCCGCGCCCGGGCGTCCGACTCCAGGAGTGCGCGGCGGACCTCGTGCGGGTTGTCGAGGCCGGCGTCGCGGTAGACCTGCGGGTGGTAGAGGGATTCGAAGCTGTGCGTCATGTACCGGCGCACATAGCGGGAGATGTCGTCGAGTTCGGTGTTGGACGCGGTGCGCCGGACCTCGTCGAAGAGGAGCTGGACCAGTTCGCGTCCGAAGGCGATGTGCCGGGACTCGTCCTGGTGGTGGATGCGGTTGATGGCGCGGATCGTCTCGTGCAGCCGGTCGTCCGCCGCCATCGTGGAGTTGAAGTGGTCGACCAGCTCCTCGAAGATCATGATGCGGGCGAAGACCAGGAGGCTCTCCACCTCGCGCGAGGGCGCCGGTCCGCCGGTCACCGCGGGCTGGCGGTACATCTTGCCGTTCCCGTAGCGCAGGCAGAACTCGGCGAAGAACCACATGTGTTCGTTCTCCTCACCGATGAAGTGGTGGAAGAACTCCGAGGGTGTCTCGAATCCCTTGGTGTGAATGCGGTTGACGACCTCGACGAGCAGTTCTCGAATGCCGTGCACATTCAGGCTGTAGAAGTTGATGCTCTCCTGCCGGGAGAGGGCGTACAACTGCTCCCGGCCGAGCCGGTCGGCGATCTCGGTGCCGTGTGTGGTGGTGAGTTCGGGACTCATCCACCACATGTCTTCCGGCAGTTGCTCCGGCCATTCGAAAAGGCGGTACGGATTGTAGTAGTCGTCGATGGATTTTTCGGTGAGACGGTCAAGTATCCCGTGGAACCGTGCACTTCGGTCGATGACCTCACTGACCATGACTCCATGGCCTCCGTTCGGTTCAGGATGTCGGCATCGACGAACGTAGGCGGCGCCCGGCCGGGCGTTCAACGCCCGGAAGCGGCCTGGCCGGGACCGGACACCTGCACCGCGCGGCTCCCGCCGGGCTCGAGGGCGTCTCCCCCGGGGCGGTTCTGTCGGATACCTTCGAGCGACGGCGCACGGATTGCGACGAAGGGACCGTTCCGGTGAACGACTCGGCTGCCATGGGTCTCAGGATTCAGTCGCTGCGCCGGCGGGCCCGGTTGAGCCAGCAGGATCTGGCCGACCGCGCGGATCTCAGTACGCGTGCACTGCGGGATATCGAGCGGGGACGGGTCTCCCGTCCGCATCTGCGGACCGTGCAACGGATCGCGGCAGCGCTCGGATTGCCCGACCAGGACGTCCGTGAATTGCACGAGGCGGCGCGCAGTGGACCACCGCGCATTTCCAGCCGATTTCGGGTGCACATTCTCGGACCGCTCCAGGTCCTGCGCGGAGACGTGGCGATCGAGGTGCACCGTCCGATGCTGCGGCGGCTGCTCGGTCTGCTTGCGCTGCGCCGGCCGCACGCGGCGACGCAGGAGGAGATCGTGGACACCCTGTGGCCGTCCGGTCCCCCGCATTCGTACCGCAGTCTGATCCACACCTACGTCAGTCAGGTGCGCCAACTCCTGGAGCCGCCGGGGCCGTCGGGCGGCGGGGCGGCCGCCGTGGAACGGGTGCCGGGCGGCTACCGGCTGCGGGCGGAGAGCGGCCAGAGTGATCTGGCCCGGTTCCAGGACCTGCTCGCGCGGGCGAAGCGGTCCAGCGACACCGGCGACCCGCAAGCCGCCAAGGAGTCCCTCGCGCTCGCCCTCGACTGCTGGCGCGGGCCGGTGCTCAGCGATCTGGACCCGGTGTTCGGGCAGCATCCGATCGCCGTCCTGGTCGCCGAGCAGCGCGTGGAGGCCACCGTGCTGCACGCCGATCTGTGCCTGGCTCTCGGCTGCCCCGAGCAGGCCGTGGCCGAGCTGCGGGAGCGGGCGGGCACGGCACCGCTGCACGAGGGCGTGCACGCCCGGCTGATGCTCGCGCTCGCCGGCTGCGGCGAACAGGCCGCGGCGCTCTCGGTGTTCGCCGCCTTCCGCGGACGTCTCGACGACCAGCTGGGCATCACTCCCGGCCAGGAGATCCGGGAGGCGCATCTGCGGGTGCTGCGCCAGCAGATTCCGCTCGCCAAGCCGCGCCCGGACCCCTCCCCGGCGCCGGATCCCGCGCCCGGCACCGGTCACGACCGGCCGTACCAACTGCCCGCGCACGCCGCTTCGTACACCGGACGGGCGCGCCAACTGGCCGAGCTGGACGGCCTCCTGAGCGACCGGGACCCGGCCGCGCCGACCGTGGTGGCCATCGTCGGGCCGCCCGGGGTCGGCAAGACGGCCCTCGCGCTGCGCTGGGCGCAGGCCCGTCGTGAGCACTTCGAGGACGGGCAGCTGTTCGCCGATCTGCGCGGCCACTCGCCGCTGCCTGCGCTGCGGCCGGTGGACGTACTGGCCCGTTTCCTGCGGGCACTCGGAGTGCCGCCGGACCGGGTGCCGGCCGGTGAGGAGGAGGCGGCGGCGATGTACCGCACGCTGCTCGCCGGGCGGCGCATGCTGGTCGTCCTGGACAACGCGGGCGGGGCGGAGCAGGTGCGTCCGCTGCTGCCCGGCAGCAGCACCTGCCGGGTCGTCATCACCAGCCGCAGCGGGCTCTCCGGCCTGGTCGCCACCGAGGGGGCGCGCCGGCTCGGTCTGGATGTGCTCGACCTGTCGGAGGCGCGCGCTCTGCTCGGGCGGCTGCTCGGCGAGGAGCGGGCGGCGGCGGAACCGCAGGCGGTGGCGCGCCTCGCCCAGCTGTGCGGCTGGCTGCCGCTCGCCCTGCGGATCGCCGCGGCCAATCTGAGTGCCGATCCCTCGGCGAGTGTCGCGGCGTACTGCGCCGAACTGGCCGGGGGCAGCCTGATCGACGGGCTGCGTCTGGAGGGCGACAAGCAGCCGACGGTGAAGGCGGCCTTCGATCTGTCGTATCTGGCCCTGCCGGCGGCGGCGCGGCGCACCTTCCGCCTGTTGAGCCTGATGCCCGGCTCCGACATCACCGGGGCCGGGACCGCGGCCCTGATCGGGGCGGGACCCGTCGAGGCGGGCCGGCTGCTGCGCCGCCTGACCCACTCGCATCTGGTGCAGGAGGTCGCGCCGGGCCGGTTCGGGCTGCACGACCTGCTGCGAACGTACGCCCGCGAACTGGTCGGCGAGCAGGAGCAGTCGGTCGTACGACGACTGCTCGACTGGTATCTGGCGCGGGCCTCGGCGGCGGACGCGGTGCTGTTCCCGGACGGGCCCGGCAGGTGGGCGCTGGATGAGGCGGAGACAGCGGCGGACACAGAGACAGAGGCGAAGGTGGAGGCGGAGACCCGCCCCGCGGACCTGGCCGACGCCTCCGGTGCAACCGCCTGGCTGACCGCCGAGCGGGAGAATCTGGTGAGCACGGTGCAGTACGCGGCCGCGGCGGGTCACCCCACCGTCGCCTGGCGGCTCGCGCAGTCGCTGCACGGCTTTCTGTCGCTCGGGATGCACAGCGCGGACCGGCTCGCCGTGGCGAAGGCGGGCCTCGCGGCAGCGGTGGTCGCCGGGGGACGGCGGCCGCAGGCGGCCGCGCGGCTGCTGCTCGCGGACTGCCACTGGGCCCAGGGCTGGAACGCGGAGGCGAGGGAGGAGTACGCCCGGGCCCTTGAGCTCGCCGAACAGGCGGGCTGGCAGGCCGGCCAGGCCATGGCGCTGCGCCGGATCGGCACCGCTCACCAGGAGAACGGCGCGATGCGCCAGGCCTCGCTGCATCTGTCACGGGCCCGCGAACTCACCCCGAGCGACGGCGGACCCGGCGCCGCCGAGGACGTACTGAACCTCGGCCTGATCTGCTGGAAGCTGGGGCAGCTCGACCAGGCCGCGGAGCACTGCCGGCAGGCCGCCGGGCTCTACGAGGCGCTGGGCGCGCCCGCAGGGGCGGCCGTCGCTCGGACCAATCTGGGCATCGTCCTGCGTGCGCTCGGCCGCCCGGCGGAGGCGATCACGCTCCTGGACCGCGCGCTCGCGGTGCACACGGAGGCCGGTAACCGGGCGAGCGAGACGGTGGCGCTGAGCTGTCTGGCGACCGCCCATGTCGACACCGGCGACCAGGTGCGCGGACTGCGGCTCGCCCAGCAGTCCGTCGCCTCGGCGCAGGCCCTGGAGAACCGCCGCCTGGAGGCCAACTCGTGGTTCTCGATGGGCGCCGCACAGGAGCGCGCCGGCCACGCCGGCGCGGGCGACAGCTACCGAATGGCGGCCCATCTGGCCGCGCTGGTCAACGACCGCTTCCCGCAGGCGTCCGCGCTCGTCGGCCTGGCCGGGCTCGCGCTGCGCCACGACGACCCCGAGCAGGCACGGCTCGCTGCGGACGAGGCGGCGGCGCTCGCCGAGGAGTCGGAGTTCCGGGTGCTGCAGGCCACCGCGCTGCACGTGAGCGCCCTGGTCCGGGTGCGGCTCGGCGACAGTGCGGCGGCGCTGCGGGAGGCCGGGTTCGCGATGGACCTGCACCGGGCGACCGGACACCGGCCGGGTGCGGCCCGCGGCCACATGGCGCTGGCCGCGGCCCATGCGATCCGCGGCGAGGACGCGGCTGCCTTCCGGCACCGGCGCGAAGGGTTGCGGCTCTTCCGGGAGATGGGCCTGGCCGGATTCCGGGACTACCGGCCGGTCCGCGCGGACGCCGGCGTGCCGGGAGCTGCCGGGCGGAGTCGTTGAGTTTTCTGCCGCCTCGTACCGGGCCCGCCCGAAGCGCGGCACATCCCGCCAGGTCAGCGGAGGTTTCCTCGGTCACGGGCGGAAGCCGGGCGGCCGCGAGGCGTTATGGGCCCGCTCTGGCCGGGTGACGACTGCCGCTCCCTACGCTCGGTCCATAGGTACAGACCAATAGGGGGCGAGTCCGTGGAGTTCACCTGCGCCGCACAGCCCGGAACCGGTGCGGACGACGAGGCCGATCTCGTCGTCACCGGCAGCCACTTCGCCCTCGTCCTCGGCGGTGCCGAAGAGGGGTGCCGGCATCTGGGCCGGTGGCGGACGCGGGCGCTCGGCGGCCGCCTCGCCGACGAACTGGTACGCCGGCCGGACGCCCCGCTGACGGCCCTCCTCGACGCGGCACTCGCCGGCGTACGGGAGTTCCATCACCGGCAGTTGTGCCTGGGCGGCGCACCCGGAGCGCCCTCGTCCGTGGCCGTCGTACGTGAACGCGACGGCCTGCTCGATCTGCTCGTGCGCGGCGGTGCCGCGGCCCTGGTGCAGTTCCCCGATGTCACGGTGAACGCCGTCCTCGCCCCGGCGGACGGCGGCGCGCCCGGCGGCCCGGCACCGGAGGCGGCCGTGGGCAGTCTGCCCGTGAAGGACCTGTCCCGGGTGTGCCTGCTCGGCGGGGGCGCGCACCGGATGGCCGAACCGTACGAGGCCTACTGGCCCTATCTGTTCGACCGCTTCGCCACCGACGGCCCGGGCGCCGTCCTCACCGCGACGCCGTACCGCGGTGCGGCGGCCGCGCTCGGCACACCCCGCCCCTGAGGCCCACGCCCGTCCTCCGCTCCTGAGGCCCACTCGAGCCCCCGTCCCCACCACACCCCACGAGGTGACCAGTTGCCGCAGCTCACAGTGCCGTTCTCCGAACTGACCCCGCGCAGCGGGCCGCTCTCGTACGGCCATGCCAACATCGTGCGCGCCATCACCATCGACGACGACCCCACCCGGCTCAATCTCGCCATGGTCTTCGACGCGCCCGCCGGCGGCGGACCGGAGCGGACCGGAGAGCTTCTGCACACCCTGGTGGAGAGGCACGAGTCCCTGCGCACCACGTACACCCTGGACAAGCCGGTACGCCAACATGTCGCGGGATCCGGCGAGTTCACGGTCGATGTGCTCGACGCCGGGGACGGCGACCCGCTCGAGGCGGCCGAGCGCACCGCCCGCCGGCTCCGCTCCGTCCCCTTCGAGCTGACCGCCGAACTCCCCTTCAGGGCGGCCCTGGTGACGGCCGGCGGCATTCCGCGGCACCTGGTCTGGGTGGTCACCCACGCGGCCATGGACGTCGCGGCCTGCGAGCAGCTGCACACCGAATGGACCGCACTCGCCGCCGGCGAGCCGCTGCCGCCGCCCGCGCTGCAGCCGGTGGACGTCGTCGAGCTCGAACAGAGCCCCAGCATCCGCCGGCTCGGCGAAGGAGCGCTGCGGTACTGGGAGACCCAGCTGCGCCGGGTGCCGCAGGCCGTGTTCACGCCCTCCCACCACGCGCCGGAGAAGACCTCGTGGCTGCATCCCGGCCTGTGCGTACGGTCGGGCGCGGCGCCGGCGCAGCTGCAGACGGTGGCCGAACGGACCGGCGCCACCGACTCGGCCGTGGTGCTCGCCGCGCTCGTCACGCTGCTCGCGCACCGCACCGGGCACGAGACAGTGGTGACCACCTCGCTCTCGGGCAACCGGGTGGTGCGCAAACTGCGCGGATTCTTCGGCTCGTTGGCCCAGGACGCGCTGCTCCCGGTCGACTTCGACGGCCTTGACGGATTCGACGACGTGGTGCGCAAGGTCCGGTCGGCCGCGCTGCCCGCGTACCGCAGCAGCTGGTTCGATCCGACGGCGATGTGGGAGGTCATCGACGGGGTGTGCGCACAGCGCGGCATCAGCTTCGCCCGTGACCTCGTCTTCAACGACATGAGCGCCCTCGCGTCCGCGGCGGGCTCGCCCGACCGGTCGGCGCGCGGCCGGCTCCCGTCCGTGTGGATCCCCGGTCACCAGGCGCCGCTCGACGCGGCGGGCCCCGGGGCGCCCGGGACCGGTGAGAGCGTCCGGCTGCTGCCCGCCGAGGACATCCCCTGCCGGTTCTTCGCCTGTCTGTACCGCACGGACGACGAGCTCGAACTCACCCTCTGGATCGACCCGGACACGCTGGACACCACGGAGGCCACCGCCTTCGGCAACGCCCTGCTGCGCCTCCTGGAGGCCGCGGCGGAGGGCGACGTGCCGCTCAAGGAGCTGCCGTCGCTGACCGATCTCGCTCCGGTGACGCGCGGCCCCGGCTGGTACCGCAGCGACCACTCGTGGATCGAACTGGACGCCGTACGAGCCCTGTTGAGGGATGTGATGGGCGACACCCCGCATCTGGTCACCGTGCAGCCGGACGAGCGGATCGGCCACCGGGTGGTGTGCCATCTGGTCGATCCGGCCACCCCGGAGGCGGTCCATGAGCGCACCCTCGTCGCCCTGCCCGGCAGGGTCACGGCCATCGCCCCGCACAGCTATCTCGTGCACCCGGACGCCCCGCGGGACCCGGGCGCGGCCGACGACCCCGCCGCCTGGGACGCGCTGCCCGTGACCGGCGAGTCCACCGGGCGCTCCCGCGGGGGTGACACCGCATGAGTACGAGCACCGATGGCCGTACCGAGGAGGTACCCGCCCCGGCACCGCTGTGGACCACGGGCTTCCGGCTGTACTTCGGGGCCCGGACGAGCTCGCTGCTCGGCGATGCGATGCTGCCGGTGGCGCTGTCCGTCGGCGTCCTCGAGGCCGGCTACGGCAGCGCGGGCGTCGGGTATGCACTCGGCGCCTGGATGGGCGCCCTCGCACTGTGCATGCTGTTCGGCGGTGTGCTCGCGGACCGGTTCACGCCGCGCCGCATGATGGTGATCGCGGACGCGGCCCGGCTCGTCATCCAGGTGGTGATGGCGGCCATGTTCCTGACCGGCCATGTCGCGCTCTGGGCCGTGGTCGCCCTGCAGTTCCTGTCCGGCTGCGCCACCGCGCTGTTCCAGCCGGGTGTGGCGAGCATGGTGCCGCAGGTCGCCGAGGACGTGCAGCGCGCCAACGGCGTGCTGCGGATCGCCGAATCGACCGCGGGCGTGCTTGGCCCGGCCCTCGCCGGCGTCCTGGTCGGCTTCTCGGGCGCGGGCATCGTGTTCGCCATCTACGCGGCCACGTACGGGATCAGCGGCGGCTGCCTGCTCGGGCTGCGCCTGAAGTCGGCCCGCAGCGACACCTCGGAGTCGATGCTCCGCCAACTCGCCACCGGCTGGGCGGAGTTCAGGTCACGGCCGTGGCTGTGGGGCGTGATCTCCACCTTCCTCGTGTACGGCTGCTTCGTGGCCGGTGTGTCGCTGCCGGTCGGTACCGACCTGGTGGTGGACCAGCTCGGCTCCACCTCGTTCGGCATCGCGATGGCGGCGCTCGGCGGCGGCGGAGCGATCGGCGGCATGGTGGCCATCAAGGTCAGGCCCGCCCGGCCGCTCGCCGCGGGCGCCGCGGGCTGGGCGCTGTACGCGCTGTTCCCGGCGGCCACCGCGGTCCGGCCGAGTCTGGTCGTGCTCTGCCTCGTGTGGGCGGCTGCCGGTGCGGGGCTCGCCTTCTGGGCGGTGATCTGGACGACGGCCGTACAGACCCAGGTGCCCGCCGAGCTCCTCAACCGGGTCTACGCCTACGACGTGGCGGGCTCCCTGGTGTCCATGGCCCTGGGCCGCTCCCTGGCCGGCCCCCTGGCGTCGGTGTTCGGCCAGCGCCCACTGATGGCGCTGGCCACCGTGCTGGGCCTGTTGTGCAGCGCACTGCTGCTCGCGGTGCCCGCGATCCGGCAGTTGCGCGCCGTACCGGCTGGGACGCGGAGAGTCTAGGGAGGATCTTCCTTGGGCATGTCCGGAACACCCGGCCGATGAGACGACGGAAGGAAAGGAATTGACGATGGCCACCATCCCCGTATCCGATCCGGTCCCCGCCGACCCGCCGCCCGCCGCCGCCGACACCTTCGCGGTGGAGGTCTACGAGTTCGTGCTCGCCCGGGGCACGGTCACCGGCGAGGAGGTGGGCCGCGCCCTGAACGTCTCCCGGGCGCGCGTGGAAGAGGCGCTCGGCGCGCTCCGGGCGCTGCGTCTGGTGCGGGCGGCCGAGGGCGGCGGCAGCTGGTCGGCCGTCCACCCCGAGGCCGCCCAGCTGGAGTTGCTCGTCCCGCTGGAGCGCGCCCTGGAGGAGCATCGGCGCAGACTCTCCCGGACCCAGGGACGCCTGTGGACGTTCATGACCGCCTTCGACGCCACCCGCCGCGGCCGCCCCCGCGAGGAGACCGTGGTGGTGAGCGACGACGCCGAGGAGATCGCGCTGCGGCTCGCCCGGGCGGCGCAGCGCTGCACCCGCGAGATCCTGGTGATGCAGCCCTGTGTGGCGCAGGAGCACCCGGAGCTGCGGCAGGCACATCCGCTGATCCTGGAGGCGCTGCAACGCGGCGTACGGGTACGGGTGTTGTACCCGCACACGGCGCGCGGCGACGCGGGCACCCGCTCCCGGGTGCGTGAGCTGGTCGCGGCGGGCGCCGATGTGCGCACATCGCGGGTGGTGCACGGCAGGTCCCTGGTGCTCGACCGTGACACGGCCTTCGTCCCCGCCGAGGACGTCGCCGGCGGCCGGTCCGGCGTCACCGCGGTGTACGAGCCGGCCGTGGCGTCGTTCCTCGGCGGGCTGCACGATCTCGTACGGGAGTCCGCGGTGCCGCTCGAGACGGGTGCGGCCGGTTATGCGGACGCCCGAGACGATCTGCGGTCGACGATCCTGGAGTTCCTCGCGGCGGGGGTGAAGGACGAGGTGATCGCCCGCAGGATCGGCCTGTCCGAGCGGTCCTTCCGGCGCCATGTCGCGGCCATCATGCGGGACTTGGCGGCCGGCAGCCGCTTCCAGGCGGGGGTGCGGGCCGCCCAGGTGGGACTGGTCACCACGCCCTCGGCGCAGTCCGTGCAGCCGGCGCCCTCGCTCGGCGCACCGGATGTGGTGTCCGCATGAGCCGTTACGCACATCTCGCCTACACGCCGAACGTGCGTGAGGTGCAGCACGAGCAGGGCAGCGGCACCGCCGGGGGCCGCCGGCTCCTCGAGCCCGCCGACCGGCCGGATCCGCTGACCGGGAACGAGGCCGCGTTCATCGCCGGCCTCGACGGGTTCCTGCTCGCGAGCGTCGGTGAAACGGGCTGGCCGTACATCCAGCACCGCGGCGGCCCGCCCGGGTTTCTGCACGTCGTCGACGAACACACCGTCGCGTTCGCCGACGTCCGCGGGAACCGGCAGTACATCACCACCGGCAATCTCCGCGGCGACGACCGGGTGGCGCTGTTCCTGCTCGACCACGCGCGCACCGCGCGCCTGAAGATGTACGGGCACGCCACCACGCACGACCCCGAGCAGGCACCGGAGCTGGCCGAGCGGCTGCGCTCGCCGAGCACCGACGGCCGGGTCGAGCGCCTCGTCGTCATCGCCGTGGAGGGCTACGACTGGAACTGCCCGAAGCACATCACGCCGCGGTTCAGCGAACGTGAGCTGGCCGAGGCGCTGGCCCCGACCCGTGAGCGACTGGCCCTGCTCGAGGAGCTGGAGCGGGAGAACGAGGAGCTCGAGCAGGAGAACGCGGCGCTGCGCAAGGAACTGCAGGCCCTGCGCGGCGAGTCATGAGGCCGCGGGCCGCCGGGTCACCGGGAGTCCGTACTCCCGGTGACC
>NZ_QUAK01000205.1 GCF_003429565.1 Streptomyces triticagri
CCGCCGCGCGGCGGCCGCGGCCAGCCGCTCGCCGGCCGCCCGATGCCGGTCGGGGTCGGGGGCTTCCTGCACACCCTCGAAGTGCCGGCCGTACAGCACCCCGGTCGCCGGATCCACCACCGAGCCCACCGCATTCACCACCACCAGGGCGGCGACGGTGAAGCCCGACTCGAGCCGCACGCTCGCCGTGCCGACACCGCCCTTCATGCCGCCCGCGACGGCTCCGGCGCCCGCGCCGACATTGCCTTCCGCCACCGAGGCGCTCGCCCGCTCGGCCGCCTCCCGTCCGAGTGCCGCGTCCGGTCGCGCCCGCCAGTCGCCGCCGCGTCCGAGGTCGAACAGGCAGGCCGCAGGCACCACGGGCACGACTTCACCAGGACCGCCCACCGGAAAGCCACGGCCTTGGTCCTCCAGCCAGGCCATCACCCCGGACGCCGACTCGAGCCCGTACGCACTGCCGCCGGTCAGTACGATCGCGTCGACCCGCTGCACCAGATTCCGCGGGTCCAGGGCGTCCGTCTCGCGGGTGCCCGGTCCACCGCCGCGTACGTCGACGGCGGCCACCGCGCCGCCCTCCGGGGCGACCACCACCGTGGTGCCCGTGAGCCGGCCGTCCCCGATGCGCTCCGCATGCCCGACCCGCAGACCACGCACATCGCTCAACGAATCCGTACCCGGCGCTGCACCCGGTGACCGTCCCGCACCCGAGTCCGCAGCCGAGCTGCCCGGCCGGCCCGTCACTGCCTGATCCGCAGGCTCCTTGGCGTCCATATGGCATGCGTATCACGGGTGTTGGCCGCCGGTGCGATGTCCGGCCACACGCGCGGCGGGTGCGATCGCCCGGGGTCGGCCGGACGCGGAGGCCCATGGCCCGAAGCCGCCGTACCCTGGACGTATGAGTTCCGCCCCCACCTCCGAACCGCGCGACGCGAAGGCAGATCCCGAGCCGAAGCCCGAACCCAGGCCCGCGCTGGTCTTCGACGATCCGCTGGACCAGCAGTCGGCGGACGATACGGATCGTGGGTGGGGCGAGCGGCCGGCCGCGGACCGCGATTCCGCAACCGATCTCGCACGGTTCCTCGACGAGAAGCCGCCACACCACATCTGACGGCTGTCAGGTGTCCGAGCGGGGGGAGCCCGGTGAGCCCGGAGTCGTGTCGGGGCCGGTGCCGGGACCGCCGTTCTGCGCGCCTCGCTGGGCGACCAGGGAGTCCCTGATCTCCTTGAGCACCTCGAGCTCGGTGACCTCGATGAGCTCCTCCGCGCCTTCCTTGGCCTTCCGCCGTTCCTCGACGCGGGCCAGGTACTTGGCCATCGGCAGGACCATCAGGAAGTAGACGACCGCGGCGGTGATCAGGAAGCTGAGGGTCGCACTGAGTACGCTGCCCCATTCGATCTGGATCCCGTCCATCTCGCCGTCGACCATCTTGCACGGGGCCTTGAGGCAGGACTTGTAGTTCTCCAGGTCCTGCGTACCGAAGGCGCCGACCAGCGGGTTGATGACTCCCTTGACGACCGCGTTGACGATGTTGGTGAATGCGGCGCCGATGACCACCGCGACCGCCAGGTCGATCACGTTCCCACGCATCAGGAACGCCTTGAAGCCTTGCAGCAGACTGGGCTTCTTCTCCTCGTCGCTCACCGTGGAGCCTTTCTACGTACACGAATTGGACGCAGCCATTAGGCCCGGAGCGGAGGATCTCCGTCCAATCGGCATACACGATCAGGTGAGTTGACACCGGAGCTCGTTCCTGGTGCCTCGGAGAGGTCAGCACACGGTCACCGCCAGGCGTGCGTTGGCCGCCGCTCCGGCCAGTCGTACGGCGGTGGTGCGCGGCACGGAGAGCACCACGAGCGCGCCGTCCCGGAGCGTCGCGTCCGCCGCATCGCCCGCACCTTCCGGTACGTGCTGGACGCGTACGCCGGCGGCCACGACTCGTGCCGATGCTTCGTCCGGATCGGCTGCGATCACGTCGACCCGGTCGCCGGGCCGCAGCAACCGGACGGTCTCCGCGTCTGCGATCCGTACCGGCGCCGTCACCAGCGCCGTCCTGCCCGCAGGGGGCCGGGACGTGGCAGGGCTCTGCTCGGACCCGGACTCGGCGTCCCGCTCCTGGGCGCCGGCCCCGCCCACGCCGCTCGCCCCGGCACCGGCCGCGGCGAGGGCGGCGGCCGCCATCGCGAGGCACGCCGCGGGCACTCTGCGCCCTCGACGCAGCGCGCCGTGCAGCCTGAGCCGGCTCCCGCGCACCCGCAGGGGCGAGAAGTGCGGCACCTCGCACGGAGGAGGGACGGAGGACTGCCCGTCGGCGAAGCCGGACACACCGCCGCCTCCGGACGGACCCCCGCCTCCGGATTCGCCGCCGCTTCCGGCCCCGCCTCCGGACTCGGTGTCACCGTGAGGCGGGGCGGGAGTGGGCTCGACCGTGGACGGAGTACCGGGCTCGACCACGGAATCGGGCGCAGGCACCGGCGGGGTCGGGGATGCGGACGTGGACACGGATTCGGGCACGGGCGCGGATTCGGGCGCGGATTCGGGAGAGGACACGGATTCGGGCCCGTGCGTGAGCCGGGACTTGGAAGTGGAAGGGAAGGACATGGCACACCGCCTGCCGGGTGGACGTCGGATGAACGCGTCCCACCATCCACGCCCGGCGAGAATCCCGCTCGAGCCTGTGGATTACTCACCGGTTGTGGACAACTCCGTCACCCGGCCGCGCAGTTGCTCCGTACGATCGAGCCGCGCCGGCCCGTACGCCTCACGGCAGTTCGATCCCCAGATCCCACCCGTCGTGGGCATGAGTGCACAGGCAGTCCCGCCCCTCGCTCGCGGGCAGCGCGCCCACCGCGTCGAACAGCACTTCCCGCAGCCGCCCCACATTCTCCCCGAACACCCGCAGCACCTCGGCGTGCGAGACGCCCTCGCCGGTCTCGGCTCCCGCGTCGAGGTCCGTGACCAGGGTCAACGACGTGTAGCAGAGCCCCAGTTCACGAGCCAGGACGGCCTCGGGATGCCCGGTCATCCCGACCACGGCCCCACCCATCGCCGCGTGCCACTTCGATTCGGCGCGAGTGGAGAAGCGCGGGCCCTCGACGACCACGAGCGTGCCGCCGTCCACCGGCTCCCAGCCCCGGCCGCGCGCGGACTTCAGCGCCACTCGGCGGCCTTCGGGGCAGTAGGGGTCGGCGAACGACGTGTGGACGACATTGGGCACCGCACCCCCGGGCAGCGGCTCCCCGTCGAAGTACGTCTGCTGCCGGGCCTTCGTGCGGTCGACGAGCTGGTCCGGGACGAGCAGCGTGCCCGGCCCGTACTCGGGCTGCAGGCCACCGACCGCGCACGGTCCGAGCACCTGGCGGACACCGAGGGACCGCAGTGCCCAGAGGTTGGCGCGGTAGTTGATCCGGTGCGGCGGCAGGTGGTGGCCGCGTCCGTGCCGGGGCAGGAAGGCCACCCTGCGTCCGGACAGCTCACCCAGGAAGACCGAGTCGCTCGGTGGCCCGTAAGGGGTGTCCACCACCGTCTCGGTCACGTCGTCGAGGAACGAGTAGAAGCCCGAGCCGCCGATCACGCCGATCTCTGCGTTCGCTGTCACCATGGCGAGCAGCCTAGGCCGGGAACCACCTTCGCCCACAGGGGGCGATCACAACGCAGAGGTCAGGCGGCGGAGCTGCTGCTCGACGAGCCGGAGCCGGAGCTGGACGTGGACGCGGAGCTCGACGAGGCAGGGGTCGAGCTCTTCGACGACGAGGAGTCGGCCGGCTTCGACCCGGAGTCGGACTTCGCCTCGGACTTCGCGTCCGACTTGCCGCCCGCCGGGGAGCTGCTGGTCGAGGAACCGCGGCTGTCGTTGCGGTAGAAGCCGGAGCCCTTGAAGACGATGCCGACGGCCGAGAAGACCTTCTTCAGGCGTCCCTGGCAGCTCGGGCACTCGGTCAGCGAGTCATCGGTGAACTTCTGCACCGCCTCGAGGCCCTCGCCGCACTCGGTGCACTGGTACTGGTACGTCGGCACTTGCTTCCTCCTGGCACTCTCACTCGATGAGTGCTAACGACGGTCCATAGTGACGTATTCCGCGGGATCAGTCCACCGTCACCCCGGGGCGGTGACGGACACCACGTGCCACCGTCCGCCCCGCCGAGGCCGGTCGCAGACTGCCGCGCAGGCTCAGCAGCACGACCAGGGCCAGTGCGGTCCCGGCCATCGGCACCAGGAATCCGGCACTCGCGCCCCGGGCGTCCGCGAGGCCGCCGGACAGCGTGACGGCACCGGCCTGGCCGAGCGCGACCGCGCCGGTGAGCCAGGTGAACGCCTCGGTGCGCGCGGACGCGGGCACCAGGGACTCGATGAGCGTGAACCCGGTCACCAGGGCGGGCGCGATGCACATCCCCACCAGGAGCCCGACGACCGCGAATAGCGCCACCGAGTGCACGGTCCAGAGCGTGGACGCGGTGAGGGCCAGCGCGGAGTACCCGATCAGGAGGCGGTTGCGCGGTGCCGTCTTCCAGGCGACCGCGCCGAAGACGATGCCGGAGAGCATGTTCCCGGCCGCGAAGATGCCGTACAGGAGGCCGTTGACGCCGGGCTGCCCGGCCTCCTCGGCGAAGGCCGTCAGGGAGACCTGCATCCCGCCGAATACGGCGCCGATCCCTAGGAACGCGACGGCGAGCACCCGTACGCCGGCCACCGACATCGCCGAGACGTGCGCCACGCGCGCGTGGCGGTCGCTCGCGCCGAGCGCGGTGGGTTGGGTGTCGCGGCGCGTGGCGAAGAGCAGTCCGCCGACGAGGGTCAGTACGGCCTCCGCACCGAGCCCCGCACCGGGGTGCACGAAGGTGCACAGGGCCGTGGCGAGCAGCGGGCCCACGACGAAGGTGAACTCGTCCGTGACCGACTCGAGGGCCGCCGCGGTGGGCATCAGATGGCGGCGATCCGGCCGGTCGAGAGCGGTCGCCCAGCGAGCCCGCACCATGGGCCCGATCTGCGGCACCGAGGCGCCGACGACGGCGGCCGTGCCGATGAGGGCCCATATCGGGGCGTCGGCGAGAGCCAGCGCGGCGAGGGCGACCAGCGAGCCGGTGTGCACGGCGACACCGGGCAGCAGGACGGCGCGCTGCCCGAAGCGGTCGGCGAGGCGCCCGCTCTGCGGCGCGAACAGGGCCATGGCGACACCGGCGACGGCCGCGACCGTACCGGCCGTCGCGAACGATCCGGTGGTGTGGCGAAGGAGCAGGACGATCGACATCGTCAGCATCGCGAACGGCTGCCGGGCGAGGAACCCGGGCAGCACGAACGACAGGGCGTGCGGGGTGCGCAGCAACTGCCCGTACCCGGGCCGGGGCTCAGAGGTGACCGTGGACTCCACGGCCTGGCCTTTCTGCTGTCTGGTGACGCGTCCCGCGGGCACCGCCGAGAGCTGTCCACTTGCGCAGGAACGTCGGTAGATGCCGGGTCCGCTGCGCTCCGCGCCACCCGGCGCGGAAGGGACCTGCGGCCGCCGTGCGGTCGCGCCAGCTCTGCGTCAGACAGAGGTGGTGATGATCAAAGGTTTCTCCAGTGTACGGGCGCACCCCGCCCCGATTTCCCGGAATGCAGTGTTCCGAGGGGTGTTCCCGGCCACCATCGGCCGCCCCGCCGACCGGTACCTTCCCGCCCGGTCAGGGCGTGCTCGTACAGCCCTGACCGGAGACGCCGCCCTCTCCCGCGTGCTCCCGCTATCCCGCGTGCTCCCGATCCGTGCCCAGCCAACTGGCCAGCTTGCCGCCCTTCGCGACCGCGCGCAGCCGCTGCTCGGCGGCGTCCCGTACCGGATCGGTGGCGACGACGAGCAGCTCGTCCCCGCGCGCGAGGACCGTCGACGGCAGGGGTACGAACGATTCGCCGTCCCGTACGACGAGGGTGACCGCGGAGCCCGGCGGCAGCCGCAGTTCGGCGACCTCCACGCCGTGCATCCGCGATCCGCGCGGGACGGCCACCGACAGCAGATGTCCGCGCAGCCGTTCCAGGGGCGCCGATTCGATCCCCAGGTCCGACGCCTCGGAGGAGTCGCCCAGCCGGAGGGCCTTGGCGAGCGAGGGCAGCGTCGGCCCCTGGATCAGTGTGTAGACGACGACCAGGATGAAGACGATGTTGAAGATGCGTTCGCTGCCTTCGATTCCGGTCACCATGGGGATGGTGGCGAGAATGATGGGCACCGCGCCGCGCAGGCCGGCCCACGACATCAGCAGCTTCTCCCGCCGCCCGACCCGGAACGGCGACAGGCTCAGGAAGACGCTCAGCGGCCGCGAGACGGCGGTGAGCACCAGGCCGACCACCAGCGCGGGCAGTATGTCGTCGGCGAGTTCGTGCGGCGTGACCAGGAGCCCGAGCAGGACGAACATGCCGATCTGGGCGAGCCAGCCGAGGCCGTCGGCGAAGCCGCGGGTGGCCGGTGCGTGCGGCAGCTTGGCGTTGCCGAGGATCATCGAGGCGAGGTAGACGGCGAGGAAGCCGCTGCCGTGCGCCATGGCGCCGGCCGCGTAGGCGGTCACGGCGATGGCCATCACGGCGATCGGATAGAGGCCGGAGGCGGGCAGCGCGACGTGCTTCAGACCGTAGGCGCCGAGCCAGCCCACCGAGAGTCCGATCGCGGCGCCGATCGCCAGCTCGAGGATGATCTTGCCGACGAGCAGGTACCAATCGTCCACCGGGCCGACCGTCGAGAAGGCGACGACGAGGATGACCACAGGGGCGTCGTTGAACCCGGACTCGGCCTCGAGCGTGCCGGTGATCCGGGATGGCAGCGGGACGCGGCGCAGCACCGAGAACACCGCGGCGGCGTCCGTGGACGACACCACCGCACCGATGATCAGGGCCTGCCGCCACTCGAGTCCGACCAGGAAGTGCGCGGCCGTGGCGGTCACGCCCACGCTCAGGGCGACACCGATCGTGGACAGAGCCACGGCTGACGGCAGCGCGGGTCTGATCTCCTTCCACTTGGTGCCGAGTCCGCCCTCGGCGAGGATCACCACAAGGGCGGCGTAGCCGATGACCTGGGTCAATTCCGCGTCTTCGAAGGCGACATGGCCGAAGCCGTCCTGGCCTATCGCTATCCCGATACCGAGATAGAGCAGCAGGCTCGGCAGGCCGCTGCGCGAGGAGATCCGGACCGCCGCGACCGCGAAGAGCAGGACCAGCGAGCAGACGAGCAGCAGCTCGTTGAGGTGATGGACAGTCAGTGGCCGATCCTTCCAGGAGCACTCGACCGGTCGGCGGGGCGTCGTGCCGGGCGAGAGGACGGGCGGGTACTTCGTTACCTTACCTAATCGTTAACGCCTTCTTGATGCTGTTGTTCGATCGTGCGATATACCTTGCCGACCACCCGTCCGGAGGTCCGCTGCCCTGCGCCTAAGGTTGCTCCCAGCACTCCAGGACCACCCTGCCGCTCGAAGGACAGCGATGCCCGCCAACACAAGCGCCTCTTCCGGCCAGAAGACCGGCAAGAAGAAGGGGCGACGACTCCGCCTGATCCTGATCGTCCTGGTGCTGGCCCTCATCGCGGGCGTGGGCTACGGGACGTACTGGAGCGTCAGCACGGTGCGTGCCTCCCTGCCGCAGACCAAGGGGTCGATCAAGCTCAAGGGTCTCAACGGCCCGGTCGACGTGCGGCGGGACGCCAATGGGATTCCGCAGGTGTACGCCGAATCGGACGCGGACCTGTTCATGGCCCAGGGATACGTCCAGGCCCAGGACCGGTTCTGGGAGATGGACGTACGCCGGCACACGACCTCGGGACGGCTGTCCGAGATGTTCGGCAAGGGGCAGGTCGGCACCGACAAGTTCCTGCGCACGCTCGGCTGGCACCGCGTCGCCAAGCAGGAGTACGAGACCAAGCTCTCGGCCTCGGCCAAGAAGCATCTGCAGGCGTACACCAAGGGCGTCAACGCCTACCTGGAAGGCAAGGACGGCGAGGACGTCTCCGTCGAGTACGCGGCCCTCGGCTTCAGCAACGACTACAAGATCGACAAGTGGGATCCGGTCGATTCGGTGGCCTGGCTCAAGGCGATGGCCTGGGACCTGCGCGGCAACATGCAGGACGAGATCGACCGTTCGCTGATGTACAGCCGCCTCGGCCCCAAGGAGATCCAGGACCTGTATCCGGACTACCCGTACGACCTGCACAAGCCGATCGTCCAGGAGGGCGCGGTCGACGAGGGCTCCGGCGCCTACGACCCGAAGGCCTCCGGGACGAGCACACAGGGCGCACAGGGAGCCTCCGCGGGCACCGGGCTGGCCGGCGGCACCGAGGCCCCCGACGGGCTCGCCACACAGCTCTCCAGCCTCTCCGACGTCCTCGGCAAGCTGCCCGATTCGGTCGGCCCGAACGGCGACGGCATCGGATCCAACTCCTGGGTGGTGGCGGGCGAACACACCACGACCGGCAAGCCGCTCCTGGCGAACGACCCGCACCTCGCGCCCCAGTTGCCCTCGGTCTGGTACCAGATGGGCCTGCACTGCCGCACCGTCAACGAGAACTGCCAGTACGACGTGTCCGGTTACACCTTCGCCGGCATGCCCGGCGTGATCATCGGCCACAACCAGGACGTCTCCTGGGGCCTGACCAACCTGGGCGCCGACGTCACGGACCTCTACCTGGAGAAGATCCAGGGCGACGGCTACTTGTACGACGGCAAGGTGCAGCCGTTCAAGACCCGCTCCGAGACCATCAAGGTGGCCGGCGGCTCGGACCGCAAGATCGTCGTACGGGAGACCGACAACGGCCCCTTGGTGTCCGACCGCAACGACGAACTCGCCGACGTCGGCAAGGAGGCTCCCGTCAGCAGCGCGGCACCCGACCGGTCCGACGGGTACGCGGTCTCATTGCGCTGGACGGCGCTGACGCCCGGCAGGTCCATGGACGCCGTCTTCGCCCTCAACAAGGCGGGCAACTTCAACGAGTTCCGCAAGGCGGCCACCTACTTCGAGGTGCCTTCGCAGAACCTGATCTACGCCGACACCAAGGGCAACATCGGCTACCAGGCCCCCGGAAAGATCCCCACGCGCGCGAAGGGACACGACGGCACTCTGCCGGCCCCTGGCTGGGACCCCGACTACCGGTGGACGGGTTACGTCCCGCAGCGCGCGCTGCCCTACGAGTACAACCCGAAGCGCGGCTACATCGTGACGGCGAACCAGGCGGTCATCGATGACAAGTACCCGTACACCCTCACCAAGGACTGGGGGTACGGCGCCCGCAGCCAGCGGATCAACGACCTCATCGCGTCGAAGATCAAGGGCAACGGCAAGATCTCGTCCGACGACATGCGCACGATGCAGCTGGACAACAGCAGCGAGATCGCGAAGCTCCTCACCCCGAAGCTGCTCAAGATCGACGTCTCGGACAAGTACGTGCGCGAGGCCCAGAAGCTGCTGGAGGGCTGGGACTACACGCAGGACGCCGATTCGGGGGCGGCCGCGTACTTCAACGCCGTGTGGCGCAACGTCCTGAAGCTGGCCTTCGGCGACAAGCTCCCCAAGGAGCTGCGGGTGGACGGCTCCTGCATCAAGGTGGAGCCCGCCGACAAGACCGGCCCCGTGGACGACCCGGACAAGCGCGTGACCGAATGCGGCGAGCGGGCCCCGGACGCGGCCCAGCCGGACGGTGGAGACCGCTGGTTCGAGGTGGTCCGCTCGATCCTCGACGACGAGGACAACGAGTGGTGGCAGTCGCCTTCGACGCGTACGGACCCGGAGACCAAGACCCGTGACCAGCTCTTCGCCCGCGCCATGGAGGACGCGCGCTGGGAGCTGACCGCCAAGCTCGGCAAGGACGTCGACACCTGGAGCTGGGGACGCCTGCACCGGCTGATGCTCAAGAACCAGACGATCGGTACCGAGGGACCCGGCTTCATGCAGTGGCTGCTCAACCGCGGCCCCTGGGAGCTCGGCGGCGGCGAGGCCACGGTCAACGCCACGGGCTGGAACGCGGCCGGCGGCTACGACGTGGTCTGGGTGCCGTCGATGCGGATGGTGGTGAACCTGGGCAACCTGGACAAGTCCCAGTGGATCAACCTCACCGGCGCCTCCGGACACGCCTACAGCTCCAACTACACGGATCAGACCGACAAATGGGCCAAGGGTGAACTGCTCGAGTGGCCGTTCACCAAGGACGCCGTCGAGAACACCACGGACAATCACCTGGTGCTCAGCCCGTAACGGCCCTCCACGCGCGCGTGGAGCTCGGACCGTGCGGTCGTCAGGCGCTGCGGAACCGGTGCACCGCGCGCGGAGTCACCGCCGCGTGCACGGGGCGGTCGTGCGGCTCCTCCGGGACGTGCGCGACCACCTCGTCGTCATACAGGAGGACGATCAGGGCCGGGTGCGCGCCTGCGTGTTCGAGACGCGCCAGGACCCGGTCGTAGCTCCCTCCGCCGCGTCCGAGGCGCATTCCGCGGGAGTCGACCGCGAGACCGGGCAGCAGGACGGTGTCCGCGTCCGTGACCGCGTCGGGGCCGAGTCGCCCGCCGTCGGGTTCGAGCAGTCCGCGTGCGGCCCGTACGAGACGGCCTGAGCCCCGATAGACGCCCCAGTCGAGGTCGTTGTCCGGAAGCAGCACCGGCAGCAGTACGCGCGCGCCACGCGCGTGCAGGGTGTCCAGGAGGGCGCGAGTGCCGGGTTCACGGCCCACCGACACATAGGCGGCGACCGTGCGCGCGCGTGCCAGTTCGTCGAGATCTGCCGCCCGGCCGGCGAGAACCGTGGCGGCCTCCTGCGCGTCATCTTCTGTCAACCGGTTCCTCGCGCGGAGGAGTTCGCGGCGCAATGCGGCCTTGGCAGCGTTGTCCGCGGGATCGTTGGCCACAACACTCACAAACCTCTCCAAACCAGAGTCAGCGCGGCGTACGAGCCGGAATTAACCGGAGCCTCACCTTCCGCACATACGTACAGGTTATGGTTCTGGGCATGACTGAGTCGCACCCCACGATCACGAAGGCTGTCATCCCGGCAGCAGGTCTCGGCACCCGGTTCCTTCCGGCCACCAAGGCCACTCCGAAGGAAATGCTCCCGGTCGTCGACAAGCCGGCGATCCAGTACGTGGTCGAGGAGGCGGTGGCCGCGGGCCTCTCCGACGTCCTCATGGTCACGGGCCGCAACAAGCGCCCCCTGGAGGACCACTTCGACCGCAACTACGAACTGGAGTCGGCGCTCACCAAGAAGGGCGACGCCACCCGCCTCGCCAAGGTCCAGGAGTCCAGCGACCTGGCGACCATGCACTACGTCCGCCAGGGCGACCCGCGCGGCCTCGGCCACGCCGTCCTGTGCGCCGAGCCGCACGTGGGCAACGACCCGTTCGCCGTGCTCCTCGGTGACGACCTGATCGACCCGCGCGACCCGCTCCTGCAGCGCATGGTCGAGGTCCAGGCACAGCAGGGCGGCAGCGTCATCGCCCTGATGGAGGTCGACCCCGAGCAGATCCACCTCTACGGCTGCGCGGCCGTCGAGCCCACCGGCGAGGGCGACGTCGTGAAGGTCACCGGCCTGGTCGAGAAGCCGGAACCGGCCGACGCCCCCAGCAACTACGCCATCATCGGCCGCTACGTCCTCGACCCCGCCGTCTTCGGCATACTGCGCCGGACCGAGCCCGGCCGCGGCGGCGAGATCCAGCTGACCGACGCGCTGCAGCAGCTCGCCGAGGACGAGAAGGCCGGCGGCCCGGTGCACGGTGTCGTCTTCAAGGGCCGCCGCTATGACACCGGCGACCGGAGCGACTACCTGCGTGCCATTGTCAGACTCGCGTGCGAACGTGAGGACCTGGGACCCGACTTCCGGTCCTGGCTCCAGCGTTACGTCACCGAGGAGATGCAGGGATCGTGAGCAACAGCACGGCATCAGAGGTCGCAACAGGCGCACCGGACGGCGCGGGACACAGCTCCGGAAGCGCACATCCGGCGCCCCATGGCGACCTCTGGTCCGTGGACGAGCACCTGGCCGACATCCTCGCCGCGGTGCGCCCCTTGGAGCCCATCGAGCTGCAACTGCTCGACGCCCAGGGATGCGTGCTCGTCGACGACGTCACGGTGCCCCTCTCGCTGCCCCCGTTCGACAACAGCTCGATGGACGGATACGCCGTCCGCGTGGCCGATGTCGCGGGCGCCGGCGAGGAGTTCCCCGCCGTACTGCGCGTCGTCGGCGATGTCGCGGCCGGCAGCTCGGGCGACATCACCGTGGGCGCGGGCGAGGCGGCCCGCATCATGACCGGTGCACCACTGCCCGAGGGCGCCGAGGCCGTCGTGCCGGTCGAGTGGACGGACGGCGGTCTCGGCGGCGGCCCGGTCGGCTCGATGGCCCCGCGCAGCAACGGCTCCGAGCAGGCGTCCGGCGAGGTCAGGGTGCACCGCCCCGCCGAGGCCGGCGCACACGTACGCGCGCGTGGCAGCGATGTGCAGGCGGGTGAGCGGGCCCTGGCGGCCGGCACCGTGCTCGGACCGCCGCAGATCGCACTCCTTGCCTCCATCGGCTGCGGCGCGGTCCGGGTCCGCCCCCGCCCGCGGGTCGTCGTCCTGTCCACCGGCAGCGAACTGACCCAGCCGGGCGAGGAACTGCCCGAAGGCCACATCTACGACTCCAACAGCTTCTCCCTCACGGCAGCGGCCCGGGACGCCGGAGCCATCGCCTACCGGGTCGGCGCCGTCGTCGACGACGCCGAGACCCTGCGCTCCACCATCGAGGACCAACTGATCCGCGCCGACCTCCTGGTGACCACCGGTGGCGTCAGCGTCGGCGCCTACGACGTGGTCAAGGAAGCCCTTGAGCATGTGTCCGACGAGGACGAGGCAGGCAGCGGCATCGAGTTCCGCAAGCTGGCCATGCAGCCCGGCAAGCCGCAGGGATTCGGCTCCATCGGCCCCGACCACACCCCCCTCCTCGCCCTGCCGGGCAATCCGGTCTCCAGCTACGTCTCGTTCGAGCTCTTCGTACGGCCCGCGATCCGCGCCCTGATGGGCCTCCAGGAGGTGCGGCGCCCCACGGTGCGGGCCACCCTGCGCGCCGACCGTGCTCTGACATCGCCGGCCGGCCGCCGGCAGTTCCTGCGCGGAGTGATGGGCGAGGGCACGGTGTCCCCGGTGGGCGGTGCCGGCTCGCATCTGGTCGCCGCGCTCGCCCGGGCCGATGCGCTGATCGTGGTCCCCGAGGACACCACCCGCGTCGAGCCGGGCACCGAGCTCGACGTGGTCCTGCTCGGCTGAAGCAGCGCCGGTGCGGGTACCGTGTCTGCCCACACCAGGCCCGCACCGGGCGGGGCCGCCCCATCGGGAGCGCCGAGGCACATGAGTACGCAGGACCGTCTGACGCACATCGACGACGCGGGAGCCGCCCGCATGGTCGACGTATCCGGGAAGGACGTGACCGCGCGCACCGCCCGCGCCACCGGTCGCGTCCTCGTCTCGCCCCGAGTCGTCGAGCTGCTGCGCGGCGAAGGCGTACCGAAGGGCGACGCCCTGGCCACCGCCCGCATCGCCGGGATCATGGGCGCCAAGCGCACCCCGGACCTGATCCCGCTCTGCCACCCGCTGGCCGTCTCCGGAGTCGAGCTCGATCTGACCGTGGCGGACGACGCCGTGGAGATCCTCGCCACCGTGAAGACCACGGACCGTACGGGCGTCGAGATGGAGGCCCTCACCGCCGTCTCCGTCGCCGCGCTCACCGTGATCGACATGGTGAAGGCGGTCGACAAGGGCGCGGTCGTCACGGACGTACGGGTCGAGGAGAAGACGGGCGGAAAGTCCGGCACCTGGAGCCGGCCGTGAAGGCTCTCGTGGTGACGGCCTCCAACCGCGCCTCCGCAGGCGTCTACGCCGACCGCGGCGGCCCGCTGATCGCCGATGCGCTCACCGCACTCGGCTTCGAGGTGACGGGCCCTCAGGTGGTGCCGGACGGCGACCCGGTGGAGGCGGCGCTGCGCGCAGCGGTCGAGGCCGGCGTCGATGTCGTGATCACCACCGGCGGCACCGGACTCTCCCCGACCGACCGCACCCCGGAGGCCACCCGCGCCGTCCTGGACCGCGAAGTCCCCGGCATCGCCGAGGCGATCCGCGCGTACGGCCGGGACAAGGTGCCCACGGCGGCCCTCTCCCGCGGCCTCGCCGGAGTCGCCGGCCGCACACTGGTCGTCAATCTGCCCGGTTCCACCGGCGGCGTCCGCGACGGGCTCGCCGTACTGGAGCCCCTCCTGGTGCACGCCGTCGAGCAGCTGCACGGCGGCGATCACCCCAGCACCCCGGGGAGCCCGAACTGACCAGCCCCTCCTGGCCCGCGGTGCTGCGGGACGGCGACGTCGTCCTCCGGCCGATAAAGGCGCGCGACCAGCGCGCCTGGCGCGAGGTCAACCGACGCAACCGCGACTGGCTCCGCCCCTGGGAGGCGACCATCCCGCCCGCGGCGCCGGGCGCCCCGGTGGCCCAGCGGCCCACGTACCGGCAGATGGTGCGCCATCTGCGGGCGGAGGCGAACGCGGGACGGATGCTGCCCTTCGTGATCGAGTACCAGGGCCGTCTGGTCGGGCAGTTGACGGTCGCGGGCATCTCCTGGGGGTCGATGTGTTCCGGGCACATCGGGTACTGGGTCGACCAGGCGGTCGCGGGCCGCGGAGTGGTTCCGACCGCGGTGGCCCTCGTCGTCGACCACTGTTTCGGCACGGTCGGTCTGCACCGGATCGAAGTCTGCATTCGCCCGGAGAACGCGCCGAGCCGACGGGTCGTGGAGAAACTCGGATTCCGCGAGGAGGGGACTCGGCCACGTTTTCTCCACATCGACGGCGGATGGCGTGACCATCTGGTGTTCGCCCTCACCGTCGAGGAGGTGCCCGGCGGGTTGCTCCGGCGCTGGCACCAGGCACGTTCCGGGAACAACAGTCCGACGACAGGCCCCGCAACCCGGCCCGAATAAAATACTTGTTCGAAAATGACAGGCGCTTGACCGTGAATATGCGTGAAATCACAGGCTGTTGATCGCAACAGTCACAAAAAAAGTTCGAGATATCAGCCAGATCGTGCGACACACCGCGCTAATTGGCAGATGGCCTCAACGAAACCCCTCTACCGTGTGAGGCGTGAGCAGCAGCGGCCTCATCTACGCAGTCATCGTTGGGGCCTGGGCCGCCTACTTGGTGCCGATGTGGCTCCGCAGGCAGGACGAGCTCAACGAGGCCCGTCCGACGGAACGCTTCTCCACCGCCATCCGGCTGCTGTCCGGACGCGCGGCAATGGAGCGCCGCTACGCCAAGAGCCTTCGGACACACACCGACGAGGACGAGCCCCAGGCCGGTCCGGACGCCGCCGCGGAGCCCGCCGAGGGCCCCGTCGACGCCCGGGCCTTCGCCGTGCCCGCGGACGCCGAGCGAGACGCGTCCCGCGACGGGGCCAGAGACCCCGAACACGCAGAGAGTCCCGCCCGGCGCCCCGAGGATCCGCACCGCGCCGAGGGCCGCCGAGACGCTGCCGCCGAGCGCGCACCGCAGGCTCGGGGCGCGGCCGCGCCCCGCCGCCCGG
>NZ_QUAK01000206.1 GCF_003429565.1 Streptomyces triticagri
AAGCAGCGAGCCGTCGCCCGGCGCAGCGCAGCAGGAGGCGGCCGTCGCGCCCCGTGGGGGAAAGCGCGACGGCCGCCGGTCTTGCGGGTGCTTACTCGGTGACCTTGAGCAGCAGGTTCGGGGTGCCCGGGGACGCGTTGGAGATCGCGTCCGGGGTGGCACCCTCGGTCAGGGCGGTGGCCACATCCTCCGGCGTGGCGTCCTGGTTGCCGGCCAGGTAGACGGCCGCGGCGCCGACGACGTGCGGCGTCGCCATCGACGTACCGGAGATGGTGTTCGTGGCGTCGTCACCGGTGTTCCAGGCGGACGTGATGTCCGAGCCCGGAGCGTAGATGTCGACGATCTCGCCGTAGTTGGAGAAGTCGGACTGCTCGTCGGCGTCGGTGGAGGAGGCGACCGTGATGGCCTCCGGCACGCGGGCCGGCGAGCTCTGGCTCGCGTCCGAGGACTCGTTGCCGGCTGCGACACCGTAGGTGACGCCCGCGGCGATGGACTTCTGGACGGCCGCGTCGAGCGCTTCGTCCGCGCCGCCGCCGAGGCTCATGTTGGCGACGGACGGGCCCTCGTGGTTCTCGGTCACCCAGTCGATGCCCGCGACGACCTGCTCGGTGGTGCCCGAGCCGTTGTCGTCGAGGACGCGGACGGCGACGATGTTCGCCTTCTTGGCGACACCGTGCGCGGCACCGGCGATGGTGCCGGCGACGTGCGTGCCGTGGCCGTTGCCGTCGTCGGCCGAGTCGTCGCCGTCGACCGCGTCGTAGCCGTGCGTCGCGCGGCCCTCGAAGTCCTCGTGGGTGATGCGGACACCGGTGTCGATCACGTACGCGGTGACGCCCTCGCCGGCCGAGTCCGGGTAGGTGTACGCGTCGTCACCGGCGGTCTCGGTCTGGTCGATGCGGTCCAGGCCCCACGACGGCGGGTTGTCCTGGGTGGCGTCGATGGTGAACTTCTTGTTCTGGACGACCTTCTCGACCGCGGGGTCGGCAGCGAGCTGCTTGGCCTCCTTCTCGGACAGGCCCGAGGCGGAGAAGCCGTTGATCGCGGAGGAGTAGTTCTTCTTGAGCTTGCCGCCGTACTCCTTGGCGAGGTCCTGCTTGCCGCTCTTGTCGGTCTTGCCGTCCAGCATGACGATGTAGCTGCCCGCGACCGCGCCCTTGGCGTCGGCGCCGTAGACCTTGCCCTCGGCCGGAGCCGCGGCGCCCGCGAAGGGGCTGGCGAAGATCGTGACACCGACCGCGGTGGCGGCGGTGGCTATCGCGGCGGTGAGCTTCATCGAACGAGCGCGCTTGTGACTTGCCATGAAGAGTGAGCTCCTCGTGGTGTGGGGGGAGTTGTGGGGGGTTGCATAAAGTTGTCGATTCAACCCCCGTAGACCCGGAAGATGTCCGGGGGTTGAGACGAAACCCTGACCGATTGACGCGCGCAGATCAATACCTACATACACCTGTGACTTGTTCAACAAGTTTTCGTAATAATAATTCGGACGCTCTGTGCAAATCGCATGGCACAGCGGCCAGTTGACGCCCGACTCAGCGCTGGTAGCGCGCCAGCACCAGATTGCCGTCCTCGACCAGGCGTTTCTTCAGTTCCACACCGTCGATCGCACCGCTGTAGTACTCCTGAAGGGCGGGCGTGGCCACCTTGTCCTTCCATTCCGGATAGCCGCGTACGGATTGCGCGGGCGCGGTCCGCAACTCTCCGGCGAGCGCCGTCCCGACGGCCCAGCCGTCCTTCTCGCGGCGCAGCGCCGGAGCCTTCAGCGCCTCGGCACCGGTCGGCAGCATCCAGTCGCCCTCGGCGAGCCGCACCATGTTGTCCGGCTGCAGCAGGAAGTCGATGAACTCCATCGCCTCCTTCTTGTGCGCACTGTCCTCGGCGATGGACAAGGTCTGCGGGGAGACTCCCTGCCGCAGGCCCGCGGCGCCCGCCGGGGCCGGCAGCACCTGCCACTCGAAGCCCTTCGGCGCCTGCTGCACCACCTGCTGGCGGTACGAGAAGCCGAGCGGAACCATCGCGTACTTGCCGCCGAAGAAGCCCGGCAGCGTGTCCGAGCCACCCATACCGAGGGTCGAACTCGACGCGCTGCCATCGGTGTTGACCTGGTCGTGGACGGTACGCGGCACCTCCTGGTCGGCCGCGTCGAAGCGGATCTCCACCTTCCCGTCCGCGCCGCGGCGGAAGACCTGGCCGCCGGTGGACAGGGAGAGGTTCAACGTGGCCGAAACAGGCTCCTTCAGAGGCCAGGCCACTCCGTACTTTCCGCCCCCGCTGAGCTCCTTGGTGATCCGGCGGAACTCCGGCCAGCTCCAGGGCTTCTCGGTGGTGGGGATGCGTACGCCGGACTTCTTCAGCCACTTGGCGTTGGCGATCAGCACCCGCGGCTCCTGCAGGAACGGCACTCCGTACACACCCTCGTCGAAGGTGGCCGTCTCCCACGCGGCGTCGGGGATGTCCGAGGTGAGGCGGGACGGGAGCAGCTCGCGCAGATCGGCGAGATAGCCGCCGTACGCGAAGTCCGCGAGGTCGTCGGAGGCGTCGTGGATGATGTCCGGCGCCTCGCCGCCCTCGAAGGAGGTGAGCAGCTGGTCGTGGACGCTGTCCCAGCTGCCCTGGACGTACTTCACCCGCACATCGGGATGGCGGGCGTTCCACTCCTTCACCAGCTGCTTGTTGACGTCGACGGACTCCTTCTGCCAGGCAAGCGACTGGAATTCGAGCGTGATCTTGCCGTCGTCGTCCCCGTCCGAGCCGCTGCAGCCGGACAGGAGCACGGCGAGGGCGGCCGCGGTGGCCGTCAGGATCCGGGGGCGACTCCTCCACGCGCGGCGCATCAGTGCTTCACCGCCCCGGCGAGCATGCCCCCGGTGATCCGCTTCTGGATGAGCGCGAAGATCACCAGGGACGGGATGGTGGCGAGGAAGGCGGCCGCCGCGAGCGGGCCGAGGTCGGCGACGCCCTCGGTGCCGATGAAGCGGTTCAGGATGACGGGCAACGTCTGCTTCTCCGGAGTCTTCAGCAGGACGAGGGCGAAGAAGAACTCGTTCCACGCGGTGATGAAGGCGAACATGGCGGTGGCGACGATCCCGGGCGCGAGCAGCGGTGCGGTGACCGAGACCAGGATGCGCAGCCGTCCGGCGCCGTCCACGGCCGCGGCCTCCTCCAGTTCGGGCGGCACGGCGCGTACGTAGCCGACCAGCATCCACAGGGCGAACGGCAGCGCCCAGACCACATACACCATGATCAGACCTGCCAGGGAATTGATCAGGTGGAAGTTCTTCAGGATCAGGAAGAGCGGGATGATGATCAGGACGAACGGGAAAGCCTGACTGATCACGACCCAGCCGGTGGCCGCCTTCGCGAGCCGGTTCCGGTGACGCGCCATCACGTACGCCATCGGCGTGGCGATCACCACTGCCACCAGGGCCGCGCTCAGCGCCACGATCAGCGAGTTGGCGGTGGCCTGCAGGAGCGGCTGCTCGTCGAAGGCCTGCCGGAAGTTCTCCAGGGTGGGGTTCTCGGGGATCCAGGTGGGGTGCAGGCTGCCCAGTTCCGCGGCCGGCTTGAACGCGGTGGAGATCAGCCAGACGAACGGGAAGGCCAGGAAGACGAGATAGGCGAGGAGGGCCAGGTACTGCGCGGCGCGCACGGGCCTCGAGGTACGCATCAGCTCGTGTCACCTCCGCGCAACCTGCCCACCAGGTAGAACGCGAGGATCACGGAGATCACCGCGACCATCACACAGCCCATCGCCGCCGCGTAGCCGAACTGCCCGTAGCGGAAGGCCTCTTCGTAGGCGAAGAGCATCGGCAGCCGGGTGCGGCCGCCGGGCCCGCCCTGGGTGAGTACGTAGACCAGGGCGAAGGAGTTGAAGTTCCAGATGAAGTTCAGGGCCGAGATGGCCAGGGCGACGGGCTTGATCGCCGGCCAGGTCACGGTCCGGAAGCGGCGCCAGGCTCCGGCGCCGTCCATCGCCGCCGCCTCGTGCAGTTCGCGCGGTGTGTTCTGCAGGCCGGCGAGCAGGGCGACCGTCGTCTGGGGCATGCCCGCCCAGATGCCGACGACGATGACGGCGAGCAGTGCGGTGGCGGTGCCGGTCAGCCAGTCGCGGCCGCCGCCGAGGCCGAGATCGGCCAGCGTTTCGTTGAGCACGCCCGCGTCCGGGTGGTAGACGAGGCGCCACATGATGCCGACGACCACCTCGGGCATCGCCCAGGGGATGATCGCCAGCGCCCTCGCCAGCCAGCGGAAGCGCAGGTCCTGGTTGAGCAGCAGGGCCAGGCCGAGGGCGAGCAGGAACTGTGGGACCGTCACCCCGACCGCCCACAGCAGGCCGATGCGGAACGAGTCCCAGAAGAGGGTGTCGTGCGCCAGGTCCTGGAAGTTCAGCAGTCCGACCCACTGGGTCGCGGCGGTACGTCCCGACTGGGCGTCCGTGAACGACAGGGCGATGCCGTACAACAGCGGCCCGACGCTCAGCACCAGGATGGGGATGAGCGCCGGCAGGACCAGGAACCACGCGCCGTAGTCGGCCGGCGGTCCCTGCGACGGCGCGCCCTTCCGCGGCCGCTTCGTCGCGGTCGACAGTGTCACGGGAGCGGCTCCTTCGGGCGGTGTGTGGGGGACCCGTGGGGAGACACCGCCTGGTCCTTGCGAGCGTTACGCGCCGTGTTCGCCCCGGGTGGGCTCCGTCATCGTGCTGACGTGACCTGCAAACGTCAAGCGGCCGCGCGCACCTCGTGGCCTGTACGAATGGGAGACTGAGCGGGGTCGACGGCGGTGCCGGCGGCACCCGCACCAGTCGCACGCAAGGCCGTGGGAGGCAACTGATGGACGAGGCTCGGGCTCGCGAGCTCCTGGACGGAGCCGGCCTCGACCCCGGGGCCGAGCTGCTCTCGCTCGGTGAGAACGCGGTCTTCACCGACGGCAGCGTGGTCGTCAAGGTCGGCCGGGACGCCCCCGAACTCCTCGAGCGTGCCACCCGCGAACTGCTCGTCGCGGACTGGCTCGAGCAGTGCGAGGTCCCCGCGGTCCGGGCCGCCGAGCCGAAGCCGCGACTGGTCGACGGTCACCCGCTGACGGTCTGGCACGGCATCGGACCCGCGGTCAGGCCCGTCGAGCCCGCCGATCTGGCGGGGCTGCTCCGGCAGGTGCACGCACTGCCCGCGCCGCCCTTCGCGCTGCCGCGCCGGGAGTTGCTCGGCGGTGTGGAGCGCTGGCTGCGGCTCGCCGGAGACGCCGTCGACCCGGCCGACGCCGCCTATCTGCGCGAGCGGAGGGACGGCTTCGCCGACGCGGCCGCCGCGCTCACCGCGCACCTGGAGCCCGGCCCCATCCATGGGGACGCGCTGCCGCGCAATGTCCATGTCGGCCCCGGCGGCCCGGTCCTGGTGGATCTGGAGACCTTCTCCACGGATCTGCGGGAGCACGACCTCGTGGTGATGGCGCTGTCCGCCGACCGCTACGGGCTGCCCGCCGAGTCCTACACCTCCTTCGTCACGACGTACGGCTGGGACGTACGCGAATGGGACGGGTGCGCTGTGCTGCGCGGGGCACGCGAGACGGCGAGCTGTGCCTGGGTGGCGCAGCACGCACCGAGCAATCCCAAGGCGCTGGTCGAGTTCCGGCGCCGGGTGGCCTCGCTGCGGGACGGGGACACGGCTGTGCGCTGGTATCCCTTCTGAGCTTCCGGCACAGGACCCAACTCCGCTCCCCGACGGCCGAGTTCACCGCGGACGCGGGATGACCGGCCAGGCCTGCTCGACCGTCGCCCGGGGATTGGAGGTGCGTCGCAGATAGCGCTGCAGGGACGCCGCCTGGTCGGCCGCCGCGCGGACCTGGAGCTCGTGCAGATCCGCCGGCGCCAGGGCGCCTATGTCCGCGTGCTGTGCGCCCATCCGCCGGGCCGCCCGGGCCGCGGCCACCGCATCGGCCACCGCGTCGTGCGCCTCGCTGAGCTGTACGCCGTAGTGCTCGCAGAGCGCCTGGAGATTCCGCTTGCCCTTCCGGTACCGGTCGACGTGCTTGTCGAGGACCAGCGGGTCGATGACCGGAGAGGCCTGTCCGCGCACACGCTCCGCCAGGGGCGCCGTGCCGTGCCGGCGGCATTCGCGGTCGAGCAGCGAGAGGTCGTATCGAGCGTTCATCACGACCAGGGGTGTCCCCGATGCCAGGGCCTCGGCGATGGTGGTGGTGATCTCTTCGATCGCCGGAGCGGCCGGAGTGCCGTGCAGCCGGGCGTGCTCCGTGGAGATGCCGTGTATCGCCGTGGCCTCGGCCGGGATGGGGACACCCGGGTCGAGCAGCCAGGTCCTGACGTCCGGCCGCTGGTCCGCCGGATCCACCGCCACCACGGCGGCGGTGACGATCCGGTCGGTCTCGATGTCCGTGCCCGTCGTCTCCAGGTCGAAGGCCACCAGCGGCCCGCTGAACCAACTCATCGCAGGCTCCCACCCGTCGTCCCCGCTCCGGACCCGCCCGACGGCTCGCTGTGCCGGCTCATCCAGCCCCTCCTTCGTGAAGCTCCCCCATGTGCCGTTCACACTCCCATGCGCCACTGACAATCCGATGGGTGCGTTCCGCTTGTGCTCTGCGTACGGCATGGGGCGGCAGGTCGACCGGAAGGAACGAATCGATAAGGAAAGGCCTTTCAGGACACAGGACGCGAATCCGCCCAGACCGACTCGAACTCCTCGCGGTACGTCTCGAAGAGCCCTTCGGGGCCCACATCGCCGTCGTCGGACCTGACCACCCGCCGGCCGCCCCGCAGCACGAGCACGGGCGCCTCCATCCCCCGGGTGCGCCGCAGATACGACTGGATCACGGCGATGCCGTCCGAGCCGTCGCCGTCCACCAGATAGGCCGTGAAGCGCGGCGTCTCGTCGAAGACGTGGATCTCGAAGGCGCCGGGATCGCGCAGCCGGGACCGCACCCGGCGCATATGGAGGATGTTCATCTCCACCGACCGGCTCAATTCGCCCTTCTTCAGGCCGAGTTCGCGCTCCCGCCGCTTGACCGCGCTGCTGGCGGGATTGAGGAAGAGCAGCCGGACCCGGCAGCCGGACTCGGCCAGTCTGACCAGGCGTCGGCCGGAGAAGTTCTGCACCAGGAGATTGAGGCCTATGCCGGCCGCGTCGAGCCGGCGGGCGCCGCCGAAGATGTCCTCGGCGGGGAACTGCCGCAACAGCCGCACCCGGTCGGGGTGCACGCCGACCACGTCCGCGTAGCGGTCGCCGACCAGGTCCTCCACGGCGTCCACCGGCAACCGGCGCGACGAGGGCAGTTCGGTGTCCGCGCCGAGTATGTCGAGCAGCCGGGTCGAGGCGCGCTCGGCCTGGGCCAGGACGGTCTCGGACAGGGCGCGGTTGCGGGAGACCACATTGCGGGTGACCTCGAGCTCGTCCAGGGCGAGTTCCACGTCCCGGCGGTCGTCGAAGTACGGCTCGAAGCACGGCCAGTGCTGGACCATCAGCTCGCGCAGCTGGGGCAGAGTGAGGAAGCTCAGCACATTGTCGTCGGCCGGGTCGAGCAGATAGCCCTTGCGTCTGCTCACCTCCCGGACGGCGACGGCCCGCTGCACCCACTCCTGGCCGGCGGGACCGGCCGCGGCGACCACCCAGTCGTCGCCGTGCACCGGTTCGTAGATCGGCCGCAGTACGGCCGCGACGACGGCACGCAGCCGCTGTTCGACCAGATTCAGCCAGATGTAGGCGCGTCCTGCCCGCTGTGCGCGGGTGCGCACCTCACGCCAGGCGTCGACACCCCAGTCCAGTTCCGGTCCGATCTGCGATCCCGCGTCCACCGGCCGCGCCAGGGACACCGTCGAGGGCGGAGCGTCCGTGGAGCTCCCCTCGCGACCCTCGTCGCCAGGGGGCAGCTCCAGCCCTCCCGAGCCCACCCATGCACCGCCTTCCGTTCCCCCCGGGGCCGGACGGCATGCCTGTGCCGCGCCGTGAATTCCCTGTTCAACGATCAAGGAAGGGTACTCCGCGACCGGCGGGCGGTGCAGCCGGATGCGCAGGCTTCTCGGCCCAACTCCGTTGTTCCACTTCGCCGTTCCTCGGGACAGGGGTCCACGGTAGTGAGCGGAGTCATAGCGCGGACGGAGTTCGGCCACTCGGCATTGCCGTCGAACGGAGCGGGACGGCGCCGTGAAACCAGCCACCAATAGGGCATTCGCTCAACCGGCGCACTTTCGAGGGGAGTCTCGGCGAACCGGCACCCGATCCGGGCCCGGTCCATGGAAGAGTCCCCTCCATGCAGGTCTGGCCTGGACAGGCGTACCCACTCGGTGCCGCGTACGACGGCGCCGGCACCAACTTCGCGGTCTTCTCGGAGGCCGCCGACCGGATCGAACTGTGTCTGCTGCACGACGACGGGTCCGAGACCGCCGTCGAGTTGCGCGAGGCGGACGCCTTCGTGCGGCACGCCTACCTGCCCGGGGTGATGCCAGGGCAGCGCTACGGCTTCCGGGTGCACGGCCCGTACGCCCCGGAGCGTGGGCAGCGGTGCAATTCGGCCAAGCTGCTTCTCGACCCCTACGCGCGCGCGGTCAGCGGCAGCATCCAGTGGGGCGAGGAGGTGTACGGCTACCACTTCGGCGCCCCGGACCGGCGCAACGACCTCGACTCGGCTCCCCACACCATGACTTCGGTCGTGGTCAATCCGTACTTCGACTGGGGCGACGACCGGGCGCCGCGCACTCCGTACCACGAGACCGTGCTCTACGAGGCCCATGTGAAGGGCCTGACGATGCTTCACCCGGCCCTCCCCGAGGAGCAGCGCGGCACATACGCGGCCCTGGCGCACCCGGCCGTGATCGAGCACCTGACGGAGCTCGGGGTGACCGCGATCGAGCTGATGCCGGTGCACCAGTTCGTCAACGACCACCGGCTGACCGACCTCGGCCTCGCCAACTACTGGGGCTACAACACGATCGGCTTCTTCGCCCCGCACAACGGCTACGCCTCCTGGGGCGACCGCGGCCAGCAGGTCCTCGAGTTCAAGTCGGCCGTACGGGCCCTGCACCAGGCGGGCATCGAGGTCATCCTGGACGTGGTCTACAACCACACGGCCGAGGGCAATCACCTGGGCCCCACGCTCTCCTTCCGCGGCCTGGACAACGCCTCCTACTACCGGCTCTCGGCGGACCGGCGCTATTACACGGACACCACAGGGACGGGGAATTCGCTGCTCATGCGGTCCCCGCACGTGCTGCAGATGATCATGGACTCACTGCGCTACTGGGTCACCGAGATGCATGTGGACGGATTCCGCTTCGACCTCGCGGCCACACTGGCCCGGCAGTTCCACGAGGTGGACCGGCTGTCCTCGTTCTTCGACCTGGTGCAGCAGGATCCGGTGGTGTCCCGGGTGAAGCTGATCGCGGAGCCCTGGGACGTCGGTGAGGGCGGCTACCAGGTGGGCAACTTCCCGCCCCTGTGGACCGAGTGGAACGGCAAGTACCGCGACACGGTGCGCGATCTGTGGCGCGGTGAGCCGCGCACGCTCGCCGAGTTCGCCTCGCGCCTGACCGGCTCCTCGGACCTGTACCAGGACGACGGCAGGCGCCCGCTCGCCTCCATCAACTTCGTGACCTGCCACGACGGGTTCACGCTGCGCGACCTGGTGTCGTACAACGACAAGCACAACGAGGCGAACGGCGAGGACAACCGCGACGGCGAGAACCACAACCGCTCCTGGAACTGCGGTACGGAGGGCGAATCGGACGACCCGCGGATCCTCGCCCTGCGTCAGCGGCAGGCCCGGAACTTCATCGCGACGCTGATGCTGTCCCAGGGCGTGCCGATGCTCAGCCACGGTGACGAACTGGCCCGCACCCAGTGGGGGAACAACAACGCCTACTGCCAGGACGGTCCGCTGTCCTGGGTGCACTGGCCGGACCCGGTGGACGGCGAGGGCGGGGAGGACGCGCTGCTCGCCTTCACCCGGGCAATGACCTGGCTGCGGCGCGACCATCCGGTCTTCCGCCGCAGGAGGTTCTTCCACGGCCGGCCGGTGCAGGGGACGCACGACGAGCTGACCGACATCGCCTGGTTCACTCCGCAGGGGCAGGAGATGGCCCGCGAGGACTGGTCCCGTGCACAGGCGCGCGCGCTGAGCGTGTTTCTGAACGGGAACTCGATCTCGGAGCCGGGGCAGCGCGGGGAGGCCATCCACGACGATTCGTTCCTGCTGATGTTCAACGCCTCCGACGAGCCCATCGAGTTCGTGGTGCCCACCGACCACGGGCAGCAGTGGCAGGTCGTGGTCGACACGGCGCGCAGTGAGCCGGTGCCGCCGATGCGCGGGGCGAAGCTCGGGGCCGGTGAGCGCGTGACGCTGGTGGACCGCAGCCTCACCGTGCTGCAGCGGCCGGCCTGACGTCGTCCCGCGGCACCGTCCCGCCGGAGTCGCCGCGACCCCGTACGCCCGCGTACAGGGCCACGCCGAAGGCTGCCACGGCGGCGGTGCTGCCCACGGTGAAGGCGGCCCATGCCCCGTACGACTCGGCCAGTCGCCCGGCGACCGCCAGGGTGACGGCCTGCCCGCCGACCAGGCAGCCGTTCGCGACCGTCATGCCCTCGGCGAGGCGGACCCGGGGCACCGCCCGCTCGGTGAGCGCGAACCCGGTGATCATGTTGGGTGCGAAGGCGGCGCCGAAGAGCACCACGGCCAGATAGAGGGCGGTCATGGAGCCGGCCCCGATCAGCGGCAGCGAGAGCACGGCGGCGAGCGCCGTGACGGCCCGCCAGCGGGTGGCCAGTGTGATGCGTTCCGGTACGGCGCCCATGGACAGGCCGCTGATGGCGCTGGTCACGCCCATCGCCGCGTAGACGAGTCCCGCCTGGTCCGCGGAGGCCAGTTCGCCGCTCAGTGCGGTGATTCCGGCGCCGCAGGCACCTAGCAGCACGCCGAGACAGACCAGGCCGACACGGACGACGTGCACCTCGCGGGGCATGGGCGGCAGAGGTGGGCGGATCCGGGGATCACGCGCGCGTGAAGACATTTTTGCCTCTCCACGCGCGCGTGGAGACGTATGTGCCTGTCCACGCGCGCGTGGCGGTTCGGTGCCGGGCGCGCGGCCCGTCGGATGCAGCGCGAAGGCGGTACCGCACACCCCGACGAGCAGGGCACCCGCCACGAAGGCGTGCGCGGGGTAGCCGACCACTGCCGCGAGACCGACGGCGGCCGGGCCGAGCACGAACGACAGCTCGTCCATCGTGCTCTCCATGGACATCACCGCGTTCACCATGCGGTTCGACGCGCCCCGGCGCCGGACGATGGCCACCACGCGCGCCCTGCCGAGCGGTCCGATCCCCGGGACGGTGGCACCGGCCAGGGTGCCGAGCGGGACCAGGGCCCACAGCGGCAGCCGGAGCAGCGCCGCCAGGGTGAAGACCAGGATCGCCGTGGCGTTCAGGAGGCTCAGGGCGAGCACGACGGTGCGCTGCCCCCTGCGGTCGGCGAGCCGGCCCACCAACGGGCCGAGCGCCACCTGCCCGAGCGCCAGCGCACATCCGGTGACGCCGCCCACGGCCAGCGATCCGCTGGTCTCGGTGACGAGCAGGACGCTGCCCATCTGGATCATCGCGGTGGGCAGTCGGCCGAGGAACGACACGACGGGGAGCAGCGGTCCGGTGATCCGCAGGATCGCGGCGAAGCGGGCGAGGACGCCGCCGGCGACGGGCTCGGACGCGGTGCCGGTGTGGGTCTGGGTGCGGGTGTCGGTACCGGTTTCGGGGCGGTCCTGCAGGGCGTCTGACGGCGTGTTGGTTCCGCTCGCTGGTCCCGTTGGCATCGTTCGAAGCTAGCCGCGCTCCCCCGCCCGTACGCATGCGGTGATGACACGAATCGGGACGGCGCGGGTACGTAGCTTCGCATGAGCCCTGTGCCGCCGAGCAGCCCCGACGAACCGACCACACCGCCCGCACGGCGCACGCCCGTGGGACGGGCCCACGAGGCGCCCGCGCCGGCCGTGGCCGATCCGCCGACGGCGACCTACCGGTTGCAGCTCCAGCCGCGGTTCCCGTTCGCCGCCGCCGAGGCCGCCGTCCCTCATCTGGCCGCACTGGGCGTATCGCATCTGCATCTGTCCCCCGTCCTGGAGGCGGTGCCCGGTTCCACCCACGGCTACGACGTCGTCGACCACGCGCGCGTGCGCGAGGAACTCGGCGGTGAGGACGGCCTCCGTGCCCTGTCGGCGACGGCCCGCGCGCACGGACTCGGCCTGATCGTCGACATCGTGCCCAACCACATGGCCGCCGTGCCGGACGCCAACCACGCACTCTGGGAGGTGCTGCGCGAGGGCCCCCAGTCCCCGTACGCGCAGTGGTTCGACATCGACTGGGACCGGCACGACGGCGTGCTGCTGCTGCCCGTGCTCCCGCACCGGCGCGAGGCGGTGCTCGACGGTTTCCGGGTGGACGGCCGGGTGCTGCACCACGGGCAGCGGTCCTACCCGCTGCGCCCGGGCACCGAGGAACGGCCGCTCGACAAGCTCCTCGACGAGCAGTGGTACCGCCTGGCCTGGTGGCGCCTGGCCCGCACCGACATCAACTACCGGCGCTTCTTCACCATTTCGGACCTGATCGCAGTCCGGGTGGAGGACCCCGAGGTCTTCGAGGCCACCCACCGCACCGTGCTCGGGCTGCTGCGCTCCGGCGTCGTGGACGGGCTGCGGATCGACCATCCGGACGGGCTCGCCGACCCGGGAGCGTATCTGCGGACCCTGCACGGGGCGAGCGGCGGGTGCTGGACCGTCGTCGAGAAGATCCTCGCCGACGGCGAACTGCTGCCGCCGACATGGCCCGTCGCGGGGACCACGGGCTACGACGCGCTGCGGCACATCGACGGCCTCTTCGTGGACCCGGCCGGCGCCGGCGAACTCCTCGGCCGGTACCGGAGTTTCGCCGCGCCGCCGGACGACCTCGGCGGCGACTGGGAGCGCACCGTACGCAGGGCGGCCAGGGAGGTCGTGACCCACGACCTGGCCGCCGAGGTCGACCGTCTGGTCCGCTCGGCGGCCTCCTGCGCCGCCGCGGCCGGGCATCCGGACCACGCGCCGTGGGCGCTGCGCACGGCGCTGCAGGAGCTCCTGGTGCGCGTCCCGGTGTACCGCCCGTACGGCACCGGGGAGGCCGCCCGCGCCGTACTGCGGGCCTCGGACGCGGCGCAGGCCCGGGAGGCGTTCACGGTCCCCGAGGAGGGGCTCGCGGTCGATGTGGTGCATGCCCTGCTGGTCGGCGACGAAGGCGGTGACGGGCCCGAACTCCGGGCGTTCCGGGCCCGTTTCGCGCAGACCTCGTCCGCGCTGCGTGCCAAGGCCGTCGAGGACACCGCCTGCTACCGCCACGTCCCGCTGCTCTCGGCGTGCGAGGTCGGCGGCGATCCGGGAAGGCCCGCGCTGCCGCCCACCGGCTTCCATGCCTTCTGCGCGCGCATGCAGCACGACCGGCCGGACTCCGGGACGGTCCTGTCCACGCACGACACCAAGCGCAGCGCGGACGTGCGGGCCACGATCGCCGTTCTGACCGAATGCCCGGACCGCTGGGCGCAGTTGCTGACCGAGGTCGGGCCGGATTCGTCCGGAGATCCGGCCGCCGGGGGCGTCGACCGGTCTCTGGTGTGGGCGGCCTGGCAGACCGCCTTCGGGCTCGGTCCGGCGGACGGCGACCGGCTGCGCGACGCGATGCTGAAGCATGCGCGGGAGGCCGGACTGCACACCACATGGACCGAGCCCGACGCCGGCTACGAGGACGCGGTGAGGGAGTTCATGACGAGTGGCCCCTGCGGCGCCTCCGGAGTCGCCGCCCTCGCCGGGCTCAGCGAGACGCTGCGTCCACACATCCTGGCGAACGTCCTGGGCGCCACCCTGCTGCACCTCACCATGCCCGGCGTACCGGACCTCTACCAGGGCACGGAACGGCTCCACCGGGTCCTCGTCGACCCGGACAACCGCCGGCCGGTGGAGTTCGCTCCCCGCGGACCGAGCGCCGGCGAACCGGCCGTCGACCGGCTCAAGCCGGACGTGACCCGCGCGGCGCTCCGCCTGCGCCGCGACGACCCGGCCGCCTTCGGAGCCTCGGGGACGTATCGCCCGCTGATCGCCGTCGGGCCCGCAGCGGAACACTGCGTGGCGTTCACGCGCTCCGAGCGGGTGGTGAGCGCGGCGACCCGGCTGTCGCTGCGCCTCGCGCGGTCCGGCGGCTGGCAGGACACCGAACTGCCCCTTCCGGACGGCACGTTCGTGGACGCCGTCGCGTTGCACGCGCGCGAGGAGGCCCATCGGCGGACCCCCGATACGACGGCGGACGGGCCCGCCCCTGAAGTACGGCAATTCCGTGGCCACGCGCGCGTGGCGGACCTGTTCGCGGACCGTCCGGTGGCCCTCCTGGTGAGGCGCTGACCGTACGCCGTTGAAAGTCGGCAAAGGACGGCTCGCGAGCGCTTGACAGCTGGTCCGACGCGTGGCGTACTGCGGATGCGCACGTCGGCGGACCTTACGGGGGTGAGTCACCTGACGGGCCAGCGCTATCTCACCGAGCCGGAACTCTTAGCATCCGCAAGGGCGTTGAGCGGGAGTCGGCCTGACCTGTGCAGGCTGCGGCGCGTCGGCCGGTCCCGGGCGGGCCGTCCGATCAGCCTCCTCTCGGTGGGCCGGGCGCGGCGGAGTGTTCTGGTGGTCGCGGGCGCGCATGCGAACGAACCGGTGGGCGGACCCACCACGCTCAGCCTCGTCGAGCGGGTGCTGCAGGACGGTGCCCTGCGGGCCGCCACGTCCTGGCACTTCCTGCTGTGCGCCGACCCGGACGGTGCGGCTCTGCACCACAGCCTCTCGCCCACCTCGCTCTACGACTACCACCGGCGGTTCTTCCGCCCGGCGGGACCCGAGCAGCCCGAGTGGGCGCCCTCGGTGCTGCCGCCGGAGCGCCTGCCGCCGGAGACGCGGGCGCTGCTCCGGGTGATCGACGAGGTGCGCCCGTACCTCCAGGTGTCGCTGCACGGTACGGACATGGGCGGCAGCTGGGTACAGCTGACCCGGGACATCCCGGGGCTCGCCGAGCCGTTCGCCAAGTCCGCGGCCCAGTTGCACATCCCGGTGGAGACGAACACCTCGGACGCGGCGGGCTGGCCGGTGTCCGGGCCCGGTGTCCATGTGATGCCGGAGCCGGGGACGGACACCTCGTTCCCCAGCCTGCCGGACGACTGGACCCGTTCGACCTGGCACCACGCCCACCGCTACGGCGGGCTCACGGCGATCGTCGAGGTGCCGATGTGGGCCAGCGACCTGGTGGACGACCCGGCGCGGCATCCGGCCGCGCCTGCGGCGATGGAGCGGATCGCCCGGCGGCTCGGTGAACAGGCCGGGCAGGTCGAGGAGTTCCTCGTCGGCGCGGGACTCGGCGAAGGCGACGATGACGACGGCGACGGCGACGGCGCCGCGAACGGCGGGGAAGGGCTCGTGCCCGCCGGTGTCGCACCGCTCCTGCGGGCCTCCCGGTGGGCTCTCGGGCTGGCTCCCGGTCTCGCCCGCGACTGGCTTGCTCCGCCGCCGCCGGGCGCCTCGATGACGTATGTGAGCAGCATCGATGCCTTCGGACGGCGGATACCGCTGCGGGCCGCGGCGATGCTGCTCCGCGTACTGCGCGAGACGGGTCACCCCAGTGCGCCGCGGCTCGACGAGCTGGTGGCCCACTGGTCGGACGCGTTCGCCGGGCATTTCCGGGCCCGCTGGGTGCCGGTCGAGCACCAGGCGGAGCATCAGGCCCGCACCGTGATCGCGGCCGCCCGTCATGCACGGATGACCGCCCTGTGAGTCCGGGCACCCGCACCTCCCCCATGGCCTCCCGGCCGAACGCACACGCGCGCGTGCC
>NZ_QUAK01000207.1 GCF_003429565.1 Streptomyces triticagri
CCGCTCTCGCCGCACGCGGTGCGCCGCCTCGCCGCGGCCGCACCGGCGCTGCCCACGCCCTGGCCGGCGGAGGCGCGCGAGCAGCTCGTCACGCTGCTCGGCGCGGGCCGCCCGACCGTCGACGTCTGGGCCGCCCTGGAGGCCGAGGGCCTCATCGACGCGCTGCTGCCGGACTGGGAGCGGGTGCGCTGCCGCCCGCAGCGCAACCCCGTGCACACCTGGACCGTCGACCGGCACCTGGTCGAGACGGCGGTCCGCGCGGCCGGTCTGACCCGCCGTGTGCAGCGACCCGACCTGCTCCTGGTCGCCGCGCTGCTGCACGACATCGGCAAGGGCTGGCCGGGGGACCACTCGGTGGCCGGCGAGGTGATCGCGCGCGACGTCGCCGCCCGGATCGGCTTCGACGCCGCCGACGCGGCCGTGCTCGCCACCCTCGTACGGCACCATCTGCTGCTCGTGGAGACCGCGACCCGGCGGGATCTGGACGATCCGGCGACCGTGCGGTCGGTGGCCGATGCGGTCGCCACCGTGCCCACGCTCGAGCTGCTGCACGCGCTGACCGAGGCGGACGCGCTGGCCACCGGGCCCGCGGCCTGGTCGAGTTGGCGTGCTTCGCTCGTCGGGGACCTGGTGCGGCGGGCCGCCGCGGTGCTCGCCGGTGAATCCGTACCCGAGGACGAACCGGCCACGATCACCGCCGAGCACGAGCGGCTCGCGGTCGAGGCCTTCCGTACGGGCGGGCCGGTGCTCTCGCTGCACGCCCGGGCCGATGAGGCCGCCGTTCCGCGGGACGACGCCGGACCTGACCCCGCGGACGGGCCCGAGCCGCTCGGTGTCGAACTGCTCATCGCGGTGCCCGACCAGGCCGGGGTGCTGCCCGCGGTGGCCGGGGTGCTCGCGCTGCACCGGCTGACCGTACGGACCGCTGAGCTGCGGGCCGTGACGCTGCCCGCCGAGGTCGTTCCGGAGACGGGAGCGTCCGGGCCGGTGCTGCTGCTCGAGTGGCGGGTGGCGGCCGAGTACGGCTCCCTGCCGCAGGCCGCGCGGCTGCGGGCCGATCTCGTACGGGCCTTGGAGGGTTCGCTCGACATCCCCGCCCGGCTCGCGGAGCGGGATGCCGCCTATCCGCGCAGGCGCGGGGTCCCTGCGCCGCCGCCCCGGGTCACGGTCGCACCGACCACGTCGCGGCGGGCCACGGTCATCGAGGTCCGGGCGCAGGACGCCCCCGGCCTGCTGCGCCGGATCGGCCGGGCGCTTGAGTCCGCGGACGTCATGGTGCGCAGCGCCCATGTGTCGACGCTCGGAGCGAACGCGGTCGATGCGTTCTACGTCACCGGAGGCGACGGGGAGCCGCTCGCGCAGGAGCGCGCGGTGGGGGTGGCGCGGGGGGTGGAGGAGGCGTTGCGCGCCTGACCGTCCCTTCCTGTACGGGGCCCGTACGGGAAGGATGCGGGCACCGTGGGTGCTCCCGCTGCGCGTACGGATACCCTGGAGGGCGACTGACTCCGCCCCCGACCGACGAGGATCTGCGACCGCCGTGTTCGACACTCTTTCCGATCGCCTCGCAGCGACTTTCAAGACCCTCCGCGGCAAGGGGCGCCTGTCCGAGGCGGACATCGACGCCACGGCACGCGAGATCCGCATCGCGCTCCTCGAAGCCGACGTCGCGCTGCCCGTGGTGCGTGCGTTCATCAAGCAGGTCAAGGAGCGGGCGACCGGCGCCGAGGTCTCCCAGGCGCTGAATCCTGCGCAGCAGGTCATCAAGATCGTCAACGAGGAGCTCGTCGGCATCCTCGGCGGCGAGACCCGTCGACTGCGGTTCGCCAAGTCCGGGCCCACCGTGATCATGCTCGCGGGTCTGCAGGGTGCCGGTAAGACCACGCTCGCCGGAAAGCTCGGCCGCTGGCTGAAGGGGCAGGGCCACTCGCCGCTGCTCGTCGCCTGTGATCTGCAGCGCCCCAATGCGGTGAACCAGCTGAGCGTCGTCGCCGAGCGCGCCGGCGTCGGCATCTACGCCCCCGAGCCGGGCAACGGCGTGGGTGACCCGGTCCAGGTCGCCAAGGACTCGATCGAGTACGCCAAGGGCAAGCAGTACGACGTCGTGGTCGTCGACACCGCCGGCCGGCTCGGCATCGACCAGGAGCTGATGCAGCAGGCCGCGGACATCCGCGACGCGGTTCGCCCGGACGAGGTCCTCTTCGTCGTCGACGCGATGATCGGTCAGGACGCGGTGAACACCGCGGAGGCCTTCCGCGACGGCGTCGGCTTCGACGGTGTGGTGCTCTCCAAGCTCGACGGCGACGCGCGTGGCGGTGCGGCCCTGTCGATCGCGCACGTCACCGGCAAGCAGATCATGTTCGCCTCCAACGGCGAGAAGCTGGACGACTTCGACGCGTTCCACCCGGACCGGATGGCCTCGCGGATCCTCGGCATGGGCGACATGCTCACGCTGATCGAGAAGGCCGAGCAGACCTTCAGCCAGGCCGAGGCCGAGAAGATGGCGGCCAAGCTCCAGAAGGGCCCCAAGGAGTTCACGCTCGACGACTTCCTGGCGCAGATGGAGCAGGTCAGGAAGATGGGCTCCATCTCCAAGCTGCTCGGCATGATGCCCGGCATGGGTCAGATCAAGGACCAGATCAACAATCTGGACGAGCGGGACGTGGACCGTACCGCGGCGATCATCAAGTCGATGACCCCGGGGGAGCGGTCCGAGCCGACGATCATCAACGGCTCGCGGCGTGCGCGGATCGCCAAGGGCTCGGGCGTCGACGTCAGCGCGGTGAAGAACCTGGTGGAGCGGTTCTTCGAGGCGCGCAAGATGATGTCGAAGATGGCGCAGGGCGGCGGGATGCCGGGTATGCCGGGCATGCCCGGTTCGGGCGGTGGTCCCGGGCGGCAGAAGAAGAAGCAGAAGCAGGCCAAGGGCAAGCAGCGTTCGGGCAATCCGATGAAGCGGAAGCAGCAGGAGTTGGATGCTGCGCGTCGGCGGGAAGAGGGAACGTTGCCTGCCGGGGGGCAGGGTGGGCAGGGTTTTGAACTGCCTGATGAGTTCAAGAAGTTCATGGGCTGAGGCTCGGCGTCGCTCAGCTCGGCTGAGGATCTGTTGGCCCGCCCGGCCGGGGTTTTTGCCCTGCCGGGCGGGCCTCCTCAAACGCCGGAGGGGCTTGATTTGCGATGTCGCCGCGGCTTGTGAGGGGTGACCCGTTTGCGAGGTGGGTCGGGTTCAGGGTGAGGGATGTGGCTGCCGTCGCGCCCACGTCCGCCAGGGAGTCCGCGTCGGGGAGGGCGAGGCGGGTGGTGGCCTCGGGGCGGTGGATGAGGACGGGGACGTATTCGCGGGTGTGGTAGGCGTGGCCGATCGTGGGGTCGTTGCCGTGGTCGCCCGTGACGATGAGGCGGTCGCCGGGGGAGTCGAGGAGGTCGAGGAGGGTCGTCAGGCCCTCGTCGGCGCGTTCCAGGACCTCGCCGTAGCGCAGGGTGTCCTGCTGGTGGCCGGCCAGGTCGGTCTCCTGGACGTTGGCGACGACCAGGGCGGGGCCGGGGGCGGACGTTCGGACCGCGGCAATGGTGTGTGCGAGCACATCGGCGGTGGGTACGGCCGGGTGTCGGACCGCGCTCCCGCACTCCAGGATGTCGGCCGCCTTGCCGACCAGGGTGACCGGGAGGCCCGCGCGGGCGGCGAGTTCGGGCAGCTGGCGGGTGTGGTCGAGCGGGGCGCCGAGGTGCTGGACCTCCAGGCCGCCGTTCCGGTAGAAGCCGGTCGCGGGGGTGTCGAGGCCCACCGTGCCGGCGTCGCCGTCGCGTACGTACCGGTCGAGTGATCGGGCCGCGTGGCCGCCCACCGCGATGACGCGGGCGACCGGCGCGACGGCGCGCACCACCCGGGCGACGGCGAGTGTCGCGTCGAAGGGGAGGTCCTCCAGACGTCCGGAGGCGTTCCAGTTGATGCCCGGGTCGGCCTCCAGATTGTCGTGCACCAGGACCGTGCCGTCGACGACGAGGAGCGGCTTACCGTCGAGCCTGGTCACCAGGTGGCCCGCGCTGCGCAGGGCTTCGGTGACCGCGTCTAGGTGCTCGCCGAGCCGGGCGACCGTCACCCGGCTGAAGTCGGCGCCCATCATGGTCTGATGGCCCGCGAAGGTGTCCGCGCCCGGGTAGCCGAGCGCGGCCCGCCCGTACGCCACGGGCAGTTCGGTGCCCGCGGCCAGATCGGGATGCGGACGGACGAGGCCGAGGCCGAGCGCGCCGAGCGCGGGCAGCCGCAGCGGGCGCCCGAGGCGTTCGCGGCAGGCGTCGAGGACATGGCCGCAGGTGTCGGCGGCCAGGTCGCCGGGGCGCAGCGCGCCGGCGTCGGGCATGGCGCCGACACCGAAGCCGTCGAGCACCACGATCACGGTCCGGCCGGCCGCGCTCATCGGCCCGTCTCCCCGTGCTCGTACCGGCGCCCGAGCGCGTCGTACAGGCCGACAAGCGCGGGCTCGCCGGCCGAGAGCCCGGCGACCACGGCGATCGTGCTGCGGGTGACGAACATCTGCGTACGGAAGGCGAGCAGCGCGGTGTCACCGGCCTCGGCGCCGACGGACGGGGCGAGCAGCCGGTAGTAGTCGATGTTGTCCGCGGGCGAGTCCTGCACGCGCAGGCGTTCGCCGGTACGCGGAAGGAGTGCGTCCTTGATGCCGGCCCGCGGGTAGAAGCCGCCGCCGAGGACCGCCGGGCGGCCGTCGGCGAGGGTGTGGGCGACCTCGGTGACGTAGACGTACGCGGGCTTCTCCGGCTGCCGCGGATCGACGGCGTGCTGCGGGGTGGTGCCGGTCAGGGCGTGGCCGGGCTCGCCGTGGGTGGCGCCCAGTTCCGCGAGCAGTGGAAGGGAGGCGACCGAGGTGGCGCTCGGGGCGCTGAGGCGCAGCCCGGTGTGGCCGCGGGCGGCGAGCTTCGCGTGCGCCTCGCCGACCAGGTCGAAGGTGGGCGTGGGCCGTGGGACGCCGGTGTCCGGATCGCAGAGCAGGCAGGGGAATCCGGTGACACCGCCGATGCGTACCCCGTCCAACTCCTCGACGGCGGCCGCGAACACGTCGATGCCGGCGAGCGGGACGCCGCCCTCCTGACCCGGGTAGACCGAGCCGTCGGCGCCCTCGACGCGGATCAGGACGTCCTGGACGAAGCCGAGTTCGCGCGCGGCCTCGGCCACGGCGCGGGCATTGGCCAGGTCGTAGACGGTGACGGTCTCCGGGCGGGTGGCGAGCAGCTCGGGCAGTGCGCGGCGGGGGATCTGGACCAGGTGGCCCAGGTTGCCGGGCTCGGCGCCCGCCGCGTGCAGGGTGCGGGCCTCGGGGGCGTCGATGGCCGCGTACCGAGGGATGTGCCGGGCGACCGCCCTGATCAGCTCGGGATTGCGGCCGAACTGCTTGACCACGAACCACAGACTGATGCCGAGCCGTTCGGCGGTCTCGGCGAGCAGCCGGGCGTTCTCCTCGACGGCGTCCAGGTCGATCACATAGGTGTCGGGCGGGATCGCGCCCGAGTCGTGCAGGGCGGCCGCCGCGTCGGCGAGCTCCGGGTTGCGGGCGAGCAGAGTGTTCAGGAACACGGGGCGTCCTAGGAGTTGTGCAGGTCGTGCAGGGAGCGGCGGAGGATGTCGAGGACCAGATCGGCGCCGGCCCGCATGGGGTTGATGCGTACGGTCCAGTCGGCGAGGCCGGGGGCGTCGTCGAGGGACGAGCTGGACATCCGGTAGAAGAGCGGGGCCACTTCGTAGCGGGAGTTGGAGCCGACCGGGTACGACGCGGCTCCGTGGCGGGCCGCGACGGCCGGCAGTTCGCGGGCGACCGGGCGGTCGAGGCGGACCAGGACGCAGCGGTCCTGGGCGTTGGCGAGGCGTACGTCGGTGACGCCTTCGACCTCGCCGGCCGCCAGCCGTTCGGCGACCTCGGCGCCGACCTGGGACTGCACGGCCCACATCACCGGTACGTGGGTGAGCGCCCGCAGTGCGTCGAGTGCCTGGTGGCCCTGGACCTGCCCGCCGCCCGAGTAGTTGTCCGCGCGGACCCGCTCGACCAGGTCACGGGCGCCCACGACCGCGCCCACGCCCTCCGGGCCGTGCAGCTTGAACAGCGAGAAGCAGGACGCGTCCGCGCCGAGCTGGACGCCGGCCGAAGGCACCCTGCACACCGCGTAGTTGTCGTCGACGAGGGTGCGCACCCCGGCCGCGCGGCAGGCGGCGAGCACCTCGCCCGGGTCGTAGGAGTCGGCGAGCCGCTGCCGGGTGTGCTGGACGTACGCCCAGCGGAACCGGCCGCCCGCCAGGGCTTCCCGGAGCGCGCCCGGGTCGTTGAGGTCGACCTCGACCTGCTCGACGCCGAGTCCGCGCAGGGTGACGGCGGTGCTCCGGTAGACCGGCGCGCGGTGCACGATCAGCGGGTCGCCCGGGCCGACGGCGGCGGTGAGGGCGGCCCGGATCGCGCCGGTGCCCGCGCCCTGGACGAGCGCGGCGTCCTCGGCGTCGAAGAAGTCGGCGAGTACGGACTCCACCCGCGCGGTGGTGTGCGGGCGGCCGAGGCCGGGCACGACGCCCGCGTCCGCGGCGAACAGCTGCTCGCCCTCGAAGTGCGCGGCGATGCATTCCAGGAGCCGGAACTGGCGTGTGACGGCGTCGGCCGGCGGCACCGTGGGCAGCGGGAAGGTGTCCGGCAGGTCCGGTCCGCCGGCAGGTGCTCCGGACGCTTCGTGCGGCATCAGATCTCCTCGCTGTTCGCACCGGTCAGAAAGCGCAGCGGATTGCGCCGGGTCATCAGGTCGATCAGGTCCTCGTCCACCCCGGCGTCCCGCGCCTCGCCGAGGAACGACCGGAACAGATGCCCGTAACCCTGTCCGCCCTCCGCCTCCAGATAGCCGTGCCGCGAGATGTCGCAGCTCAGCAGCACCCGATCGGCGTGCCCCGCGTCGAGCAGCGCGAGCAGCAGCCGGAGCCGGTCGGCGTCGCTCCGGTACGCCGCCTTGCCGACGGTGTCGAAGGCGACGTACGCCCCGGCCGCCGCCAACTCCCGGTGCACGGCGGGATCGTCCAGGAGGTCCTGGTGGCCGATCGAGATCCGCTCCGGGGCCAGGCCCGCGCCGGTGAGCAGCTCGAGCTGGGCGAGTCCGCCACGGCCGAGCTGGGCGTGCGTGGCGACGGACAGGCCGGTCGCCCGGGCGGCCTGCGCGGCGGCGAGCAGGGAGCGGGTCTCCGGTTCGCTCGGCCGGTCGCCGTGGCTGCCCACCTCGCCGATCACGCCGGGGCGTACGCCGGTGTCGCCGATGCCGTCCGTGATCTCCCGGACCAGCGTGCCGGCCAGGTCCGATACGGGGGTGTCCGCGATCTCGGCGGGGTGGAACGGCTCGTAGTACCACCCGGTCGCCGCCACCACGGCGATCCCCGTCCCGGCCGCGATCCTGGCCAGCGCCCGGGGGTCGCGACCCATCCCGCGGCAGGTCAGCTCGACCACCAGGCTCAGGCCGAACTCGGCGCGCAGGGCGGCGAGTTCCTCGGTGACGGCCGGTCCGTGCAGCGCCGGGTCGAGGACGGCGGCGCCGTCACCGGTGCGGTCGAGATCGAGGACGAGGTGCTCGTGGGCGAGCGCGGGACCTTCGATGTCCGCGGCCGGCACGGGACCGAGGACGGTCTGCAGGGTGTTCGTTGCGGGGGTGTTCGCGGCGGGTGTGTGCACGACGGGTCAGCCCTTGATCGGGGTGAAGAGATCCACCCAGTACAGGAGGTTGAGGAGCACACCGCCGACGATCACGGCGGCGGGTGCCGCGGCCATCTTCACGACCGGCCGGCCCATCGCCTCGTTCAGCAGGTAGAGACCGCCGACGATCAGGATGCCGAGGCCGCCGCCCATCGCGTTCGCCGCCATCAGCGAGCCGAAGAGGATCGCGAGCCCGAGCGCCTCGCTGATGGCGCTGCGCAGGTGCTCGGAGGAGTCGCGGACGCTGGGCAGCTTGCCGAGGACCTTGCCGATGTACGACAGGGCCAGCACCTCGATCGCGAAGACGGCCGCACCGACGACCGCGGCGAGCACCGGGTTCGGCAGCAGGTAGCCGATCGGGTACACCAGCGTGAAGCCCGCGATGCCGTACGCCCCCGAGGCCAGCGCGGTGGTCGCGATCAGCGGTACGAAGCCGAACACCCGGTAGAAGTCGACCTGTGCGGCCTCCGCGTACTGCCCCTTGGCGATCAGGAAGCTGGTCGCCTCGCCGCCGCCGAAGATCTTCATCTGGGCCAGTACGCAGACGCCGGCGCCGAGCACCATGAACAGCGGCAGATACTTCCTGAGCCGGGCCGCGCTCGCGCTGAACAGCGAGGCCATCGGGTCGTCCGCGGCGCCGCCGGCGGCCTCGGGCTCCGGCTGCGGGTCCTTCGCGGCCGCGGCCCGCTCCGCCTGCCGCGCGCGCAGGTCCTTCTGCACGGCGAAGCCGATCAGGAACAGGACACCGACCGCCATCGCGATGGCGCCCGGGAAGACGTCCGGCCACAGCTTCATCGTCATGACGACCAGGGCCAGTTCGATCACGCCGACGACGCCGCCGCGCAGCCGCCCGAACTGCTTGGTCACGGCGAGCACCGGGAACAGCGTGAACAGGAACAGGATCGGCGTCGACATCTCCTGCATGGCGGTCAGGAAGTCCACCGGCAGGTCGTGCGCGATGTCGTTCGCCCCGTTCAGGCCGAAGACGACCACGGCGCCCCAGCCGGCGCCGAGCAGCGGGGCCAGCCACTTCTTCGGCGCGAGCAGGCCGAGGATGTCGGTCGGCAGGAAGAGCAGCCAGGGGTTGAGCACTCCGGAGGCCAGCGCCATCGGTGCGCCGAGCCCGAAGATGAAGCCCGCCGAGAGGCCGAAGGACACCGCGGTGGTGGCGCTGCGCGTGGTACGGCCCTGGATGAAGTCGAGCATGAACGGGCGTACGCCGTCGTTGAAGACGGCCAGCGCCATGTGGGAGATGAAGGCGGTCAGGGCGCAGAGCGCGATCACGAACAGCTGTTGGGCGACCGAGAGATTCAGGCTGTTGCCGGCCGCGAGCACGGAAGTGAGCTGATCTGCGGGGGCGTTACTCACGGGATACTCCTTGCTGCCCTGCGGGGACGGTCAGGGCTACTGCTGCACCGGCCTGCCCTGCGGGAGACAAGGGCAGGGCCGCTGCACGGCTTCAGGCGCGCGCGGCGATGGCGCGGGCGAGCATGGGGGCGACGGTGTCGATCTGGTCCATGGCGAAGCCGAAGACCTTCTTTCCGTCCGCGAGCAGGGCGTCGACGTCGTCCTCGGTGGGCACGGAGCGGCCGAAGGTGTGGCAGGCGGCATTGCCCATCAGGCCGACGAGGACGCCGAGCGAGGCGCCGGCGCCGGTGTGGCAGGTGCCGAGGTAGTAGTCGGCCTGGCCTGCCCGGAGCTGCATCGCCGCGTCCATGTCGCTGGACTCGACGGCTTCGACGCCGTCGAGCCCGAGCGCGTCGACGGCGCGGGTGACCTCGACCTTGCCCACTCCGCCGGTGAGGATCTTCGTCATGGTGGGGCCTTCCTTCGTTCTGTGGGTGGGTGGTTGTGGGTGTCGGGCGTACGCCGTGTCCGTCAGCCGGCCGGGGACTGCCGGGCCAGTACGGCGAGATGCAGGCCGAGGAAGTTGACCTCGGACTCGGGGAGTTCGGCGCCGAGCCGGCCGGCGGCGCGGGCAGCGAGCTCGCGCGCCCTGGTCACCGCCTCCGGATGCCCGGCCAGCTCGGCGGCGACCTGCTCGTCGGTGCGGAACTCCTCGATGGGCTCGCCGTCGACGAGCCGCGTGAGCGCCATCATCAGGTGGCTGGTGAGCATGCCCGCGGTGTCCTCGGTGACGGCCTTGCCCTCGGCGGCGAGGGTGTCGAGCTCAGCGGTGACGAAGTCGGCGACCTCCGGGCGGACCTGACCGCCGTCGCGGAACAACTGGATGCGGAGCGCGAGTCGGTCGTCCATGGTCTTCCTTCGGGTCGGTACGTCTGCGGGATTCGGTACGTCTGCGGGGTTCGGTACGTCCGCGGGATTCAGTACGACGGGATGCGTTCGCCGCCCAGTACCTCGTCCTGCAGCGCGGTGATCAGGGACAGGTCGAGGGCCTCCCGTACGGCCTGGAAGGCGGCGGCGCCGGCGGCCCGGCCGACGATCGCGGCGCTCGAATTGCGCAGCGCCAGCTCGCGGGTGACCTCGTCGCCGAGTGGCAGCACGTCGGCCAGCTCCTCGCCGATCCGGCCCTGCACCTCGTCGATGTTCCACACGGTGGCGTCGGCCCTGGCATGCGCGAACAGGTCCCGCAGTTGCATGTACGAGGCCTCCACCCACTCGATGTCGGACCGCCCCGCGAACGCCCGCTCGGCGAGCAACACCTGGTCGCGCGAGCTGTGGTCCACGGCGACCCGCAGCCCGCGGTCGTGCACATTCGCTCCCCGGCGCAGCAGCAGTCCGTGCGCGCCCACATAGGTGGCGGGCCCCAGATCGGCGATCAGCTCGACGGGGTGCTCTTCGGCGAGCTGGTCGGCGGCGAGGCGGGAGAGGACGACGAGGTCCACCTTGCCCTCGAGCAGGGCGCCGATCCGGGCCGTGGCACCGCGCATGAAGGTGATGGCGAAGGGCGCCCCGGCCTGCTCGAAGGCGGCCCGCAGGCCGGTGGCGAGGCCCTCGTAGCGGCGCGAGTACGGCAGTGGCATGGCGGCGAGCAGGGTGCCGAGTCCGGAGAGCCGCCAGAGTATGGCGCGGTCGGAGCCGACGAGGAAGGTGCCGAGGTGGCCGCGGGCCTGGGTCTCGATGGCGCCGGCCGACTCCAGGAGGCGGAGACCGGACTGCACCGTGCCGTTCCCGACGCGCAGTTCCTCGGCGAGGTCCCGGACCCGGGGCAGCCGGGTGTCGGGCTCGTGGTGCAGCAGCAGGACCGCGAGCCGCCGGGCGGTGAGGCCGTTGCGCGTCAGGAAGCGATCGTCGAAACCGTTCACGCATCGGACAATAAACAGGATCCTGGATACTGGCAACTGTCCGGACCGCGGACGGCGCCGCGCAAGCGCTCGTAATGCCCGAATTCGCCCGGTCTCGAATAATGGCGACCGTGACCAGCCCCGTACCCCCGCGCGACCGCACCGACCAGCCGTGGCGCTCCGAAGGCGCCCCGCCGCCCCCGCCGCCGCGCAGGCGGCTCCCCGGCGGCTGGCCCAGGCTGATCATGACCGCCCTCGTGGTCTATCTGCTCACCAACCTGGTCCTGAACCTGTTCGGCGACGACGAGCCGAAGACCGTCTCGTACACCGAATTCAGCAAACAGGTCACCGCGGGCAACGTGGAGAAGATCTACGCCAAGGGCGACCAGATCCAGGGCGACCTCAAGAAGGACGCCAAGGCCCCCGGCGGCGACGGCAGCTACGACAAGTTCGCCACCCAGCGCCCGAGCTTCGCCGACGACAAGCTCTGGGACGAACTGACCGAGCAGCAGGTCGAGGTCACCGCCGAGCCGGTGTACGAGGAACCGAGCCTCCTCACCAATCTCCTGATCTCGCTCGCCCCGCTGCTCCTGCTGGTCGTCCTGTGGGTCTTCATCGCCCGCCGGATGGCCTCGGGCATGGGCGGCGGCGCCGGTGGCATGCTCGGCAGAAAGGCACCCCCGAAGCCGGTCGAGCTCGAGGCGGACAAGCGCACCACCTTCGCCGACGTGGCCGGGATCGACGAGGTCGAGGGCGAACTCAGCGACGTCGTCGACTTCCTGAAGAACCCGGAGGCCTACCGGCGGCTCGGCGCCAGGATGCCCGGCGGCGTCCTCCTCGCGGGCCCGCCCGGCACCGGCAAGACCCTGCTGGCCCGCGCCGTGGCCGGCGAGGCCGGGGTGCCGTTCTTCTCGGCCTCCGCCTCCGAGTTCATCGAGATGATCGTCGGCGTCGGCGCCTCCCGGGTACGGGAGCTGTTCGCCGAGGCCCGCAAGGTGGCGCCCGCGATCGTCTTCATCGACGAGATCGACACCATCGGCCGGGCCCGCGGCGGCGGATCCGGCATGGGCGGCCACGACGAACGCGAGCAGACGCTCAACCAGATCCTCACCGAGATGGACGGCTTCAGCGGCTCCGAGGGCGTGGTCGTCATCGCCGCCACCAACCGGGCCGACATCCTCGACCCGGCCCTGACCCGCCCCGGCCGCTTCGACCGCACGGTGATGGTCAGCCCGCCCGACCGCGACGGGCGCACCGCGATCCTGGAGATCCACACCCGCCACATCCCGCTCGCCGAAGACGTCGACCTCGCCCAAGTGGCCCGTACGACACCGGGGATGACCGGCGCCGACCTCGCGAACCTCGCCAACGAGGCGGCCCTCCTCGCGGTCAGGCGAAAGCAGCAGAAAGTGACCCGGTCGGACTTCTCGGACGCCCTCGAGAAGGTCCAACTCGGCGCCGAGCGGCCCCTGGTGATGCCCGCCGACGAGCGCCGCCGCACCGCGTACCACGAGAGCGGCCACGCCCTGCTCGGCATGCTGCAGCCCGGCGCCGACCCGGTCCGCAAGATCACCATCGTGCCGCGCGGCCGCGCGCTCGGCGTCACGCTCTCCACGCCCGACGCGGACAAATACGCGTACACGGAGGAGTATCTGCGCGGCCGGATCATCGGCGCACTCGGCGGCATGGCGGCCGAGAGCGTCGTCTTCGGTGTCGTCACCACCGGCGCCGAGAGCGATCTGGAGCAGGTCACCAACCTCGCCCGCGGCATGGTCGCCCGCTGGGGCATGAGCGAGCGCGTCGGCCGGCTCTCCGCCCTGCCCAGCACCTCCCAGGAGCCGTACGGACTCGCCGCCGCGCCCGCCACCCTGGACACCATCGACAGCGAGATGCGCCGCATCGTCGACGAGTGCTACGAGAGCGCCTGCCGCCAACTCCGCGACCAGCGCGACCGACTCGACGCCCTCTCCGAGGCGCTCCTCGCCAACGAGACCCTCGACGAGGCCGAGGCCTACCGCGCAGCCGGCATCACCCGCCTGACCAAGCCCGCCCCCTGACGCCGACCGGGCGGGCCGGGCACTCAGCGGATACGGGCGATCAAGTACCGGAAGACGTGCGGCATCCACACCGTGCCGTCCCCGCGGACATACGGATGCAGCGCCTCCGTGAGCTCCTTGTCCACCTGCTCCCGGTCCGTGGCCCGGGCCGCCGCGTCGAAGAGCCCCGTCGACCGCAGCCCGCGCACCGCGCTCGGCACATCGGCGTACCCGAACGGGCAGGCCACCCGCCCGGATCCGTCCGGCCGCAGCCCCGCCCGCGCCGCGACCTCCTCCAGATCGTCACGCCGCGCGGGACACCAACTCCCGCCGCCGCGCAGCGGATCGGCCAGCCGCGTCGCGACCCGCAGCACCGAGGCCGCCGCGCACCGCTCGGGCGGCCCCCAGCCGGCCAGCACCACCGCGCTGCCGTGCTCCGCCGCCGGCACCGCCCCGGCCAGCTGTCCGAGCAGCCCTTCGGCATCGTCCTCGCCGGCGCCGACCGGGGAGAAGGCGGTCACCAGGTTGTACGGCCGAGCCCCCGGCGGCGCGGCGTCCGCGGGCTCGCCGCTCACCAGCCGCGCGCCACCCGGCGTACGCCCTTCGAACCCGGCGGACCCGGAGTCGTCAACCGCACACCCCAGCCGTTCCCCCGCGAGTGCCAGCAGTTCCGGCGCACCGGAATCCACCCCTGTCACCGTCGCCCCACGCCGGGCCGCGAGCAGCAGCGCGAGCCCCGATCCGCAGCCCAGACCGAGGAGCCGGGTGCCGGGACCGACGTCCAGACGTTCGTACACGGCCTCGTAGAGGGGGACCGGCATCCGCTCCTGGATCTCCGCCCAGTCACGCGCGCGTGCCCGCACCTCCGGGTCCTGGCCGGCCGCCGATGCCGGGTACGGGCCGTGCCGTCGGGCGAGCGTAGGTGTCATGGAAGCCCCAATCGCCGAGAGTCGGCTGCGAGTTCAGCGGTGCCCCGTTGGTCCGTCCCGTGCCCGTGCGCCCCCGTATGCCAGGGAACTCCGCATCCGCCGCGCCGTCCAGGGGTTCTCCCGCACTCCTTGCGAGCCCCCTGCGTACGCCCTGGGCGCAGGGCCGCAACGGGAAGAATCGGCGCGCGCACCGACAGGCCCGCGCCGTACCATGCGCGCCATGGCAAAGGCTCCCGTACTCACGCCCCAGGCGGACGACTTCCCCCGCTGGTACCAGGACCTGATCACCAAGGCCGAGCTGGCCGACAACGGCCCGGTCCGCGGCACCATGGTCATCAGGCCGTACGGCTACGGGCTCTGGGAGCGCATGCAGCAGGAGATGGACGCCCGGATCAAGCGGGCGGGCGCGCAGAACGCCTACTTCCCGCTCTTCATCCCGCAGTCCTACCTGACCAAGGAGGCCGAGCACGTCGAGGGCTTCGCCCCCGAACTCGCGGTCGTCACCCACGGCGGCGGCAAGGAGCTGGACGAGCCCGTGGTCGTCCGCCCGACCTCCGAGACGGTCGTCAACGCCTCGTTCGCCAAATGGGTGCAGAGCTACCGCGACCTGCCGCTGCTCATCAACCAGTGGGCGAACGTGGTCCGTTGGGAGATGCGCCCGCGCGTCTTCCTGCGCACCACCGAGTTCCTGTGGCAGGAGGGACACACCGCACACGCCACGTACGAGGAGGCCCGGGACTACGCCGCGCACATCCACCGCGAGGTCTACGCCGACTTCATGATCAACGTCCTCGGCATCGACGTGGTTCTCGGCCGCAAGACCGCCGCCGAGCGCTTCGCGGGCGCCGTCAACACCCTCACCCTGGAAGGCGTGATGCGCGACGGCAAGGCCCTCCAGATGGGCACAAGCCACGAACTCGGCACCAACTTCGCCAAGGCCTTCGGCACCCACTACCTCTCCAAGGACGGCGCCCAGGAACTGGTCTGGCAGACCTCCTGGGGCTCCTCGACCCGGATGGTCGGCGGCCTGATCATGGCGCACGGCGACGACCAGGGCCTGCGCGTGCCGCCCCGCCTCGCACCGGTGCAGGCCGTGGTGCTCGCCATCAAGGACGACCCGGCGGTCCTCGAGCAGGTCCACGCGATCGGCGAGCGGCTCACCGCGGCGGGTGTCCGGGTGCGGGTCGACGACCGTACGGACACCCCGTTCGGCCGCCGCGCCGTCGACTGGGAGTTGAAGGGCGTACCGGTACGCATCGAGGTCGGCCCCCGCGATCTGGAGAACGGCACGGCGGTGCTCGCCCGGCGCATTCCCGGCAGCAAGGAATCGGTCGCCCTGAGCGCCGTCGCCGGACTCGTCCCCGATCTCCTCGAGGAGGACCAGCAGCGGCTGCTCTCCGAATCCAGGATCCGTCGCCGGACCCTCACCTCCGAGGTCACCACCGTCGAGGAGGCCGCGGAGGCCGCTCTGGCCGGGGGAGTGGCCCGCATCCCCTGGGCCACCCTCGGCGAGGAGGGTGAGGCGCGGCTCGCCGAACACTCGGTCTCCGTACGCTGCTTGGTCGCCGAGGACGGGTCGGTGCCGGACCGCGACGACGCACCCGGTAACGTCGCCCTCGTCGCGCGCGCCTACTGAGGGGGCGCGCGTACGCAAGAGTGCGGGAACCCCGCGGGCCGTCACCCCGTCGAAGGATCGAACGGTCGAACGGAAGCCTCACGGAGGGGGAGCAACCCCTTCCGGCCGCGAAACGGCCGAAAGGTCACTTGCGCCGCCGGCGACACCAGGGGTCACGCACGGCGGACCCGCGCTACGCGTGGATGCGTACTTGGTACTACGTACCGCCTTGTGGTGAGATCCCCGGATTCTCAGCACATCTGCGCACCCGCCCTCGTCAGGACGCATCAGCGGCAACTGACTGGTACGTGCAAATTATTTGGGATGGCCCGGAATCGGAACAAGGAGCCGCCCCGGCTCGTTGTCACGACGTGAGCACGACACCACCTGTTCTCGCCGCAGAGCTGGCACAGGCGTGGGCCGACATTCAGCGGTACCACCCCGAGCTGCCGGATCTAGCCGCGCCCGAATCCCTGATCGGAGAGTCCTCGTCCGCCTGCGGCGCCGAGCTCTCCTTCGAGCGACTGCTGCACGAGGCAGTCCACGGCATCGCCGCCGCCCGCGGCATCCGTGACACCTCACGCGCAGGCCGCTACCACAACCGCCGATTCCTGGCGATCGCCGAGGAAATGGGCCTCGACCACCCCGAGGAGCCGCACCCCAGCAGCGGCTTCTCGCTGGTCGCGCTCAACCCGGAGGCGAGACGGCGCTACCGGCCGACGGCCGAGCGGCTCGAGCGCGCGCTGCGCGCCCACACCGCCGCGACCGCCACGGACACCGCGCGCTCGTTCCGCGGCCCGGCCGCCCGGCACGGATCGTCCGGCGGCGGCGTCCGCGTCAAGGCCGTCTGCGACTGCGGGCGGAACGTCCGGGTCGTCCCCTCGGTCCTCGCCCAGGCGCCCATCATGTGCGGCGGCTGCGGCAAGCCGTTCCGCATCCCGGAGGCGGTGGCCGCGGTGGGCTGACCGGCCGGCGCCGCCCGGGCGGCCGCCGCG
>NZ_QUAK01000209.1 GCF_003429565.1 Streptomyces triticagri
TCCGAAGAGGCGCGGGCCGTCGCCGCGGAACTACGGGACGTCACTTCTCGGCGTCGTCCTTCTTGTCGTCCTCGCTGTCAGCGCCCTCTTCACCCTCGATGACGGGGTGCAGCGAGAGCTTGCCGCGGGAGTCGATCTCGGCGATCTCGACCTGGACCTTCTGGCCCACGCCGAGGACGTCCTCGACGTTCTCCACGCGCTTGCCGCCGGCGAGCTTGCGGATCTGCGAGATGTGCAGCAGGCCGTCCTTGCCCGGGAGCAGCGAGACGAACGCGCCGAACGTGGTCGTCTTGACGACCGTGCCCAGGTACCGCTCGCCGACCTCCGGCATGGTCGGGTTGGCGATGCCGTTGATCGTGGCGCGGGCGGCCTCGGCGGCCGGGCCGTCGGCGGCACCGATGTAGATGGTGCCGTCGTCCTCGATCGTGATGTCGGCGCCGGTGTCCTCCTGGATCTGGTTGATCATCTTGCCCTTGGGGCCGATGACCTCACCGATCTTGTCCACGGGGATCTTGACGGTGATGATCCGCGGGGCGTTCGGCGACATCTCGTCCGGGACGTCGATCGCCTCGGTCATCACGTCGAGGATGTGCAGACGGGCGTCGCGGGCCTGCTTGAGGGCCGCGGCCAGGACGGAGGCCGGGATGCCGTCCAGCTTGGTGTCGAGCTGGAGGGCGGTGACGAACTCCTTGGTGCCGGCGACCTTGAAGTCCATGTCGCCGAAGGCGTCCTCCGCACCGAGGATGTCGGTCAGCGTGACGTAGTGCGTCTCGCCGTCGATCTCCTGGGAGATCAGACCCATGGCGATGCCGGCGACGGCGGCCTTGAGGGGCACACCCGCGTTCAGCAGGGACATGGTGGAGGCGCAGACCGAGCCCATGGACGTCGAGCCGTTGGAACCGAGGGCCTCGGACACCTGGCGGATCGCGTACGGGAACTCCTCGCGGGTCGGCAGGACCGGCACGAGCGCGCGCTCGGCGAGGGCGCCGTGGCCGATCTCGCGGCGCTTCGGGGAGCCGACGCGGCCGGTCTCACCGGTGGAGTACGGCGGGAAGTTGTAGTTGTGCATGTAGCGCTTGCGGGTCACCGGGGAGAGGGTGTCCAGCTGCTGCTCCATGCGGAGCATGTTGAGGGTGGTGACGCCCAGGATCTGGGTCTCGCCACGCTCGAAAAGGGCGGAGCCGTGCACCCGCGGGATGGCCTCGACCTCGGCGGCGAGCGTACGGATGTCCGTGACGCCGCGGCCGTCGATGCGCTTCTTCTCCTTGATGACGCGCTCGCGGACCAGAGTCTTGGTCAGCGAGCGGTACGCGGCGGAGATCTCCTTCTCGCGGCCCTCGAACTGCGGGAGCAGCTTCTCGCCGGCCAGCGCCTTGACGCGGTCGAGCTCGGCCTCGCGCTCCTGCTTGCCGGCGATGGTGAGCGCCTGGGCGAGCTCGGTGCGGACGGCCGCGGTGAGGGCCTCCAGGACGTCGTCCTCGTAGTCGAGGAAGATCGGGAACTCGCCGGTGGGCTTGGCGGCCTTGGCGGCCAGCTCCGACTGGGCCTTGCAGAGCACCTTGATGAAGGGCTTCGCGGCCTCGAGGCCCGCGGCGACGATCTCCTCGGTGGGGGCGGCGGCGCCGCCCTTGACGAGCTCGATGGTCTTCTCGGTGGCCTCGGCCTCGACCATCATGATCGCGACGTCGCCGTCCTCGAGGACGCGACCGGCGACGACCATGTCGAAGACGGCGTCCTCGAGCTCGGTGTGCGTCGGGAACGCGACCCACTGGCCCTTGATGAGCGCCACGCGGGTGCCGCCGATCGGGCCGGAGAAGGGCAGGCCGGCCAGCTGCGTGGAGCAGGAGGCGGCGTTGATCGCGACCACGTCGTAGAGGTGGTCCGGGTTGAGCGCCATGATCGTCTCGACGACCTGGATCTCGTTGCGCAGGCCCTTCTTGAAGGACGGGCGCAGCGGGCGGTCGATGAGGCGGCAGGTGAGGATGGCGTCCTCGGAGGGGCGGCCCTCGCGGCGGAAGAAGGATCCGGGGATCTTTCCGGCCGCGTACTGGCGCTCCTCGACGTCCACCGTGAGGGGGAAGAAGTCGAGCTGGTCCTTGGGCTTCTTGGACGCGGTGGTGGCCGAGAGGACCATCGTGTCGTCGTCCAGGTAGGCCACGGCGGAGCCGGCGGCCTGACGGGCCAGGCGGCCCGTCTCGAAGCGGATGGTGCGGGTGCCGAAGGTGCCGTTGTCGATGACGGCCTCGGCGTAGTGGGTCTCGTTCTCCACTAGCGTTTTCTCCTACTTGTCGTCTTTCGTTCCCTCGCCCGTGTGACGGGGGAACGGGGCGGAGAAGCGCGCCTTGGGTGCGGGCCGGTCTTCGATCGAAGCACCCGGGGATGTCCCGGGGGCCACTACCGAGGACCGGCGACGGCTCGGCCGCTTCTCCTCGTGTGGTACTGCGGTGGTACTGCGGTGTGACTGCTGCGTGCGTCCGTCACGACGTACGCCGTGCGACCAGACTACAAAGCCGGAGTGACACTGCGCACGTACAGCAAAGGGAGCGGCCCCCTGGATGTGGGAACCGCTCCCTTCGGATGTCTTACTTGGCGCCCGCCGCACCGCGGCGGATGCCGAGGCGCTCGACCAGCGTACGGAAGCGCTGGATGTCCTTCTTGGCCAGGTACTGCAGCAGACGGCGGCGCTGGCCGACCAGGATCAGCAGACCACGGCGGGAGTGGTGGTCGTGCTTGTGGGTCTTGAGGTGCTCGGTCAGGTCCGAGATGCGACGCGAAAGCAGTGCGACCTGGACCTCGGGGGAGCCGGTGTCACCCTCCTTGGTGGCGAACTCGTCCATGATCTTCTTCTTCGTGGCGGTGTCGAGCGACACTGGTACTCCTCGTTGTCTCAGGTGCCTCCGAGTGCCCCTGGTCTACGTCTCAGGGGAGCTTCCGTGACTCGGGAGGCGGTGATCCGCGCGGCGCCGCCCCTGATCCCGATGACGATGATCGATGACTGGGGCGCGTACACACGCGGGCTTGGCACAGGTTACCAGCCGGCGGTCCGGCCCCCGCCCGCGCCGTCCGGGCCCGCCCGCCCCGGCGGCCGCCCGCCGGCCGGTCATGACGTCATGGCCCGTACGGCGTGGTAGACGCCGAGCACCGCGAGGCACAGCGGCAGCAGGGTCAACAGGACGAAGCCTTCCACGATTTCGAGCAGGCGGCCCCAGAACGGCGTCATGCCCCGGTGGGCCACCGCCAGGCCGGCGGTCGCGCACAGGGCGGCACCGGCGGCCAGCGCCACGGTGAGCCAGATCACGCGCGCGTGGAGGCCGTCGGCCGGCGGGGTCAGAGCCATACCGGCGATCAGGACCGTGAGGGTGGCGAGGCCCGCGACGAGACAGACCGCGACCTGGGCGGTGTAGTGGAAGAGCCTGGCCCTGGTGAGCAGGGCGAGACCCGCCGCGAGTGTGAGCAGCCGGGCCCACAGATCCCCGCTGCAGACAAGGACGGCGGCCGCGGCGGTGACGGCGATGCCGCAGGACGCCACGAGTCCCACCAGGAGCTCGTGTCCGCGCCGGGAACGGGTCTCCACGCGCGCGAGGTCGACGGGTTCGGGCGGCGGTGGGGTGTCGTCCGGTTCGTACGGACCGGGTGCGGGGCGGGGTGGCTCGAAGGGGCTGGGGAGCCGGGCCCAGCGGGCGGAGAGGCCGGGCAGGAAGGCGAGCAGTCCGATGGCGGTCGGTACGCACAGGGCCGCAGCGTCGAGGGAGCGTGCTCCATGGAGGATCACCGGAAGGGTGACGGCGACACCGACGACCGCCGCTCCCAGTAGGGCGACGAAAACGCTGTCCCCGCGCGGGGTGACGACGACCAGGATCAGGGCGACGAGGAGCACGCCGACACAGGCCGTGAGGAACTGCAGCTTCCCGGCACCGTGACCGGCGGCCGGCGGCAGCGCCCCGGATCCCGCCACCGCTGCGTGTGCGAGCGCGGCCGTGCCGAAGACCGCCGCCGCCCCGTGGTCGCCGTACACGCGCGCGCAGGTGCCCGAAAGGGCGGCGAGCAGGGCGCAGACGGCCGCGGCGAGGACCGCGGGAAGCCCGTGCGTGACATGTCCGGGCGGGGTCTGCCAGAGGGCGAAGGCGAGCAGGGCGAGCACGACGGCGGAGCCGGTGAGCCCCGCGATGCGGGTGTGCGCGCCGCTCCAGCGGGTGTGGTCGCGGGAGACGGCGGCGGCGACCGCTTCGGACACGTCGTCGTGGACGGGCGGTGGCAGCGAGTCGGCGAACGGGCGCAGCAGGAGCATCCCGCCGTCCGGTACGCGCTGGGCCGCGAGCGACTCGGCGGTGTCCAGGACGGTGCCGTCACGGAGTACGAAATGGTGTCCTGCCAGGGCCTCTTCGGCGGTGTGCGGTCCGGTGAGCCGCAGGATGTCGGGGCGTAGGTCCGCGAGCGGCAGATCGTCGGGCAGGGCGAGGTCGACGCGTCGGTCCGGGGTGATGACGGTGACCCGGCAGAAGCCCGGGTGGGGACCGGCGTGGGCGGCGGGACGGGCCGGATCGGCGGGGCGGGGCGAGGTGGCCCGCAGGTCGGTGGTCACTGGATCGTTCCCTGGGTCGGCCCTGGTCGAGGGCGGTCGGGCGGCTGCGTAAGTCCCCTGCGCCTGCGGCGAGTTCGAGACTCCCGAGTGATGTCCGGCGACGGCTCCGACACCTTCACGGCACTCGCCCCGTTGGGCAGGCGCAGCTGGTCGCTCGGCTGAGCACAGCTGATCACTCGGTTTCAACGGGCCGGAGGCCGTCGGGTCACCGGGCCGGGACCAGGCGCCACGCAGAGGGAGTGGGGAGCATGAGCGGGTCGGCCGTCAGGCGTCCACCGCGTACGAGAGCCGTCGAAGTGCCGTGCGACGCGGTGCAGTTGCAGGCACCGCCGATGCTGTCCCGCGGGCAGCAGGAGGGCGTGCTGCTGCAGTTGTTGCCGATGCTGGGCATGGGCGGGTCGGTGGTCTTCTTCTTCATCACGCCGAACCCGATCATGCGGGTCATGGGCATGGTGATGATCGCGTCGACTCTCGCGATGGGTGTGGCCATGCTCGTACGGCATCGCCGTGGTTCCCAGGGGCAGCTCGCGGATCTGCGCAGCGACTACTTGGCCTATCTGTCGCGCACCCGGCGTGCGGTGCTGCGGACGGCGCGGCTGCAGCGGGACGAGCAGTTGCGCCGGCATCCGGATCCGGACCAGCTGTGGGCCGTGGTCGCCGACGAGGGCCGGCTGTGGGAGCGGCGCATGGGCGACAGCGACTTCGGCCAGGTCCGGGTCGGTCTGGCAAGTCAGCGGCTCGCCACGGAACTTGTCGCGCCCGAGACCGACCCCGTGGCGGAGCCGGATCCGCTGACGGCCACGGCGCTGCGCCGGTTTCTGCACGCGCACGGACGGGTGGCGGATCTGCCGCTGGCCGTGTCCTTGCGGGCGTTCCCGCGGCTGGCGGTCGGCGGCCCGCCGGAGGCGGCCAGGGCGGCGATCAGGGCGCTGCTCGGATCGCTCTGTGCGCTGCACTCACCCGAGGATCTGGTGGTCACGGTCGCTGCTTCCGGGGATCGCGCCGGGCACTGGGAGTGGACGAAGTGGCTGCCGCATCTGGCCGCTCCGGGTGCCGCGGACGGAGCGGGCGGCCCGCGGCGCTTCGCGACGGATGCCGGGGCGCTTCAGGCGCTGCTGGCCCGGGAGTTGGACGCCCGCTCGCCGTTCCGGCCGGGTGCTCCGCCGCTTCTCGACCGGCCGCACCTGGTCGTCCTCCTGGACGGCCTTTCGCCGCAGGCCACTTCGCACCTGGCTGCCGGGGAAGGCGTGCAGGGGGTCACGGTGGTGGAGGTCGCGTCCGGCGCGGCCGTGCCGCCGGCCCGGGGGCTCGCGGTCACGGTACACTCCGACCGGCTGCGGATCGACGCCGGGTCGGACGCGGCGTTCGAGGCCGTACCGGATCTGATGTCATACGAGGCGGCCGAGGCGCTGGCCCGTCAACTCGCACCGCTGCGACCCGTGTCGGGCGGGCAGGACGGCGAACCGCTCCTTGCCGAGCTGCAGTTCACCGACCTCCTGGAGCTCGGTGACGCGGAGTCGGTGGACGCGGCGCGGACATGGCGGCCGCGCTCCGCGTCCGAGCGGCTGCGGGTGCCGATCGGTGTGGGTGAGGGCGGCGAGCCCGTGGTCCTGGACCTCAAGGAGGCCTCGCAGGACGGGATGGGGCCGCACGGTCTGTGCGTGGGGGCGACCGGCTCCGGCAAGTCCGAGCTGCTGAGGACCTTGGTCCTCGGCCTCGCCGTGACGCATTCGTCCGAGTCGCTGAACTTCGTGCTCGCGGACTTCAAGGGCGGTGCCACCTTCGCCGGGATGGCCGCGTTGCCGCACGTGGCGGCGGTGATCACGAATCTCGCCGATGACCTGACGCTCGTCGACCGCATGGGGGACGCGATCCGCGGCGAGCTCAACCGCCGGCAGGAGCTGCTTCGCGCGGCCGGGAACTGCGCGAACGTCCACGACTACGAGCGGGCGAGGGCGGCAGGCCTGCCGCTGCAGCCGATCCCCTCGCTCGTGGTCGTCATCGACGAGTTCAGTGAACTCCTGTCCGCCCAGCCCGAGTTCATCGAGATGTTCGTGCAGATCGGGCGGATCGGACGGTCGCTCGGCGTGCATCTGCTGCTCGCCTCGCAGCGTCTCGAGGAGGGCCGGCTGCGCGGCCTCGAGACGTATCTCTCGTACCGCATCGGCCTGCGGACGTTCTCCGCCGCGGAGTCCCGGGCGGCGCTCGGCGTGCCGGACGCCTACTCGCTGCCGAATGTGCCGGGTTCCGGCTATCTGACGTACGGCACCGACGAACTGGTCCGCTTCAAGGCGGCCTACGTCTCCGGCACGCACCGGGGCCCCGAGGCCCGGACCGACACGGGGACGGCCGCGGTGGAGCGCCGGCCGGTTCTCTTCACGGCGGCTCCGGTCCCGGTCCGGTACGCGACGCCCGGCAGCGACATCCCCGTACACCGCTCTCCTTCCGCCGACGAGGAAGCGCTCGCCGACACCGTCCTCGACGTGCTGGTGCGGCGTCTCGCGGGCAGCGGGCCGCCGGCGCACCAGGTGTGGCTGCCACCGCTCGAGGCGCCGCCGCCGCTGGACGAACTGCTGCCCGTGGGCGGGCCGGACGCGGGCGGTGAGCGTGGCACGGGGCCACTGCTCGCGGTGCCGGTGGGCGTGGTGGACAAGCCCTTCGAGCAGCGACGTGACCCGCTGCGCCTGGACTTCGCGGGTGCCGAGGGGAATCTGCAGATCGTGGGCGGGCCGCAGTCCGGCAAGTCGACGCTGCTGCGGACGGTCGTCACCTCGTTCGCCCTGACCCACGCACCGCACGAAGTGCAGTTCTACGCCCTGGACTTCGGGGGCGGCTCCCTGTCGTCCCTGGCGGATCTCCCGCATGTGGGTTCGGTCGCGTCTCGGCTCGATCCGGAGCGGGTCCGCCGGACCGTGGCCGAGGTGTACGGGGTGCTCGCTGCCCGTGAGGAGTACTTCAGGGCGCAGGGCATCGACTCGATCGGGACCTTCCGGCGGCTGCGGGCGGAGGGTGCGATCCGTACCGAGGACCAGCCGTGGGGAGATGTCTTCCTCGTCGTCGACGGCTGGGGCACGTTCCGCGCGGACCATGAGGGGCTGGAGGGTGCGGTGGTCGATCTGGCCGCGCGGGGGCTCGGGTACGGCATCCATGTGCTGCTGACCGCGTCCCGGTCGATGGAGGTCAGGGCGGGACTCAAGGACCATCTGATGAACCGGCTCGAGCTGCGGCTCGGCGACCCGATGGACTCGGAGCTCGACCGCCGGGCGGCCGCCCGGGTGCCCACGGGCGTACCGGGCCGTGGTGTGACCCCCGGCGGGCTGCACTTCATGGCCGCGGTGCCCCGGGTGGACGGTGTCGGGTCCGCGGCCGGCCTTGCCGATGCCGCGGCCGGAGCGGCCCGTGCGGCGGTCCGGCTCCGGCCGGGCGACCGGGCCCCAGGCGTCCGCCTGCTGCCCAGGTCGCTGGTGGCGGAGGAGCTGCCGCGCGGCGGTGCGCACCCGGAGCGCGGCGTCGCCTTCGGCGTGGACGAGCACCGGCTCGAACCGGTCTTCGTCGACTTCGAACGGGATCCGTTCTTCCTCGTCATGGGCGAGGCGGAGTCCGGGAAGTCGGGTCTGCTGCGGCTTCTGATCAGGCAGTTGACGGAGCGGTACGACGGCAGCGACTGCAAGTTCTTCGTGGTGGACGACCGCCGCTCGCTGCTCGGCGCCGTACCGCCCACGCACCTGGCGGAGTACGTACCGCTGTCCACCCGCATGGACCATCACGTGGAGGCCCTGGCCGGTCTCGTGCAGCGGAGGACCCCGCCCGCGGACGTGACTCCCGAGCAGCTGAGCGGGCGCAGTTGGTGGCAGGGCCCGACGGTGTACGTGGTGGTGGACGACTACGACCTGGTGTGCACCTCGGCGGGCAACCCCCTGGCCCGGCTCACCGAATCGCTGCCGTACGCCCGGGACGTCGGGGTCCGCTTCGTCGTCGCCCGGAGCACCGCCGGGGCCGGGCGTGCCGCGTACGAGCCGTTCCTGCAGCGCGTGCAGGAACTCGGCGCGCAGGGGGTCGTACTGTCCGGGGATCCCGCGGAGGGGGACCTCCTCGGCGGTGTACGGCCCACGCGGTTGCCGCCGGGCCGAGGGGTCTTCGTGTCGCGGAAGGACGGGTGCCCGCTCGTGCAGACGGGCTGGGCCCCGCCCTCGGGCGGCTGACGGCGGGCGCGCCCCTATTTGAGGTCGAACTCGCCGTCCCTCGCGCCGAGTACGAAGGCGCGCCACTCGGCCTCCGTGTACCTGAGGACGGTGTCGGGGTCCAGGGACGAGCGCATCGCCACGGCTCCGCCGGGCAGGTGGGCGATCTCGACACGTTCCTCCGCGTCCTCGGTGCCGGGCGGGGAGAGCCATTCGACGTCGGAGATGTCGAGGGCGTAGAGCTCGTCCTTCTCCTGCTGGGTTCCCATGGTCGGTGGGTCCTTTCGGTTGTGCGGCTGTTCCGGTGGGGGGTGGTGAGGTGGGGTGGTGCGCTGGGGTGGTCGGTCGTGCTGCTGGTCATGGTGCCGGGGGCAGTGCCTCTGTGGGGAAGTATCCAGCAGGAAGTCAGCCGATCCGGCGGGGATTTCCGAGCAGGCCGGTCTCGACATCGTTCGCCGGTGTCGTGACCCGCCGGCGGTCCGGTCCGGCGCACCAGAGCGTGACGCCGTCGGGGAGTTCGGGCAGCGCGGCGCGCTCCCGTGCGGTGAGTCCGAGGACGGCTGCGGCCTGGTCGGCCTCCGCGGGCGAGAGGCGTTGCAGGCCGACGAGGGCCGCCGTGCGCAGCAGGCGCGGGGCGGCGGGGCCCAGGTGGTGCAGGAGCGTGAGCACGGGCTGCCAGGGGCCGGCGGCGGTCGCGCGCGGTGGGTGTACGCCGCAGTCGCGTACGACGAGGGCCGGGGAGAGCGGGGTCGGTTGCAGCGACGGCAGGTCCCCCACGCCGTGCAGCGTGATCGGGTGCGGTCCGCTCGCCCCGGCCACGGACAGGGCGTGCCAGGCCGGTGCGCGGCCCGTCTCGACGGCGACGCGGATGCCGGTGGCTGCCGCGCGCATCGCGAGGATCTGTGCGGTCCACAGCCCGCCGACGAGCACGATCGGGTACGGGACGGAGCGCTGTAGTGCGAGCAGCTGCGCGGCACCGGAGGCGTCCTCGCCGATCATCACGCCGTGGTCGCCGACGGGGAGGGCGAGGTCGGCCAGGTGGGCGACGGGGACGAGGCGTGACGGGCTCACGGTGTGGGGCCTCCCAGGGGCAAGGTGGCGAGGAGTCCGGGGAGTTGCTGCCGGTCCAGGTGGGTCAGGGGGATGCGGGCGGAGCGGCAGGCGCGTTCCAGGTTCTGTCGGCAGTGGTGCAGATCGTCGGCCGTGAGGGCGGTGCTGCGCAGGTGGGCGTCGACGCACAGGGAGTCGCGGTAGGTGCTGCTGCGCAGAGTCAGGGACAGCGTCGTGGCGTACGCGCGCGTGTCCGTGCCGGACGGCAGGAGAGCCGCGAAGGGGGTGGTGGGTCGCGCGGGCAGTGGCCCCAGGGCGTTACTGGCGTGCCGGAGTCCGGCGCTGTGCAGGGTGTTCGCTTCGACGGCCGGCGCCGGGCCGGCCGGTGTGTGCGGGGGCATGCAGGCGGCGGTCGACAGGGCCGAGTGAAGGGCGCTCTGGCTCAGCACGGCCGGGCGGAAACCGCCGCTTCGGAGGCGGACCGTGAGGCGGCGTGCCGCGAGGGCGAGGCAGCGTTGGGAGCCGATGCCGGCCCCGCCGCGGGCCGCTACCGCCTCGGGGCAGAGCTCCGGGTCGAGGCGCAGTGCCACCCAGGTGAGGCGGAGCGCAGCGATGGCGGTGTCGGCGACGTGTGGTGCGTAGGCGAGTCGGGGCACCGCGTCGGGCGGCAGCCGGGGTGTGACGGCGGGTCGGACCTGCTGGACCAACTGCACGGAGGCAAGGGGGACATCGGTCGCCTGCAGGGCTTCCGTAAGGAGGCCCAAAGGAAGGGTGATGCCGTCGTGTGCACTGCGCAGGGCATGCCCACGCGCGCGTGGACCCGGGTTTTCGTCGCCCGCTTCCACCTGGAGGACCGCGATGAGCCGGCTGCCGTCACCGATCATCCCGATCGGATCCTCCTCGCGGCCGGCGGTGTACGGGAAGGGGCGTAAGGCCGGCGCGACGGCGGGGAGGGGTGATCCGGGGCCGGTGGGCGCAGTCGTCGGTGGCCGTGTCGCGGAGGTGCGGGTGCGGTTGTGGTGAGCCACGGCCTCGGCGATCCGGTCGGGCAGGGGGCGCCCATTGCGCCGTGGGCAGGCGAGGAGCAGGAGCGCGGCGCCGGCGCACGCGGCGACGAATGCGCCGCCGCCCAGGAGCATGCCCGCCACGGCCAGCGCGGCGGCCGATTCGAGGAGTACGAGGCGCTGCAGGGAGAGGAAGCCTCGGTCGTCCCGGGTCACTGAATCGGGTGAGCGGGACGGCGGTGTCACCGAAGTGGGTGACGGTGGATCGGGAACTCCGCACGGAGGCCAAGGCGTTGATTGCCCGTGGGAATTCGTGAAGCGGACGGCAGCGAGCCGCCGCAAGGGACGAGAGGCTGCGGGGAGGGACGGGGACGGGGCGTCGGTGATCATTCGGGCGTTCCCCCTGAGGGCTGAAGTTGCCGGGCCACGAGGGCAGTTGAGGGCCGGTACAGGCTCCCGAGCAGCGACTCGACCGGGCGGTTCGGATGCATAGTAGGGGCGCTGTGCGAGGGGTAGCTCCACGGCGGAGCACGGCAGGAGATGCGCACCGGGCACGGGAGGGAGGGCAGGTGTGACCACGCGACGCGACGAACTGAATGCGTACACCTTTGCGAACGGCCGCCTGGTCTCGCACTTCCTCGGAGGCCCTGCCGGGGGCGGACGGCGGGAGGCTCCGCGGCCGCTGCGCGGCGTCGTGCCGGGAGCCGTCGCGGGGGCGGTGGTGCTCGCCGCCTTCGGCGCCTGGGGGATGTTCCGGCCGGTCGCGCCCGAGGGGTGGGACACCCCTGGCCGGCAGGTGATCGTGGCCGGTGAATCGACCACGCGGTACGTGGTGTTACGGACCGAAGGACGCGGCGCAAGGCTCCATCCGGTGCTCAACATGACCTCTGCCCGCCTCCTCCTGGCCCCGGACCGGCACGAGGTCGTCACGGTGGACGAGTCGGTGCTCGACAGCGGCAGGCTCCCGCACGGACCGACGCTGGGGATCCCCTACGCCCCCGACCGGCTCCCGTCGGCCGCCGAGGCGGGCGCGGCCATGCGCTGGGCGATGTGCTCGACCGCTGCCGGTGCCGGGCCGGCGGAGGAGGCGGTCTTCGTCCTGGCACCGCACGAGAGCGGCCGGCTCGACGGGCGCGAGCGGCTGCGCGCGGGCGAGTTGTTGTACGTCCAGGGGCCGGACGGCAAGCGGTACGTGGTCGATGCCGAGGGCCGCGCCCACCGCCTGCCCGCCGACGAGTTGCTGATCAGAGAGGTGGCCGGACACGGCAGGACACCGCACCGGGTGTCCGCCGCCTGGTTGGCGACCCTGCACAAGGGCGACCCGATCCGCTTCCCGCGGATCCCGGGAACTCCCGGCGCGGACGCGGGAGTCGGCGGCGGACATCGGGTCGGCACGGTGCTGCGGGCCACGGACGGCAGCGGAGACCGGATGTATGTGGTCCTGCCGGGGCAAGTGGCTCCCGTCACCGACTTCACCGCCCGGCTGCTCCTGAACAGCCCCGCCCTGGAGACTCTCGGCCAGCACGGCAGGCCGCGCCGGGTCAGCGCCGCGAGCATCCACCCCGGTCCGGCATACGGCGCGCACTGGTCCTGGCCGCGCGGCCTGCCGCGGGTGGTGGACTCGGCCGACGCCGCGCGGCAGTCGCCGTCCACCTCGTCCCGAGCCGCCGCTCCCCCGGCCCGTGCCACGGTCTGCAGTGTCCTCGAGGACGTCGATCGGAGGACCGGCCGTACGACCGTCGGCACCTGGGCCGGCACGCGGTATCCGGTGGCGCTGCCCGACGGTCGGGCGAGTGCGTATGTCACTCCGGGTGCGGGGCAGTTGGTCCGGCAGTTCCAGGGCACACGGACCAGTTCGGGGCCGCTGTTCCTGGTGACGGACAACGGCCTGCGGTACGCCCTGCAGTCCAACGGCGACTCGGCGCGCGAGGACGCGGGGATCGGCCTGGCCAAGAGCGGTCAAGAGCGCGCGGCGGCCGGAGCCGAGCCCCGGCAGGCACAGTCCCGGCTCGGATACGGGGAGGTGGACCCGGCCCCCTTGCCCGCGCCGTGGTCGTCGCTGCTGCCGCTCGGGCCCCGGCTCTCGACGGGCGCGGCACGGCAGCCGCAGGGGTCGTGAATGAGGCGCGCGGCGAGGAGGGTTCGCTGGAGGCTGTGCCTGGTGACGGCTCAGGCTGTGTCCCTGGTGGCGAGTCTGCATGCCACGCCCGCGGCGGCGGACGGGAGTTGTACGTACCCCGGCAAGAATTACCGCGGCCGTCCGTGGGCCCTGCAGCGGGTGCTGCTCGACGAGTTGTGGCAGGAGTCCACCGGAAAGGGCGTCACGGTCGCCGTGATCGACACGGGGGTGGACGCGCGCCACCCTCAGCTCACCGCCGGTGTCGACAGGCGCGGCGGGCACGACGTCCTGCCTCCGAAGGACGACCGGAGCGGGGCGCCGGAGCGCGGCGCCGGGGACGGCACGACCGACTCCGCGGGGCACGGCACCCGCGTGGCCGGCCTCATCGCCGCCCGTCCCGCGCGCGGGACGGGCTTCGCGGGACTCGCGCCGGACGCGACGATCCTGCCCGTCCGGCACAACGACGCGGAGGGCAGCGGCAGCGCCGGCACACTGGCGGAGGCCGTCCGGTACGCCGTCGTGGCGGGCGCGGACGTCATCAACATCTCCCAGGACACGGCCGGGGCCGTCCGCCCCTCCCCCGTACTCGAAGAGGCCGTCGCCGACGCGCTGCGCCACGACGTCGTACTCGTCGCGGCGGCGGGCAACAGAGGCACGGGAGGCCGTTCGAGGCCCACCTATCCCGCCTCGTACGACGGCGTCCTCGCGGTCGCCGCGTCGGACCGCAGCAATGAACGGGCACCCTTCTCGCAGGCCGGCGACTTCGTCGGGGTGGCCGCGCCGGGGGTCGACATCGTGTCCACCGTTCCGGGCGGCGGGCACTGCGCCGGGCACGGCACGAGCTTTGCGGCGCCCCATGTGGCCGCGGTGGCCGCGCTGTTGCGCGCCAAGCACCGCGACTGGACCCGGCAGCAGATCGTCGCCCGCATCCAGCAGACGGCGGAGCGCTCGGCCCCGGGGCCCGACCGACTGCTCGGCTGGGGCGTCGTCGATCCCGTACGGGCGCTCGACACGGACGGCGTCGACGAGCCGCCGGTGCGGCCGGTGGCCGTGAGCGCGGCGGAGGTCGAGGCACGGGCGCGTGAGGCACCGGTGCCGGGCGGGTTGCGCGCTACGGAGACGGCCGCCGAGCGGGACGGGCGGCTGGCGGCGTACGCGGTGCTCGCGGGTGGGGCGCTGGCCGCGGGCCTGGCCGGGGCGGCGGTGGCCGGCAGTCAGGCGCGGCGGGTGCGGAGACGGGAGGCGGGGATGGGGTGAGGCGCACGCCCGAACGCACAGTCAGGCAGAACCAAGGTCCCTACGGGCCACTTGGATGAGAAGGAAAGGTCGGCACATGGCACGGCAAGTAGTCAGCGATCAGGCGCTGCGCAGATTCGGACTCGAATTGAACGAGCGGTTCTCGTCCGTCAGACAGCAGCTGACCCAGTTGAACGCGGTGATCGACGAGATCGAGGGCAAGTGGCAGGGGCAGGGCGCCCACTCGTTCAACAGCCAACAGGCCCGTATCAACAGGCGGATGGCCGCGATCGGGAGGCTGCTCATGCGGTTCGAGGACGCGGTGCAGAACAACCGGAAGATCGCGGGCAGCACCGACCACGAGGTGTACCAGGCGGTGCAGCGGGTGGCCGTGGGCGACGACGTAGGCGGCGGGGCGGCAGCGACCGGCGGGCGGCCGGCCTCGAGCCTCAACGGCTATTGATTCCGGTCTTGATACCGGCCGCAGTCGACGATTCGATCCCCAACCACGCACTCGGAGCCACAGCATGACAACCCAACCCGACGCCCTGGTCGTCACATACGCCGAACTCAACCGCGCGGCGGGCATCATCGACCGCCAGGGGCGCCAGCTCGAAGCGGACCTGGAGGCGCTGCAGGCCCGGATCAAGGATGTCTCGCAGCACTTCGAGGGCGAGGCCAAGACCGCTGCCGACAGCATGCACCGGGACTGGGACCGGCAGGCCAAGGAGATCCACCTGGCGTTGAAGTCCATCGCGCAGGCGGTCCTGGACGCGGCGCCCGCGTATCGCGCCGGCGACCGGAAGGCCGCGAGCTACTACCTGTAGGCGGTTACCGGTAGGACGTCACCGGCGGCGAGACCGGATCGTTGGACTGTGCCGATCACGTGAACGGTTGGAGGAGACCGAGCCTACATTTGGCCGGTCTTGTCGGATTCTGCCGTCACCGTGTGGCGTAGACAGGTCACTTCAGGGCAGGACGTGACGCAGGGGGCGGGCGAACGCACGCTGCCGGGCCTGCCGTACGGGCACTCCTGGTGATTAGTCTTGGCCGGGGGACGACGCCAGAACCCGCAGCCGGTTCGCGTGCGTCCTTCGGGGGAGAGCCGGGGTCGGACGACTGGCGACACACGTTCGCCCCCACCCCGGCAAGCAGGGTGCTCGACCACACCAGGAGGCATTGTGAACAGCGATCGGAACGAGATCCGCGGGGGCTGGAACACACCCGGCGATGATCAGTCCGACGCGGAGCCCGAGCTGTCGGGCGAGTTCACCATCGATTACACGCCGCCCGCCTGGTACACCCAGAATGCGGCGAGTTCGGGTGATTCCGGCAGCAGTCCGGCCGCTCCTCCGCCGGCTCCGGCGCCGGCGCCGCCCTCCGGTGCGCCCGTCGTGGTGCCCGGCCTGCCGGCGGGCAGCGGCTTCGAGCCCAACTGGTCCTCTTCGCACAGCTCCACCTCTGCCCCGGGCCGGCAGTCCGCACCCGAGACGGCTCCCGAGGCTCCGGCGTACGACGGCTCCGTGGAGAGCCGGGACTCGGAGAGCGGAAACCTCGGGGGCTCGGACTTGGGGAACGGCGGCCCGGGGAACGGCGACCTGGGCGGCGGGGACTTGGAGAGCCCGGCGACGATGCGTTTCTCCGCGGCGTCACTGAAGCGGGAGATCGCGGAACGGACGGCTGCCGCCGGCAACGGGGAGCCGATACCCGAGGACTCCCCGGCCGATGAATCGGCAGCCGATGAGCCGGCGGCCGGGGGCTTCGCGGCCGACGACTCCGTGGCTGACAGCCGCCTTGCCGAGGAGCTGTCCGGCACAGAAGCGGAAGGCGAAACGGAACGGGGGACCGAGATCGGCGGAGGCGACATCGACGCCGCCGACGGCACCGGCGAAAGCACCGACGGAGCCGCCGACTCGGACGTTACGGACGCGACCCACGACGGCGCGACAGCCGAACCGGAGACGGAAGCCGAAGCCGAGACAGAAGGCGAAGCAGAAGCAGCCACGAATCCGGCGCACAGCCCCGAGGACGCGGATGCGGACACCGACCTCGCCGTGAACGACGCCCTCCCCGCCGCCCTCCCCGAGCCGACCGCGGAGCCGGCGACACCTCACGAGCCCGCGGAGCCCCAGGACTCGGCACCCTCGGACGCTCCCCCGGTGCACGCCATCGCCGTCACCGGCGACTCCCCGGAGGTCGAGGACAGCATCCCAGAGGTCCAGGACAGCGCCCCCTCCGAGCGGGACGGCGCCCCTGACGTACAGGACAGCGTCCCCACCGCACAGGACGACGCCCCGCCCGTGCACGACGGATTCCCGTCCGTCCAGGACAGCGCGCCCCAGGTGGAAGACAGCGTGCCGCCGCCCGTACAGGACGACGTCCCTGCCGTACAGGACAGCGCGCCTCAGGTGGAAGACAGCGTGCCGCCGCCCGTACGGGACGACGTCCCTGCCGTACGGGACAACACTCCCGCCGTACAGGACAGCGTCCCGCCGCCCGCGCCGGATGCCGTGCAGCACCAGTCGTCCGAGCCGCCGCACGCGGCCCCGGACGCCGGTCAGGCCTGGCCCCCCGCAACGGGTCAGGGTGCGGGTGGACTTCCGCCGCTGCCGCCCGCCTTCCGGGCAGCGGGTGAGGCGCAGCCGCAGGCACCCGCGCCCGCTCCGCAGTGGCCGGCGCCGGAGCAGCCCGCAGCCCAGGCCCAGTCCCCGGCGCAGCCGCAGGCCTCGAGCCCGCAGTCCGGGCCGCCGGCCTGGCCCGCCCCGTCCGCCGCCTCCACGGC
>NZ_QUAK01000210.1 GCF_003429565.1 Streptomyces triticagri
CGGACTCGGCGTCGGTGCCTCCCCGCCGTGTGCGGCGCGGCACGCGCCCCGCGGCGGGCGGTTGGCCGGGAACGGCTCGGTGGCCCCCGCCCGGGAGGGCTACTCCGCCGCTGCCGTGACCTTGAGGGCGAGCCAGAGTTCCATGCGGGTGTCCGGGTCGTCGAGGGAGCGGCCGAGGATCTCCTCGACGCGGCGCATGCGGTAGCGCAGCGTGTGCCGGTGCACTCCGAGGTCGGCCGCGGCCGCGTCCCACTGGCCGTGCCGGGAGAGCCAGGCGCGCAGCGAGGCGACCAGGTCGCCGCGGCCGGTGGCGTCGTGTTCGTGCAGCGCCCTGAGGGTGCCGTCGGCGAAGGCCCGTACCGCGTCGTCGGCGAGCAGCGGGACCACCGAGCCGGAGGCGAGCTCCTCGTGCTCGACGAGCGTGCGGCCGCGGCGCCGGGCGACCGACAGCGCCTGCTCGGCCTGCTTGTACGCACTGACGGCCGCGATCGGCCCGGCCGGCGCGGAGAGCCCTACGACGAGGTCGTCGCCCGACCACGGGACGTCCGCGGCGACGGGCTTCTCGCCCGGGGTGCGCTCGGCGTCCAGCGCCTCCGCGTGCCGGGCGCAGGCCTCGGCGGCCGCGCCGCCGTCCGCGAAGAGGAGTACGAGCCGGTCGTCACCGCCGCCGTCGGGCACCACGAGGACCGTCTCGCCGGCCCGCGCCGCGGCCGATTCCACGATGTCGGCGAGCGTGCTGCGCGGATCGGCCGGCGCTTCGGCCGGCCGGCCATGAGCCTCCTGATGCGCCCGCGCGCTCGATCCGTCCTCCGCGATGAGCAGGCGGAACGGGGCGTCGAGCAGGCCTCCGTAGAGGTCGCCGGCCACCGCGCGGGCATGGCCGGGCTCGCCGGCCAGGAGCATCCTGAGGACCGCGGCGCCGAGCCGCTGCTCGGCGGACTGCAGGGCACGGGAGCGCTCGGTGGTCAGGGTGAGCAGGGCGATCGCGGAGTGCACGGCGTATCGCTCGGCGGTGCCGAGCGCGGTGCCGGTGCCGACCGCGAGTGCCGTGCGGGGCCGGCGTCCGGTGCCGATGGAGTGCAGCTCCACCCGGTCGTCGGCGCCGCTGACGACGAGGCTGGCCGGGGCCGCGCGCCCGTGCAGCCGCTCGACGTCGGCGGTGAGCCGGGCCGCCCGGCGCGCGGCCCACTCCGGCGCGGTGGCGACGACGGAGCCCGCGGCGTCATAGAGCGCGGCCCAGCCGTCCACCTGTCCGGCGAGCACGCCGAGCAGTCCGTCGGGACCGGCCGCGACGGCCTGCCGGGTGAGCTCGCGCTGCGCGGCGAAGCCCGCGGTTACGGAGCGGTACTGGTCGGCGGCGATGGCAGCGGAGACCGCCTTGGTGATGGCGATGAACGGGGTCCTGCGGGGCACCCCGAGCACCGGGAGCCCCTCCTCCCCGGCCGCGTCGAGCAGTGCCTCGGGTACGTCGTCGTAGTGCACGCCCACGGCGAAGCCGAGACCGATGACACCGGCCTCCACCAGGCGTTTCACATAGCGCCGCATCGCGACCGGATCCTCGGCCTCCAGCTTGAGCGCCGTGATCAGGAGCAGCTCGCCGCCCTCCATGTAGGGCACCGGATCGGCGAGTTCGCTCGCGTGCGCCCAGCGCACCGGGGTGTCGAGGTGCTCCGCACCCGCACGCACGGTGAGCTTGAGCGCGGAGTGGTGCACGAGCGAGGCGAGCGTGGGCGGCATGGGGTCTTCCGGGTGGCGGGCGGATGTGGCGGGTCGGTGTCCCTTGGACGCGTTGTATGAACGGCCCACCACGATTCTGCCTCACCGTATGGATGCCCCGTGGCGATCCCGTGTGGAATCTTCTGTGACCTTGCGCTTACGGCCCGGCCGCGGGTAGGGGACGCCCAGGTTCCGGTACGGCCGAGGCATCGGACGCACGGTTCCCGTAGAGGCCGCCCGACTCCCGTACGGCCGCCCGGCCCCGATTCAGGAGCCGAGATCCACCAGGAGCGGCGGCGAGTGCTCCCCGCCCACCGAGGCAAGGGACAGCACCGCATGTCCCGGCGGAATGCCCTGGGCCAGCTCGGACGCCGACCACCGCTCCCGCTCGACCTGACGCACGGTGATCGCGTCCGTCGTCACCGCCTTGCCGGTGATCCGCTTGCGCAGGGCGTGGATCGCCCGTGTCATCGGCTGATCGGCGAAGACCGTGTGCTTGGCGACGTCCTTCGTCTCCACCCACTCGGTCCCCCAGGCCTGCGCGAACCGGCTGCCGTCCCAGGTGGTCACGCCCGCGAAGGCCATCCGACAGCCGACCGCCCCGTACAGCGGCCCGTGCAGGGCCTCGGGGACGTCACCGATGCTGCGCAGGGCGAGCACCACGCCCGCGTTCTGCGAGCGCAGCCGCTGGATCCGGCGCACCGACTCGGGTGTCACCGTGCCGGTGGCGTCGTCGAGGACGAGGCCGGCGAAGTGCGAGCGCCCGTCGTCGCGTACGACCGTGAGGAACTGCGCGAGCACCAGGCGGGTGATCAGTCGGGCGGCCTCCTCGTGGCCGCGCTCGGGCGGATCGATGCGGACCCGCATGGGGTGGTGCGCCACGGCGCGCAGGGAGAACGGACGCGCCGCACCGCCGCCGAAGAAGTCCCCGAAGGCGGGCCGGTCGAGCAGGGCGAGCCGGTCCGCGAGGGCGCGGCCGATGTCCGCCGGGCTGCTCATCTGCCGGACACGGGTGTCGAGTTCACGCCGCATGAGCAGGTGCTCCGGGCCGGCGAGCGCCTGCTGCAGACCGGCGAGAGCGGTCGGTTCGCCCGCGAGCAGCTCACGCAGCACCGGCAGCGTCGGGAAGCGTCCGTACGCCGCCCGGTACGGGCCGAGCAACTGGGCGAGTGCGGTCGCCGCGCTCTGCCCGCCGCTCGCGTCCAGGTCACCGACCAGGGCCTCGGCGAGGATCGCCCCCGCCTCGTCCGGATCCGTGGATTCCGCGTACGGGTCGAGGTCGTACCCGGAGGCCGGGTCGCCGATCCGCACGATCACATCGAAGGAGTCGTCCGAGGCGAGCCGCGCGCCGACGGCGGAGACCGCGACCACCGCGCTCCGCCCGGTCAGCGCCTGCAGGGCCAGCGATTCGGTGACCGGCTCGATCAGGCCCCGGGTCTTGCCCGCACCGGACGGCCCGACCGCGAGGAGCGAGGTCGCGAGGGCGTCGGGGCCGAGCGCGGCGCCCGCGTCGTGGTAGGCGCGCGGCGCCCGCTCGGTGGCCACCCAGCGCCCGATGCGCACCTGTCCGTCGAGCAGATCGTGCTGCGCCGCGCGCCGGGGCAGGTCGCGGGCGCCCGAGGGATGGGTCCAGGCGGCCGCGCCCTCGCGCAGCACCACTTCGCCGAACGCCCTTGCCTCGCCGCCGCGTTGGGCCGTCGCCCAGGCACGGGAGACCCGGGCGCAGTCCACGTCGTTCATCCGCCCGCCGGCCACCTCGGCGGCGAGCAGTTCGGCCGCCTGGTGCTGCCCAGCATTCCTCAGGTCGGGCCACTGGGAGCGCGGCACGGGGGCCGTGGTGGGTGCCGCCGGAGTGGCCGCACCCCGGCGGGTGGCGATGAGCTCCTTGGCGTACGGCCACCAGCCGCCGAGCCGGGCGAACGGCCAGAGGACGAGCACGGTGACGACCGCGTACAGGCCGTCCACGAACAGGGCCGAGGCGAAGAGGTCGTATCCGCCGGAGACCAGGGCGGTCAGGGCTAGCAGCGGATTGACCACGGGCAGCGGGTCCCAGCCCACCAGCGGGAAGGCCGAGGGGAAGACCAGGCTCAGCGCGGCGAGGCCGGCAAGGGCCGCGAGCAGGGCGCGCTGCGGCTGCGGCCTGCGGTCCAGGTAGTGGTGGGCGATCTCGGGCCAACTGCCCAGGCGGGCCACGCCGTAGACGAGTGCGGCGAAGAAGAGGCCGTGATAGACGACGGTGGCCTGCACGCCCTGCCACACCCTCGGCGAGGCCACGGTGCCCCCGTACCACCAGTCGTCGGGTGTCATCAGGCGCAGCAGCGGGCCCTGGAAGGGGACCCTGCCGTGCCGCCACAGGGACCAGAGGATCAGCGCGCCGATCAGCGGGATGAGCAGTCCGGCCAGGGTGACGGGTGCGAGCCGGTCGCCCTCGCCGCGGCCCGGCTTCGGCGGCCGGTATCCGAGGCGCCAGATGCCGGGGCGGACCGTCGGGCGGGGGGTGTCGAGCCAGTCGGCCACGGGGGTGTGGCTCGGGGCCTGTTCCCGGAGGGCGCCGGGATCGTGTGTCGCCCCGGGTGCGTGCGCCGGAGGAGGCGGCGCCGGTGGTCCCGCGGGTCGCGGCACGGGCGCGCCCGCTGTGCCCCGTGCGTCGCCGATGCCGTCGGTGTCCATTCGGCCCTGCCCCCTGACCAGCCCTGCCTGTCGTCCGTGCGGGCCTCAATCTAGTGCCTGCACACGGGTAGTTCAGCGATCCGCGCGGTGCACCGGGGCGCCGTCGGGCGCCCCTGCTGTGTCCTGCCCGCCCGTACGGCCGCACGAACCGGCCGCCGGCGATGTGCCCCGGCAGCAGCCCCGCGCAGAAGACCCCACTGGGCCACGAGGACGAAGTCCGCCCGGGCATATGGACGCCACGGACAAGCGACACCGGGGAAGTTCTCCCGAACGGAACATGCCCCGGCGCCTCCGGCAGCCCTAGCCTGCGAGAAGCACCGCGTCCGTTCCACCCCCAGGAGCCCCTTATGAGTGCAATTCCGCAGGAGCGCCGCCTCGTCACCGCCGTCCCGGGCCCGAAGTCGCAGGAGCTGCAGTCCCGCCGCACCGCTTCGGTGGCCGGCGGCGTGGGCTCCGTACTGCCGGTCTTCGCGGCCAAGGCGGACGGCGGCATCGTCGAGGACGTCGACGGCAACCGCTTCATCGACTTCGGTTCCGGCATCGCCGTGACCACCGTCGGCGCCTCCGCAGAGGCCGTCGTACGGCGGGCCTCCGCGCAGCTCGCCGACTTCACCCACACCTGTTTCATGGTCACGCCGTACGAGGGGTACGTCGCCGTGGCCGAGGCGCTCGCCGAGCTGACCCCGGGCGACCACGCGAAGAAGTCGGCCCTGTTCAACTCGGGCGCCGAGGCCGTGGAGAACGCCGTCAAGATCGCCCGCTCGTACACCAAGCGGCAGGCCGTGGTGGTCTTCGACCACGGCTACCACGGGCGCACCAATCTGACGATGGCGCTGACCAGCAAGAACATGCCGTACAAGCACGGCTTCGGCCCGTTCGCCCCCGAGGTCTACCGCGTCCCCGTCGCATACGGCTACCGCTGGCCGACCGGCCCGGACAACTGCGGTCCCGAGGCCGCCGAGCAGGCCATCGACCACATCGCGAAGCAGATCGGCGCGGAGAACGTCGCCGCGATCATCATCGAGCCGGTGCTCGGCGAGGGCGGCTTCATCGAGCCGGCCAAGGGATTCCTGCCGGCGATCGCGCAGTACGCCAAGGACAACGGCATCGTGTTCGTGGCGGACGAGATCCAGTCGGGCTTCTGCCGTACCGGCCAGTGGTTCGCCTGCGAGGACGAGGGGATCGTCCCGGACCTGATCACCACCGCCAAGGGCATCGCGGGCGGTCTGCCGCTGTCCGCCGTGACCGGCCGCGCCGAGATCATGGACGCCGCGCACGGCGGCGGCCTCGGCGGCACCTACGGCGGAAACCCGGTGGCCTGCGCGGGTGCGCTCGGTGCCATCGAGACGATGAAGGAGCTCGACCTCAACGCTCGGGCGAAGCGCATCGAAGCGGTCATGAAGCCCCGACTGGCCGCGATGCAGGAGAAGTTCGAGGCGATCGGCGACGTCCGTGGCCGCGGCGCGATGCTCGCCGTCGAGCTGGTCAAGGACCGCACCACCAAGGAGCCGGACCCGCAGGCCACCGCCAAGGTCGCCAAGGCCTGCCACGAGGCCGGTCTGCTGGTCCTCACCACCGGCACGTACAGCAACGTGGTGCGCTTCCTGCCGCCGCTGGTCATCGGCGAGGACCTCCTCAACGACGGCCTCGACGTGCTCGAGGAAGCCTTCGCCGCACTCTGACCGGGCGGCGGGCACGCGCGGTACGGCAGGGGGCACCCGGGCGCGGCGTCCCGCAGGCAGAGGCTGTGAAGAAGGTGTGCGGGGCCGATGGCGGGACGCCGTTCCGACTGTCGGCCCCGGGGTGCCCTGCCGTAGGTTCTACGCAGATGAGTGAAACACCCGCCCAAAGGGGACCGCGGGCGGGACCGGGACGGAGCATTCCCCAGCACCGGCCTGGACGTGCCGACGCGCACACCATCGGAGCCCCGCGCTCCGGAGTTCCTCACCGATCGGACTGCCGCCCGCCCCAAACCCCCCGGGGCGTGCGGCACACCGGTCCCCGGCCGCTCCGGGACCACCCCCCTTGTTCCGGAGCGGCCTGCTCTCCTCTCTCCGCATCGCGTCGGCAGACTGCCTCGGTACGACTCCCGCACCCGCCCCGTGATATGACCGGCGGGTGCTTTTCGTGCTGCTCGCGGTCCTTCTCGCCCTGACGTCCTGGGCCGCCGCCGTGGACGGGCCGGTCCGCCGCGCGGACGAACGGCTCGCCGGGGAGCTGCGGGGCCATGAACTCCAGGCGCAGCCCGGGGAGTTCTTCGCCGATCTCGGCGGGATGGCGGTGGCGCTGCCGGTGCTCGCCGCCGCCCTGGCCGCGGCGGCGCTGCTCGGACGGCGGGCCGGCCGGCCCCGGTGGTGGTTCCCGGTGGTCGCGGGCGCGCTCGCCATGGCCACGGTGCCGCTGCTCGTGGCGCCGCTCAAGGCGCTCGTCGGGCGGGACGGACCGCCGGGCATGACGTCCGGCGAGGGCTTCTTCCCCTCGGGTCACGCGGCCACCGCGGTCGTCGCGTACGGCGCGGCGCTGCTGGTGCTGCGCCCGTCGCTGCCACCGCTCCGCACCCCGCGCGGGCGGCGTGAAGTGGCCGTCGCTCACGGCCTGTTGATGACGTTCATCGGCCTCGGCCTGGTCCGGCGCGGCTACCACTGGCCGCTCGACGTGATCGGCGCCTGGTGCCTGGGCGGCATGCTGCTGCTCCTGCTGCGTACGGCCCTCGACCGGAACGACGATCGAGGGCCGTACGAGGCCGTGTCCGACCGGCCGGGACCGCCGCCCCCGCCGCAGGACCAGCCGCCTCAGCCGAAGTAGCTGTCGAAGTTGTTCATGAACTCCCAGTCGCCGTGCCGGTCCCAGTTGATCGACCAGGTCATCAGGCCGCCGAGGGCCGGCCAGGTGCCATGGGGTTCGTACGATCCGCAGTCGGTGCCCTTGGTGAGGCAGTCGAGGGCCTTGTTGACCTCGCCGGTGGACACGTGGCCGTTGCCCGCGTTGGGCGATGCGGGCATGCCGATGGCGACCTTCTCGGGCGGCAGCGCCTCGAAGACGTTGTCGGTGTTGCCCGCGACCGGGAATCCGGCGAGCAGCATGTCGGTCATCGCGATGTGGAAGTCGGCGCCGCCCATGGTGTGGAACTGGTCGTCGAGGCCCATGATCGGACCCGAGTTGTAGTCCTGGACGTGCAGCAGCGTGAGGTCGTCGCGCAGCGCGTGGATCACCGGCAGGTACGCCCCGGCGCGCGGGTCCTGACCGCCGAACTCCCCTGTCCCGTAGTACTGGTAGCCGAGCTGCACGAAGAAGGTCTCGGGCGCCATGGTGAGCGTGAAGCCGTCGCCGTACTTGGCCTTGAGGGTCTTCACCGCGTCGATCAGGTTGACGATGGCGGGCGTCGTCGGGTTCTTGAAGTCGGTGTCGTCGGTGTCGAGCGACAGTGAGTGTCCCTCGAAGTCGATGTCGAGGCCGTCGAGTCCGTACTCGTCGATGATGGCGCTCACCGAGCTGACGAAGGTGTCGCGGGCCGCGGTGGTGTTGAGCTGCACCTGGCCGTTCTGGCCGCCGATGGAGATCAGGACCTTCTTGCCGTCGGCCTGTTTGGCCTTGATGGCGTCCTTGAACTCGTCCTTGCTCTCCACCTCGGGGCACTCGTCCTGGGGACAGAGCTCGAAGCGGATGTCGCCCGAGGTGGGTGAGGTGGGTTCGCCGAAGGCCAGGTCGATGATGTCCCAGCTGTCGGGTACGTCGGCAAGTTTCGTGTAGCCGGAGCCGTTGGCGAAGCTGCTGTGCAGATAGCCGACGAGGGTGCCGCCGGCCAGGCTCCGGGACTCCGCCTGCTGTGTGGGGGAAGGTTCGGCGTCGGCCGCACGGGCGGCCGCTGCCGTACCGGTCAGGGAACTGCCGAGGAAGCCGGACACCGCGAGAACGGCTGCGGCTGCCACCGCAGTAAGGATTCTGCGGCGAGGTCGGTCGGACGGTCGGATGCGATCCACAACTGCCTCCGGAGGTGGGGGATGTGGAGGGTGGGGACGCGCACAACCTGGTCCAGACCAATCCGGTTGTCAAGACCTCTGACGGTTCCCACGCCTCAGCCGTCCCGCTCGGGACCCCGCCCGTCGCCCTCGGGTCCGGTGTCGTCCCGCTCGGGACCCCGGCCGTCCCAATCGCGGATCGGGTGTTCGCGTGCCACCCCCTTCCCGTCGTGCGCCAGCTGCGCGGCCGCCTCGTGCATGGCGAGTTCGAGCAGTACGGGGTCGCAGAGCGTGCCCGCGCCGTCCGGCGCGACCAGCCAGCGCACCCCGCCGGTGGCCCGCCCCGGGTACGGCACCACGATCCAGGTGCCGCGGCCCGCTCCCCGTACGCCCGTGCCGACCCAGCGCGCCGCCGTGCCCGCGGGCACGAAGAAGCCGAGGCGCGCGTCGCCGAAGTCGGCGAGCACCGGGCCCGGCCGGTCCAGGCACCGGTTCAGCACATCGAGCGTCGGACGGCCGAGCTCGCCCGGCAGGATCAATACGTCCCAGAGGCGACCCGCCGGCAGCAGGGCGACGCCGTGCGGATTGCGCTCCCACTCCCAGCGGCAGGTCTCGGGATCCGGGGCCACCGAGACCAGCCACTCCACTGCGGACTTCGCGCCCGAGCCAGTCATGACCAGGACCTCCCATGTGATCGCGAATGGTGCGTGTCACGAGGGAGAGAGGGCTGGGCCGGATCCCTTACGCGGGTTCGGCGGATTTATTCGAAGTGACGGCCGTCACAAGGGCGGTGGGGTGATCACGTGGCGGCCGGAGGCCGTCCGGCGCACCGCTCAGCTGTCGAAGCCGAGACCGAGGCGGTCCATGGTGCGCAGCCACAGATTGCGGTGGCCGCCGCGGGCGTCGGAGCGGGCCATCGACCACTTGGTCAGCTCGATCCCGGCCGAGGCGAACGGCTCCGGCGGGAACGGCAGCGGCTTGCGGCGCACCATCTCGAGCGAGGTGCGCTCGGTCTCCTCGCCGGCGAGCAGGTCGAGCATCACCTCGGCGCCGAACCGGGTGGCCCCCACGCCGAGCCCGGTGTACCCGGCCGCGTACGCGACTCGGCCGCGGTGCGCCGTCCCGAAGAACGCCGAGAACCGGGTACAGGTGTCGATCGCCCCGCCCCAGGCGTGCGTGAAGCGCACCCCCGCGAGCTGCGGGAAGCACCGGAAGAAATGCTCCGCGAGTCTGCGGTACGTCTCGGGCCGGTGGTCGTGCTTGGCCTCCACCCGGCCGCCGTAGGGGTGGATCGCGTCGTAGCCGCCCCACAGGATCCGGTTGTCCGCGGAGAGCCGGAAGTAGTGGAACTGGTTGGCCTGGTCGCCGAGTCCCTGCCGTCCCGACCAGCCGATCGCGGCCAGTTGGGCGTCGGTCAGCGGCTCGGTCATCAGGGCGTAGTCGTAGACCGGGACCGTGTAGGCGCGGGTGCGGCGGACCAGCGAGGGGAAGACGTTGGTGCCGAGCGCGACCTGGCGGGCGAAGACCCGGCCCTCGCGGGTGCGGACGGCCATGCCCGCGCCGTGGCCGGTGAGCGCGGTGGCCGGCGTGTGCTCGTGGATGCGTACGCCGAGCTCCAGGCAGGCACGTTTGAGGCCCCAGGCGAGCTTGGCCGGGTTCAGCATGGCGACGCCGTCCCGCTCGTACAGGCCGCCGATGAAGGTCGGTGAGTCGACCTGTCGACGCATCGACTCACCGTCCAGGAACTCGGTGCCTTCGGCCAGGCCGAGTTCGGTCAACTCGTCGTGCAGCTCGGCGAGTTCGGCCAGCTGGTGAGGTTCGGTCGCGACGGTGATCTCGCCGGTGCGCTCGAAGTCGCAGTCGATTCCGTACCGCTGGACCGCCTCCTCGATCGCGTCCAGGTTGCGGGCGCCGAGCTCTTCGAGGCGGTCGAACTCGTCGGGCCAGCGGGCCAGGCCGTTCGCGGCGCCGTGGGTGAGCGAGGCGGCGCAGAAGCCGCCGTTGCGGCCGGAGGCGGCCCAGGCGATCTCGCGGCCCTCGATCAGGACGACCTCGCGTGCGGGATCGCGTTCCTTGGCGATCAGGGCGGTCCACAGACCGCTGTAGCCGCCGCCCACGACGAGCAGGTCGCAGTGCGTGTCACCGCGCAGCTCCGGCTCCGGCTCGGGCCGCGCCGGGTCGTCGAGCCAGTACGCCAGCGGCTTCGCGTCGGCCAGTGCGGCACGTACGGCCTCGTCGCGGGCCTCGGTCCCCTGGCCGGAAGGCTCGGACACGCTCTTGCTCATGGCACTCGGGGCCATGTTCTCCACTCCCTCGAAGCCGCGGCCGCCGAGTGGCGACCGCCTGTCACAGCGCCTGTTTCCGGCGCCGGTTGCCGATCAGCATCCCAGCAAGGACGCAGATCACCGCGACGGCGAACATCGCCGTGCCGATCACATTGATCTGAACGGGTGTGCCGCGCTGCGCCGAGCCCCAGACGTACATCGGGAAGGTCACGGTCGAGCCGGCGTTGAAGTTGGTGATGATGAAGTCGTCGAAGGACAGGGCGAAGGCGAGCAGCGCACCGGCCGCGATGCCCGGCGCCGCGATCGGCAGGGTGACGCGCAGGAAGGTCTGCAGCGGGCTGGCGTACAGATCCTTGGCGGCCTCCTCGAGCCGCGGGTCCATGGACAGGACCCGGGCCTTCACCGCGGTGACCACGAAGCTCAGACAGAACATGATGTGCGCGATGAGGATCGTCCAGAAGCCGAGCTGCGCGCCCATGTTGAGGAAGAGCGTGAGCAGCGAGGCGGCCATCACGACCTCGGGCATGGCCATCGGCAGGAAGATCAGCGAGCTGACCGCGCCGCGGGCCCGGAAGCGGTAGCGGGCCAGGGCGAAGGCGATCATCGTGCCGAGCACGGTGGCGCCGATCGTCGACCAGATCGCGATCTGCAGGCTCAGCGAGAGCGAACCGCACAGGTCGGCCACCCCGCAGGGGTCCTTCCAGGCGTCCGTGGAGAACTCCTGCCAGGCGTAGTTGAAGCGGCCCTTGGGGCGGTTGAACGAGAAGATCAGGACGACGATGTTGGGCAGGATGAGGAAGGCGAGAGTCAGCACTCCCGCGATCACCACGAGGTTCCGGCGGAGCCAGCGCATCAGACGAGATCCTCCGTCCCGGACCTGCGGATGTAGAAGGTGACGATCAGCAGGATCGCCGCCATGAGGATGAACGAGAGCGCGGCGGCGGTCGGATAGTCGAGCACGGTGAGGAACTGCGACTGGATGACGTTGCCGATCATCTTCTCGTTGGTGGAGCCGAGCAGCTGGGAGTTGATGTAGTCGCCGCTGGCCGGGATGAAGGTGAGCAGCGTCCCGGAGACCACACCCGGCATGGAGAGCCGGAAGGTCACCTTGCGGAAGGTGGTGAACGGCCGCGCGTAGAGATCGCCGGCCGCCTCGTGCAGCCGCGGGTCGATCCGCTCGAGCGAGGTGTACAGCGGCAGCACCATGAACGGCAGGAAGTTGTACGTCAGTCCGCAGACCACGGCGAGCGGTGTGGCGAGCACGCGGTCGCCCTCGGTCATGCCGAGCCAGCTGGTGACGTCCAGGACGTGCAGCGTGTTCAGGGCCCCGACGACCGGTCCCCCGTCGGCGAGGATCGTCTTCCAGGCGAGCGTACGGATCAGGAAGCTGGTGAAGAACGGCGCGATGACCAGGATCAGTACGAGGGAGCGCCAGCGGCCCGCCTTGAAGGCGATCAGATACGCGAGCGGATAGCCGAGCAGCAGACAGAGCACGGTGGCGGTCCCGGCGTACTGCACCGAGCGCAGGAACTGCGGCCAGTACTCGCCGATCGCGTCCCAGTACGTGGCGAAGTGCCAGGTGACCTCGTAGCCCTCGGTCAGCGAACCGGTCTGCACCGAGGTGGAGGCCTGGTACAGCATCGGCAGGGCGAAGAACACGACCAGCCACAGGATGCCGGGCAGCAGCAGCCAGTAGGGGACGAATCTGCCCCGTGGGCGGCGCCGCGCGGCGGGCTTGCCGGCCTCGGCGGGCGGCTCGGGTGGAGCCTCGGTCACGGTCGTCATGCGGCCCCCTCGTCGGCGCCGTCGGAACCGTCGGTGAGCCCGGCGTCGATGTCCTGGGCCGCGTCGAGTCCGAAGCCGTGCGCCGGGTTCCAGTGCAGGACGACCTCGGCGCCGGGGGCAAGCCGGGTGTCGCGCTCGATGTTCTGGGCGTAGACCTCGAGGCCGTCGGCGACGGGGCTGTCGATGACGTACTGGGTGGAGACGCCGATGAAGCTGGTCGCCGTGATGCGGCCGGTGATCCGGTTGCGGCCGTCGGGGACCGTGCCCGCGTCGTCGGCGTGAGTGAGGGTGATCTTCTCCGGGCGGATGCCGAGCAGCAGCTTGCCGCCGGTGGCTGTGGCGGCCCGACATCGGGTGGTGGGCAGGGCGAGCTTGCCGTCGCCCGCCTTCAGTACGAGGTCGTCACCGGAACTGCCCGTGATCTCGGCCTCGATGAGGTTCGAGGTGCCGAGGAAGTTGGCGACGAAGGTGGTGCCCGGGTTCTCGTAGAGCTCGGTGGGGGCGCCGAGTTGCTCGACCGCTCCCGCGTTCATCACGGCGACCTGGTCGGCCATCGTCATGGCCTCCTCCTGGTCGTGCGTGACGTGCACGAAGGTGATGCCGACCTCGGTCTGGATGCGCTTGAGCTCCAGCTGCATCTGACGGCGCAGCTTCAGGTCCAGGGCGCCGAGCGGCTCGTCGAGGAGCAGCACCTTGGGATGGTTGATCAGGGCGCGGGCGACCGCGACGCGCTGCTGCTGGCCGCCGGAGAGCTGGTGCGGCTTCTTCTGCGCGTGCTCGGTGAGCTGCACGAGCTCCAGCATCTCGCCGACCTGCTTCTTCACCGACTTGATGCCGCGCCGGCGCAGGCCGAAGGCGACGTTCTCCTGGATGTCCAGGTGCGGGAAGAGGGCGTACGACTGGAAGACGGTGTTCACCGGGCGCTTGTACGGCGGCAGGCCGGTGACGTCCTGGTCGCCGAGGTGCACGGTGCCGGTGGTGGGCTCCTCGAGGCCCGCGATCATCCGCAGGGTGGTGGTCTTTCCGCAGCCGGACGCGCCGAGCAGGGCGAAGAACGAGCCCTGTGGGACGGTCAGTTCGAGCGGCTGGACCGCCTGGTACGAGCCGTAGGTCTTGCTGATCCCGCTGAGGCGGACGGCGCCGCCCGGCACGGTGTCGTTGATCGACTGGTCTGTCATCGCTTCTGGTCCCGACTTCTCGAGGGCGGCTCAGGCGCCGGTGAGCTGGGCGAACTTGGACTCGTACGCCGTTTCCTGCTTCTCGTCGAGGGAGCGGAAGGCGTGCGACTTGGCGGCCATGGCCTTGTCGGGGACGATCAGCGGGTCGTTCGCTATGTCCTTGTCGATCTTGGCCAGTTCGGGTTTCACGCCCTCGGCGGGGCAGACGAAATTGATCCACGCGGCGAGCTCTGCGGCGACCGGGAGCTCGTAGTAGTAGTCGATGAGCTTCTCGGCGTTGAGCTTGTGCCGGGCGTTGTTGGGGACCATCAGGTTGTCCGAGGACGTGATGTAGCCGCTGTCCGGGACATGGAACTTGATGTCCGGGTTGTCCGCCTGGAGCTGGACGATGTCACCGGCCCAGGCCACACAGGCCGCGATGTCGCCCTTGGTGAGGTCGGCCGTGTAGTCGTTGCCGGTGAAGCGGCGGATCTGCTTGCTGTCGACGCCCTTCTGCAGGCGCGCCACGGCCGCGTCGTAGTCGTCGTCGGTGAAGTCGGCCGGGTCCTTGTCCATGTCGAGCAGGACCATGCCGATGGTGTCGCGCATCTCGGAGAGGAACGACACCCGGCCCTTGAGCTTCGGATCCTCGAGCAGCTGCTTGACGGAGGTGACCTCGCGGCCGCCGGTGGCCTTGACGTTGTACGCGATCACCGTGGAGATGCCGGCCCAGGGGTAGGAGTAGGCGCGGCCCGGGTCCCAGTCGGGGCTGCGGAACTGGGCGGAGAGGTTCGCGTACGCGTGCGGCAGGTTGGCCGGGTCGAGCTTCTGCACCCAGCCGAAGCGGATGAGGCGGGCCGCGAGCCAGTCGGTGACGCAGATCAGGTCGCGGCCGGTGTCCTGGCCGGCCGCCAGCTGTGGCTTGATCTTGCCGAAGAACTCGCTGTTGTCGTTGATGTCCTCGGTGTACTTGACCTTGATGCCGGTGCGTTCGGCGAAGGCCTCGAGGGTGGGGCGGCGGTTCTTGTCGTCCTCGGCGACGTCCATGTACTCGGTCCAGTTGGAGAAGTGCAGGCGCTTCTCGTCCTTGGAGTGGTCGTCGGCCGCGGTGCCGCCGGACTGCTTGGTCGCGGCGGGGATGCCGCAGGCGCTCAGGCCCGCGAGCCCGCCCGCCGCGAGCACTCCGCCGGACGAGGCCCTCAGCAGGGTGCGGCGACTGAGGGCCGCTCGGCCGTTCTTCATGCTGCGCCGCATGGCCGCGAGTTGAGGCGGGGAGAGGCGGTCGGTCTCGTACAGCTCCATGCGCTTGCTGCCCTTTCGGGATGGGCGGTCCGATACCCCGGGGGAGTGGGCACCGGGCCGCCCCGTATGAGGGTCGGTCTTATCGGTCTCCGAATACCGTCCGGTGCCAGTCCTTTTTGGCGACCGCGGTGTTGTCGTACATCACGTGCTTGATCTGGGTGTACTCCTCGAAGGAGTACGCGGACATGTCCTTGCCGTAGCCGGAGGCCTTGTAGCCGCCGTGCGGCATCTCGCTGAGGATCGGGATGTGGTCGTTGATCCAGACGCAGCCGGCCTGGATGTCGCGGGTGGCGCGGTTCGCGCGGAAGACGTCCCGGGTCCAGGCGGAGGCGGCGAGGCCGTACGGGGTGTCGTTGGCGAGCCGGACGCCCTCGTCGTCGGAGTCGAAGGGCAGCACGACGAGGACCGGGCCGAAGATCTCGGACTGCACGATCTCGCTGTCCTGTGCCGCGTCCGCGATGAGCGTCGGCAGGTAGTACGCGCCGGGGCTCTTCGGCGCCTCGCCACCGGTGACCACGCGCGCGTGCCCACGGGCACGGTCGACGAAACCGGCCACCCGGTCGCGGTGTGCGTGGCTGATCAGCGGCCCGAGGTCGGTGTCGGGGTCGAAGGGGTCGCCGACCCGGACGGTGGCCATCAGGTCGGCGACACCCGCCACGAAGGCGTCGTACAGCGGGCGTTGGACGTACGCGCGCGTGGCGGCCGTGCAGTCCTGGCCGGTGTTGATCAGGGCGCCGGCGACCGCGCCGTGCACGGCGGCCTCCAGGTCCGCGTCGTCGAAGACCACGAACGGCGCCTTGCCGCCGAGCTCCAGATGCAGCCGCTTGACGGTGGCGGTGGCGATCTCGGCGACCCGCTTGCCGACCGCGGTGGAGCCGGTGAAGGACGTCATGGCCACGTCCGGATGGCCGACCAGGTGCTCGCCGGCGTCCCGTCCGGCGCCGGTGACGATGTTCAGGACGCCGTCCGGGATGCCCGCCTCGGTGGCGGCCTCGGCGAACAGCAGCGAGGTGAACGGGGTGAGTTCGGCCGGCTTGAGCACGATCGTGTTGCCCGCGGCGACGGCCGGCAGGACCTTCCAGGCGGCCATCTGGAGCGGATAGTTCCAGGGCGCGATGGAGCCGACCACGCCGATCGGCTCCCGGCGTACGTACGAGGTGTGGTCGCCGCTGTACTCGCCGGCGCTCTGGCCCGCGAGGTGGCGGGCGGCGCCCGCGAAGAAGGCCGCGTTGTCGACTGATCCGGGGACGTCGAACTCCCGGCTCAGCTTGAGTGGTTTGCCGCACTGCAGCGACTCCGCCTGCGCGAACTCCTCGGCGCGGTCGCCGAGTACGGCGGCGAAGCGGTGCAGGGCGTCGGAGCGTTCGCCCGGTGTGGCGCCCGCCCAGCCGGGGAAGGCGGCGCGGGCCGAGGCGACCGCGGCGTCCACGTCGGCGGTGGAGGCGAGGCGGTAGGTGTGGATCTCTTCGCCGGTGGCCGGGTCCACCACCGCGTGGTCGCGGTCCGATGTGCCGGCGCGCAGACCGCCGTCGATGTACTGGGCGCCCGCCGCGAAGCGCTCGCGCGGTGCGAAGCCGGCCGGGTCGGCCGCGGACTTCGCGCGCTCGGCGCCCACGTCGTTCGTACCGGTGTCACTCATCGGCTCTCCGTAGTTCCGCCTCGATTTGAGTGCCGATCCTGACAGAGGCCACGGCCTCCAACAAGTGATTCCGTTGTTGCCTTTTGGTTACGCGACGGAATCTGTCGACCACGTGTCGAGTGTGGGCGGGGAACCCGGGACGCGTTGTCAGTGGTGGCTGCCATGGTTGCGTGCATCGGATCGGAGGCCGTGGTGGCCGTCGGGGGTGGATGTGGTGACGGAGGAATCGGGTGCGCCGGGTGGGCCGCGTGTCGCGCGGAGTGACGGAGCGCAGCTGCGGATGCGGGCCCTGACGGAGCGGGCCGCACGTGCGGAGCGTGTGAAGTATCTGCACTTCTGGGGGCATGCGCCGGGTGCGGACGGGCGGCTCGGGGCGAGCTGTCTCAGCCAGTGGTGGCCGTCGCCGTTCACGGTTGCCGATGTCCGGTACGCGACGGCGGAGCACTGGATGATGGCGGCGAAGGCCCGGCTGTTCGGGGACGAGGAGGCGGAGCGTGCGGCCCTGGCGGCCCGCTCTCCGGCAGCTGCGAAGAAGGCGGGCCGCCTGGTGCGGGGCTTCGACGAGGCCGTCTGGGAGCGGGAGCGGTACGAGGTGGTGGTGGCGGGCAGCGTGCACAAGTTCTCGGCGGACGACGACCTGCGGGCTTTCCTGCTCGGCACGGGCGAGCGGGTCCTCGTGGAGGCGAGCCCGCGGGACCGGATCTGGGGCATCGGCCTGGCGAAGGAGGACGAGCGGGCGCACGATCCGGCCCGGTGGCGAGGCCTCAATCTGCTGGGCTTCGCGCTGATGGAGGCCCGGGAGCGGATACGGGGATCGTGAGGATGCGCCGGCTGCGGCCCCAGGCGTGGATCTGCGGCCCCAGCTGTGGATCGGAACTAGTTGCTGACGGCCAGCACCATCATCAGCACGCCGAGGCCGAGACCGACCGCGCCGCAGATGATCCCGGCCAGCGCCACACCCTCGTTGTTCGCCTCCCCGCGGACGGTCTTCTGGCGGCCGATCGCGCCGAAGACCAGGGCGAGGACGCCAAGCACGATCGCCAGTGGCCAGAGGAAGAACCCGACGGCAGCGATGATGCCGAGCACGAGCGAGGTCGTCCCGAGCCCGTTGCCGGGCGGGGGCTGCATACCGGGCCAGCGGTATCCGGGCGGCGCGGGATACGGGTGGCCGTAGCCGGGGTGCCCGTACGGGTGACCGGGGTGACCGTGCCGATGCGGCGGCCCGTACGGCGCGGGCCCGGGCCCGGCCGGGTGCGCCCCGTACCCGAACTGCACGGCGCCCGGTCCGTCCGGCGAGACGGGCGGCGGGGGTACGGGGGATGCGTGGTTCCGCCGGTGGCCGGGTGGGTGCGGGGCGCCGTGGGCCGGTGGGTTCCACGGGTCCGTGCCGGAGGCGGGGTCCGGAACGCTCCACGGGTTCGGCCCATGTCCGGGAGCCCCTTGTCCGGGAGTCCCGCGACCGGGCGCCCCCTGGCCGGGCGCCCCGTGACCGGACGGCGCGGGGTCCGGCGTGCCGGTGCC
>NZ_QUAK01000211.1 GCF_003429565.1 Streptomyces triticagri
GTCCCGCCCCGCGGGGTCCGCCGCCTCGGCGGCCGTCGGCTGCGGCGGGGCGTCGGCGTCCGCCGCGCTGCCGAGCAGCCAGACTCCGGCGCACAGGGCCAGGACGGTGACGCCGCCTATCGCCACGTCGGCCGTCCGCCGCCGGCGTGCGGCGACGGGGCGGGACGCGGGCCGTACCGGTTCCTCGCCCGAAGTGCTGCGGTGCGGCTGCTGCGGAGGGTGCATCCTGGGCCTCCTCTGGGATGTTCCGGACACGGCCTTGGTCGCCGGCCCCGTCCCCCTTCAGGTGGCACGGGGCCGGGCCTGAAGGGGGAGGGTCCGCGGTACCGGCGGACAGCGGAGGGTGTCCGTCAGATCCCGTCGCCTCTCGCCCGGCGATGCAGGAGCCAGGTACCGCCCGCGGCGGCTACGGCGAGCGCCGCCACACCCGCCGCGGTCTGTACGGGGTCGGGACCGAGCGCGCCGCCGACCCCCGTCTTCACATGTCCCTTCGGATGCACCTGCTCGCCGCCCGCGGTGAGCGTGACGACCAGGTCGCCCGACACCTCGAGGCCGGTGGTGCACTTGGCGCGGATCGCGTACGTACCGGGCGACGCGGACGTCGGCACCTCGAACCGCCCGCCGGCCTGATCGCCGCCGCCCGGCGCGAGCCGGAACGCGCCCGCCCCGACGGCACTCGCATCGCCCGTGGCCGCGCCGTTCGCCCCGCAGGCGTTCGTGTGGGCGGTCACCGGATCGCCGGGCACGGCCCGAGTCGGACGGATCTCCAGGCGCTGGTCCGCCGTACCGCCGGGATCCGAAGGGCCCGCGGCCAGGGCCGGGGCGGCGGCGAGCCACGCGGCGGCGATGGCGCCGAGCGCGGTACCGGTCAGCAGGCGAGTGGCGGTGCGCATGCGAGTCCCTCCGAGCAAGGACCCGGCCCGCGGCACCCCCAAGTGCCGCTGCGTCGGCCGAACCCTTGTCTCCGAGGTAAGTGGCACTCGCCGGGGTGCGCCTCCCGGTGTTTCGCCGGATGGCGGCACCAGGCCCGGTACACAACCCGATGTCCGGGTCGTATCCGCAGGTCAGCGGCGTACCTTCGGGCTTTCGTGTTCCACTCGACAGGGCGCCTGTGAACGGGTGATCCCCGCGCCGGCCGGGCCGCTACGCGGTGGCCTGTGCGGAAGCGCCCGCGGCCGGTGCCAGACGCCGTGCCCCTGGACCCTCCTGAGCGAGGACGTCGTGCGGATTGGACAGCAGGCAGCCGTCGATGGACAGGCAGCCGCAGCCGATGCAGTCGGTGAGGTGGTCCCGCAGGCGCTGCAGGGTGCTGATGCGCTCGTCCAGGTCGGCGCGCCAGCACTCCGAGATGCGGGCCCAGTCCTCACGGGTCGGAGTGCGGTCGTCGGGCAGCAGGGCGAGCACCTCGCGGATCGAGGAGAGCGGGATGCCCAGGCGCTGCGAGGTGCGGATGAAGGCGACCCGGCGCAGGGTGTCGCGGCTGTAGCGGCGCTGATTGCCGGAGGTGCGGCGGCTGGTGATCAGGCCCTCGCGCTCGTAGAAGCGCAGGGCCGAGGTGCTGACGCCGCTGCGTTCGGCCAGTTCGCCGACGGTGGCTTCCTTGGCGTTCCAGGCGAGTTGAGACATGTTCCGCAGCGTATGCGCCGGCGGCGCTTGACTTCAACCAAGGTTTAAGTACGAGCCTTGATCCATGACCACACAGACATCCGCCGCTGCCGTCCCTGCCGCCACCGCCACTGCCGCCGCCGAGCGGTCCGCACCCGCGCCTCTCCGGGTGGCCGTCGTGCTCGGCACCAACCGCGAGGGCCGGTTCGGCCCCGTGATCGCCGACTGGGTTCTGGCCCATGTGCGCGAACGCCCCGATCTCGACGTCGAGTTCATCGACCTCGCCGAGGACGAGCCGCCCTCCGCCCTGTCCTTCAACCCCTCGCCCGAGGCCGCCGACCGGCTCGCCCGCATCACCCCGAAGCTCGCCGCCGCCGAAGCCTTCGTCGTCCTGACCCCCGAGTACAACCACTCCTTCCCGGCGCCCCTGAAGACCCTGATCGACTGGCACCGCGCCGAATGGCAGGCCAAGCCCGTCGCCTTCGTCTCGTACGGCGGCATCTCCGGTGGGCTGCGCGCGGTGGAACAACTGCGGCAGGTCTTCGCCGAGCTGCACGCCGTCACCGTCCGCGACACGGTCTCCTTCCACAATGCGGGCGCCCTCTTCGACGACGCGGGCAACCATCTCGACCCGGCGGCCCCCGACGCGGCCGCCAAGACCATGCTGGACCAGCTGACCTGGTGGGGCATCGCCCTGCGGGAGGCCAAGGAGGTGCGGCCGTACGGGAGTTGAGGCGGCCGCCGGTCCGGACCGGCGATCCGGGCGGGTGGCCACTGCCGTCCGCCGGCGAGCACCGGGGTGCGGCCTTCCGGGAGGATGGGTCCGCCCGTCCGCGCCGGCGGACCCCGTGCGGGCCGACCCGGCCGACCCAGGAGGAACCGTGTCCGACGAACTCACCGTCCTCAGCGTGCTGACCACCACCGACACCGAGGACAAGGCGGCCGCGCTCGCCCGCGGCGCCGTGGAGTCGCACCTCGTCGCCTGCGCACAGATCGTCGGCCCCGTGACGTCCGTCTACCGCTGGGAGGGCGCGGTCGAGACCGCCCGCGAGTGGCAGGTCGTCCTGAAGACCACGTCCTCGCGGTACCCGGAACTCGAGGAGTGGATCATCCGGACCCACGACTACGACGTCCCGGAGATCCTCGCGACCCCCGTCACCGGAAGCCCGGACTACCTGGCCTGGGTCCACCGGGAGTGCACGCAGTGACGGTGCCGGGGGAGGAGCGCGCGGCCGCGGACGGCGCGCCCCGGCGGACCGGCCTCCGACTGCCGTTCTTCGTGTACGGGACGCTGCGGCCTGGCGGGCGGTACCACGACACCTTCCTGCGCGGACGCCTGCTCGCCGAGGAACCGGGCCTGCTGCCGGACACCCTCCTGTACGAGGGCCCCGGCTATCCGTACGCCGTGCGCGCGCCCGGAGCCGGACCGGTACGGGGCTCTCTCGTCACCCCGCTGCCCGCCCTCTACGCGCGCGTGCTCGACGATCTCGACCGGCTGGAGGGGCACCGGCCCGGCTCCGCGCAGAATCTGTACGACCGCATCCCGCTCGACGTGTTCCGGGAGGCCGCGCCCTCGCCGGCCGTGCGTGGGTGTACGTCGCGCCCGCCGGGCTCGCCGCCCGCCTGGACGCGAGCGGTACACCGATTCCGGGCGGCGACTGGTTCGGGTGAACGGCCCGTGTGCGTAGGCGTGAAAGGCCTTTGTGCGTACGGGCGGTGGGCTCTCGGAGGGCAGCCGGTCAGGAGACGGGCCCCGGACCGGCGTCCGCCTGCGCGGCCCGCTCCACGCGGACCGCGCAGGTCTTGAACTCCGGCATCCGGGACGTCGGGTCGAGGGCAGGGTTGGTCAGGCTGTTGGCACGCCCGCCACCCGGCCAGTGGAACGGCATGAACACCGTGTCCGGCCTGACCGCCCCCGTGATCCGGGCCGGCGCGACGGCCCGTCCGCGGCGGGACACCACCACCAGCGGCTCGCCCTCCACTGCCCCGATCCGCTCGGCGAGCCGTGGATGCAGCTCCACGAACGGCCCGGGCGCGGCCGCGTTCAGCTCCGCCACCCGGCGGGTCTGGGCACCCGACTGGTACTGGGCCACGACCCGGCCCGTCGTCAGCACCACCGGATACTCCGCGTCGGTCTCCTCGGCCGCTGGACGATGCGAGACCGCCGCGAACCGCGCCCGCCCGTCCGGATGCGCGAACCGGTCGAGGAACAGCCGCGGAGTGCCGGGATGCCGCGTATGCGCAGCTCCGACGGCCGGTTCGCCTTGCTCCGGGCGCTCGGATTGCTCGGGGCGCCCGGAACCGTCCGCTCCCGCGTCACCGTCCGCTCCCACGTCCGGGCACGGCCAGAACACCCCCTGTTCCTCGGCCAGTCGGCGATACGTGATGCCCGAGTAGTCCGCCGGCCCGCCGGCGCTCGCCCGTCGCAGCTCCTCGAAGACCTCCTCCGGATCCGTCGGGAAGCCCTTCTCGACGCCGAGCCGCGCGGCGAGTTCATGCAGGACGTACAGATCACTGCGTACGCCGTCGGGCGGCTCGACCGCCTGTCGCCGCAGCAGGACCCGCCCCTCCAGGCTGGTCGTGGTGCCCGACTCCTCGGCCCACTGGGTCACGGGCAGCACGACATCGGCCAGTCGAGCGGTCTCGGACAGCACCACATCGGCCACCGCGAGGAAGTCGAGCGACCGCAGCCGCTCCTCGACATGCGCCGCGCGCGGCGCCGAGACCACCGGGTTGGACCCCATCAGGAGCAGGGCGCGCAGCTCGCCGCCCAGCGCGTCGAGCAGCTCGTACGCGCTGCGGCCCGGGCCGGGCAGGGACTGTGGCGGTACGCCCCACACGCGCGCCACGTGTTCGCGCGCCGCCGGGTCGGTGAGTCGGCGGTAGCCGGGCAACTGGTCGGCCTTCTGGCCGTGTTCGCGTCCGCCCTGGCCGTTGCCCTGGCCGGTCAGACAGCCGTACCCGGACAGCGGGCGGCCCGCCCGGCCCGTGGCCAGACACAGATTGATCCAGGCGCCCACCGTGTCCGTGCCCTTGGACTGCTGCTCGGGGCCGCGGGCCGTGAGCACCATGGCGTCCCGGGGCGCGGTGAACAGCCGTACCGCCTCCCGGAGTTGCGGAACCGGTACACCCGTGATCCGCTCCACCAGCTCCGGCCAGTGCGCCATGGCCGCGGCCCGCGCCGCCGGCCAGCCCACGGTCCGTTCCGCCACGAACTCGTCGTCGGTCAGGCCCTGGGCCACCACCAGATGCAGCAGGCCGAGCGCGAGCGCCAGATCAGTGCCGGGGCGCGGCGCCAGATGCAGGTCCGCGGCCTCGGCGGTCCGGGTGCGCCGCGGATCGACCACGATCAGCGTGCCGCCCGCCTCCCGCAGCTCCGTCAGATGACGCAGCGCCGGCGGCATGGTCTCCGCCAGGTTCGATCCGACGAGGATCACACAGCCCGTCCGGGACACGTCCTCCAGCGGGAACGGCAGACCCCGGTCGAGGCCGAACGCCTTCTGGTGCGCGGCAGCGGCGGACGACATGCAGAACCGGCCGTTGTAGTCGATCTGCGAGGTGCCGAGCACCACCCGGGCGAACTTGCCCAGCGCGTACGCCTTCTCGTTGGTCAGCCCACCTCCTCCGAACACGGCGCAGGCATCCGCACCGTACGACTCTCCGACGCCGGTCAGACCGCGCGCGACGCGGTCGAGAGCGGTCCGCCAGTCGGCGGGCTCCAGCTCGCCGCTGACGGGCGAGCGGACCAGCGGACCGGTCAGCCTGACCCCGCGAGCGAGCAGCGCGGGTGCGGTCCTGCCCTTGCCGCACAGCGCGCCACGGTTCACCGGGAACTCCGGGCGCTCCACCACCGCGAGCCCGCCCGGCTCGCCCTCTGCCGGTGCGAGACCCATCCCGCACTGCAGGGCGCAGTACGGGCAATGGGTGGGCGTGGCCGGTCCGCCGGGGGCCGGCCGACGACCGCCGGCCGGCTCCCCTCCGGCAGCTGCGGGCGGGGTCGCTGAGGGCGCCGTGAAGTGCATCGCCCCAGCGTGCGTCCCGTGTGTTACGCCGCCGGCCGCCGCCGGTTACGCGGACGGCACACCACCCTCATCGGCGTGGCCGGCCCGCCGTGAGGCGGCGGCGGACTTGCGGTCTGCGGCCGCTGCGGTGCCGTCAGCGCGGCGCCGCGAGGGCTTGCCGCACACCCGGCTCGCGGTCACCGAGGAACGTCGGATCCGGCTTCAGGACGGCGTCCGCCGCCGCCTTGCCCGCCGCGGCCAGCTCCCGGACCCCGCCGAAGTACCAGGTGGCGTCCCGTACGTCCGCGACGGCGACCCCGTACGCGTCGATGCCCGCCCGCTCGCACAGGGCGAGCGCCCTGCGTATGTGGAAGTCGTGGCTGACCAGGAGCGCCCGGTCCACGCCGAAGATCCGCTTGGCCCGGGCGCAGGAGTCCCAGGTGTCGAAGCCCGCATAGTCACTGACGATGCGCCGGTCCGGCACGCCGCGGCGGGTCAGATAGGTGCGCATGGCGTCCGGCTCGTCGTACTCCGCGCTGCTGTTGTCGCCCGTGACAAGGACCACCTCGACCGTGCCCGACTCGTACAACTCCGCCGCCGCGTCCAGCCGGTGGGCCAGATACGGCGACGGCTCCCCGTCCCACAGGCCCGCCCCGAACACCACCGCGACCTCGGACCGCGGCGCCTCGCCCGTACCGCCGATGCGGCCCCCGGCCGCCGCGTGCAGCCAGGTCGACGGCAGCAGCGCGAGCACGACGCCGAGCATCACCGCCTGCAGCGCGCGCCGCTGCCCGCGCCGAGTCCGCGGCAGCCACCGCCCGCGGCGCCGCTGCGCCTGCACATCCGCCCCCGTCATGTCCGTCCTCCCCGTCACCGCCGGCAGTCGGCAGCTGTGTCCAAGTTAGAGCGCACCACTGACAATCCGCTCCCGTGAGCCCGTGGAAAGACGCCGTGACCGGTGTGCAACAGCGATGCAATCCGCGGCGCCCACGCTTGACGCATGACGGAGTCGAAGCACCACGGCGGCGCTCTCCTGGACAGCGCGGCCCAGTTGTTCGGACGCATCAACACCCAACTGGGCGCCGGCCTCGGCCTGGTCTCGCCCGACGGCACCCGGCGGCAGCACACCCCGACCCCGACGCTGGTCGTCGTGGCGCACGGCAGCCGCGACCCGCGCACGCCCGCCACGGTGCGCCGGCTGCTCGACGTGGTGCGCGCACTGCGACCCGGCCTCCCCGTACGCCTCGGCCACATCGAGCTCAACGCCCCGCTGCTCGGCGACACCCTCGACGACCTGACCTCCGAGCCCGAACGGCCCGCCGTCCTCGTACCCCTGCTGCTCGGACGCGGACACCACGTCAAACGCGACCTGCCCGCGGCCGCCGCGGCCTGCCGCCTCGACATCCGCGTCGCCGCGCCGCTCGGGCCGCACCCGCTGCTCGTCGAGGCGCTGCACGAGCGCCTCACGGAGAGCGGCTGGCCGGCGGGCGCGGAGTTCCGGCGCAGCGCCGGTGTGGTGCTCGCCGCGGCGGGCTCCCGAGATCCGGACGGGCGCACGGACACGGAGCGCACGGCGGGTGCGCTCGCTGCGCGTCTGGGAGTGCCGGTGCGTGCCGCGTACGCGTCGGCGGCGGGGCCGAGTGTGAGCTCGGCGATCCGCACGCTTGCCGCGCGGGGGCGCGGGAGGGTTGCGGTCGCCTCGTACTTCACGGCGCCCGGCCGGTTCGCCGCGCAGGCCGCCGAGGCGGCGCCGTGGATCGTGAGCGCGCCCCTCGGGGCGCATCCCGCGGTGGCGCGGCTCCTCCTGGACCACTACGACACGACCGCGGCCCGTCCGGCAGCTCCAGCATCTCTCAGCCGGTCCGGCGTTTGAGGACGAGGCCGTCCAGGCCAAAATCAAGCCGGTCCGGCGTTTGAGGACGAGGCCGTCCAGGCCAAAATCAAGCCGGTCCGGCGTTTGAGGACGAGGCCGTCCAGGCCAACAAATCAAGCCGGTCCGGCGCTTGAGGACGAGGCCGCCAGGCCGATGCCTGGAACCGCAACGGCCCTGAACGGGCCTCGTCCTCAAGCGCCGGACGGGCTGAAAGATGTCCTCAAGCGCCGGACGGGCTGAAAGATGTCCTCAAGCGCCGGACGGGCTGAAAGAGGCACGGGCCTCCCAGCGTCGGCAGTCGCCGATTCTGTGGACGGCTTAGGGTCAGGGCTATGCGCGCGCCCGACCCCGTCCCGAGCCAGGTCCCCCCGCCCTACGACGACACCTCCGTCGCCCGCTGGGCGCCGGAGCCCGACAAGCGCCCGGGCCGCACCGCGTTCCAACGCGACCGCGCGCGCGTGCTGCATTCCGCGGCCCTGCGCCGCCTCGCAGGCAAGACCCAGGTCGTGGCCCCGGGCGCCAGCACCCAGGCCTGGGACGCCAGCCCCCGCACCCGCCTCACGCACTCCCTCGAGTGCGCCCAGGTGGGCCGCGAGCTAGGCGCCGCGCTCGGCTGCGACCCCGATCTCGTCGAGGCGGCCTGCCTGTCCCACGACATGGGCCACCCGCCGTTCGGCCACAACGGCGAACAGGCGCTCAACGAATTCGCCGCGTCCTGCGGCGGCTTCGAGGGCAACGCCCAGTCGCTCCGCCTGCTCACCCGCCTCGAACCCAAGCGCTTCGCGCCGGACGGCGAAGGCGCCACCCGCAGCGTCGGCCTCAACCTCACCCGGGCCGCCCTCGACGCCGCCACCAAGTACCCGTGGCCGAGGGGCGACCACCCCACCGATCCCGGCTCCCCGAAATTCGGGGTCTACGACGACGACCGCCCGGTCTTCGAGTGGTTCCGCCAGGGCGCACCCCAGGACCGCATCTGCTTCGAGGCCCAGGTGATGGACTGGTCCGACGACGTGGCGTACTCGGTGCACGACGTCGAGGACGGCCTGCACGCCGGCCACATCGACCCGAACTGGCTGCACGCCGACCCCGAGCGCAAAGGCATCTTCGAGGTCGCGCTCGCCCGCTACGTCCCGGCCGGCACCGACGAGGCGGAGCTCGCCGCCGCCCTCGACCGGCTGCTCGACCAGGAGTGGTGGCCGCACGGCTACGACGGCTCCGCGGTCGCCCAGGCCCGCCTCAAGGACGCCACCAGCCAGCTCATCGGCCGCTTCTGCCTCGCCGCCGAGGCAGCCACGCGCGCCTCGTACGGCACCGGCTCCCTCACCCGGTATGCCGCCGAGCTCGTCGTACCGCGCGAAACACGCCAGGAATGCGCCGTACTGAAAGCGGTCGCCGACCGGTACGTGATGCAGCGCGAGGAGCAGGAAGTGCTCAGGGCCGACCAGCGGATCGTGATCGCCGAGCTCGCCGCCGCGCTCACCGCCCGCGCACCGGAAGGCCTCGACCCGCAGTTCCGCGCCCTGTTCGACGCCGCACCGGACGACCGTTCACGCGCGCGTGTGGTGGTCGACCAGATCGCCGCGCTCACCGACAGCGCGGCCCGCACTCTGCACGCCCGCCTCACCGGCACGCGCGCGTAGAGCACGGTCGCCTGAGGGCAACTGCCGCCCGTACGTGATGTGATCGAGCCACGAGCGAGCGGCACCCCTTCCCGCGGATCGCCGGGTGCGGGACGCTCGCTAGTGGCGGCAAGGTTCTGAGGAGGCATCAAGTGGTGGACGCGGACCAGACGTTCGTCATCGTCGGTGGAGGGCTCGCCGGCGCCAAGGCGGCCGAGACCCTGAGGGCCGAGGGATTCACCGGCCGGGTGATCCTCATCTGTGACGAACGCGACCACCCGTACGAGCGCCCTCCGCTGTCCAAGGGCTATCTGCTCGGCAAGGAGGCACGGGACAGCGTCTTCGTGCACGAGCGCGCCTGGTACGCGCGGGCGAACGTGGAACTCCACCTCGGCCAGCCCGTGGTCCACATCGACCGCGAGGGCAAGGCCGTCCACCTCGGCGACGGCGCCACCGTCCGCTACGACAAGCTGCTGCTCGCCACCGGCGCCGAACCGCGCCGCCTGGACATCCCCGGCACCGACCTCGCCGGCGTGCACCACCTGCGCCGCCTGGCGCACGCCGAGCGCCTGCGCGGCGTCCTCGCCTCGCTCGGCCGCGACAACGGCCACCTGGTCATCGCCGGCGCCGGCTGGATCGGCCTGGAGGTCGCCGCCGCGGCCCGCGAGTACGGCGCCGAGGTGACCGTCGTGGAGCCCGAGCAGACCCCGCTGTTCGCGGTGCTCGGCCCCGAGGTGGGCCGGCTCTTCGCCGATCTGCACGGCGAGCACGGGGTGCGCTTCCACTTCGGCGCACGGCTCACCGAGATCGTCGGCCAGGACGGCCTGGTGCTCTCCGTCCGCACCGACGACGGCGACGAGCACCTGGCGCACGACGTGCTCGCCGCGATCGGCGCCGCCCCTCGCTCGGCGCTCGCCGAGTCCGCGGGCCTGGAGCTCGTCGACCGGGCGCACGGCGGCGGCATCGCGGTCGACGCCGCGCTGCGCACCTCCGACCCGGACATCTACGCCGCCGGCGACGTCGCCGCCGTACAGCACCCCCTCTACGACAGCCGGCTGCGTGTGGAGCACTGGGCGAACGCCCTCAACGGCGGTCCCGCCGCGGCCCGCTCCATGCTCGGCCAGGACACCTCCTACGCGCGCGTGCCCTACTTCTTCTCCGACCAGTACGACGTGGGTCTCGAGTTCTCCGGCTGGGCGCCCCAGGGGTCGTACGACCAGGTGGTGCTCCGCGGGGATGTCGCCAAGCGGGAGTTCATCGCTTTCTGGCTCGCCGACGGCCAGGTGCTCGCGGGCATGAACGTGAACGTCTGGGACGTCACGGAGCCCATCCAGACCCTGATCCGGAACCGGGCCCGCCCCGACGTCGCCCGCCTCGCCGACCCGACCGTCCCGCTCACCGAACTCGCGGAATCATCCGGCTGACCTGCCCGGGCACCGGCCCGTACCCCTGCCCGGAGCCTCGGTCGCGGGCCCGGCCGGTGCTGTCGGTGGGCGGCCGTAGACTTGCCGCGTGGCGGGCAGGATCAATGACGAGGACGTGAAGGCGGTACGGGACGCGGTCCCGATCGACGCCGTCGTGTCGGAGTACCTGCAGCTGCGCAATGCCGGCGGCGGCAATCTGAAGGGCCTCTGCCCCTTCCACGACGAGAAGTCACCGTCCTTCCAGGTCAGCCCGGCCAAGGGCCTCTTCCACTGCTTCGGCTGCCAAGAGGGCGGCGACACGATCGCCTTCGTGATGAAGATCGACCACCTCTCGTTCTCCGAGACGGTCGAGCGCCTGGCCGGCCAGGCGGGCATCACCCTGCGGTACGAGGAGGGCGGGTACAACCCGACCCACCAGCGCGGCGAGCGCATCCGTCTGATCGAGGCGCACAAGGCGGCGGCCCAGTACTTCACCGAGCAGCTGGACGGCCCGGAGGCCGAGATCGGCCGCCGCTTCCTCGCCGAGCGCGGCTTCGACCAGTCCGCGGCCGCCCACTTCGGCGTCGGATACAGCCCCGCCGGCTGGGACCACCTCACCCGCTTCCTGCGCGGCAAGGGCTTCACCGACAAGGAGCTGGTGCTCTCCGGCCTGTCCCAGGACGGCCGCCGCGGCCCCATCGACCGCTTCCGCGGCCGCCTCATGTGGCCGATCAGGGACATCGCGGGCGACGTCGTCGGCTTCGGCGCCCGCAAGCTCCGCGACGACGACAACGGCCCGAAGTACCTGAACACCCCTGAGACCGCGATCTACAAGAAGTCCCAGGTCCTGTACGGAATCGACCTGGCCAAGAAGGAGATCGCGAAGACGTCGAGCGCGGTCGTCGTCGAGGGATACACGGACGTCATGGCCTGCCATCTGGCGGGCATCACGACCGCGATCGCGACCTGTGGCACGGCCTTCGGCGGCGACCACATCAAGATCCTCCGGCGCCTCCTGATGGACCACGCCACCGCCGAGGTGATCTTCACCTTCGACGGCGACGCGGCAGGGCAGAAGGCCGCGCTCCGCGCCTTCGAGGACGACCAGAAATTCGCCGCGGAGACCTCCATCGCGATCACCCCGGGCGGGATGGACCCCTGTGACCTGCGGCTTGCCGAAGGCGACGTCGCGGTCAAGGAGCTGGTCGAATCCCGTACGCCGCTCTTCGAGTTCGCCATCCGGCAGGTCGTCCTGCGGCACAATCTGGACACCCCGGCGGGCCGCGCGGCCGCCCTCGACGAGGCGGCACCGATCGTCGCCGGGATCAAGAACGTCGCGATCCAGCACGAGTCCGCCGTCCAGCTGGCCGGACTGCTCGGCATCATGGACACCCAGTTCGTCGTCAAGCGAGTGGCACAGGTGGCCCGTTGGGCACGGGACCGCGGTGGCCGCGGGCCCTCCGGGCCGGGACGGGACCGGGGGCGGCCGAGTGCCGCGCCGTCCGACGCGCCTGCCGCCGCACCTCGGGCCCCCGGCGGCCCGGCACTGAATCTGCGCAGCCCCGCACACCGCACCGAGCGCGAACTCCTCAAGCTCGCCCTGCAGTACCCGCACCTGGTCTCGCCGGCCTTCGACGCCTACGGGGCCGACGAGTTCACCGCCCCGCCGTACGCCGCGGTCCGTCAGGCGATCGAGGCCGCGGGCGGCGCCGAGCAGGGGCAGCAGGACAGCCCGGCCTATCTGGCCCTCGTCCGGGACGCCGCGCCGGACGACGCGGTGCGCGCGATGGTCACCGAGCTCGCGGTCGAGGCGATTCTGCGGCGCACGGTCGACGAGGTGTACGCGGGCGAGCAGCTGGTCCAGGTCCGGCTTCGCGCGGTGGACCGGCGCGTGCGGGAGCTCCAGGGCAGTTTCACGCGGCTCGCCTCTGCCGGTGACGAGGCGCGGCTCACTGCGGTGCAGAGCGAGCTCTGGGTCCTCCAGCAGTACGCGCGCTCCCTCCAGGAGCGAGGCGCGGCGGCCCTCTGACGTGAGCCCGTCCGGCAACTTCAGCCTGTGCGGTACTACGTAGCCGGTCCGGCGTTTGAGGACGAGGCCGTCCAGGCCAATCGCCGGACGGGCTGAAAATGTCCTCAATCGCCGGACGGGCTGGATGGTGCCCGGACGGGGGCCGCGTCCTTGGGCCCCGCCCAAAAATCCCGCGCAAGCCCCTCGTGGCAACGATGTGTCGTCCGCCACACTGGGACCTGGTGCCTGAGTCCTCGGAGCGCGGCCGACCCACCTCCCGTGGGTCGATCGAACCCGCGGTTCCGCTCATCGATCACGGGACGGACAGCGGCGAGGCCGCCGCCGTCCCGGACGTACCGCTGCCGCCCACCCCCGAAGCGGCCGCGATCACCCTGGAGGTCGCCCCCGTGCAGACCCAGACCCAGAGCGTCACCCTCACCCAGCCGTCCCCCGCCCCGGAGGGCCCCGCGATCGCCGACTCCGACGTCATCTCCGCCGTCCCGTCGCAGAGTCGCGTCGCGCACCACCCCGAGTCCGGCGCCCCACCGACACCCGAGCCCGCGGACATACCCGATCCACCCGATCCACCCGATCCGCCCGAGCGCCGCGTACGCCAGGAGACCGGCGGCCCGTCCTCCGACCTGTTCCGCCAGTACCTGCGCGAGATCGGCCGGATCCCGCTGCTCAGCGCCGCCGAGGAGGTCGAGCTCGCGCGCCGCGTCGAAGCAGGCCTGTTCGCCGAGGAGAAGCTGGCCGGCGCATCCGACCTGGACTCCCGGCTAGCCCTCGACCTGGACCGCCTCGTCGTGCTCGGCCGGATGGCCAAACGCCGTCTCATCGAGGCCAATCTGCGCCTCGTCGTCTCGGTCGCCAAGCGCTACGTGGGCCGCGGCCTGACCATGCTCGACCTGGTCCAGGAGGGAAACCTCGGCCTGATCAGGGCAGTCGAGAAGTTCGACTACGCCCGCGGCTACAAGTTCTCCACGTACGCGACCTGGTGGATCCGCCAGGCCATGTCCCGCGCCCTCGCCGACCAGGCCCGCACCATCCGGGTGCCCGTACACGTCGTCGAGTTGATCAACCGGGTCGTCCGGGTACAGCGCCGCATGCTCCAGGAGCGCGGATACGAGCCGACCCCCGAGGACGTGGCCGAGCAGCTGGACCTGACCCCGGAGCGGGTCAGCGAAGTCCTGCGCCTCGCCCAGGAACCGGTGTCGCTGCACGCGCCCGTCGGCGAGGAGGACGAGGTCGCACTCGGCGATCTCATCGAGGACGGGGACGCCGCCTCACCCGTCGAGTCCGCCGCGTTCCTGCTGCTCCGCCAGCATCTGGAGGCCGTGCTCTCCACTCTCGGCGAACGCGAACGCAAGGTCGTCCAGCTCCGCTACGGTCTCGCCGACGGCCGGCCCCGCACCCTCGAGGAGATCGGCCGCATCTTCGGCGTGACCCGCGAACGCATCCGCCAGATCGAGTCCAAGACCCTCAACAAGCTCCGCGACCACGCCTTCGCCGACCAGCTCCGCGGCTACCTCGACTGACCCGAGACGCCCGTACACGGACGGGCCCGGCCACCCCGAGGGGCGGGCCGGACCCGTCACGTACCAGCGCCGGATCAGTCGACCTCCACCACGGCCTCGGCGAACTGCGCCCGGTAGAGCCGGGCATACGCACCGTCCGCCGCGAGCAGCGCATCGTGCGTGCCCTGCTCGACGATCGCCCCGTCCTCCATCACCAGAATGGTGTCCGCGTCCCGGATCGTGGAGAGCCGGTGGGCGATCACGAAGGACGTACGGCCGTGCGCGAGCCGCGCCATCGCCTGCTGGATCAGCACCTCGGTACGGGTGTCGACGGAGCTGGTCGCCTCGTCGAGCACCAGGATCACCGGATCGGACAGGAAGGCCCGCGCGATGGTGATCAGCTGCTTCTCGCCGGCGCTGACCCCGCTGCCCTCGTCGTCGATCACCGTGTCGTAGCCGTCGGGCAGCGTACGGATGAACCGGTCCGCGTGGGCCGCCCGCGCCGCCTCCTCGATCTGCAGGCGCGTGACGCCGCCGACATGGCTGCCGCCGTTCTTGTCGGCGTTCCCGGCGGCCTCCCGTGCGGCACCGGACGAGTCCGCGCCGTACGCGATGTTCTCGGCGATCGTCCCGCCGAACAGCCAGGTGTCCTGCAGCACCATGCCTATGCCGGACCGCAGTTCGTCGCGCGACATCTTCGCGATGTCCACGCCGTCCAGGGTGATCCGGCCGCCCGTCACGTCGTAGAACCGCATGAGCAGATTCACCAGCGTGGTCTTGCCCGCGCCGGTCGGCCCGACGATGGCGACGGTGTGCCCGGGCTCGACGGCCAGCGACAGATCCTCGATCAGCGGCTTGTCCGGGTCGTAGCGGAAGGCCACGTCCTCGAAGGCCACTTGACCGCGTAGCTCGGCGGGCCGCTCGGCCGGCACCGGGTCCGGCTCCTGCTCGTCCGCGTCGAGCAGTTCGAAGATCCGCTCCGCGGAGGCGACGCCGGACTGCACCAGGTTCGCCATCGAGGCGAGCTGGGTGAGCGGCATCGAGAACTGCCGCGAGTACTGGATGAACGCCTGCACATCGCCGATCGACAGCGTGCCGGAGGCCACCCGCAGACCGCCGACCACGGCCACCAGGACGTAGTTCAGATTCGACACGAACATCATCAGCGGCTGCATGATGCCGCTGTTGAACTGCGCCTTGAAGCCCGCCTCGTAGAGCGCCGCGTTCTGCTCGGCGAACTGCGCGGCCGACTCCTCCTGCCGCCCGAACACCTTCACCAGGGCATGGCCGGTGTACATCTCCTCGATGTGCGCGTTCAGCTTGCCGGTCGACTTCCACTGCGCCACGAAGTGCGGCTGCGAGCGCTTGCCGACCCGGGTCGCCACCACGTACGACAACGGCACGGTGATCAGCGCCACCAGAGCCAGCAGCGGCGAGATCCAGAACATCATCACCAGCACACCGACCACGGTGAGCAGCGAGTTGATCATCTGCCCCATGGACTGCTGCAGCGTCTGGCCGAGGTTGTCGATGTCGTTGGTGGCGCGGCTGAGCACCTCGCCGCGCTGCCGCTGGTCGAAGTACGAGAGCGGCAGCCGTGAGAGCTTGCTCTGGATGTCCTCGCGCATCCGGTACACGGTCAGGTTGACCGCCCGGTTCACCAGGCGGGTCGCGACCGCCATCGCAAGTCCCGCCACCGCGAACACCGCGAGCGCGAGCAGCAGCACCTCGCCGACCGCCGTGAAGTCGATGCCCTGGCCCGGGGTGAAGTCGGTGCCGGAGAGCATGTCGGCGACCCCGTCGTCGCCGCCGTCCCGCATCTGCTCGAGCACCTGCTCCTTGCTGGCGCCGTCGGGCATGTCACGGCCGACGATGCCCGCGAAGATCAGGTCGGTCGCCTTGCCGAGGATCTTCGGCCCGACGACCGAGAGACCCACGCTGATCACCACGGCGAGCAGCATCGCGTACATGGTCAGGCGCTGCGTCCTGAACTGGGCGAGCAGCCGTCTGCTCGACCCCTTGAAGTCCATCGAGCGCTGGTCGGGCGCTCCGGCGCCGGCCATCGCGCGTCCGCCAGGACCGGCCATCAGGCGGCCTCCGCTTCCGTCAGCTGGGAGAGCACGATCTCCCGGTACGTCTCATTGCCGTCCATCAGCTCGTGATGGCGCCCGGTCCCGACCACCCGGCCCTCGTCGAGGACGATGATCCGGTCCGCGTCCCGGATGGTCGACACCCGCTGGGCGACGATCACCACGGTGGCGTCCCTGGTCTCCCGGCCGAGCGCGGTACGCAGCGCCGCGTCGGTCGCGTAGTCAAGGGCCGAGAAGGAGTCGTCGAAGAGGTAGATCTCCGGCCGCTGCACCAGCGTCCGCGCGATCGCGAGCCGCTGCCGCTGCCCGCCGGAGACATTGGTGCCGCCCTGCGAGATCGGGGAGTCGAGCCCCTGCTCCAGGTCCTCGACGAAACCCTTGGCCTGCGCCACCTCCAGCGCGTGCCACAACTCCTCGTCGCTCGCGTCGGGATTGCCGTACCGCAGATTCGTCGCGACCGTGCCGGCGAACAGATACGGCTTCTGCGGTACGAGCCCCACGGTCCGCGCGAGCAGCGCGGGATCGAGGGTCGTCACGTCCACGCCGTCGACGAGGACCTGGCCCTCCGTGGTGTCGAAGAGCCGCGGCACCAGACCCAGCAGTGTCGACTTCCCGCTGCCCGTGGAGCCGATCACGGCGGTCGTCTCGCCGGGCAGCGCCTCCAGGGAGACCGCCGAGAGCACCGCGGCCTCCGCACCCGGATAGCTGAACCCGGCGTCCCGGACCTCCAGATGCCCGTGCCGGCGCAGCTCGAGGACCGGCTCGCGCGGCGGCACCACGCTGGACGAAGTGCCGAGCACCTCCTGGATCCGCTCGGCACACACCTCGGCCCGCGGCACCATCATGAACATGAAGGTGGCCATCATGACGGACATCACGATCTGCATCAGATACGCGAGGAACGCGGTGAGCGCACCGATCTCCATGCCCCCGCTGTCGATGCGGTGCGCACCGAACCAGACCACCGCGATCGACGAGACGTTCACGACCGTCATCACGATGGGGAACATCAGGGCGAGCAGCCGGCCGGTGCCGAGGGACACCTCGGTGAGCTCCTCGTTCGCGCCCTTGAACCGCTGCTTCTCGTAGCGGTCGCGTACGAAGGCACGGATGACGCGATTGCCGGTGATCTGCTCGCGCAGCACCCGGTTCACCGTGTCGAGGCGCTCCTGCATGGTGCGGAAGAGCGGGCGCAGCCGCCGCACGATGAGGCTGACGCAGATCGCGAGGGTCGGCACCACGGCGACCAGCACACCGGACAGCGGCACATCGAGCCCGAGCGCCATCACGATGCCGCCGACGCACATGATCGGTGCGGACACCATCAGCGTGAACGACATCAGCACCAGCATCTGCACCTGCTGCACGTCGTTCGTGGTCCGCGTGATCAGCGACGGGGCGCCGAACTGGCCGACCTCCCGCGCGGAGAACGACTGCACCCGGTCGAAGATCCCGGCCCGCACATCGCGTCCGACGGCGGCCGCGGTACGGGCCCCGTAGAAGACGGCCCCGATGTTGCACGTCATCTGCACCAGTGTGACCGCGATCATCAGCGCGCCGTAGGTGAGGATGTAGCCCGTGTCACCGCGGACGACACCGTTGTCGATGATGTCCGCGTTCAGGGTGGGCAGATACAGGGTGGCGCAGGTCTGCAGAAACTGCAGAAGGACCAGCAGCCCTATGGAGTTCTTGTACGGACGCAGATGCGCCCGCAGGAGTCTTATGAGCACGCGATACCCATCGCAGGAGCCGGGGAGGATGTTTCACCCCATCCTCGGCCATGACACCGCGCGCATTACAACCGGATTAATCAAACCCCGGTCAAGAACGCGCAAGCCGTCGGCAACCCATGCCCCGGCCCGCCGCCCGCTCGCCTCGCCCGCCGGTCAGAACGCCCCGGGATGCGTCTGCTCCCGTACCGACACGTACTGCTGGCGCACGGCCTGCCCGACGGGGAGCTCCTCGCCCGGCTCGAAGATCTGCGCCGCGGCCCCCTGCCAGGCCGGCGGAGCCTGCGCGGACAGCGTGCCCTGCGCCACCCCGAGCGCCCAGGCCGCCTGCCGTGCCGCCCCGAGCGCCGCATAGTCGGCGGGCTGCGGCACCACGACCTGCGCCCCGAACAGCATCGGCGCCGCGGCCTGCACCGCGGGCAGCTCGGCCGCGGCCCCGAGCAGGAACACCCGCCGCACCTCGACTCCGCGCCCGCGCAGCACACCGAGCGCGTCCGCGAGTGAGCACAGCATCCCCTCGAACGCGGCCCGCGCCAGATGCTCCGGCTTCATCGACTCCCGGCGCAGTCCGCTCAGCGTGCCCGCGGTGTGCGGCAGCGCGGGGGTGCGCTCGCCCTCCAGATAGGGGAGCAGCACCAGACCGTGCGCACCGGGCGTCGACTTGAGCGCCAGCGCCGAAAGCCCCTCCAGGTCCGTGCCAAGGAGTTCGGCGGTGCCGCGCAGGGCCCGTACCGCGTTCAGCGTGTGGACCACCGGAAGGTGCATGCCCGTGGCGTCCGCGAGAGAAGTGATCATCCCGCTCGGATCGGCCAGTGCCTCGTGGTGCACCGCCATCACGGACCCGGACGCACCGAGCGACACCACCGCGTCGCCGGCCCCGATCCCGAGCCCGAAGGCGGCGGCCATGGTCTCGCCCGTACCCGCCGAGATCAGCAGTCCCTCCGGCGTCGTCCCGGCGGCGTCCGCCGGGCCGAGCACATCGGGGAGCGCGCACTGGTGCCCCAGCGCGAGCTCCACCAGATCCGGCCGGTACGCGCCGGACGTCGCCGACCAGTAGCCGGTCCCCGAGGCCCCGCCCCGGTCCGTCGTACGCCGTGCGGGCCGGCCGAGCAGCTGCCACACCAGCCAGTCGTGGGCCTGCATCACAAGTGTCGTACGGGCCGCCGCATCGGGCTCCGTGCGTGCCAGCCAGCGCAGTTTGGTCACCGGCTGCGCCGACTGCGGGACGCAGCCCACCGCCTCGGCCCAGGCCTGCCGCCCGCCGAGCGAGTCGATCAGATCGGCCGCGGCGACCTGGGCGCGCTTGTCGCCGCCGGTCATGGCCGGGCGCACCGTCGAGCCCTGGGCGTCGATCGGCACCACGGCGTTCTGCTGCGCGGAGACGCCGATGGCCTGTACGCCTTCGAGCAGTCCGCCCGCCGCGGCCTCACCGAGGGAGAGGAGCCAGGCCTGCGGATCGACGTCCGACGGCTTCCCCTCCACCGGGTGCGGCGCGTACCCCTGTTTGAGTACGGCACCCGTGTCGGTGTCACAGACGACGATGCGTGTGTACTCGGACGAGCTGTCCAACCCGGCGACTATCCCCATGACTGAAGATTTTGCCCTATCGCGGAAGGGCCGGGGCACCGCGGACCTCCGCGGTGC
>NZ_QUAK01000212.1 GCF_003429565.1 Streptomyces triticagri
CGCCCCCGCCGCCCGGCGAGGGCGCCACCACACAACTGCCACCCGTACCGCCGGGCCCCGCGGCCCCGGCCCCCGAGGGCCACGCCGCGCACGGCCACCCGGCACCGGGCTCGGCCCCGCAGGGCTGGCCCACCGCACCACCCGCCGTGCCCGCCTATGCGGGCGCCGGCGGCGGCCACGAATGGGGCGCCGCATACCAGCCGCCCGCCGGATCCTCGGGCCGCGGCAAGGGCGGTCTGGTCGCGGGCGTCCTCGTCGCCGCCCTGGTGGCGGGTGGCCTCGGCGGGGGAATCGGCTACTGGGCGGCCGAGCGCAATGACAACTCGGTCGACTCCACCACCGTCTCGGCCTCCGACACCCCCGCCGACCTGAAGCGCGAGCCCGGCACGGTCGCCTCCATCGCCCAGAAGGCCCTGCCGAGCGTCGTCACCATCGACGCCCAGAGTGGCGGCGGCGAGGGCGGCACGGGCACCGGCTTCGTGTACGACCGCGAGGGCCACATCCTGACCAACAACCACGTGGTCGCCTCCGCGGCCGAGGGCGGCCAGGTCTCGGCGACGTTCTCGAACGGCAAGAAGTACGACGCCGAAGTCCTCGGCCGTGCCCAGGGATACGACGTCGCCGTCCTCAAGCTCAAGAAGGCCGAGGGCCTCAAATCCCTGTCGCTCGGCGACTCGGAGAAGGTCGCCGTCGGCGACTCGACCATCGCGATCGGCGCCCCCTTCGGGCTGTCCAACACGGTCACGACCGGCATCATCAGCGCCAAGAACCGCCCGGTCACCTCGAGCGACGGCTCGAGCAACAAGAACTCGTACATGAGCGCCCTGCAGACCGACGCCTCGATCAACCCGGGCAACTCCGGCGGCCCGCTGCTCGACGCCCGCGGCGCCGTCATCGGCATCAACTCCGCGATCAAGCCCGCGGAGAGCGGTTCGGGTCTCGGCGGCGGCCAGGGCGGTTCCATCGGCCTCGGCTTCGCCATCCCGATCAACCAGGCGAAGAACGTCGCGGACCAGCTCATCAAGTCGGGCAAGGCGGTCTACCCGATGATCGGCGCCTCGGTCTCGGTGGAGGAGCGCTCCGACGGCGGCGCCCAGGTCTCCGACCAGGGTGCGGGCGGTGCCGGCGAGCCGGTCACCCCGGGCGGCCCGGCCGACAAGGCGGGCATCGAGCCCGGCGACGTCATCACCAAGCTCAACGACCGCATCATCGACAGCGGCCCGACCCTCATCAGCGAGATCTGGACCCACAAGCCCGGCGAGAAGGTCAAGCTCACCTACGAGCGCGACGGCAAGGAGCACACGGTCGACGTGACCCTCGGCAGCAAGGGCGAGGACTGACCGTCCCGTTCGACGCCCGACGACGGCCACGAGCGTCCTCCCCGCGCCCCCGGGCCCGGTAGGCTGTAGCCCGCTCCGCACCAGCCGCGGAGCCGAGGTGGGTTGCCCGAGCGGCCTAAGGGAACGGTCTTGAAAACCGTCGTGGCGCAAGTCACCGTGGGTTCAAATCCCACACCCACCGCAGCAGGTCAGCGTAAATGCAGGTCAGAGGGCGTGACCCCGGTCCGGGGACACGCCCTCTGCTCTTGCCCTGTCTCACCCTGAATCGGGTATGTATCGCCTCTGACCAGTGCGTGTGGGCCATGCGCGGGCCAGGATCAGGACCCCTCCGCCTCCTCCAACCCCTTCTGGATCAGGCTGTTGGCGTGGGCCGAACTGCCCTTGAGTAGCTTGGCGTAGAAGCGGTAGAGCACCGCGACGCTGTGGCCGGCACGGTACGCGACCTCCACCGGGTCCACGCCCTGTTTGATCCACAGGGACACGGCGGCATGGCGCAGGCAGTACGGCACGTCAGCCATCTCCGACTTCACCTCAGCAGGGGTCAGGACGGCTTCGCGGGCCGAGTCCCACACCGAGCAGTACTCGTTGGACGTGAGGCGTCCACCTCGAGCAGCCCAGAAGAGCCGACCGTCCGGGGCAGTGCCGCGGGCGATGTGAGCGCGGACCATCCGCACGTACGCCGGCGGGACCGGCACGGCGCGAACGGCGTTTCGGGCCCGGTGCTTGAGCCCTCGCTCATCGTGGGACTTGCCACCGTCCGTCCACCCTGCGCCGACCTCCGGGTGGCTCTCGGAGACCAGCACTTCACCCCAGGCGTCGGGTTCGCTCTCCGGCGGGAGCGTGAAGTCCTCCGCACGCAGGGAGACCGCTTCCCCGGGACGGGTGGCCACGTAGTAGATCGCGCCGAAAAAGGTTTCCAAGTGCTCACCGCGGGAGCCCTGTTCGGTCACCGCCGTGAGGAGCCGCCTGGCAAGCCGCGGATCCGGCACATACCGGAAGTCGACTTCGTCTGATGTGGATGGTGCTGTCCAATCGACGGAGAGGAACGGGTGGCGGTTGAGGAGCGCGCGCTCCTCAACCGCGTACCGGAAAGCGTTGCTCAGGACCATGCGCTTTCGGTTCGCCGTGTTCTCGGCCGCGGGGTTGCCGTCGAGTTTCTTGGACAGCGCGACGAACGCAGCACGGATGTGCTCCGGTTTCGCCGCATCGTTCACCTTCAAGGAATTCGCCGCGATCCAGGCAAGAGCCTTCCCCATTTCTTCAGGGAGGTCTTCGGTGTCGCAGCGAAGCATCCAATCTCCGCCCTCGGGCCTTGTGGCCCTGAACGCCCACTGATAGAGCGCGGTGCGGAGGGTCCGGGCATCCGGCCGTCCCGCAGTGGTGCGTACGAGTACGGGCGTCACCACGGCCAGCGACTCCGCGATACTCGCCCGGTGCTTTCCTGCCGCACCGGGCCATTTCATCAGGGCGTACGCCTTCGCGTGTTCGTACCACGTCGGCATGGAGAGGGCGGCCAACTCCTTTTCAGGAAGGCCGGTTTCCTCATCGAACCGTTGGCCTTGACGGAGGGCTTCCATGAGTTGTGAACGGCGACCTTCTGCCTGCGGCTTGAGATGAAAGCTCTTCGAATGCCCCTCCGTCCCTACGCGCCATCGAACCTCCCAGGGTTTCGGGCGACCGGAGCGGCGGCGAATGGACCAGAACACAACGTCGTACGTGAGCATGTTTCTCCACAGCAGAAGAAGGCCCGCCCCGAGAAAGTCTCGGGGCGGGCTGAGTCGGTCAGAGGGTCAGGCGGCGGCGCGTTCTCCGCAGGTTTCCCACCACTTGTCCAAGTCAGCGCGGCTGACGCGGAGTTGGCCGTTGGGGAGTTTGCGGAGGCGGGGGGCTTGGCCGCGGGCGCGCATGCGGTAGAAGGCGGCGCGGCTCATGCCGAGTTCGTCGAGGACTTCGGGGAGTTTGAGCATGGTTCGGCGAGACATTCCGTGGCTCCTCGGGGAAGCGTCGGGAGTGGCGGTGTGGTTGGCGTCACAGTGCGCTGAGTCGCGACTCATCGCGACTCAGCGGGGGTTGGAGCGGGTCTGAGTCGCGATGAGTCACGACTCAGACGATTGCGGCGCGATGTGGTTCAGCGCGATGCCGTTGTAGACGGCGATCTGCCGGCCGTGCTCGTCTCGGGGCCTGGTCCGGTGGAGCTGGGGGACCACGGAGAGCAGGTTGCGGCCGAAGACCTGCTTCGTGCCGATGCTGCGGACGCCGTTGTCTTCGGCCCATTCGCGCCAGATTGCCCACAGGGTGTCCACGGGGACGCTGCAGGTGGGCCCGGTGGTGCAGCGTTCGCGGACGAACGCGGATGTGGGTGAGGCGGTGTCCTGCATGGTGGTGACGGCCTCGCGGCTGGACGGCGGGTCGGTGATGCGGCCCGTGCGTTCGAGGCGGGCGAGGCCGTCGAGTGCCCAGTTGAGGATGCCGGGCATTTCGGCGGCGAGGCGGTCGGTGAGGTGGGTGTCTTCCTTGCCGAGCCAGGACACGGTCATGTTCAGGACGATGAACCGGCGGGCGATGACGCCTGAGGAGTCGCCGAAGTGCGGCAGTTCGTTGGTCAGGATCATCAGCCGGGTGGGCAGACGTCCGGTCCATGCCTCGCGGAACTTGCGGTCGATGTCGATGGTGTCCTCACCGGAGATGGTGAGGAGCCGCTCGACGACGGGCCCGCCCCCGTCGCCCGCCAGGCGTGCGTCGGAGATGACCGCGAGGGGCTTGCCGACCAGGGTGGCCAGACCGAAGTTCGAGCCGAGCCCGGCGAGGGTGGGGCCGGCCAGGTTCTCCTTGCCGACCAGTTCCTTCAACACCCGGGCGATCGTGCCTTTACCGGAGCGGGATGGCCCTTTGATGAGCAGGATCTTTTGCTGGTCGGTGCGGCCGGACAGGACGTAGCCGAACCATTCCTGCAAGGCCGAGATTGCCTCGGGGTCGTGGGGCCAGATCTGGTTCAGGAACTGTTCCCAGGCGGGGGCGGTGGCCTCTTCGTCGTAGGCGAAGGGGACCGACACGAGGTTGAAGAACTGCGGTCCGTGCGGCAGGAGTTCACGGTCTCGGATGCGCAGGAGACCGTTCGCGCATGCCACGATCGGCCCGTCGTCGTCACGGTCGCGCTGGTCGTCGATCCATGCCGGGGCGTCGGTGTCGGTGGGCAACAGGGTGATGGCCGCGAGGGCATCGAGCAGGTTGCCGATTTTCTGTTTGGTGGGGGCCCAGTCCCGGATTTCGGGGTTGCCGTCGCGGTCGGTGCCGCCCTGGTAGAGGGCGTGCTCGAGACGGGTGTACATGCTGGCGCGCATCTGGTTTTCGTCGAACTCGCGCCAGCTGGTGCCGTTCCAGCGCATCCACGAACCGCGCCAGCGGCGGCAGACCAGATAGCCGTCGTCGTTCTGCCAGTCGGGGATGAGGCGGCGGGCGACGGCCATCGGGTTGGTCGGTGCGGGCAGTTCTTCGCACGCGGTCATGAGACCGTCCTCCCTTCCGGCGGCGCGGTGTACGGGCAGTCGGCTCGGTGGGTGGTGTGGTCGTCGATGAGGTCGAGGACGTGTGCGTGGCCGACGGCCATCCGGTCGCGGCCGCACGCGCACCGCGACGTGGCGGTGGGAGTCCTGCCCCGCGGGGCGGTGATGTGGAGCCAGGCGACCGGGTGCCGCCCGTCAGGGAGCGGCGGGGTGGGGCGAGGGGCAGGAAGGACGCCTTCGGCGTCGCCCTTCGGGGCGCCTGCGCCCGCCGTGCCCCGGCCGCCGGTGGCGTCCGTACGCCGGGTGGTGGTCATGCTGCCTCCCCGGTGGTGTGGGCCAGTCCGTTGGTGACGGCGCGGCGGGCGTAGGGCTCGGGGACGCCGACGGAGACGGCGGCGGCCACGATGGGCTCGGTGAGGGTGTCGAGCCCGCACGGGCCGGGGCAGGCGGCGTGCTGCCGGGCGAGGAACGCCGCGACGCTGTAGGCCTGTGTGCCGGCGCCGGATTCGGTGCGGGCGAGCACCATGGCCACCCCGCGGTCGAGGCCGGTGTGGACGTACGAGGCGGTGTGGCGGCATCCGGTGGCCACGGTCCGGTGCCACGCCTCCCGTGCAGGGGTGGAAGAGGCCACCCCGGGCGTCGGCCGGGCGGTGGCCTCTTCCCGTGCGATCAGGGTGCGGACGGCGTCCGGCAGGAGGATCATGCGGCCGGTGCCGGGTCCGAGCCAACGGGCGTACTGCATGAGGGACTTGATGTCGACGCCGGGCCGCACGTCGTGGGTGGAGCGCATCGTCCCGCGGTAGATCCAGTGCTGACCGCGAGTGGTGGTCACGGTCCGGGTGGGCGGCAGGTGGGCCTGCGCCCACGCGACGGCGTCGGTGTTGTCGAGGTCGACGACGGTCAGGCGGGCCCCTGCGGGGTGGTACGCGACAGCGGCCGCCTCGCGCCACGCACCGGCCCACTCACGGGAGTTGATGACGGTGGGGTCGGTGGTGGCGGCGGCCCAGGCGTGGCAGGGCTTGGGGCAGGTGCACGGTCCGGTCTGCTTCATGTTCGGTCGGCCGCCGCACGCGTTCTTCGTGCAGGCGGGGCAGTTCCCGAAGGGGGCCTTGCCCGCGCGCAGCGGCAGCACCGGGACCCCGGAGCGGGCGAGGTTCAAGGCGGTGGTCAGGGGGTCTCGCGGTGGGGTGGGGTGTTGGGTCATGCTGGTTGTTCTCCTGGTCTCTTGGAGGGACAGGGAGGACCGGGGCGGGTGCGGGCTTTGGCGAGACGGCACCCGCCCCGGGCGTATCTAGAACGGCGGGGCCTCCCCCGATCCCGCGGCGGCCGGAGCCGGTGCGGTGCCGGTGTCCCACGGGTTGTCACCGCTCGCGGCGGCCGGGGGGCGCTTGGCGTCGATGGTGACGTTGGTGAAGCGCAGGGAGGCGCCGATTTCGTCGATGTCGAGGGCGAGCATGCTGCGCTTCTCGCCCTCGGGGGTCTCCCAGTTGTGCTGGCGGATCCGGCCGAACGCGACGACGCGCGAGCCCTTGGTCAGCGATTCGGCGACGTGTTCGGCGACCTGACGCCAGGCGGCGCAGCGGAAGAAGGAGGCGGTGCCGTCCTTCCACTGGTTGGTCTCGCGGTCGAAGACGCGCGGGGTCGAGGCGATGGTGAACTTCGCCAGTGCGGCGCCGTTGTCGGTGAACTTCAGCTCGGGGTCGGCGGTCAGGTTCCCGATCACGGTGATGGGAGTCTCTCCGGACATGAGCGTGTCTCGCTTTCGGTTCAGGGGTGGGTGGTGTGCTGCCGTGTCCAGGCGGCGTACTGGGCGCGGACGTAGCCGCGCGGGTCGGTGCCGGTCGCGCCGTCGCACTCCATGAGGCGGCGGGCCGCGGCGTCGGCGACGGCGGGGGCGTCGGTGAGGATGTGGGCGTTCTCGTCGTCGAGGGCGATGCGGTCGAGGACGGCGGCCTTGCGGAGCCAGAACTCCCGCGGCAGCTGTGTGCCGAAGGGGCGGGTGGCGGCCTGGTCGGCGGTCCAGCCGATCTCGCTGATGATGCTCGGGGCCCGCGCGTACGCCACGGCCGCCGTGAGGGCGGTGGGCGCCGGGGGCTCGGTGATGGCCATGACGGCTCCTGTCACAGGTCGGTGAGCGCGGCGGTGGGGATCTCGTAGATGTCGGCGACGTCGGTGACGCCGGTCCAGAGCCCGGGCGTGTAGTGGACGTAGGCGATGTGCAGCGCCTCGCCGTTGCGAGCGGTGCAGGCGTAGACGTGGACCGCGTCCACGGTCTTGGCGCCCACCCTGCGGGCGCTGCGGATCGCGGCCGTGGCCTGGTGGACGGTCAGCCGACACGGGGCGGCGCGCCGGTCATCGACGATCGGGTAGTGGGAGGCGCGGCGGGGAGTGACGGTGCGTGCCATGAGTGGTGTCTCCTTCGAGTCGATCAGGCGTCAGGGTGGAGAGCGCACGAGCAATCGTTCTCAGGCCACTGGCAGTTGGGGCAGCGGCCGGCGGCGACCAGGGCGGCGCGGCGCTCGCGGTCGTTCGCGTCGGCCTTGGCGGTGTTGTAGCCGAGCGGGCTCAGAGCGGTATGCGCGTGGTCGAGGAAGTCGGCGAGGGTGGTCGCGACGATGGCCGCGGACGCGAGGGCGGCGCGGGTCTCACCGGCGTGCTCGTCGACCTGGCCGACGTCGGCGGTCAGGTGGCCGCTCTTCTCCAGGGCGGTGAGCGCGTGGCCGATCTGCTCGAAGGTCTGCGGCAGACCGCGTACGAGCATCTTCAGCGACGCAACCGCCTGGTACGCCTGGCCGGGGTAGGCGAGCCCCGCACCGAGCTCGGGACGCAGGGTGGCGTGGTTGAACTTGCGGATCTCCTCGGCAGCAGCGGCCGGGTACCTCTCCGGGTTCCTGCGGGTCATGGTCAGGACTCCTTGGTGATCTCGGCTGACGTATAGGGGAGTTGGGGCAGCCCGGCGTCCGCGAGGGCGGTCGGGTTGTAGCCGGGCAGGGTGGCGCGGGTGATGAGGGCGGTGGCGAGCTGTTCGGCGTATTCGGCGCCTGCGCGGGCCACCTCGATGCGGGCGCCGGCTTCGATGGCGGCGACGCGTTCGACGTGTGCGTGGTCCTCGCGGCGGGCGGCCTGCTGCCGGTCGTGGGCCAGGTCGTCGCGGCGTTCGTGACGCCAGAGGCGGGCGGCGAGGCCGTAGACGATGACGGTCGCGATCGCCCACAGGAGCAGGGGCAGGGACAGGCCGTCGGTGTATCCGGCTACTCCGGCGAGGGCGAGGGCGGCGGATCCGCTGAAGGCGGTGACGGTGAGGGTGGTGTCCCCGAGCCGTCCGGCACCGACCGCGCCGGCCGCGGCGCATCCGGCGGCGAGCGCGGTCATCAGTACGGCGCCTCCGACGGAGTGTTCGGCGCCGTTGGCGTTCCAGATCCGGCCGAGGATGAGCACGGTGGAGGTGGCCAGGGCGGGGGCGGCCTTGGGGGCGGCGAGGGCGAGCCAGTGACGGGCGACGATCGGTTCGTGGGTGGTGGCCACGGCAGGGGCCCCTTCTGTCAGGTGTCGATGTCGCGGATGGTGTCGATGACGGAGTTGGTGATCTGGCGGATGGTGCTGCTCGCGTCGGTGTCGGCGAGGTAGAAGCCGAAGAGCACGAGGATCACCGCGGCGACCAGGCCGACGGCCTTGAACCGGAGCAGGACGAACGCGGCGATGCCGAGGACGAACACGACGGACAGGGTGATGGCCATGGGCAGGGCCTCCCTTCGGAGTTGGGCCCGGACGGGCTGGGGGCGGGTCAGCGGCGGTGGAGGCTTCGGGCGTTCTCGCGGGCCTGTGCCTTCTCGCGTATCGCGTCGATCCGGCTGTCGATCGCCTTGGTGGACTTGCCGCGGGACTGGCGGCGCATCGCCTTGCCGGAGAGGTAGATGACGCGGGCGATTTCGCGGGCGTTGTGCGGGTCCTTGTTCGTCAGGGCCATGTCGGTTCCTCCGCAGGAGAGTTGGCGGGGCTCGGGGTGGTGCAGAACGCGGTGGTGCAGGCGCCGGGCGGCGCGGGGCGCTGGTCGTTGTCGTCGGTGCCGTGGCATGAGCCGATGGCGACACCGAGGGCGATCAGGACCAGAAGGGGGCGTAGGCGCGGGATCATCAGCGGGTGCCGTCCTGGTGGATGCGGCGGGCCCGGTTCACGAGCCACCAGCCGATGCGTATGCGGCGCCCCTCGCCGCGGCAGCGACGGCAGACCTTGCCGACCTTGATACGGCCGCGGCGATTCACGCGGGCCTTGTGGCCGAGGCCGTGGCACTTGCGGCAGTTCCCGAACGGGCTGACCGCACACACCATGATGTAACTGAGTGTAATGATGAGTGGGCAGGCGATAGTAAGGAGCGTGGGGGTCATGAAGGGCCCTCCCAGGCGGGTTTCAGGGGTTTTCGCAGGTGGGCCGCTATCCACTAGCGGCCTGATCACAGGCGGTATAGGTCGCTAAGGGGACCGCTAACGCTAGCGGGGTGCGGTGCTAGCGCTAGCGGCCCCGGGGCGTCAGCCCGCAGCCTGCTTTCCGTCACGCTCCGCAATTGCAGAGGTGATGTCGGCACGGGCGATCCCGCGCCGGTTGACGACCTTGCCGTCCATCCGGCGGCCCACCTGGATCGTGGTCAGGCCGCGCGGCTTGAGTGCGGACGACAGGGTTTCCGGCTCCCACCCGTCGTAGACCTCGGGGCGCAGTTCCGCGAGCCGGGCCACGACGGTCTCGGACCAGACCTTGGTCTCCTTGGCGGGGACCACGGCGAGGATGTCGGCGAGCAGGTCGTAGGCCGGCGCGGCCGGTTCGGGCTCTTCCCCGAGGGCGTGACCGGACAGCAGGCCGGCGCGTTCGCGGGCCTTGCGGGCGCGGGCGGCGATGGATTCGGCGCCCGGTCCGTCCACGTACACCGAGCCGACGATGCGGGCGTCCGAGCCTTCGCCGACGAAGTAGTGGATGCCCTTGTCGCCCCAGGCGAACATGGTGGCCCGCACCCCGCGCTTGTACGCGGACGTGCCGAGCACCATGTCGTTCTCCAGCTGGCCCATGACCTTCAGGCACCACCGGGCCGACGCGTTCGCGCTGATCCCCGTCGGCAGGGCCTTCGCGTCCGGCCGCTGCGTGGCCAGGAGCACCACGATCCCGGTCGCCGGACCGCGTTTGACCAGGTCGGTGAAGATTTCCTCGAACTCCTTGCCGTGTTCGGGGTGCTCGAAGGCGACCTGGCATTCGTCCATGCCCACGACGATCGGGTGCAGGCCCAGCGACCGCTTGTCTGCCAGAGCCGAGGTGACCTTCGACTCGGGGCAGATGTCCCGCGGCAGGGACCGGATCACCTTGGTCCGGCGGCGCAGCTCCTCGCGCAGCCAACGGGCATCGTGCAGGAGGTACTGGATGGCTTCGTCGTCGTCGCCGGCGGCGTGCCGGTGGGAGACGGCGTTGCCGACCGGGTCGAGGTCGCCGGTGCCCTTCATGTCGTAGGTGTGCAGCTCTGCCCGCGGATCGAGCGCGGCGATCAGCAGAAGCAGCCTGAGCAGGAACGTCTTACCCATCCGCGGGATGGCGCCGATGATCCCCGCGATGTACATCAGGGTGACGGCGACCCAGCGTCCGCGCTGGTCGGTGCCGTAGGCGACCGGCTTGAACAGGTCGACCGCACCGGACTTGAGCAGCGGCCAGGCGGGCTTCTTCGCGGTCGCCATGTCCTGATCGCCGACCCACAGCACCAGACGCCCGGTGTGCTCGTCGGCGACCGCCTCGGGCCAGACGCAGCCCAGCGGGCGGCGCAGACCCGAGGCGAGGCGCTCGCGGCGCTCGATGACGTCCGTGACGGTCACGCCGAAGGGCAGGTTGCCCTCGGCACGCCAGCCGGGGCCGTCGCGGGTGATGGGGGCGGTGAACTCGAACCCGTCGCGGCCCTTGGACTGTGCCTGGCTGATCGCCGGGATGCCGAGCGCACCCAGCGCCCGCAGGACGATGTCGCTGGTGAGCTTGGTGGCCTTGGGCATCTCGACCGCCCGGTGGATGACCGGGTCGTCCGCGCGCCGGCCGTTCGCCCCGAGCGCGGCTATCACCGACGCCGCGGAGACGGCCTGCAACCAGGCCGGGGCGAGGACGTAGATGGCCAGCGCGGTGCCGACGCCGACGAACAGGGCGAGCACCGCGACCAGGGTGCGCAGGCGGACCCGGCCGTCGCGCTGCCGCGACAGGGTCAGGTACTCGGAGGCGTCCTCCCGACGGACCGCGGCGGCGCGCACCGGGTCACCCTCGCGGTCGGCGACCCACCGCAGGGTCGACCCGACGAACTTCGCCGCCCCGAGAGGGGCCTGCAAGGTGAGCCGGGCGGTGTAGATCGGGGAGCGCAGGGCGTGGTAGCCGGCCGCGTGGGCGTAGTGCCGGGTGACCCAGGTGGTGGCCGTCTTCAGTTCGGACGTGGAGCGCAGCCACACCGGGATCACGTCCCGGCGCTGGGCGCCCATCAGCCGCCCCAGATACCCCGGACCGGTCGCGGTCGGAGTCGGCTGGTCGACGTGGACGGCCTTGGTCGGGTCGTCCGACTCGTTGTCTCGGGAGTCGGCCGACGGGTCGGGACGGGAGTCGGGCGACCGGTCGGGGGTCGGGTCGGACTTCGAGTCGGCCGACTCGCTGCGGGCCGTGCGGGCCTTGTCGAGGTCGACCACCTCACCCCCCGAGTCGGCCACGGGGGCGGTCATTTCGGCTTCGAGGCGGTCGAAGAGTTCACGGTCGTCGTCGGGGTGCTTCACTGGTGCTTCCTTCTCTCGGGAGGGACCAAGGGGCCCGGCCGCGGGCTGTAGGAGGCGTAGCGGCCGGGCCCTGTGGCGAGGTGAAACGATGCCGGTTGGAGGCGCCCGCTGAGGGGACAGTCTGTCCACAGGCAGTTAGGTCGTTTCGCTTGACAGCACGTGCTGGTGGGCGAGGGTCACCACCAGCGCGAGCGCTTCGGCACCCGGTTCGGACAGCCGTTGAGCATGTGGTCGACGCACTGCGGGCAGTCGCCGCGCATGCCCTTGTGGACGGTGCGGTCGTGGGCGTGGTGCCAGCACTGCGGGCACTCGCCGGGCGGCGTGCTGTGGGGGTCGGGCACGGCTGGTCTCCTTCGGTCAGATGGTGGAGTGGGTGGGGTGGGCGGCGGCGATCTCCTGCCAGCGGCGGTTGGTGCCGGGGTCAGGGCTGTGGACGCGGGCGACGTAGTGGCAGCCGGGGGCGGTGCAGCGGTGCGTGACGACCGACAGGGCGTCTTCGAGGCGCAGGGCGAGCCACAGGCCCGCCCACCAGATCCCGAGTACGGACGATGCGGCCTGCAGGGGCGGGACGCCGTAGGAGCGCAGGCGCATCCCGGTGCCGATGGCCAGGGCGAGGCTGAGGGTGCGGATGAGATGCGGCAGGACCCGCCGCCGGGTGGCTGGTCGCACGGTGAACTCCGAGTTTGGGGTAGGTGGTTCAGGCGGCGAGCCGGTGGGCCAGTCGCGGCGCAAGGGCGGCTTCCATGCGGTAGGCCTCTTCCTCGTGGGCGTCGAGTTGCCGTTCGTAGGCGCGTACGTCGCGGCGGGACAGTGGCTCGATGCCGTAGTTGTTCCGCAGGCCTTTGACGAGCAGGTCGTGGATGCCGGGGCGGGTGAACTGCATGGCGTGCACCAGTTCATGGACGAGGGTGGCGCCGAGGTGCTGGGGGTCGGTGAGCTTGCGCGCGTTGAGCAGGATCACGACCGTGCCGCGTCGGGCGAGGACGGTCGAGCCGTAGTTACGGCGATCGTTCCGGCGCATTTCCCGTTCGGCTTCTGCACGTGCCTGTGGTGTGATGCGGCGGCCGAGGGCCTGTTCGGCCGCCCGGATGGTCAGGTCGGTGACGCCGGACGGGGTGGTGAGGATGATCTCGGTGTGCGGCAGCCGTCCGGGGACGCTGGTGCGGACCAGGTCGGCGGCGAGCGGGGCAGCGTCCTGGATGGCGCGCAGGACGCTGCGGTGCCCGAAGAGTCGGTGCGTGGTGACCTTGATGGACACGGTGAACTCCAGTGCAGTCAGGGGATGTCGGCGCAGTTCAGGCATGTGCCGAGGGAGGCCGGGATGCAGTAGCTGTAGATCCCGTGGCAGGAGGGGCAGGTGCGGCGGGCGAGCATCGCGAGCGCGAGGGCGCCCCACTTGCGTGATGTCATCGGCCGTACCGGCAGGGCGCGGTCGATGCGGTAGAGGTAGGCGACCGCCACCCCCGTCTTGCGGCGGCGGGTGCGGCGCATCAGTTGGGCGGCGACGGGCTGTCCGCCGGGCCGGAGGCCTTGTTCGCGCAGTTGGCGGCGGGTGGCGTAGCCGTCGGGTGCCAGGCGCCAGGGGAAGGTGGGTATCCCGTGGCGGGCGCCGGTCGGGTCGTAGCAGTCCGCGTAGGCGGTCATCAGGCAGCCACCCCCTTCCCGCTGTCATCAGCGCTGTCGGGGTTGTCCGGGGGGTCGACGGCGTGCAGCCGGGCCCCGGCCCGTTCGGCAAGCAGGGCGTCGCGCAGGGTGCGGGAGTTCTTCGCTGAGCAGTGCAGCGCGGTGCGCAGGGTCTCGGCATTGATGTCGGAGTCGGCCCACCCCTCGGTGGCGGTACGGGCTTCCTCGAGCAGCTGCGCCGCCGTACGCGCCGGGGCCTTGGTCGCGTTCTTCGCCTTGCCCCGCGGCTTGGCCGCACGGCGCGGTGGCCTCTTCGCCTCCTGCTCGGCCGTGGGCGGGGCATCTGACGACGCGGCATCGCCCACTGCAGGGGCGGGTGTCGGGATGGGGTCGAGGTCTCCGAGCTTGAGCAGGACACGGTGACGGCGCGGGGTCTTCCAGCGCCAGCCGCGGCCGTGCTGTTCGCGCAGGTCGGCGCGGGCCAGCTGCCGTGCTCGTTCGCGGGCCAGGGCGTCGGTGTAGGAGGTGAGTTCCCACAGGGTCATCCGGCGCCACAGTCCGAAGGTGGAGAACGGGGCGAGGAGCCACCGTCCGGCGCGGATCTTGTCCATGCGGCGGCCGGTCGCGGCCCCGATCCGCACGGCGTAGATGTGCGCGGCGATCTCGGAGAACACCACCCACAACAGCGGCATCGTGCCGTGCGCCAGCTTCGCCGACAGGGTGCGTCCGGCGTCGATGTTGAGCCAGCACGTGACCAGGGTCAGCACCCAGGGCACGAACCGCACCCAGCTCAGCGCCATGTCCATCCGGATCAGCAGCAGGTTCGCCAGCGTGAAGACGGGGATGGCGACGTCGATGCCGACGGGCAGCATCCACGGCTGCCCGAACCCCCACCGCGCGGCCGCGTCCGAGACGGCGTCGAGCGAGGACACCAACCCCAACCCGCCGACCCCGGCCGCCAGCAGCGCCCCGAGGCCGGCCAGGCCCAACTCCGGGCGCGTCAGCGGCGGAATAGCCGGACGCTCGGTCTGTTCGTTCGCGCTCACGACGCACCTCCGTCCCACGGCGGGTTGGTGAGTTTGGTGATGGCGGCGATCTCGTCGCCGGTCAGCACGGTGGCGTCGTTGATGGCGTGGGCGGTGGTGCGGATCTCCCGCCACAGGTGGGAGACCTTGCGGCGGGCCATGCCGCGGATCTGACCCCACGACTTCCCGCCCGTCGGCACGTGGCCCCGGCCGATGGAGTAGCCGTACGAGGAGAGGGTGTCGATGACCTGTTCACGGTCGTGGTCCGCCGCGCACGCCACGGCGCGTTCGGGGGTCCACAGGCCGTAGGCCAGCAGGTATTGGATGTTGGCGATTTCACCGGCGGCGGCCTGTGCGGCGAACCGCCAGGCGTGGACGCTTTCGGCGTGGAAGGCGGTGTTGCCGGTGATGTTCCAGTCGCCGGGGGTCGGTTCCCAGGCGATGACTTCGCTGGTGATGACGTGCATGCCGTAGGCCATGGACAGCACGGCGTGCCCCGCCTCATGGAAGGCGATGCCGAGCCGGGCCTGTTCGTAGTCCAGCGGCATCGGCAGGAGCGGCTTGGGCGCGCCGGTGTGGTCGGTCAGCAACTCAGCGGGCGGTGTCGTCCTCATGCCGCCACCTCCTTACCGACGCGCGGCCGGCGGCCGGCCGGGCGTGCGAGGGGGATGACGTTGAACAGGTCGGGTGCGTGGTCTTCGAGGGCCTGTGCAGCGACGCGTACGGCGTCGTCGGGCAGGCCCGGGTGGTCGGTGAGGATGTCGCGGGCGGCATCGAGCCGCGCGGCCCGCTCCTCGGGGCTTTCGCCGTCCACCCCGAGCCACAGCTCGAGCGGGGTACCCAGGGCCAGTTCAAGGAAGTCGAACGGGGTCACGGCCTGGTGGCCGTTGATGTACGCACGCATGGGGTTCTCCAGGTCAGGAGGGACAGGGAAGAGGGCGGGGCGGGTGCAGGCTGTTGGCGAGACGACACCCACCCCGCGGTACGGGGTGGCGAGGGGGTCAGATGGCGGCGAGTGCGAGGGCGGCGACGGCGAGGGCGGTCACGTGCGCGGTCTGGTCGACGTGAGCCGCCCCGCCGTGCTCCGCGAACTTGGGCTGCCGGGCGAAGGACATCCAGCGGGCCACCGGCCAACGCCGGTCAATGACCGCATGGGTGGCGCCGATCCACAGCAGCGCGCCGACCACGGTGGCAAGGTCCACGTCCATGCCGAGCACCGCGATGCCGGCGGCGAGCACGAGCGCAGTCACGGTGACGTGGGTTGCGGCATGTGCCGCGTTGGCCTTCCAACCACAGGCGCCGGGCCCGGCCTTGTGTTTGGCCTGGTGGTCGGTCTGTAGCGGGTAGTCGGACGGACAGCGAGGCGCTACGCGGAGGTGTCGCGGTGCTGCACCAACTGGATGGCCATGCGGGGGAAGTCGGCGACGGCGTCGAAGTCGGCGAAGGTCACGCCGTGGATCGCGACGGCGGCAAGCATGTCGCGCAGGAGGGCGCACGCATCTGCGCTCTGCCGCGGGGTCGGCCGGTAGGCCGGCGCGTACTGCCGGGCGGCCTCACCGATGCGGGAAGCGATGTGGTCAAGGTCGTGCTGATTCATGACAACTCCAGGTCAGGAGAGACAGACAACGGGGGCGGGGCAGGGTGCAGGCAGTTGGCGAGACGACACCCGCCCCGAGGGAGGGACAGGAAGCAGTCCGCGGCCGAGACGGCCGTCGGGCTAGCGGTTGGTGCAGGTGGGGTACTTGGATCCGCGGTAGCAGTCGTTGTAGTCGCCCTGCCCGACGCGGAACCTGTGCTCGCCGCCGTCCTTCGTGCGGACCGTGAGCTTGTACGTCCAGGTCTTGGTGGACGGGTAGTAATTGCGGTCCTTGTCGACGACGCGACCGGCCGGGCCCTGCTCGAATCCGCAGGAGATCAAGACGAGGGCAGCGACGCCGGCAGCGGCCAGGAGCAGGCCTGCCTTGACGAAGCGGCCGGAGGCGGCGAGAGCGAGCGGCATGGACGTTCCCCCTTCGACGACGGCGACCGGGCCATCCGGCGACCGTGAGCCAGGCCGACGGTTCCTCCGGAGTACCGGGGGACTGCGCCTGGTTCGGAGCTCATCGGCTCCCCCGCTCCCCGCCCGAAGCCTTACGCAGAGCGCAGGGCGTCGGGCGGGAGAGGCGGCCGGCCGACGCGGTGAGCGCGGCGGCACGTTGGGCTGTGCGCGGCAGATGCCGCGGAGGTTCTACGGAACGCGTATCGATCGATTGCCAGTCACCGCCCCAAAAGGGCGGATCCGGGCGGGACACCCGGCCCGACATGGGCGGTCGGGATGGTGCCCCGCACCCATCGACCGCACCTGTTCATGCGGCTGGGTCGGCACTCTGTTCAGTTCTCGCAGCGCTTGTTCCGGGCCGTGCTTCCGGGCGCTGTTCATGCAGGTCAAACGGGTGGTACGAGCGCTCCGCCCTGTCTCAGCAGCGGTTAACTCTGTCTCAGAGTGCACTGTGAGGCAGAGTGCGTCAAGTCCCCTGGTGGAACAAGTGGCGTGGGGCGCTGGTTCTACCTCTGCGACTCAGGCACTATGAGGCAGGGATCTGATGAGACTTGGGGTGCAAATGGTCGAGTGGACCGGCAAGTTCGCCTACCAGCAGGTGGCCGACGACCTGCGACGACGTATCGCTGATGAAGAATTCGCCGACACCGGGCAGCTGCCGTCTCTTGCGCAGCTCCAGAAGACGTATGACGTGACTGTGACCGTTGCCCGTCAGGCAATTCGACAGCTCACGACGGACGGTCTGGCCGTGAGTCACCAGGGCAAAGGCGCCTTTCTGACGCCCGACGCCGGTCGCGCTGCTCTGTCCGTCGATCCGGTCGGGACCGTGGTCGAGCTGCGGGAAGAGGTTGCGCAACTTCGGACCGAAGTGGGGGAGTTGCGCCACCGCGTCGAGACCTTGGAAGGAAGCTGACCTTCCGGCGGGCCGGGGTGCGGCCTGAGTGGTCGCTCTGCGGTGCATCCGAACCTCCTCGTTCGATGTGTGCACCACTTCACACCCGCGCCGCGAAAACGTGTATCACGTCCCGCTAGTTGAGAAATTCCAAGCGGTTTTATACATCCGCTTACACATGCTCTATCACTGTTTTCCATAGGCCTAGTCGAGTCGCTACACTCGCGGCTTCGACCAGCTATCTAGGAGGGGCAGATGGCTCGGAAGCGTCCAGATTGGAAGCCTGACCTGCTACGGATGCATCGCGAAGAAATAGGGCTCACCCTGGAAGAGACGGGCGAGAAACTTCGTGAAATCGCGGAGCGACACGGCTTCAACATCGCTGCGAACTTTCAGACGATCTGGGGCCACGAGAAAGGATCGGTGTATCCCGGCCCGCATTATCGTCGGGCGTACTCCCGCCTCTATCGTCGCAATGAAGCTCAGCTTGGCTTCCGTAAAGCACTGCCCGGAGAGGATGCCCCTGTGGAATCCGTACCGGTGTCCGCTTCCATTGAGCGAAAGCTCCCCGATCAGCCTGACGTCGTGCGCCAAGCGCTGAGCAGTATTCGCGAGGGAACTGACGATGTGGACAGCGACGCCCTTCGCGGCCGCGTGGTCGACGCATGGCGTCGCCACACCGCGGGAGGGAGTGTCGACGGCCCGACCGTCATCCTGGTCGGAGGCTATGCGGGGTCGGGAAAGTCGGAGTTCGCGAAGTTCCTCGGAGGGCTGACCGGATGGCCCATCTTGGACAAGGACTCCCTGACGCGCCCCCTGGTCGATCAGCTCCTGATCGCACTTGGAGGCGAGGCTCACGACCGGAGTTCAGCGCTTTACCGAGAAAAGGTCCGGCCGCTCGAATATAAGTGCCTGATGGAAGCGGCGTGGGACAATGTCGACTGCGGAATCTCGACGATCCTGGATGCGCCGTTTATCTCCGAGTTCTCACAAGCTGAATGGATGCAGCGATTCCAGAATCGTTGCCGTTCAAAGAGGGTGTCTGTCGCGACTATATGGGTCGAGTGCGACCCGGAATCCATGCGGGAGTACATCGAATTCCGTGGGGCTGCACGCGACATGTGGAAGATGGAATCCTGGGATGAGTACTTGTCAGGGCTCGACCTGAAGCTGCGTCCGCAAGGCCCGCACTTCGTTGTGGACAACCGGCTGGGCGCAGCCGTGGCCCTGGTCGACGAAGCACGCGACGTACTGAGCGGAGGCGGACTGTGACCCCTTCCGGCGTCATCCTCTACGGGCCCCCAGGGTCCGGCAAGGACACGATCACGGCCGAACTGAGCGCACTGCGGCCAGAGTTCGCCCTCTTCCAGCGGCTCAAAGCCGGTCCCGGCCGGACCACGGGCTACCGCCTCACGACACCTGAGCACATCGAGGAACTGGCGCGGACCGGTGACCTGCTGTACCGGAACAGCCGGTACGACGCGCAGTACGCCATCGACCGCGGCGAGGTGGCGGCACTCGTCGACTCTGGGCGCATTCCAGTGCTCCACATGGGCCAGGTCGCCGGCGCTCGCGCTGTCGCGGCACATCCCATCGACTGGGTACGAGTGCTCTTGTGGTGCCCCGAAGACGTGACGCGGCAACGCTGCCAGGGGCGCGGGGACAAGGACTTGGACGCCCGGCTCAAGGTCTGGCACGAGACGCGGCAGGATCTCTTGGACCACGCGGACGAACCCTGGTCGCTCGTCATCCGGACCGACCAAGTCTGCGCGGAACGGGCGGCACTGGCCATCGACAACGGGCGGGCTGCCGGCGCTCCCGCCGAGGTACGCGACATCCGGGCGCTGGTCGGATGACCATCGTCGGAGTTCTGCATCCAGGCAGCATGGGGGCTGCGGTGGCGGCCCAGGTCCGTAGCGACGGCCCCGGGGTGCTGTGGTGCACTGCCGAACGCAGCTCGGCCACGCAGCAGCGGGCCGCTCGGCACGGTCTGACCGCCGTGCGCGATCTGCGAGAGGTGGTCGACCAGGCGGACGTCATCCTCAGCATCTGCCCTCCCGCTCACGCAGAGGACGTGGTTGCGGAGACTGCAGCCCATTCCTTCTCCGGGACCTACGTAGACGCCAACGCCATTTCACCAGCGACGATGGCGCGGGTTGCCGCGATCGCTGAACGGGGCGGAGCGACCGTCGTGGACGGCTCGATCGTCGGCTCACCACCGTCCGATTCGAAGTCCACGCGCCTCTACCTGTCAGGCCCCGAGGTACCGGTGGCAGCTGTGGCAGGGCTCTTCGACGGGTCAGCGGTCCGTACGCACGCGCTCGTCGGGGGTGTCGGTCGCGCCTCCGCGCTCAAGCTGGCGTACAGCAGCTATCAGAAGACGTCCCGCGTACTCGCTGCCGTGTCGTACGCCCTTGCTCGTGACCACGGGGTCGAGGCGGAGCTACTCGACATCGCGAGCGGACGTACTGCCAGCTACCTCGCGGAGACGGATTACATCCCGAAGGTGGCCGCGCGGGCGTGGCGGTGGGGACCAGAGATGGCGGAGGCCGCCGAGACCCTGCGGGAGGCCGGACTTCCAGCTGAACTGGCAGAGGCCTCCGCCGCGGTAATGAACCGGTGGGATGCCCTCAGGGATTCGTCCCTGGGCGTCCCCGAGGTACTCGAGCAGCTACACGACAAGTCCGCCGGCACGGCGGACTAAGACGCCATTTCACTTGGCCAGGCGGCGGTGACATATGAGGGTTGCGGCGATGGCGGTGAAGGCGAGGAAGTGTTCCGGCTTG
>NZ_QUAK01000213.1 GCF_003429565.1 Streptomyces triticagri
CGGTCCTGGTGTCGTGGGTCCGCGGTAGGCGGGGCTGGTCGGGGCGGCGACGTAGCAGGGGACGGGGCCGGATTCGGATCGGGACATCACGACCGGCAAAGCGGACCACTCGCTGTAGAGCCACACCGCAAGTGAGGGTTCGGCCAGCTGCCCACCCTCGCAGGATTCGGCAGGGTCAGTGCCCCGCCCACGGCCACCCTGGCATGGGCACCGGGGTTGGAGCGTGGGCAGAATCCCAGACTCCTCCTGAATGCCTGACCTGGGCGTCGGGTGCGCTTGCCGGGTCCGGTCATGACCGGGCCCGGCCGCCCGGAATCCATTGTCCGGGGTCGTCGCCCGCGGAAGGCTCCTGCTCCGTGACCAGTACAGAGATCGAAGAGGCCATGCGACCTCCGCTCATACGTTCCTTCTCGCAGCTCGAAGAGCTCGACCCCGACCGCCCCGTCGTGACGCTGTTCAGCGGTGGTCTGGACAGCTCGTACCTGCTGCTGCGGCTGCGCCGGATGGGCGTGCGTGAGGTGCACGCCGTGAGTGTCGACATCGGCGAGGACGAGTCCAGTACGTACAAGGAGCAGGTCGCCGAGGCGCTTGGGGCGACGATCCACATTCTCGACCGGCGCGAGGAATTCGCCGGGCGGTACATCGCCCCGGCGATCGTCGCCCAGGCTGTCTATCTGGGCATCCATCCGGTCAGCTCCACGCTGAGCCGTCCGCTGATCGCCCATAGCGCGGTCGAGCTCGCCCGTGGTCTCGGCGCCCAGGCCGTGCTGCACACCGCCAACCGCTCGCAGAACACCCTGCGACGGCTCAACGGGGCGCTGCGGCTGCTCGGTTACGAGGGTGCGTTCGGCAGCCCCTACGATCTGGACGCCGTCACCCGCGACGACAAGCTCGTCGAGCTGCGGCACGCGGGCATCGACCTGCTCGCCGGGCGGATCGTCAGCGGAGACTCCAATCTGTGGTGCCGCGAGTTCGAGTCGGGCATCCTCGACGACCCCGAACTGCACGAGGTCCCCGAGGAGATGTATGCCTGGAGCCGGCCGACCGCCGCACCGGGCACGACCGACACACTCACGGTCGACTTCGAGCACGGGCTGCCCGTCGCCCTCGACGGCGAGTCTCTGCCGCTGACTGAAATTGTCGACCGGCTCAACCGGAGGGTCGGCGCGTACGTCCTCGGCCGCTACTCCGGGCTCGAGCATCTCGACCACGGCGAGAAGGTCCTCGAGATCCGCGAGATGCCCGCCGCGTGGCTGCTGCTCAGCAGTTACCGGCATGTCGAGAGCGCCTGCCTGGACGCAGAAATCATCCGGGAGAAGCGGCACTTGGAGCAGGTGTGGACGCGTGAGGCCCTTGAGGGCCGCTGGTTCGGTGAACTGCGGCTCGCCGTCCAGGCATTCATCGACACCTGCGCGTCCCGCACTACCGGGTCCGTGACCTGGCAGTTGCGTACCGGCGGCGCCGACACGCGTTCCATCACCGCGGGACGGCCGCTCTACCTGCGCGACCGGGAGGCCTGGGAGGAGCTCTCCATCGACGCCGAGTCGGCGCCGTTCGCACAAAGCCGGGCGCTGCAGCTCGCCACGGCCTGAGCCCCCTCGACCGCCGCCCCGGGCACTGAACGCCGAACACCGATCCATACGGAGCACTTTCATGACCACTGCAATCGTCCACCCCGTCGCTGTCGACGCCGTCAACGCTCTCTCCGGCCCCGGCGGACATCTGATGCCCGCCGCAGAGCTGTCCACTCTCGTCGGCGTCGACGCCGACGGCTGGTCGCGATTCGCCGCGCACTGGGACGAGCTCACCCTCGACACGTACATGGCCGACGGTGGCACCTACCGTTTGCGCCGGTATGGCCAGTTCGAGCTCGACGCGGCCGCCGGCGAGCTCATGCTCCTGCCCCACGCCCCATACCGCCAGGAAGCCGATATCAACTCGCTCAACGGCGGCATCGAGCGCGTCTTCGACCCGCTGACCGGATCCTTCGTCGGCGATCCGCTGCTGCGCTCCGTACTCGTCGAACTCGGCCGGATCTTCAGCGCCGTCGACGGCAACACGTCGTGGAACGTGAAACTCCACCCGTACCGAATCAATGCCTCCGTCGACCAGAAGGGCCAGCCCGCACCGGAGGGCAGGCACCGTGACGGGGTAACGTTCATCACCTCGCTGATGATCGGCCGCGTCAACGTCACGGGCGGAGAGAGCGGCGTCTACACCGAGGAAGGCGAGCATCTGCTCACCACCACGCTGTCCGAGCCGGGAGACCTGCTGCTCGGCGACGACCGCCGCACTCTGCACTCGGTGACCCCGGTGCAGCCGGTGGACCCGGAGCGCACCGCCCACCGTGATGTCCTGGTGATCGCCTACACCGCACGCTGAAGCCGCGGCGTTCCGACACCGACAGAACCTGTTGAGGAGTCCCCGATGAGTGTCACCGCGGCCCGCCGCGCCTGGCTGACCGATCTGCCCGTCCTGCTGGTCGCCGTGGTGTGGGGCTCCAGCTATCTGGCCGCCAAGGGTGTCACCACGACGCAGACCGTGCTCGCGGTGCTCGTGCTGCGGTTCGGCATCGTACTGCCGGTACTGGTGGTCGCCGGGTGGCGCAAGCTGCGGGCGCTGAGCGCCAAGCAGATGCGCGGGGCCGGTGCCCTCGGGCTGATTCTGGCCGGGATCTTCCTGCTCGAGACGTACGGCGTCGTGCACACCTCGGCGACCAACGCCGGGCTCATCATCAGCCTCACCATGATCTTCACACCGATCGCCGAGAGCCGTATACGGGGCACGAAGCTGTCGCGGTCGTTCCTGGCCGCGGCCGGGCTCTCGGTGCTCGGCGTGCTGCTCCTCACGCAGGGCGCCGGCTTCAGCGAACCGTCGCTCGGCGATCTGCTGATGCTGGGCGCGGCCGTCGCCCGAACCGTCCACGTCATCGCAATGTCACGCATGGAGTCGGTGCAGGGCGCGGACGCACTGTCGATGACCACGGTCCAACTGGGCAGCGCCGTCGCGGTGTTCGTGCTGCTGCTGTCCGCGCCGGGAACCGGGGGCACGCCGTGGGCGGCCGCTGCGGGCTTCGGAGTCGGACAGTGGCTGTGGCTCCTGTACCTGTCGGTGTTCTGCACGCTGTTCGCGTTCTTCGTGCAGATGTGGGCGGTACGCAGGACGTCGCCCTCGCGGGTGAGTCTGCTGCTCGGCACAGAGCCGGTATGGGCCGCGGTGGTGGGCATCACCCTCGCCGGGGACCAGCCAGGATGGCTCGGACTCATGGGCGCGCTGCTCGTCCTCGCGGGGACTGGGTGGGGGCGGATCGCGGCCGTGCCGCAGCAGCGGGAGGCAGTTGTGGATCAGGCGGACCCGGCGAACGAGGCAGACCCGGCCGGATCAGTCGTCGAGCCAGCCGAGCCGGACGGCGCGGACACCGGCCTGAAAACGGCTGGCCGCGCCTAGCCGCTCGGTCAGCGGGGTCGGAATGGCTGCCGCGACCCGCAGCTATGGCGGCGGGCCGGTCGCGCAGCAGATCGTCATGGTGGCGGACGTCACCAGGTGGTGGCGGGTGGGGTGTTGGGGAGGGTGGTCCAGGTGCGGGGTGGGTGGGCGTCGTGGGTGGTGGGGCGGTCGGGGAGGGTGAGGCTGTACGAGAACGGGTCGGGGGTGTTGGTGCGGCCCGCCTCGGCTGCGGTGGGGCTTTGATAGGTGGGGCTGGTCGGGGTCGCGATGTGGCAAGGGACGGGGCCGGACTCGGACAGGCCGTAGCACCGTGCGCAGGCGGACCGCGACCAGGATCGCGCCCGCCGCCATGGACAGCAGCCCGAGCCCGAACAGCCGGTGGACCGCCTCGTCGCCGCCGGTGCCCACGAAGGCCATCGTGAAGCGGTCGGCCGTACCCTTCAGCACCCGCACTCCGACGAGCGTCTTCAGTTCGCCGAGGCTCGACACGTACTTGTACAGCGACGGTGTGGCGACCCCGCAGCCGTGCGGCACCGGCGGCGAGCATGAGGCCCGGTCCGTGCTCGTCCACGATGCCGTACCAGTGAACTTTTAATCTGTAGGTTGTGGGTTCGAGTCCCACGCGGCCCACAAAACGTAGCCCCCTGCATCGGTGGAGAACCGATGCAGGGGGCTTTGTGGTGCGCGAGCGGAGTCAGGCCGTTCGCGGCGAGGCTTGCCGACCCTCGGCGTCGGCGCGGCGCTGGCGGGGGACGAGCTGGCCTGCCAGGGCGCCACTAACGCCCCGGCACTACGCCTGCACCGTCCACGACCTCGGCCACGCCGAGGAGGCAGCTCTCCTCACCGCTCAGACCGAAGCGGGCGCCCCCGGCTTGCGCATCCACACCACCGAGCACGCTGACGGCCTTCACGTCGTGATCACTCTGTTCGGGCCGGACGGAAAGCGGTTGGACGAGGACGCGGTCCTCCTCACCATCCGCCGCATGATCGCCGAGGACCGAGTACCGATCCCCGTCAACACCACGTCCAAGGGCCGCATCCAACCCCACTCCTAGACCAAGGAGCCCGTGATGATCGACGCAGCCTGCATCAACCGCAGCGGCACCAACATCCTGTTCGTCACCCTCGATTCGCTGCGCTACGACACCGCCCACACCGCCCTGGCCAAGGGGCAGACACCGGGACTCGGCGCGCTGCTGCCCGCCGGGAGGTGGGAGCGGCGCCACACCCCCGGCACCTTCACCCTGCCCGCGCACATAGCGTTCTTCTCGGGGTTCCTGCCGAAGCTCCCCACCCCAGCCAGCCGCCGCGCCTGTGGGAGTGCAAGCCGCCGGCGTTCAAGACCGTGGGGCCCGAGACGTTCGTCTTCGACGCCCCCAACCTCCTCGCCGGCCTCGGCCAGCACGGCTACCGCACCGCATGCATCGGGGGCGCCACCTACTCCTCCCGCGAGACCCCACTCGGCTCCGTACTGCCGGACATGTTCGACGAAGACCACTGGCGCCCCGCCTTCTGCTCACCCGAAGCCGACTCCACCCGCCACCAGGTCGACCACGCCCTGACCGTCGCCGACCAGCACACCCGGCGCCCGCTCTTCCTGTTCATCAACGTCTCGGCCACCCACGTCCCCCACGGCCACTACACCGGCGACAGCACCGACACCCACACCTCACAACGCGCAGCCCTCGCGTACGCCGACAGCCACCTCGCCCGGCTGATCACCGAACTGACCCGCACCGAACCGTGGTTGGTGATCCTGTGTGCCGACCACGGCGACGCGTTCGGCGAGAATGGGTACCACGGCCGCGGCATTGCCCACCCGAAGGTCATCAACGTTCCCTACCCCGGCTGACGGTCAGCGTCTACGGCTTCGACGACTCGGCGGTACGCGAGAGACATCTGGTGCAGCGTGTCGTCAGCGGCGGCGATTCACTCGCTGTTCGTCCCAGACCGGACCCTGTGTTTCCACGACCGACCGGTCCGCTCGGAAGAGGAGGAACCGGTCGAAGGACTTCGCGAACCATCTGTCGTGGGTGACGGCGATCACCGTGCCTTGGAAACGCCCGATCGCGCGCTGGAGCGCCTCGGCCGATTCCAGGTCCAAATTGTCGGTGGGTTCGTCGAGCAACAGCAGTGTTGCACCGCCGAGTTCCAGCAGGAGCACTTGGAATCGGGCCTGCTGGCCCCCGGACAGGGTCTCGAACCACTGATCGGCCGCTTTGCCCAGTTCATAGCGGTTGAGTGCGTTGATGGCGTCGCCCCGATGCAGGCCTTCGCGGGTTCCCTCGCCGCGCCCCATGATGTCGACCAGTGTCCTGCCCGCCCATTCCGGATGCTGATGGGTCTGGGCGAACAGTCCGGGAACTACGCGAGCCCCCAGCTTCCACGATCCGGAGTGCTCCACCGGCTCGCCGCCCAGCAGGCGCAGCAGGTGGCTCTTGCCGGAGCCGTTGGAGCCGAGGACCGCCAACCGGTCGCCGAAACCGACCTCCAGGTCGAACCGGTCCATCAGGCCGGTGAGCTCCAGCTCGCTGCACGTGAGCACGCGTACGCCGGTGCGCCCACCCGTCAGTCGTGGTGCGAGGCGCTGCTCTCTGGGCAGCTCAGGCGGGCGGCCCGCCTCCTCGTACCTGTCGAGTCTGGTGCGGGCCGCCCGGTAACGGGCTGCCATCGCGGCGCTGATCTTCGCCTGGTCGCCCAGCGAGCGCACCATCTCCTTGAGCCGGGCATGCTCCTCGTCCCAGCGACGGTGCAGCTCGGCGAGACGGTCCTGCCTGGCGGTGCGGGCCTCCTGCCAGGTGGTGAACGAACCACCGTGCACCCACGTACAGCGCCCCTCCAGCGCGATCACCTTGTCGCTGACGTTGCCGAGGAGCTCACGGTCGTGGCTGATCAGGAGCACTGTCTTGTCCGTGGCGCGGAGCTGTTCCTCCAGCCAGCACTTACCGGGGACATCCAGATAGTTGTCCGGCTCGTCCAGTACGAGCACCTGCTCACGTCCACGCAGCAGGGACTCCAGCGCCAGCCGCTTCTGCTCACCGCCGGACAGTGTGCTGAGCTCGCGGAATCGGGCCTGCTCGAAGGGGATCCCCAGGGCAGCCGTCGTCACGATGTCCCACAGCACCTCGATGTCGTAGCCGCCGGCCTCTCCCCAGGCGGCCAGCGCGGAGGCGTAGCGCATCTGGATCGACTCGTCCTCGTGCTCCATCATCTGGCGTTCGAGGGCGTCCACCTCGTGCGCCGCCTGCGCGATCCGGTCCGGAGCGGCGGCGAGGAGCAGGTCCCGCACGGTAGTGGAATCCCGTACGGAACCGATGAACTGCGGCATGTACGCGAGCCCGCCCTGGGCGTGGACCGTTCCCGCGGCGGGCACAGCCCTGCGCCCCGCGATGCGCGCCAGGGTGGTCTTCCCGGAGCCGTTGGCTCCGATGAGGGCCGCGACTTCTCCGGGGCTGACGGAGAAGCTGACGTCCTGAAAGAGGGTGTGACCGGCGGCGACGTCGTACGTCACGCCGTGGAGTTCGAGGAAGCCCATCGGGACGGTTGCCATCTCCTCAGGCGTGTATCAGGCGGTGACTGTCGTGCGGTGGTGCCGGGTGGACGGCCGGGTCACTGCCAGCCCATGTCACCCGGGACCCGCGGAGCGGGCTGCTGCGGCGTTCCGTGCTGGTCCGGGGCCGCCGAGTCCTCCGCGTTGTAGGTGGCCGGCTCCGCGGAGGCTTGTGCGACGGGCAGGGCAACGATGGCCATCGCGGCAGACAGGGAGAGGGCGAATGCGGTGATCCTGCGGTGCATACTGCTGTGCCTTTCAAAGCGAACTGGGGGGGGCGGCTTGGCCCTGTGGTCTGCAGCTTTGCCGGAGACATGGCATGGCGGAAGACCTTCGAGGTGGCCTGATCAGGCCATGGCCCAAGACGTCCAGCGCTCCGGCGACAGCTTCGGGGCAGGGTCCGGCAGGGGGGCCGGGGCAGGGTCTGGCAGGGGGGCCGGGGCAGGGTCTGGCAGCGGGTTCGGCGCGGGGGCCGGCAGCGCATCCGTCGCAGGAGCGCACGCGCCCATCCCGACCCGGCTGGCGACGACAGCCCCTGCGCCGAGAACCCTCTGGCAGACGGCGACGGCTTGCCGCTCCGCGGCCACAGGGCAGTCTGCGAGGAGGTAGATCCCGAGGACGACGCCTGCCTGTCCGGTCCGCGGTGCGACGACGTGCTCGACGTGGTCGTCGGCCCGCATGGACGCAAGCATCGCGGCGGTCGATCCCGTGGAGAGCGTCTGACCGGCTGCTCGCTGCAGGAGAACGTGGACCAGGTACATGGCGGCAGCGTGCCAGCAGGCACACCGCATCCACCACCTCTGCCGCAGGCGGGTTTAGGCCCTGTCCGGAAGCGGCCGACCGAAGGGTTCTGCGGACGCGACAAAAGATTGGTACTTTCACGGGCCACAAAGGACAATTTGTGAATGTTCCACCCTGAAATGGATAAGACGGGCTCGCTCGACGGGGAAGCACAGGATGTGTACCGGGCGATGCTGACCCACCGGCAAGAAGGTGTCGCGGCTCTGGCGGAGCGCCTTGCCATGCCCGAAGAACGAGTCCGTGCCGCGCTCGACCGGCTGAGCGACCTCGACGTAGTCCGTCCCTGTGGGCAGTCCCCGGACGTTCTGCTCCCGGTCAGCCCGGGTGTGGGGATGGAAGCCCTGCTCGCCGAGCAGCAGGCGGAACTCGCGGCTCAGCAGCAGCGGCTCGAAGCGACCCGGGCGCTCGCGGCGCGACTGGCAGCCGACTACAACAGCCTGCGCCCCTACGAGTCGGATGGCCAGGTCCAACTGGTGGTGGGCCTCGAAGAGGTGCGCGCGCGACTCGCCGCTCTGACACGCGAGGTCCAGCAGGAGGTTCTCACCTTCGCGCCGGACGGTGCCCAGAGTGCCGAGAACCGGTCCGCGGCCCAGCCACTCAACCAGCAGCTCCTCGACCGTGGCGTCTCGATGCGGACCGTCTACCTCGACAGTGTGCGCAACAGCCCGCCCACCATCGCGCACGCGGCCCGGTTGGCCGAGTACGGCGGAGAAGTGCGCACCACGGCCGCGCTCCCGACGCGCCTGATCATTGTGGACCGCAGGGTCGCGGTGCTCCCCGTCGATGCCGACGACACGGCGAAGGGAGCCGTCATCCTGTCGGGCGACGGCGTGCTGACCGCTGTGTGCGCACTTTTCGAGCTCGTATGGGAGTCCGCCCGGCCGCTCGTGCAGACCGTTCACCGGGACGACGGCGAACTTACCGGGCAGGAGCGGGTGCTGCTGCGGATGCTCGCCGAGGGGTACACCGACGAGGTCGTGGCCAAGCGCCTGGGGGTGTCGTCCCGTACGGCCCGCCGGCTCGCGAGCGGTCTGATGGAGCGGCTCGATGCTCGCAGCCGTTTTCAGGCGGGGGTGACGGCCGTCCGGCGCGGCTGGCTCTCGGAGGACTGAGAGCAAGCGCCCGGTCAGGGCGTTTATGGCGCGGCCGTGCGGCGGCGGACGCTTCATGACACGGCCTCTTCAGGCCATCGATCAACTATGGAAAAACTTTTCCGCATGGCGGCAATGTGGTCTCCGTCAGCCGGTGGGGGCGGCCGAAAGGTCACTCCCGGTCGGCTGACCAGTCCATTCGCACGGGCCGGCGCATCCTGCGCAGCCCTCCCCAGGAAAAGGAGATCGACATGCCGCTGCAGACTGCTGACATCGCCGAGGCCGAGGTCGTCGAGGTCACCGAGGAGATCCTCGCCGAGGAGCTCGAGTTCGACCGCGAGACGCTGAACGACCTGCTTGCCATGAAGCACCGCTCGTAAGTCCTCGGTCGTCGTCCTCGACGGCCCGTTGCCGCAGCGCACGGCCGAACGAGGGCTCATGGAGCACCGGGCGGCGACCGTCGCCCGGTGCTCCGGAGGAGTACTTCATGACCCAAGCAGTCATAGCCCTCGATGCCTTCCCTCTGGGGAATGACCACCGCCGACCGGTTGACTACAACGCCGGGCTGGTGTCCGAGGCCATGATCCTTCCGCTGTTGCGGGAGCTGCCCGGTGTGACGCAACCCGAGCCTGCCGCCGTTCACGCCATCGAGCCTTCGTCCGACGGACTGCACTGGCGGCTGTACCCCGACCCGAACCTGCGATGGTCGGACGGAGAGCCGCTGCGGTGCGAACATCTCGTCGACGGAATCCGTGACGCAGCCACCTGCGACGACCAACTGGGCCGCCTCATGCGGTCGGTCGGAGCCGAAGCCGTCGCGGTGAACGACGCCGTCAGCCTGAGGCTGCGCCACCCGGTGAGCTTCCTGCCGGCTCTGCTGACGCTGCCGCAGCTCGCGCCGATGCGGCTGGACAGCACCGCCGTGCTCGGTCCGTTCGCTCCGCACGGCCGTACGGCCGACGGCGGACTGCTTCTTTGCCGGCATCGGTACACATGCTCGCCGGACGCCCCGGGCGAACTGCGCTTCACGGTCATCGAGCATCTGGACCCGGCCGTCGCGGAATTTCGCGCCGGGACCGTTCATGCCACTCCCACCACCAGTTTCGATGTCGCCGACGCGGCACGCTTCAGGGGCGATCCGGACCTATCGACGCAGGGCCTCGCGCTCTTCGCCAGCCTGGAGTTCGGCCGCAGGTGCCCCACACTGCGCGGCACCCCGGAGCTGCGCTCCGCCGTGGGCCGCGCACTGGACTTGGAGGTGCTGGCCGCCGGCACAACCGGCTTGCTGGAGCCCGCAGCAGCGCCGGCCACCGTACTGCTGGGTGACGAGCCGCGGGCCACCGCATCGCAACCTCCGTCGGCACAGGCCGCGCAACGGGTACGCGACCTCCTCGGACCAGGGCCGGTCGAGGTGTCCTACGCCGACTTCGTTCCCAACGGGGCCGCCGTGACAGCGGTGTGCGAACAACTGCAGGAGGCGTTCGGCCTGCCGTTCACACCGCGCCCGCTCTCGTACGGGGCCTATCTGCGCACAGCTCTGCTCGGCGACCACACGCTCCTCTACACCCTGACCACCGCCGACTTCCCGCACCCCGCAGCGCTCTTGGCCCCCTGGGTGAGCGGGGGAACGTACAGCAGGGCAGGCAGTTTCGCCGACGAAACCTTCGACGCTCTCTTCCGGCAGGCCACCGAGCACAGTGACGCAACCGAGGCTGCGGCCGGCTGGCGCCGGACCGAGGAGCGCTGGCTCGAACTGATGCCGAGGGTGCCCCTGCTGCGCGTCCGGGCGCACTACCTGGCCGAACCCGGGCTGCGCCGCATCGGGTTGACCGAAAGCGGCAAGTTCCCCTTCCACCTGCTCTCCCGGCCCTACCCACCCATGTCGAACTGATTGCGAGGACACCATGCACACTCCCACCACCGAGGCAGTCACTGCCGCCATGCCCGCGGACTCTCTCGCCCGCGCCCGCCGATTCGTCGACGAACGGCACCTGACCGGGGAGACCTGGGCCGCGATGGGCGAGTGGTACACCGCCGAACCCGGACGCCCTTTCATCCTGCGCGACTTCCTCCGGCCTCAGTGGGCGGAGGCGATGCACACGGCGATGCGCGACCTGCCCGTCTGGTCGCGGTGCGCCACCGCCTACATCAACGCGCGCGACAGCGTGGAGATCCCCGAGACCGACTGGGCGGACCACCCCCACCGTGCCGCTCGGCACTTCGTGGCCCGTCCGCTGAGCGAGGCGCTGCAGAGCGAGCGCGTGGCGCCGGAGCAGCGCAGGACGCTGGAGCAGTTCCTGGCCTTCGCCGTCCTGACCAACACGCTGCGCGACTGGATCGCGGCCGGCGTGGGCTTCGAACTGGAGCCGCGTACGTCGATCGAACTGGCCGCCTACAGCAGCGGCGACCGGATCCGCCGCCACCAAGACCTCTTCCCCGGGCGCGTGATGGCGGTCAACTTCTACCTCGACGCCGACTACGTTCCCGGCTCGGGCGGACGGCTCGGCTTCCGTAACGAGGCAGGCCACGACGAGTTGGCCGATCCGCTCTTCAACACGCTGTCGATCATCCCGGTGCGCGAGGAGTGCTGGCACTGGGTCGAGCCCTTCGAGGGAACCGGAACGGGCCGGTACACGGTCAGCATCGGTCAGCACCTGCTCGGCCGCCCGCACGAAGCACCGTGGGAGAGCGACCAGTGATCGGCCTCGCCTTCCCGCCGCTGGTCGAGTCGAACTTCGGCAGCTTCTATCCGTCCACGGCCGTGCTTGCCGGATTCCTGCAGAGCCACGGGATCAGCACCTGGCAGTGCGACCTGAACGAGGAGTTCGCCGAGTTCCTGCTCCAGCCCGAGCAACTGGAACCCATGGCAGCCGGCCGCGTCGCCGGTGTCCCGGTGGACTCCTACACCGCCTCCGCGGCCCGCTGGGCCCTGCGCGTTCCCGAGGAACTGGTGGACGCGTCCGGACGGCACTTGTTCGGTGCGGGCACGCATACAGGACGGATCGTGGAGGCGCTCGCCGTTCCGTTCCGTATCGACCCCGATGCGCAGATGCTGCGCCGACCGGCTGTCGATGCGGCCCAGAGCGGCATCTTCGGCAGCTTCTACCAGAGTTGGGGGAGTGCAACCGAACTGCCGGAGGAACTATCCCTGATCGGTATCTCGGTGCCCATGGGGCCACAGCTGGTCCCCGCTCTGCTGCTCGCGCGCAGGCTGAAGGCGCAGCGCCCGCATGTCCGCGTCGTCCTAGGCGGCCCCGCACTGAGCTTGATGGTCCCGGCAGAGCTCGACGCGCTGCTGGTCGACCACCCGGAGGTCGACGCGGTGGTGCGCTTCGACGGTGAGTTCCCGTTGCTGTCGCTCGCGCGCCTGGCCGAGGCGGGTGCTTGGGAGCCGGAGCGGGTCCCTGGTGTGTCCTGCATCCTCGCCGACGGCACACCGCATGCGAAGGATCCGGCCCCCGGACCGAACCTCAACATGCTGCCGTGCCCCGTCTTCCCGTTGGACGCCATGGCCCGGCTGCAGGACCCGGTGCTGGGCGTCACCCAGGCCCGCGGCTGCTACTGGGGCAAATGCGACTACTGCGACTTCGTTGAGCTGTACGACGGCTCGCCGCCCTTCCGCGGCCGCCATCCCGACAAGTTCGTCGATGAGCTGGAACACCTCGTACGAGAGCACGGAACGCGCAGGTTCAGCTTCGTCACCGAGTCCATACCGCCGGCCTTCGCCCGGCGCATGAGCAAGCTGCTGATCGAGCGGGGCCTGGACATCACCTGGAGCTCGTTCGTGATGGTCGACCGCCGGTTCGACCGCGAACTGCTGGAGCTGATGGCCGCGTCCGGCTGCGAGTTCCTTGTGGTCGGGATGGAGACCACGATCACCCGTGTGCTCGAACTGGTCCACAAATCCGCCGACCGCGAGGAGAACCTGCGCTTCCTGCAGGAAGCGCATGACGCAGGAATGCGGCTGGTCGTGAACCTCATCCCGGATCTTCCTTCGACTACATACCAGGAGGCCCTGCAGGCACTCGAGGATGTCGAGGGCCTCGCCCACTGTCTGCAGTCCGTTTCGGTGTTCCCGTTCGAAGCGACACGGTCCTCCCGGGTGGGCCGGGACCCGGAAGCCTTCGGTCTGGTGGTCACGGAGTCCCAGGACGGCAACTGGCAGTCCCAGTACGCGTTGAACCATCTGCCCAATACCGATCCGGCGATGACACCGCAGCAGCGGGCCGAGGTGCACCAACGCTATTTCGCCTTCGCAGACAAGATCAACTCTGCGGATTCCGGAAGCTCCACCGAATCCGGACTGCCCGGCATGAGCGACCCGGTACGCATTCCGGTCGAGGATCTCGACGTCTACCGCGATGCCGATCGGCTGCACTGCGTCAACCTGCGCACCAAGGAACGCATCACCCTGCCACCCGCGGCACAGGACCGCCTCACCCCATGGCTCGATGGGCGCCCCTTCACCCTGGGCGAGCTCACCACCGCCCACGGCGAGCGGGTCGCCGAGCTGCTGGTTGCCAACCTCCTTCGGGCCGGTCTGCTGCAGCGTCGCACTGCGACCCGGGACGAGGCCGTGACCCATGGCTGAGACGATCCGGCTCCTGGACAGTGTCGACGCGACCACCTGCGCGGGGGGCATGCTGCTCTCCCAAGGCCCGCGGGCCCTGCGGGCGCGCGGCCCGAAGACCTGGTTGGAGCGGGCGGTGGCAGAGTTCCGCGACGGTGTGGCAGTGCCGGCGCCCGATGACCGCGGGGCATTCGCCCGGCTCGTCGGCGCATTGCGGCAGCAGGGCTGGGTCACCTCGGAACCCGTGGCAGGTCCGGAACTTGACGGCCTGCCGCACCAACGCCAGGTCGGATACCTCGGCCTGTTCGGCGACGCCCCGGCCCGGATGCAGCGACGTCTGAGCGCCGCACGCGTCGCGGTGATCGGCGTGGGCGGTATCGGTGCGCTGCTCGCGCAACAGCTCGTCGCGGCCGGCGTGCGCCACCTGTGGCTGGTCGACCACGACGAGGTGGAGGCGCACAACCTCAACCGGCAGCACCTGTACGTCCGCGCGGACATCGGCGTCCCCAAGGTGGCCGCCGCAGCCACCCGTCTCGCCGCAACCGCCCCCGATGTCGTGGTGACGGGCGTGCGCCGCAGGATCACCACGTCCGATGATCTCGCGGACCTTCCCCAGGACCTGGACCTGGTGGTCGTGGCCGCGGACAGCCCGGCCGACATCGCAGGAATCTGCTGGGCCTGGGCGGCCTTGGCACAAGTCCCCGTCGCCATGGCCGCTGTGGGACTGGACACGGGGTACTGGGGTCCGCTTCTCGTCCCATCGATGGGCCACTGCTGGTGGTGTTTCGATACGGAGCGTAGGTCCCGGCTGAGCGCGGACGAAGGCCGGATGGAGGCCACGGTCCACGCTCCCACTCCGTACTCCTTCGGCCCTTCCAACGCGACGATCGCGGCGCTCCTCTCCCATGACGTGCTGCGCTTTCTCGCCTCGGGCCAGGCGCTGACGCTCGGGGCGCGCGGGCACCTGAGGTTCGACACCGGGTCAACCACGATCTTCCGCGGGCCCGAAGCGTGCGGCTGCCCACCGGGCCCACATCGGCAACCCAGCGGGCACCCCTCGGTCTGATCCGTGCCAAGAACATGAAGAGGAAAGACATGGCCGTACCCGTAGCCCTGGTGAAGACCGGATTCTTCCGGCTCTGGGCAGGCGAGACGTTCTCGATCGCCGGTTCGCAGATCACCTACTTCGCGATGCCGCTCATCGCGGTCCTCCTGTTGGATGCCGGCAGCTGGGAGATGGGTATCGTCGCCGCCGCAGGCTCGGCGGCGACGCTTGTCTTCGGACTGTCCGCGGGTGTGTGGGCGGACGCCATGGAACGGCGGCGGGTGCTTCAGGCAGCCAACCTGGCACGCGCGTTGATCCTCGCCGCAGTGCCCGTCATGTGGCTGCTGGACGCCCTCAGCCTCTGGGTCCTTGTGACGGTCACGTTCCTGGTGGGAGCGTTGAGCCTGCTCTTCGACAGCGCCATGTCCGCGTACCTGCCCAAGGTGGTCGGCAAGAAGCAGTTGGGGCCTGCCAACTCCTGGATGGAAGGCAGTGCGGCCGTCGGCGAAGTGGCAGGACCCGGCCTGGCCGGCGTGCTGGTGCACGCCGTGGGTGCACCGCTGGCCGTTTTGGTGGACGCGCTCAGCTACTTCGCCAGTGCCATCGCCCTGCGCGGACTGCCCCGCGCCGCACCCGAAGCACCGGACGGCCCCCGAACGCCCCACTTCAAAGCGGCGGTCGAAGGACTGCGGTTGCTGATGCGCGACCGCATTCAACGCCCGCTCGCGCTCGCCGCGGCGCACTTCAACTTCTTCACCTCGATGTTCTACGCGCTCTACACGCTCTACGTGGTGCAGGAACTGGGCTTCAGCCCGGTGGTGCTCGGCGTGCTCAGCGCCGCCGGCGGCCTCGGCGGTCTGCTCGGCTCGACCGTGGCCTCCTGGATCAGCCGCCGGTTCGGGTACGGCACCCCGCTGGCTCTCGCCTACGCCGTGCCGGGCATCGCCGGGCTCCTGGTGCCCCTGGCCGAGCACCAGGACCGCTTCACCGCCCTGGTGCTGGTGGGTCTGTCCCAGTTCTTCTGGGTCCTCGCCGTGGTGGTGAACCTGGTGATGAGCGAGACGGTGAAGCAGACCCTGGTCCCCGACCACATGCTGGGCCGGGTGACCGGCACCGTCCGATTCCTCAGCTGGGGCGTGGAGCCGTTCGGGGCCCTGCTGGCAGGTGCGCTCGGCGCGAGTCTGCTCGGCATACGCAGCACCCTCGTGCTCGCCGCCGTCGGACTGTCCACCTCCGCGATCTGGCTGCTGATCGGCCCGATCCGCGGACTGCGCACCCTGCTCGACGACGAGGAGCCGGGCGGCCTGCCGACCACCGCCGCCACCGGCGACGCGGCCCTCAACGAGACCACCTGACATGGATGCAGCCGAGCAAGGAGACAGCATGAGCAACGGCGACGGACGAATTCCCGCGACCGGGCACGCGGACCTGACAGCGGCCGTGGGCCGCTTCTACCGCGGCCGCAAGGTGGTACTGCTGGGCAGGGACGTCCCGCAGTACCGGCTGCGGGTCCAGGCCCTTGCGGCCATGGGTGCACAGGAGCCCTTCATCGTGGGCAACGGCATCGGCCTCGGCGACATCCCGGACAAAGTGGCGGGCTACTGCACGACGGACCTCGGCACGCTGTCCTTCACCGACACCGCCCGCGCCACCGACCACCTGCTCGCCGCACCGCCCCGGCACGTCGTGGCAGCTCTCCACGCGTACGACCCGGATGGCAGCGCTCTGGTCCTGGCCGAATCCAACGTCACCCGCAACACGATGGCAGGACGGCAGGTGGCCGACGGCCGGCCGGCCGAGTGGGCCGTACTCGAGGACAAGCTGACGGTGGACCGGATCTGGGACGACCTGGGGGTCACCCGCCTGCCCTACGAGGTCGTCGCCGCCACCCGGAACGACCTGAAGGCTGTGCACCGGCGTCTGGATCTGGGCCAGGGCACCATCTGGTACCGGGACATGAACGGCGGCGTGCAGGTCACCTTCGAGCAGGCCCGCTGGGTGCGGGACGACGAGGGCTTTGAGGAAGCCGTGACAGCGGTGGCAGCCGAGTGCGAGCGGGTGAAGGTCACCCCGTTCCTCCCCGGTACGCCCTGCGGGATCAACGGGTTCGTTCTCTCGGACGGAGTCGTCGTCCTGCGACCGTTCGAGGAACTGGTGCTGGAGGGTCCGGAGCGCTCCCAACTCGTCTACGCCGGCTGCTCCACCTACTTCGATCCCGCCCCCGAGGTCCGCGACGAGATACGCGACCTGGCTCGCCGCGTCGGTGCCTGGATGCATCGCGAGACCGGTTTCCGCGGGGCCTTCAGCATCGGTGGCGTACAGACCGCCAAGGGATTCATCCCCCTGGACCTGCTTGCCCGGGGCAACACCGCACACAGGGTGATGTCCACGACCACACCCGGCCTTCCCTGGGGTCTGCTCCAGGGAGCCGTCGCCGGGGGACACGACCTGGGCATGCCTGCGGCGCAGGTCGAGCGCATCCTGCTGACAGCCGTGGAACACCAGCGTGGCGCGGCGGTGGCGCTGCACTCCACCGCCCCCTGCAGCATCCCGGGTCGCTCCCGTTGGCTCACGATGGACGGCAACCGACTACGGCTCAGCCACAAGAACGAACACAGCGACGCGTGCCTGGTCCAGGACACCTTGGACACCGGAAGCATCGTCATCATGGTGGCCGGCCCCACGCTGCTCGGCAGGGACCGTCGCCTGGCGGGCCGAGCGGCCGACGGCTTCGCGCTGTCGGAAGCACTGTGGAACACGGGGTTGGAAGGACTCAGGCCGATGCCCGTCTCCGGGTGAACGACCAGGAACGGTCGGCCGGCGCTGGTGCACCGCGGCCGCCCCGGCGCCCCAACTGCGCTGGTCCGCATCGGACATGATCCCGTACGTGGAGCGTTCTGAGCTTCGGGTGGCAGGGCCCACGCCGTGATCCTGCAGCAGGGCTTCCGCCCTACGCCCTGTGCCGTCCCGGTTGCAAAGCACCATGACGCCGGCGTCACCACCGCGGGCCGCGCCATCCTCGAAGGGCGATCGCACCACCACCGCAGCCCAGCTCACGCCACTGTGGCCTGGCTGTCAGACACACGAGCAGGCGCGATTGTCCGATGCCGACAAGCGTCCAGCGGCGAACCAAGTGTCCCCACCAACAACGAGGGGAGCGCAAGGGGAGCGCGGACGCCTTCGGACCGTGTAGCACAGAGTGAGCGCAGCAGGACCAAAGCATGTGGTCTGATCTGCAGAAACAGGATCCGGCGTGATCGCGCGGCACACCCCGTCACAATCGCCAGCGTCCGGGCGATTCACTGCGGCGTAACCGATCAGCGCATCCCGCGAGAAAGCCTCTTCCCAAGATCACCATCAGTACCTACAGTTGCATTTGCTCTAGCGAATATCTCTTCGGCGGGGGATGTCATGACGCTTCTCATGGCAGCAGCGGCTGTGTACGGGGTCTTGCAGCTGGTGCTTCTGTCGATTCCAACTCGCACGGTCCGAACAACGACCGTTCTATTGACGCTGGTTGTGGGCATCTACGGCTGCGGCGTGGCCACAGCCTTGGCCGAGATCGCCTACAACCGCGCCATCATGGAGTCGAGTGGCGAGTCGTGGCTCTCGGTGGTCAAGTCGACCAGCTACACGGTGGCACCCTGGGTCGAAGAACTCATCAAGGTGACGCCGCTGCTGCTGGCCGGGCTCAGCCTGAAGGTGCGGCTGCAGTGGGGGCTGACCGACTACGTGGTGCTGGGGGCCGCCCTGGGCTCGGGCTTCGGGCTGCTGGAATCAGTGCTGCGCTTCGGACTTGATGCCGAGCGCGCCGTGCCTAACCGTGGGGGCGGCTGGATCATCCCGCAGGGTATCTTCGCCGCGCCGCACATACCTGGGCTGGAGCAGGTGCTTACGTCCTGGTTCCCGGCCCCATCAGGGCAGTTGAGGCTTGGCGCCGGCGCCGAGTACACGGCAACCTCGCCCCATCTGGTATGGACGACGCTCGGTGGACTCGGCGTCGGACTGCTGTGGCGCGGTCGGCGCTGGACTCGACTGCTGTCACTGCCACCGGTCGCTGCAGCGATCGCCCTGCACACGCTCAACAACTATGTGGCCGAGGAGCGATCCGACCGCAACGCGGCATCGTTGCTGAAGGACCTCAACGAACAGATATGGCTGGCGCCGCTCGCATGTCTCGCGGTCGCCGCAGCCGTGGACTGGATCCACGCTCGACGTATCCGGCCCAGCTTCCCTGACGTGCAGTTGCCCGCTGAACGTACGGGCCGAACGGGGCCGAGTGCGCTCAGCGCCTACGCCGGTTGGTGCGTCCCGTGGAGCACACTGATCGCCTTGCGTTTCGCGCGCCTGCGACGCTCCCTCTACTACGCCGCCCGCGACACCGACCCCAGCCGAATCGAGCCCTTACGACGTGCGGTCGCCGGTATTCGCACCCGTATTGAGGCGACTGATCACGAGGTTGCCTGGCAAGGCCGGGAGACGCTCCACCGCATGAAAGCGGCACGGGCCACGCCGGAGCAAAGGCGGCACCGGTGGCTCCTGCTGATCCCCTGCGTCCTGATGCTTCCCGGCGTGCTGTTCCTCGGGATCGGCTCGTTCCATTCAGCAGCCGGCATCCAGGAGTTCTTCGGCTCCCGCACAGGCACGAGAGTGCTGATGGGGTTCGGCAGCGCAGCGCTCGTGTGGGTGGGCTGGCAGCTCTTCTGCCTCTTGCGCAGCTGGCGCGCGACCGGTGCGCAGCCGAGTGCGGAGTTGCTGGCCATACACCGGCTCCGATTCGGCAGCGCACTGGGTTCGGCCACCGTCGGGTTGCTGATGCTGTACCGAGGACTGGGTTCTGCCGGGCCTGAGGGGAAGTCGATTCCTCCTCACCATCTGCTCCAGGCTCTCGATACATTCCTGGTGTACCTGGGCTTCGGCCTCCTGTTGCTCTCCTTGCTAGCCCTGTTTGCTCCAGGCGCGGGGCTCGCCCTGGCAGGTGCCAATGCAGTGGGGGCCCTGACTGCTGAGGCCGCGTTGGAGGCGAGCCTTCTGGGCACTGCCGGCATCGCGCTCATGGCTGCCGGGGCCAACGGCTCCCCCGGCCCTGAGCAAGGTTCCGCCGAGTCCACTGCGAGTGAAGGCCAGCGCAGGTCCACCGACCCTACGGTGTCGGATGCGGTGGGCTCGGCTCGTGAGCAGACGGTGGCGGATCTCACTGAAGGCACTATCCCTTCCGGCGCTCCGGGCAAGCCCGGACTCAAGGTGACGAAACCTGGAGCGGGAACCACCGACGTCGACGTCATCGGAAAGGACGGCTCCTACATCGCAGTAGGCGGTCCGGCAAAGGCGAGAAACCTCGCCAAGTTCGGGGAGAAGTGCCACATCCTCAAGTACGCCGCCGAGCAGCAGGGCGTACGAGCCCAGGTATACCTCGAAGAAGGCACCCCGGAGACTGCCCTGAACCTGGCCCGGCGGATCCTGGGCAACGACAACGTCCACACTTTCGTGAGGTGAAAGCGATGAGCGATGGATTCCTCCACTGGTACCGCGAAGGCTGGGATGCTGCCCGCGCCCGCACCCTCCTCACCGGCCTTGAGGCACACGGGCTACGGGCCGCCAACCCGGCCACGGGCCTGATCACCGCCATCACCAACGGACCCGAGTCGTGGGGGGAGCAAGTCCCGACCACCCAAGACGACCTCGTCACGGCAGCCGGCCTTGCGCGCACATCCGAGATCAACTTCCAACTGTGGCTGGATGCGGACACGGATGTGTTCACACGGATCCGCCGGCGCACCGGTACCTCCGTTGTCGTCCTCGAATTCGGACTCGACGGCATGACATCAACAGAACAGGATCTCGTGACGGAAGCAGTGTCCTCTCAAATCCAACAAATCCGCGAGACCACCGTAGGGTTCGTGATCGATCGAAACGGCATCTCGGAGGACGAGGACTGGGATGGTGTCGTTCTGGGCGAGCCGACGCTGTTCAAGCAGTGGCCGGAGGTCCTCGCTCTGCGCGCCCGGACTGCAGCCCAGCATCCGCAGCTGGCCAGTTGCGTCGGCCGGCACGAACCACCCCTGATCGTCTACACGCACCGATGAGCAGTGCCTTGCGTCACCAGGTGGTGGCGGGTGGGGTGTTGGGGAGGGTGGTCCAGGTGCGGGTGCCGCCGCCGGGGTCGGGGGAAGGGCCGAAGC
>NZ_QUAK01000216.1 GCF_003429565.1 Streptomyces triticagri
CTCCCCACCCCTCCCCGAATTCGATGTCCGGCGTCAGCCCACACCAGCTCACCGTGCGGCAGCATCGCGCAATCACGCACATCGCGCACATCGCGTCGCGCAGCTCTCGCGCCTCGCTCTCACGCGGCCCCGCTCTCGCTCCTTCCGACTGGCTGAAATCTGTTGTCGGGAGACGCCGTCGAGCTCTGGCGGCAATTCCCCAATTTTTTACCTGAGTTAGGCATGATCCACAGTCAACCCAGGTTATCCACAGGCTAGTTGGTGTCGCTGTGGACAACTGGCATCCCATTTAGGGTATTTGGTCAACGCCAAGACCTGATCCGTGACTTGGGACATACGCATCCAATGTCCGTGCAGCAACCTCCCGTTCAGCCGCAAGCGCGATGAAGCGTGGCGCGTTCTCATCTCCAACAAGCGCTCGAACCGCTTCGATTGTGGAACCCGGTAGCGGTACGCGATGCACGAGATCCGCGGCCGGAGCGTCCGCCGTGCCCAAGTGATGCCGAAGGTGATGGTTGGCGAACTTACGCATGGCGCGCGCCAGTTCCGCATCGAGTGTGTGCTGGGCGAGCGGACGAAGTCGGCGCACCAGGGCCGCGACCTCCGCCGCCTCGGCGTCGGACGGCGGCGAATGCCCCAGGTAGCGGGCGAATACGTGCTCGGTCGTGAACTCCAGGAAGCGGGCGGCAATATGCTCCACCTGTCCCCTCAACTCCCGTAGATGGCCCGAGATTGCGCTGAGCGGAACGCCCGCCGAGTGCAACTCCACGGCTACCGAGAGCTCTTGAGGGCTGGGGACCAGGAATTCGTCGTCCCGTCCGGGGATGCGCTCCAGGATGCCGAGTGCGATCGCCTCCTGCAGAGCGGACTCGTCCAGCGTCGACTCCGCCGCCCCTGCCGACTCCGCCCGCTCGGACCGACCTGTGGGCTGCGTCGCGGAGTCGTCAGTCGCTGTCTCATGTGGCGCTGTCTCATGTGGCGCTGTCTCATGTGGCGTCGTCTTATGTGGCGTCAGAACGCTGAAACGCGCGGCCAGTTCGGACAGCGTGATGCGGTCGGCCTTCTCGTCCGTCCATGGGCCGTCGATCTCGGCGGCGAGCCCGAGCACTCCGCCGAGACCCCGACCCGTGTCCCAGGCTTCAAGGAGTTCCTTGATGGAGGCGAGGGTGTATCCGCGCTCCAACAGGTCGGCGATCTGGTGCAGTCGGGTCAGGTGGGCGGGTCCGTAGACGTTGGCCCTGCCCCGGCGTTCCGGTCGAGGGAGCAGTCCGCGGTCCTGGTAGGCGCGGATCGTCCGGACCGTCGCGCCGCTCTGCTGGGCGAGATCCTCGATCCGGTACTCGTACGCCGCGTCACCGGAACCCGGACTCGGCCCTGGCCCTGGCCCCGGACTCGGCCCCGGACCGGATCCCGAGCCCGCCACACCCGGCACCTCCCCGCCGCTCACAGCGGTGGCTCCGTGCGGGCGACCGCGCGCAGGGCGCGGGGGGTGAAGCGGGACATGAAGCGGGCGCCGCGTGCCTCGGGGGTCACCGGGACCACGGCCTGGTTGCGGACGATCGACCGGAGGATCGCGTCGGCGACCTTCTCCGGCGGGTAGTTCCGCATGCCGTAGAGGCGGGAGGCGCGGCGCTGCCGGCGCTTCTGCTCGGTCTCGTCGACTCCGGTGAAGCGTGCCGTCGAGGTGATGTTGGTGTTCACGAAGCCGGGGCAGATGGCGGTGACGCCGATGTCCTGGCTCGCCAGCTCGGCGCGCAGGCACTCGCTGAGCATCAGGACCGCGGCCTTGGAGGTGCTGTATGCGGGCAGTGCTTTGGAGGGCTGATAGGCCGCGGCCGAGGCCGTGTTGACGATGTGGCCGCCCTGGCCGCGCTCGGCCATCTGCCGACCGAAGATCCGGCAACCGTGGATGACTCCCCACAGATTGACGTCCAGGACCTTCTTCCAGTCCTCGGATGTGGTGGTGAAGAAGGAGCCGGACAGGCCGATGCCCGCGTTGTTCACCAGGACGTCCACGACGCCGTACTCGGCGGCGACCTTCTCCGCGAGCTTTTCCATCGCCTGTTCGTCGCTGACGTCCGTGGTTTCGGCCCAGGCCTCGGGGGCGCCGACCAGGCGGGCGAGGTCCGCCGTGCGGGCGACTCCGTCGGCGTCCCGGTCGACGGCGATCACCCGGGCACCTGCTTCGGCGAAGGCGAAGGCCGTGGCCCGTCCGATGCCGCTGGCTGCCCCCGTGACCAGGACGAGCCGGCCGCCGAAGTGCTCGGCGTGGGGGCCGGGTCGGGCGGTCGGGCGGGTGGCGGAGTCGACGGTGGCCGAGGTGCCGCCGGGGCCGAGGTCTTCGTGGCGGGTGACGAAGTCGCTGATCCAGGAGGCCAGTTGGTCGGGCCGGGTGCGGGGGACCCAGTGCTTCGCGGCGAGTTGGCGCCGGAGCAGCTGGGGGACCCACTGGTCGAGCTCGTCGTAGAGTCGCGGGGAGAGGAAGCTGTCGCCGGTCGGAGTGATCAGCTGGACGGGTGCGTGGGCGTAGGCGTCGGGGCGTGGGTGGCTGAGGCGGGCGCGGACGTTGTCCCGGTAGAGCCAGGCTCCGTGGGCGGCGTCCTCGCGGAGGGAGCCGGTCGGGTAGTCCCCGGGGGTGACCTTCTCGAGGCGTCCGAGGATCTTGGGCCACTGGGTGCCGAGGGGGCCGCGCCAGGCGAGCTCGGGCAGGACCGGGGTGTGCAGCATGTAGACGTACCAGGACTTGGCGCCCTGGCCGAGGAGTTGGGCGGTCCTGCGTGGGGTGGGCCGGGACATGCGCTTCTTGATCCAGTGCCCGAAGTGGTCGAGGGACGGTCCGGACATCGAGGTGAACGAGGCGATGCGGCCCTCGGTGCGCTTGACGGTGACGAACTCCCAGGACTGGACCGAGCCCCAGTCGTGGCCGACTACGTGCACCGGTTTGTCGGGGCTGACGGTGTCGATCACCGCGAGGAAGTCGTCGGTCAGCTTCTCCAGGGTGAATCCGCCGCGCAGGGGTGTCGGTGCGGTGGAGCGGCCGTGTCCGCGTACGTCGTAGAGGACGACGTGGAAGGTGTCGCGCAGGCGGTCGGTGACCTCGGACCAGACTTCCTTGGAGTCGGGGTATCCGTGCACGAGGACGACGGTGGGGCGTGCGGGGTCGCCGGCCTCGGTCACGCACAGTTCCACTCCGCCCGTGCGGACCCAGCGCTCTCGTGCGTCTTGCAGAGTCATGCGGCTGCCCTTTCCTCGGTCCAGCGCCGTACGTGTGGAAGGTCGTCGTCGAGCCAGAACGCGCTCTGTTCGGGGTCTCGCGAGTCGGTGACGACCAGGAGTTCCTCGAACTTCGCGCCGGTGCCGCGGAATCCGAGGTGTGGTTCGACCGCCCAGAGGCCGGGCTGCGGCGGGTGGTCGGAGAAGCGGTAGGGGCTCCAGAGCGGGGACCAGCCGTCCCGGTGTCCGTGCACGGCGTCGCTCGCGAGTCCCTTGAGCGACTGGGTGCCGAAGCCGAAGACGGTGGGTGACCAGCGGCGTTCTGCGACCCGGTCGACCTTGTGGGCGATGACGCCGAAGGGGTATGCGCGGTGTCGGTTCAGGTGGCCCTGGTGTCTCATCAGGCGTTCCACGTCCTGGTAGATCTCGCGCAGCGGGCGGCGCTCGCGGACTTCGCGCAGGATCAGGTCGCGGTGTGCTTCGAGGTCGGAGAGGAGGCGGTCGTGCACGGGGTTGAGTCCGAGGCAGCCCGAGTAGCCGATGTCGGCCGTGAATCCCTGGTGGACCGGGGCCATGTCGAGGATGAAGGGCATGCCGGGCTCGAGCCGGCGTGAGGTGGGGAAGAACTGCAGGGGCACGCGGAAACCGGCGAAGGCGGTGCGGTCGCCGAACCAGGCGAACGGCAGGTGGAACCAGTCGCGTACGCCGCGGGCGCGGAGCCAGTCGCGCTGCATGCGGGCGGCCTCGCGCTCGGTCACGCCGGGCTTCAGGCGGGCCGCGACGGACTCCGCGCACTCGTAGGCGAGGCGCTGCACGGCTCTGAACCCCCGCAGATCTGCGCGGAGTTGGGTGTCGACTGCTGAGGTCATGCCACCTTCCGTCCCTTGCTTGAGGCCCTTGCGCTACGTGTTCGTAACTTGACACTGACGAATGTGACAATGGCCGACGGCTGCGTCAAGGGGTGCGCAGCGGCCTGTGGAAAACCCGGCCGATGTGGACAACGACGTCACCCGCACGCACAAACGACGTCACCTCACCCGCACGCACAAACGACGTCACCTCACCCGCACGCACAAACGCCGCCCGCAAGCACGACTGCCCGCACCTCCATCCCCGTCCGTCCCTGGGACGACCCTTAAGGGCCCGTACGCCGCAGGTCTGACAACCAAGCCAGCATCTGGGCTGACGACCTGTGTGGCCCGCGCCACTAACGTCGATGACGTGACTGTGATCGCGACCGAAAGCCTCAGCAAGCGGTTCCCCAAGGTGACCGCTCTCGACCGGCTCTCCGTGGACATCGGCCCGGGCGTGACCGGCCTGGTGGGTGCCAACGGAGCCGGCAAGTCCACCATGATCAAGATCCTGCTCGGACTGTCCCCCGCGACGGAGGGGCGTGCCGAGGTGCTCGGGCTCGACGTCGCGGCCAACGGATCCGAGATCCGTGAGCGCGTCGGCTACATGCCCGAGCACGACTGCCTGCCACCCGACGTCTCGGCCACCGAGTTCGTGGTGCACATGGCGCGGATGTCGGGCCTGCCGCCCACCGCGGCCCGTGAGCGCACCGCCGACACCCTGCGCCACGTCGGCCTCTACGAGGAGCGCTACCGCCCGATGGGCGGCTACTCGACGGGCATGAAGCAGCGGGTGAAGCTGGCCCAGGCCCTCGTCCACGACCCCGAGCTGGTCTTCCTCGACGAGCCGACCAACGGCCTCGACCCCGTCGGCCGGGACGAGATGCTCGCCCTGATCCGCCGCGTGTACACCGACTTCGGCATCTCCGTCCTGGTGACCTCGCACCTGCTCGGCGAGCTGGAGCGGACCTGCGACCACGTCGTCATCATCGACGGCGGCAAGCTCCTCCGCTCGAGCTCCACCAGCGACTTCACCCAGACCATGGGCACCCTGGCCGTCGAGGTCACCGACACCGACGCCCACCCGGACGGCACGGCCGCCCTGCGCGAGCGCCTCGCCGAGGCGGGAGTGAGTGTCCACGCGCGCGAGGAGGACGGTCTGCCGGGTGCGGGCCACATCCTGCTCGTCGAGGCGACGGGCGAGGAGACCTACGACGTCGTACGCGACACCGTGGCCGGCCTCGGGCTCGGTCTCGTACGCATGGAGCAGCGCCGTCACCACATCGCGGAGGTCTTCCGTACGGACTCGGCCGAGGCCACGGACGTGGCAGGGGCCCCGGACGCCTCGTCCGCGGGGATCACCGACCCACCCTCAGGGCCCGCCGCGGCGGACCAGGCAGCGGAGGCCAGCGCACGATGACCACCGAAACGACCCGGATCCACAACATCGGCTACCGCGACTACGACGGCCCCCGCCTCGGTCGCGCCTACGCCCGCCGCTCGCTGTACTCGCAGTCCCTGCGCGGCGCCTACGGCCTCGGCCGGTCCGCGAAGTCCAAGGTCCTGCCGATGATCCTGTTCGCCGTGATGTGCGTACCGGCGGCGATCATCGTCGCCGTGGCCATCACCACGAAGCTGAACGACCTGCCGCTCGACTACACGCGCTACGCCATCGTCACGCAGGCCGTGATCGGCCTGTTCCTGGCCGCTCAGGCGCCCCAGTCGGTCTCGCGGGACCTGCGGTTCAAGACGGTGCCGCTGTACTTCTCGCGGCCCATCGAACGCGTCGACTACGTGGTGGCCAAGTACGCGGCCATGGCGTCCGCGCTGTTCGTCCTGACCGCCGCACCGGTCGTCGTGCTGTACGTCGGCTCGCTGCTCGCCAAGATGGATTTCGCGGACCAGACCAAGGGATTCGCACAGGGGCTGATCTCCGTGGCACTGCTCTCCCTGCTGTTCGCCGGTCTCGGCCTGGTGATGGCCGCGCTCACGCCGCGGCGCGGATTCGGCGTGGCGGCCGTGATCGCCGTGATGACCATCTCGTACGGCGCCGTGTCGACCCTGCAGGCCATCGCCTGGAGCCAGGACTCCTCCGGGGCCGTGTCATGGCTCGGCCTGTTCTCGCCGATCACCCTGGTGGACGGCGTCCAGACCGCGTTCCTCGGGGCCACCTCGTCCTTCCCCGGCGGTGACGGACCGGGTGCGGGTCAGGGCGTGGTCTATCTGCTGGTCGTGCTCGCCCTGATCGCGGGCACGTACGCGGCCCTGATGCGCCGCTACCGGAAGGTCGGCCTGTGATGCCCCGACCAGGACCTCGCCCCCGCCCCAGCCGGCAAGCCACCACCCGCACTCGCATCCGCACTCGGAGAAACGGGCCGCGCCCATGACGACCATCCGTATCGACCACACCTCCCGCTGGTTCGGCAACGTGGTGGCGGTCAACGACATCACCATGACGATCGGACCGGGCGTGACCGGCCTGCTCGGGCCGAACGGAGCGGGCAAGTCCACCCTCATCAACATGATGGGTGGTTTCCTCGCCCCCTCGACGGGCACCGTCACGCTCGACGAGAAGCCGATCTGGCGCAACGAGCAGATCTACCGGCAGATCGGCATCGTCCCCGAACGCGAGGCGATGTACGACTTCCTCACCGGCCGCGAATTCGTCGTCGCCAACGCGGAGTTGCACGGACTCGGCAAGAAGGCCGCCCAGGAGGCGCTCGCCACCGTCGAGATGGAGTACGCGCAGGACCGCAAGATCTCCACGTACAGCAAGGGCATGCGGCAGCGCGTGAAGATGGCGTCCGCCCTGGTGCACCAGCCGGACGTACTGCTCCTCGACGAGCCGTTCAACGGCATGGACCCGCGCCAGCGCATGCACCTCATGGAGCTGCTGCGACGGATGGGCGACGCGGGCCGCACCGTGCTCTTCTCCTCGCACATCCTGGAGGAGGTCGAGCAACTCGCCTCGCACATCGAGGTGATCGTGGCCGGCCGGCACGCGGCGAGCGGCGATTTCCGGCGGATCCGCCGGCTCATGACGGACCGCCCGCACCGCTATCTGGTGCGCTCCAGCGACGACCGTGCGCTGGCCGCCGCCCTGATCGCCGACCCGTCGACCGCGGGCATCGAGGTCGATCTCACGGAGGGCGCACTGCTCGTCCAGGCCGTGGACTTCGGCCGGTTCACCGAACTGCTGCCCCAGGTCGCACGCGACCGCGGCATCCGGCTCCTGACGGTCTCGCCCTCGGACGAGTCCCTCGAGTCGGTCTTCTCGTACCTCGTCGCGGCCTGAAGGGAGCCTTCGACATGTATGACCCCACCGTCGCCCGGCTCACCTACCGGGCCCTGCTCGGCCGGCGCCGCGCGCTGATCCTGTTCACGCTGCCGGCACTGCTGATCGTGATCGCCGTGGCGGTCCGGATGTTCAGCGGCGCCGACGACCAGGTGGCCTCCGATGTGCTCGGCGGTTTCGCGCTCGCCACCATGGTGCCGCTGATCGGCGTCATCGCCGGTACGGGAGCCATCGGGCCGGAGATCGACGACGGCTCCGTGGTGTATCTCCTTGCCAAGCCGCTCAAGCGGCCCACGATCATCGTCACCAAGCTGACCGTCGCGATCGCCGTGACCATGGCCTTCTCGGCCGTCCCCACGTTCATCGCCGGAATCATCCTGAACGGCAACGGACAGCAGGTCGCCATCGCCTACACGATCGCGGCCCTGGTCGGATCGATCGCATACGCCGCCCTGTTCCTGCTGCTCGGCACGGTCAGCAAGCACGCCGTGGTGTTCGGCCTGGTGTACGCGCTGGTCTGGGAGTCGCTGTTCGGCTCGCTCGTCTCCGGGGCCCGGACGCTGAGTGTGCAGCAGTGGTCCCTCGCCGTCGCGGAGAAGGTGGCCGGCGGCGAACTGGTCAGCTCCGACGTCGGACTGCCGCTCGCGGTCGTCCTGCTCGTCGGAGTGACCGTGCTCGCCACCTGGTACGCGGGCCAGAAGCTCCGCACTCTCACCCTCGCCGGGGAGGAGTGACACGGACGAGCGACACCCCCGTCCCGCACACGGGATCGTTGTACACGCGCGCGTGGAGGCGTTTTTCGTCCTCCACGCGCGCGTGTACGTCGTCGGCCAGGCGACCTACGACCGAGGTCCCGGTCCTCCCCGTGCCGGGGCCTGATCCACTCGCCCGGCCACCGCACTAACGTCGTCGGCATGCGAATCGGAATTCTCGGAACAGGCAATGTGGCCCGCGCGATCGGAGCCGGAGCGCAGGCGGCCGGCCATGACGTCACGTACGGCTCGCGTGACGCGGAGTCCAGGCGGAAGGAGTCGGGCCTGCCGGTCGTCCCGGTGGCGGAGGCCGCGGCGCACGGCGAGATCGTCGTCAACGCGGTCGGAGGCAACGGTTCCCTGGCCCTGCTGCCCACCCTGCGCGAGCAGTTGACCGGCAAGGTGCTGCTCGACATCGCGATCGACCTCACCGAGGACATGCAGCTCGTGCACGTCGACGACAGCCTCGGGGAACAACTGCAGACGGCACTCCCCGGCACCCGCGTGGTCAAGTCCCTGTGCACGATGGACGCTTCGGTGATGACGAACCCGGGCGTGCTCTCCGGCGACAGCTCGGTCTTCCTCTCCGGCGACGACCCGGCCGCCAAGCAGCAGGTCGACGCGCTCCTCGGGGACTTCGGCTGGCCGGCCGGATCCCGGGTGGACCTGGGCGGGATCGGGACGGCGCGGGCGCAGGAGCACTTCGCGCTGTTCTTCGTGGCCGCGATGGGCGCGCTCGACAGCCATACGTTCAACATCAGGCTGGTGCCGGCTGCCGAGGCGTGACCGTCACTTCGGCGGGCACGCACGATGCCGCGCTGCGCCGCGGAAATTCGGTGGCGAACAGGCGTACGGCACCGGCACAGTGGAAGCACGAGCGGTCGCCGGCGACGGTGCCCGCCGACGGGGAGCGGAGCACGGCCGCGCGGATCAGCGGCGCGCAGTGCTCCCGGCAGGGCGGCGCCGGGCGGCAGGCTCCGGAGTGACATCACACTCCGTCGCAGCGGCTGTCCGGAGCGCCGCCCGGGGGTGGTCCCGGCCGCGCGACGCGGCGGGGCCGCCTTCCCCTTCCCGCTTCCCCTTCCGTTTTCCCTGCAGCCGCGGTCCTCGGGCCAGGCGTTACGGCCCGATGCGTCCCGATGCGTCGTCAGGACTCCAACTGCTCCAGCAGGACCGGGACATGGCTGTGCTCCGGTTCCTTCACCGCGGTGAGCAGCGTGGCCGGTCCCTGTCCGAGCAGTTCGCGGAGCCGCTCGAGGGCGGAGGCGGCCGGCTCGGTGTGCAGCTCGGCCTCGTAGCGCCGGCGGAACTCGGCGTAGTCGCTGTCGGGGCCGTGGAACCAGCGCCGGAGCTCCGTGGAGGGTGTGACGTCCTTCGGCCATGCGTCGATGTGCGCATCGGCCTTGCTGAGGCCGCGCGGCCACAACCGGTCGACCAGGACCCGGGTCCCGTCGTCCGCGGACGGCGCTTCGTAGACCCGCCGGACACGGACCTGTGGCTGGGACGAGGAGCGGCGTGCGGTCATGCGCCCAGGCTCCCAAGCCGCCCGGCGGTACGCCACCGGAGAGCCCGGACCGGGGCGCTGAGCCCCCGGAGGCTCAGCCGAGCAGACGCTCCAGGACGGCCGCGATCCCGTCCTCGTCGTTCGACGAAGTGACCTCGTGGGCCACGGACTTGAGCTCGGTGTGGGCATTGGCCATCGCCACGCCGTGCGCCGCCCAGCCGAACATCGGTACGTCGTTCGGCATGTCGCCGAAGGCGATCGTGGAGTCCGCGGAGACCTTCAGACGCCGCGCGGCGAGCGAGAGCCCGGTCGCCTTGGACAGCCCGAGCGGCAGCAGCTCGACCGTCCCCGGCCCTGCCATCGTGACGCCCACCAGATCACCCGCGATGCGCAGTGCGGCCGCCGCGAGCTCGTCGTCCGTCATGTTCGGATGCTGGATGTAGACCTTGTTGAGCGGGGCCGCCCACAGGTCGGCGGAGTCGGTGAAGGAGACCACCGGCAGCGGGCCCTCCTGGACCAGATAGCCGGGGCCGACGATCACCTCGCCGTCCACACCGTCCCGGCTGGCGGCGACCGAGAGCGGGCCGAGCTCCGCCTCGATCTTGTCGAGGGCGAGGCCGGCGAGCCGGCGGTCCAGGGTCACCGAGGTGAGCAGCCGGTGCTCGCCCGCGTGATAGACCTGCGCGCCCTGACCGCACACCGCGAGACCCTCGTACCCGAGGTCGTCGAGGATGTGCCGGGTCCACGGCACGGCGCGGCCGGTCACCACGATGTGCGCGGCGCCCCGCGCGCAGGCGGCGGTCAGGGCGTCACGCGTACGCCCCGAGACCGTGTCGTCGCTGCGCAGCAGGGTGCCATCGAGATCGGTCGCGATCAGCTGGTACGGGAACGCTCCGGCGGGAGCGGGGGCAGCCGTCACTTGGCGACCGGCTCGAGCAGCTCGCGGCCGCCCAGGTAGGGGCGGAGCACCTCGGGCACCCGGACCGAACCGTCCGGCTGCTGATGGTTCTCGAGCAGCGCGACGATGGTGCGCGGTACGGCGCACAGCGTGCCGTTCAGCGTGGCGAGCGGGCGGACCTTCTGTTCGTCCCGCATCCGGATCGCCAGGCGGCGCGACTGGAACTCGGTGCAGTCCGACGTCGACGTCAGCTCGCGGTACTTGCCCTGGGTCGGGATCCACGCCTCGCAGTCGTACTTGCGGGCCGCGGACGAGCCGAGGTCGCCGGTCGCCACGTCGATCACCCGGAACGGCAGCTCGAGCGAGGTCAGCCACTCCTTCTCCCAGGCGAGCAGCCGCTGGTGCTCCGCCTCGGAGTCCTCGGGCTTCACGTACGAGAACATCTCGACCTTGTCGAACTGGTGGACCCGGAAGATGCCCCGGGTGTCCTTGCCGTGCGATCCGGCCTCGCGGCGGAAGCACGGCGAGAAGCCCGCGTACCGCAGCGGCAGCCGGTCCGCCTCGATGATCTCGTCCATGTGGTACGCGGCGAGTGCCACCTCGGAGGTGCCGACCAGGTACAGGTCGTCCTTGTCCAGGTGGTAGACGTCGGCCGCGGCCTGGCCGAGGAAGCCGGTGCCGGCCATCGACTGCGGGCGGACCAGGGCCGGGGTGAGCATCGGTGTGAAGCCGGCCGCGGTGGCCTGGGCCATCGCCGCGTTGACCAGGGCGAGCTCCAGGAGGGCGCCGACGCCGGTCAGGAAGTAGAAGCGCGAGCCGGAGACCTTGGCGCCGCGCTCCACGTCGATCGCGCCGAGCGCGGTGCCGAGCTCCAGGTGGTCCCTGGGCGCGAAGCCCTCCTGGTCGAAGTCGCGGATCGTGCCGTGCGTCTCGAGGGTGACGAAGTCCTCCTCGCCGCCCACCGGCACATCGGGGTGGACCAGATTGCCCAGGCGGAGCAGCAGTTCGTCGGTCTCGGCCTTGGCCTCGTCCTTGGCCGCGTCGGCCGCCTTCACCGCTGCCGCGAGCTCGCCGGTCTTCTTCAGAAGCGCGGCCTTCTCGTCGCCCGTGGCCTTGGGGATGAGCTTGCCGAGTGCCTTCTGCTCGGCGCGGAGCTCGTCGAAGCGGAGGCCGGACGACCTGCGCCGCTCGTCGGCGGAGAGCAGGGAGTCGACGAGCGCGACGTCCTCTCCACGGGCGCGCTGGGAGGCGCGGACACGGTCGGGGTCCTCACGGAGCAGGCGAAGGTCAATCACGCGGTCAAGGCTACCGGTGCGGGCGGACAGCCCTCGACTTGATATTCCCCTGTGTACGGAAATGCCCTGTTTGCCGAATTCTCCGGGCTGCGTACGACGTCCTGTGCCAGGCCGTGCGGGCGCGGTCAATCAGTACCTCGGAATGCCCGGTTCGTGCCACTCCGGATATGGCGCGTTGACGTGTGCCGCCTGCTGATCCCTTGTGGCGGAGGCGACTTGGCGGTGTGTTGTCCACAGAAGTGGGCGCCTCCGGAAAGTTATCCACAGCCTGTGTTCAAGATCTGTGGATAGCGGAAGTGATCATTCTGCGCCCGGAATGCGAGCGGAAGAATTCCCGGATCAAACCCGCGCTACACCCTCTTTCGAGTGCAAATCACTCGCTCCAAAGAGTTGATCAATGGAATTGCGCTGACGAAGGGTGACGTGCGGGACTGTGGACGGACTTGGGGACCCAAGGGCGATTTGTCGACCAAGTCGTGTTCTGTTGTCGACTTGTCCCCAGGTCGAGTCCGACCCTGTGGATAACCTCTGTGGACAATGAAAATCCGCAGGTAGGACCGGCCGCCGACCCGGTCAGAACCGGCCGTCCTGCACCCTCGCCAGCCAGTCCGCCGCGGCCATGAACTCGCCGTCCGTGGTCCCCGCCCGCGCTTCCCGTACGTCCGACACCGCCACCCCGGCCCGCGGGTACGAGCCGAGGAACCGCACCTTCGGCGCGATCCGCCGCAGCCCCATCAGGGCCTCGCCCACCCTGCGCTCGGAGACATGGCCCTCGGCGTCCACGGCGAAGCAGTAGTTGCCGATTCCGGCGCCGGTCGGGCGGGACTGGATCAGCATCAGGTTGACGCCGCGGACCGCGAACTCCTGCAGCAGTTCGAGCAGCGCGCCCGGGTGGTCCTCGCCGAGCCAGATGACCACCGAGGTCTTGTCCGCCCCGGTGGGCGCAGCGGGACGGGCCGGCCGTCCGACGAGGACGAAGCGGGTCTCCGCGTTCTCCGCGTCGTGGATGTCGGTCACCAGCGGCTCGAGGCCGTACGTGGCCGCCGCGAAGATCCCCGCGAAGGCCGCGTCGAACCGGCCCTCCTGGACGAGACGGGCCCCGTCCGCGTTCGAGGCCGCCGACTCCCACAGCGCGTCCGGCAGATTCGCGGCGAGCCAGTTGCGCACCTGCGGCTGCGAGACCGGGTGGCCGGTGACCGTCTTGATGTCGGAGAGCTTGGTGCCGGGCCTGGCAAGGAGGGCGAAGGTGATCGGGTAGAGGACCTCGCGGTAGATCATCAGCGGTTCGCCGGTGGCGAGTTCGTCCAGGGTCGCGGTGACACCACCCTCAACCGAGTTCTCGATCGGCACCAGCGCCCCGGCCGCGTCGCCGCTGCGCACCGCGTCCAGCGCCGCGGGCACCGACACCATCGGGACCAGCTCCCGGGTGGCCGCCTCCGGGAGCTTGCGGAGAGCTGCCTCGGTGAAGGTGCCCTCAGGGCCGAGGTACGTGTAGCGAGTCGCCGACATGCGTAGTCCCTACTGGCGTCGAGTGGTCGAAGGTGCTGCCGGCGCCGCCGTACGCTCCCGGAGTCCGTCCCCCGGCGACGCGGCTCGCCGACATACCGTCAGCCTAATGCGCCGTACGGGGCCCGGTCCGCCCGTGGCCAGAGGCTGACGGACCAGCCCGCACCACGCGCGCGTAGAGCATGAAAAAGCCACCCGCACCGGCCCTCCACGCGCGCGTGGAGCACGAGAACGAGCCCGGCTCAGCCCTCCAGGAGCTCCTGCCCCACGTACTCGCCCTTGCGTGCCCCCCGCGGCACCGCGAACACGGCACTCGACTCGTGCCGGATGAACTTCGACAGCGCATCGCCCCGGTCGAGCTTGCGCTGCACCGGCACGAAGCCGCGGTGCGGATCCGCCTGCCAGGCGATGAACAGCAGCCCCGCGTCCGGCACACCGTCCGCGTCATAGCCGTCGTGGAACGAGAAGGGGCGGCGCAGCATCGCGGCACCGCCGTTCTGGTCGGGCCGGGAGATCCGGGCGTGCGCGTCGGGGGCGATCAGCAGCTTGCCGTCCTTGCCGACCGCGTCGAGCTTCGGCTCGGTCGTCTCACTGCCGCCGGACAGCGGGGCACCGTCCTTCTTGCGGCGGCCGATCACCCGCTCCTGCTCGGGCCGCGACAGGCCGTCCCAGTCGTCGAGGAGCATCCGGATACGGCGTACGACCGCATACGAACCGCCCGACATCCAGGCAGGACGACGAGTGCCGCCACCGGTGGCGAAGAGCCGCTCGCGGAAGTCCTCGTCGGACTCCTGGGGGTTGTTCGTGCCGTCGACCTGGCCCATCAGGTTCCGGGTCGTCATCGGGCGGGCGGTGGCGCCGGGGGACCGGTTGAAACCGTTCATCTGCCAGCGCACCCGGGCCGTGCCACCGGCGTCCCGTTGCAGTGTGCGCAGCGCGTCGAAGGCGACGAGCGCGTCGTCCGCGCCGATCTGCACCCAGAGATCGCCGTTGCTGCGCTTCGGGTCCAGGTGGTCGGACGAGAAGTCGGGCAGCGGGTCGAGCGCGCCCGGCCGCTGCCCCTCGAGCCCGGTCCTCGCGAAGAAGCTGTGCCCGAATCCGAAGGTCACGGTCAGCGAGGACGGTCCCGCGTCGAGCGCGATGCCCGTGGAGTCGTCGGTGCCGGCGCCGGCCATCAGCCGCCGGGCCGTCGCCGACCAGCGGCGCAGCAGAGCGGCCGCCGCCCTGCGGTCGGCCGACGCCGCCAGATCGAAGGCCACCAGGTGGCAGTGGGCTTGCGCCGGAGTGATGATGCCCGGCTGGCGGGCCCCCTCGAAGCTGACGGAATCGGCACCGAGGGAGGTGAGCGGAGCCCCGTCCGACCCGTCCGAATCCCGCGCACCGGCCACCGCGTACCCGGCGCCCAGGCCCGCCGCCCCGAGCACGACCCCGGTGGCGCCCGCCGTGCCGATCAGCCGGCGCCGGGAAATCGTGCCCCCGCGCGCGGGACCCTCGTCCGGGGCGGAGGCGCCGGAGCCGGAGCCGGACGGCGCAGCGTCGGCAGCGGCCTTCGGGGCGGAATCCGGGTTCCTGGGGGAGCCAGCCATGGTGGTTCAGCCGATCTTCGCGTTCTTGGTGACGGTCACTTGGTCGATGTCCGAGGTACGTACGGTGACGGCGAACTGCCAGTCGCCTGCCATGGGGACCTGCACTCCGCTCGCCGACCAGTGTCCTTCGACGACGTGCTCCGGTGTGACCGGCAGCGGACCGATGTCCTTGGACTCGAGGGTGAGCGCCACCTTGATCTCGGGGACGTCGAAGGGTTTGCCGTCCGGGGTGTCGGCGAAGACGTGCAGGTCGTTGTTGCCCGTACTGCCCGGGGTGAGCTGCAGCCGCACGGTGCCGCGGCCCTTCTCGCCGCCCGTGTCGAAGGGCAGCTTCAGATCGGTCGGCCCGGCCTGCTCGCTGCTCACCGCGGACTGCCGGCGGCCGTCCGCCTCCTCCTCCGTACGGCCCGGCTCGGTGCCGGTCAGCACGGTGGTCACGGCCAGGACCGCCACGGCCACGGCCGCCTCCGCCAGCACGGTGCGGCGCAGGCCGAGCCGTCCCGGGTCGCCGTCACGGCGGCGCCTGTCGGCGGCTGCCTCGACGGCGGCACGCTGCCGGGCCAGTTGCGCCTCCCGCTTCCCGCCGCCCTTGACCGAGCCGCCGCCGCTCTCGGCAGCACCTGCCCTCTTGCCCGCGCCCTTGGCCGCCTTGCCCGCACCTGGGCTGCTGCCCCCCTTGGCCGCGCTGCCCGCCCCGACCGACGTCCGCTCCGCGGTCTCCGTGGCTTCCGCGGTCTCCGAGAGACGCGCGGTCCAGCGGCGGGATATCCGGGCCACCCCCAACAGGACCGCGATCAGAGCGATCTTGATGATCAGCAGCTGCCCGTACCAGGTGCCGGTGAGCGCCGACCAGGAGCCGACCTGCCGCCACGACTGGTAGAGCCCGGTCGCGGCGAGCGACACCACGGACCAGAAGGCGACCGACGAGAAGCGCAGCACCGCGCTCCGCGGAACGGAAGGTGCCCGGTACAGCGCCACCAGCAGCGCCGCGAGCCCGCCGAGCCAGAGCGCGACGCCCAGCAGATGGAGGACGTCCACGGGCATCGCGAGCGCCGTCTGGATACCGGTCGAGGCGTGCTCGGCGAGCGCCCAGGTCGCGGCAAGGCCGATCGCGACGACGGCCCCGCCGATGCCGAGTCCGAACCCGAGATCCTTGCGCTCGTCGGCGTCACGCGGCGCGCCACGCGACTCCGGCCTGCCACCCGACGCCCGCGCGCCACCCGACTCCGGCGCGCCGTCCCCGTCCGTCGCTCCCCCGGCGCCCGCCGCCCCGTCCCGCCGCTCGGCCTCGTTCTCGTTCTCGTCCTCGTCCTCGTCCCGTCGCGCGTACGCCCCGAAGAGCACCGCCACGAACAGCGCGGCCGCGGCGAGCAGCAGCAGCCGGGAGACCAGGGCGGCCCCGGTCTTGGTGCCCAGCACGTCCCCGAGACCGCCCAGGTCGAAGACGTCGCCCAGCTTCCCGGACCCGGTGTACGAGCCGCGCAGCAGCAGCATCGCGAGGGTGGATCCGGTCAGCGCCAGCCAGCCGCCCACCACGAGCCGCTGCAGCGCCCGCTGCCCGGCACCCTGCGGCCAGCAGATCAGCAGGAACGCGGCGCCACCGACGAGCACCGCGAACCCGGCGTACGCCCCGTAGCGCGCCGCCCCGTAGAGCGTGCCGACGACACCGCCCCCCGCCTCCTGGTCGGGCAGCGCCACGGAGGTGTCCGAGGCCTCCCCGATGGAGAAGGTGAACGCGCCCGACACCGGGTGGCTGTCGGCGGACACCGCCTGCCACGCCACGGTGAAGGTGCCGTCCGGAAGGCCGGGCTTCAGGTCGGTGGCGTACGAGATGTCCGAGCCGCTGCTGACATCGCTGACCTTGCCCTGGTCGGCCCGCTCGCCCGACGGGTCCAGGACCCGGATCGAGCCCTCGGACAGCGCGACCTTCTCCGAGAAGCTCAGCGTGACCTGCTTCGGCGCCTGTTCGACGACCGAGTCCTGCTCCGGATCGCTCCCGGTCAGCGCGGCATGCGCGCCGGCGGGCGCAGCCCAGACGAGCAGCGAGCCGAGCGCGACGACGAGCAGCAACAGAAGCTGCCCGGCGCGCGGCACGGCAGCGCTCGCACGCGAGGCGGTCCTGGTCGGTTCCGGATTCTTCACCGTGGATCCCTACTCACTCGGCGGTCACTCGGCCTTCGGGTTGTACGTCGCTTCCTTCACCTCGAGTTGGGTCTCGACCGTGCCGGACTCGGCGAACTTCAGGCTGAGCGCGACCTTCTGGCCGAGCTCCGGCTTCTTCTCGAGCTCGAGGAACATCAGGTGATTGCCGCCTCGCTGCAGCCGCAGCTCGCCGTTCGCCGGCACCTCGAGCGACTTGACGTGCTTCATCTTCTGGTCGACGGTCTCGTGGATCTGCACCTCGCCCGCGATGTCGCTGGAGGCGGAGAGCAGCCGGTCGGCGGTGCCGCCGTCGTTGGTGACGGTGAGGAAGCCGCCGGCCATGTGATCGCTCGCGGGGACCGGCAGATAGCCGCCGGAGACGGTCAGTTCGGGCTTGGACCCGTCCGAACCCCCTGAGTCACCGGAGGCACCGGAATCCGTCGAGCCCCCGCAGCCGGCGAGCAGCAGGCTTCCGGACAGCACGAGCACCCCGGCGAGCGCCCGCCGCGAGACCCGCCGCCCCTGACCGCGCCGCGTCACGGCTTGGCTCCCTCGGCGAGCTTGGGCAGGTCCTTGGCGTAGTCCTCGGCGCTCGTGGTCTCGCCGTTGTAGAAGACGTAACCCTCGTCGGTCTTCGGCGAGAAGGCCATGACCTGCTTGCCGTGCGTCGAGGTGATCGAGCCGTCCTTCTCCTTGACCGGCTCGTCGATGCTGATGCCGAGCGTGCGGGCGCCCGCCTGGATGGTGGGGAAGTCGCCGGTCAGGCCGATGAAGGAAGGATCCTGCCCCTTGAGCCACTTGCCGAGCTCCTTGGGGGTGTCCCGCTCCGGGTCGCTGCTGACCATGATCACCTGCAGCTTCTTGCGGACGTCGGCGGGCACGTCCTTCAGGGCGAGGGCGAGATTGCTCATGGTCAGCGGGCAGACGTCGGGGCAGTTGGTGTAGCCGAAGTAGAGGAGCGTCGGCTTGCCCTCGGTCCGCTCGATGAGGTCGAACTCCTTGCCGTCCGTGTCCGTGAGGACCATGTCGGGCTTCTTGAACGGCGTGTCGAGCACGGTCGCGGCCTTGGTCTCCTGATCGGCGGAGACCTCCGCCGTGGGCTTGTCCTTGGAGTCACCCCCGCTGCTGCAGGCGGACAGGGTCAGGGCGGCGGCACTGAGCAGGGCGGTGGCGATCAAACGGTTCTTGCGCATACGAAAATGTCCCAGATGTGGTGGACCCGTCCCACGCCGGGGCCCGGCCGAGGCCCCGGCGCGGAACGGCTGAATCAGTTGCTGGTGCGCCGGCGGCCGGCCAGGACGCCGAAGGCCACACCGGCGGCGCCGACGACGATGCCGAGGACGCCGAGCACGCGGGCGGTGCTGTCCGAGGAGTCGGCGGAGGCGGTGTTCTCCTTGCCGTCCTCGGCGTCCTTGCCGTCCTTCTCCGCGGCGGCCTTGCTGTCGGAGCCGCCGCCGTGTGCGTCGTCGTCGGCGTCCTCGAGCTCCAGAACCGGGGCCGGGTGCTCGGGCTCGTCGGCACCCTCCTTCGGCTCCTCGATCCAGCGCACGACCTCCTTGTCGTCGTACGTCTGGACGGCCTTGAACACCAGCTGGTCGGCGTCCTCGGGCAGCGCACCGACGGAGACCGGGAACTGCTGGAACTCGCCCGTCTTCACCCCGTCGCCGTCCGCGGTCCAGGTGACCTTGGAGACGGCCTCGTCGATCTTCGAGCCGTGCACCTCGAGGGGCTTGTCGAGCTTGGACTTGGTGACCTTGATGTCCCAGCCGGGCACCGGCTGCGGCATCACCGAGGCGAGCGGGTGGTCGGTGGGGAAGCTGACCTCCAGCTTGTTGGTGGCGGCCTTGTCGCTCTCGTTCGGCACCTTGAAGTTGACGGTGGCGTAACCGCCCTTGGCGGCCTCGCCCTCCGGCTGCACGCTGACGTGCGCGAAGGCGGTGCCGGACAGGGCGAGCACGGCGGTGGCGGCGACGGCCGGCACGGCGATCAGGCGGGCCAGGCGGCGTGCGGGGGCGACGGCGGACCCGGGCATGACGGCGGTCCGGGGCATGAGGGTGATCCGGTGCATGGCGAACACTCCACTTTCAGCAGTGAGGATGAAGGGGGTGCGCGGAAACGCGCGCGCGTGCGACGCGGCACCCCAAACCTCCTGCGGTGGGGATGCGCGTCAGGCAGCGAGAGCGAGGACGCCCCGGTCGGTCCGGCACTCGCCGGTCCCCGAGGAGCGTCCGCCGGACGCGGGCGGCCCGCGCCTGATCACCGTGTCCGCGAGCGTGGCGGTACGCGGCCGCGGAGCGGAGCGGGGCGCGGTGCGCAGCGACCGCGCGAGCACCTCCGCCTCCGGGACCGGCCCGCGGACGAGCGCCCGTACGAGGGCGAGTGCGGCGCACAGCGCGCGTACCGGTGCGCCGTGCGCGAGGCCGTCCCTGGACGCCGAGGAGAGTTCGGCGAGCCGCAGCAGCGCCAGATCGCCGCGGCGCAGCAGCAAGCCCGCGGCCAGCGCCGCGAGCAGATGCCCGAGCAGCATGGGCAGGTCGGGCAGCAGATCCGTACCGCCGGATTCGACGGCCGGTGCGGTGGAGGCGGCCATGCCGTGGTGGTGCTGGTGTCCCGCGGCCGGGGTCTCGGGGTCGAGACCGGCGACGGTGAGGATGCGGCGGGCCTCGGCGGGGTTCATCACCGCTGCCCCGGCGCCGCACACCAGCTTCGACGCCTGCTCGATCAGTGCGGCGTCCGAGGTGGGCAGTCGCTGCCCCGCGGCGGCCTGGTGCTGCCCGGTCCCGAAGAGCACGTGCAGCGCGAGCTGTCCGACGGCGAGCGAGGCGGCGATACCGGGCAGCGAACGCGCCCGCCCGGTGAACGGCGCGACCACCACGAGCGCCGCCAGGAACCCGACACCCACGGTCCACAGCGGCACGGTGTGCGACGAGGCGAGTGCATGCCCCCCGGCGGACAGCACGACGCAGACCGCGGCGAACACCACGGCCCGCAACAGACGGAGACCGGCTCCGGCCCGGGAGTCGTACGCGTGGGGGGCAGGCATGACCGGCTCATCATCGCACTGGGCGCACCGCGCGCGTACGGCAGGTCCACAAGGTCCGGAACATCACGTTCAGGTGTACGAGAAGCCTGATGCCGGGTAACGACCTGCTTCGTCCGGGCGCACCCTGCGCCCCGGGGGCACCCTCCGTACCAGCACGCCTACACCGCCGTACCCGCCCCGCGCTTCCGCCGTATGGGCGGTATCACGTCAACTCCGGGCTTACACAAGGGCGATCACGGACATACGTATCGGTAGGTCGAGTCGGTCCGGGAGGCTGGAGCATGAGCATCTGGTGGTCTCTCCAACTGCGGCGTGAAGCCGAGAGCGTCCCCCTCGCGCGTCGGCTCCTGCGCGGCGCGATGGACACCGCGGGCGTCGACCCGGACATCTCCTACGACCTCTCCGTCGCCCTCAGCGAGGCCTGCGCCAACGCCGTGGAGCACGGCGGACCCACCACCTCCGGCGCCGTCCGCCCGGCCACGCGCTCGTACCGTGTCACCGCCTATCTCGACGGCGAGATGTGCCGCATCGAGGTCACCGACTCGGGGCCCGGCTTCCCGCAGCCGGGCGGCCGCACCCCGCCCAGCGCCCCGGCCCCCGTCGACGCCGAACACGGCCGCGGCCTCTGCCTCATCGAGGAGATCGCCGACCACGTCTCCTTCGGCAACAGACCGGGTACCGGCGGCGCGGTCGTCAGTTTCGACAAGATCCTCAAGTGGCGCGAGGACGCGCTGCTCCAGCCGGTCTGACCGGTCGGACCCTCCGCGGGCGCCCCTCGACGGCCGATGGCCGGGCGCCCCCGAGGGTGCCCGGCC
>NZ_QUAK01000215.1 GCF_003429565.1 Streptomyces triticagri
CGGGTGGCCGTGACGCGCTGCTCGCCAGTGGTCCCGGCCGGGCCGGGGCGGCCGCGCAGGTAGCGGCGCTCGGCGGCCTGGCGGCTGGCGACGCCCAGGGGGGAGGCGAGGGCGGCCCAGCTGGCGCCCGCGTCGCGCGCGGTTTCGATCAGGCCGGTCTCCCATCCGGCCAGCTGCTCGCGGACCTGTCGCAGCAGCAGCAGGCAGGCCAGGGCCTGTTCCGGGCCGGGGCCGGCCTCGGTGCCGTGGTGGGGCTTGTGCTGGGCGGTGCGCAGGGCGTCGTCGATGGCGTCAAGGGCCGCCGCGGCGGCGAGGAACGACGCCGGGCTGTGGGTGTCGGTGCTGGGTGAGGACGGCTGGTCGGCCGGGGTCATGGGCACCTCCTTCGGCTTGTCATCGGGTGGACGACATCATGTTTGTCATCCATTGGATGACATGTTACAACGGTGTCAGTGAGGCGCATTGGCAGCAACTGCCTGACCTGCTGGAGGTGTTTTCACGATGTTGATGCGCACTGACCCCTTCCGTGAGCTGGACCGGCTGGCACAGCAGCTGACGGGCCCGGGCACCTGGTCGAAGCCGTCGGTGATGCCCATGGACGCCTACCGCGACAGCGACGAGTACGTGGTGGCCTTCGACCTCCCCGGTGTCGCCGCGGACGCGATCGACATCGACGTCGAGCGGAACATGCTCACCGTCAAGGCCGAGCGTCGGCCGGTGGCGAAGGCCGACGACGTGCAGTTGGAACTGTCCGAGCGGCCGCTGGGCGTCTTCTCCCGCCAGATCGTGCTCGCCGACACTCTCGACACCGAGCACATCAAGGCCGACTACGACGCGGGCGTGCTCACCCTGCGTATCCCGATCGCCGAGCGCGCCAAGCCCCGCAAGATCTCCATCGGCGTGGGTACCGGCCACAAGGAGATCGCCGGCTGACACCGGCCGGCCAGGTGCGGAGGACGGGCACCTGATCTCCCCCTCGCCCGCCCTCCGCGCCGCTACGGGCATCCGAAGAGACAAGAAGGGCCGGCGGCCGATATGACTCTGCGACGCGAAGCGTTCCTCGACCACGTCAAGGAGCGCGGCGAGTACGACACCGTGGTGGAAGCCGAGCGCGCGGCCCGTGTGGTGCTCGCCCTGCTCGGCGCGCACCTGGTCGGCGAGGTCCGCGCCCAGCTGGCGGCCCGCCTGCCGGAGGGCTTTGCGCTGATCCTGCTCAACCCGCTGCAGAGCGCCGAACCGCTGTCGACGGAGCGGTTCGTGCGGGCGACTGCGGCCTGGATCGAGGGCGCCACTGAGCAGACCGCGACCTGGGACGTCAGCGCCGTGCTGTCCACGGTCGCCGACACCGCCGGCGACGACCTGATGGGCCAGATCCTGCTCCAGCTCCCCGCCGGCTACGACCTGCTCTTCGGCCGCCCCCAACCCACCTGACCACTAGTGCCCCGCACCGGCACCACCGATCCACGAAAGGCAACCACCGCAGTGATCACCGACGTGGGCGTACCGCTCGAGCACCAACAGCCGTACAGGGCGGCGTACGGGCAGCTGCTGGACAAGGTCCGCTACGAAGGCGCCTACCCCACCCGCGAGCGCGCCGAGGAAGCCGTCCGCCTGGTCCTTTCAGGGCTGGGGCGCCAGTTGACCGGCGACGAGCGCGTCGACCTGGCCGCCCGCCTGCCCCTGGAGGCCGCACGTGTCCTGACCGCGCAGATCCCCGACACTCAGCCGCTGACCGGATGGGCCTTCGTCAAGGACCTCGCCGCCGGCTCCGGCGCTTCCCTGGCCACCACCCGCTGGGACACCGGCTCCGTCTTCGCGGCCGTCGCGGCCTACGCCGGCCCCGAACTGATCACCCGCATCCTCCACCAACTCCCCACCGGCTGGGCGCTGCTGTTCGGTCGCGCCGAACTCACCCCCGCCGTGCACGAGCAAGATCAATCAGGTGGCGCCCTGAGCGCCCGGAAGGCCGCGCTGTCCGAGCAGTCGACCAACATGGGATGCACGAAACCAGCTCCCGAACCGCAGCGAAGCGCATCCCGATCCCGGCCCACATGACCGACGCACCGGCGTACCGACGTCCATCACCCGCGAACTGGCCCTGAGGAACAAAAAATCGGGCGCCCGCACCGAAGTGCAGACACCCGATCACTTTCCGTCCTGCGGTGCCCCCGGCGGGCGCACGGAACGTGGGAACGAGGGAATCCGCCGGTCGTTAGCTGTGGGGTGTTGGTGATGATTGCGACCGCTTCCTCCCGCGGACTCTTGGTAGCTGACGGGCCATCGGCTGGCTCGGGTGGCGCGGCCCTGGACTTGGCGACTTCCATGCCGGTAGGCGTAGGGCGGCCACCCGTCGATTGACACCAAGTCCAGGGCCACGCCCGGAGTTTCGGCGGGCGACGGCTGGGATGATGCCGCAGGTGCGGACCAGGTCGCGGTAAATGTCGTGGTCGTAGCCGCGGTCACTGCTCCCCGCGCACGTGGGGATGGTCCCGCGGCGAGGAGACGAGCGGAGTGCTCGTCGGGCTGCTCCCCGCATGCGCGGGAATGGTCCGCCGTCTCGGACACGGTCGAAGCTCAGCTGCTCCTACCTCCCGGCGCGTGTAGGGGTGGGTCGCACTGGGCCCGTTCGGGCCCCGTGAGGTGGAGTTACTGGGGGGCGTGTATGCCCGTAGCGGTACCCGTTCCGTTCACGCGGAGGAGGCTTCGTCGGTGTGGCGAGTCCAGATCAGTCACGACCGGATACAGCCTTGGCTTGGCTGCACGGATGCTCCTCATGCAGGTCCCATAGATACAAGAGACCTAACTGTCAATAGCCGTCAGACCGCGTCGTAGCGGGCGAGTGCGGCGCGTTGCGGTGGGTCGCCCGTGTCCGAGGAGTTGTTGAAGGTGACGGTTCCCACTGCGAGGACTGTCCGGGTGCCTGGGATCAGTCGGGTCGCGGCGATCTCGAAGGGCTGTTTGAAGTCGTACTTTCGCTTCGCTTTCGGCACTTCGGACGGCTCGGGCAGCCGATCGGGGTCAGCCAGTTTGTGCGTCTTCCCGTGCCGAGTGCGGTGCGTCCGTGAGTCCACGAGCAGCCCGCCGGCACCGTCGGCGACGGTCGTGGACGTCATGAAAGCCCGGCCGGTCTCGGGGGCGCTCACCTTGCGCCACGCCGTGCCGTCCCCTGTCAGGAGGATGCTCTCGGTATCGGGTTCCTTCTCCACTTCGCCGTGGTTGAAGTCGTGGCGGCCGAGCGCCCACAGACGGTCGCTCGCGGGGTCGTGAACGATGGTGTCGAGCGTGGCGGAAGCCTCGGGAGGTACCGGGTCGGGGAAGCGGTACGAAGGGGTCTTCAGCTGTTGCCAGGCGCCGTCTTCCCACCGGGCGGTGGCGGGCTGCGGGTAGCACTCCTCCTGTCCGCACGCGGAATCCACCGACCCGGCTACCCAAGCACGTGGGGAGTCGCTGCCGGCGGGAGCGGCGGCGAGAGCGGCAGCCGGGAAGGGGAGGGCCGGCGCATCCCAGCGTTGCCCGTCCCAGTGCACGACCTTTCCTTGGGCGATGACCCACAGGTCCTCTCCGGAGGCCACAAGCCAGGCGCCTTTCGTCTCCCCGGCTGACCGGTGGTCGTCATTGAACGCCGGTGGGTCGGGGAGTCGCTGCCAGGACCCGTCCTGCCGGTGGAATACGGCGAGTTGCTCGGCGTCCACAGTGCGCTGCGCCAGCCAGAGCCGAGCTTGACCCCCGGTGGCCAGGGCCCAGGAGGACCGTCGGCCTCCCGCCATGAGGTCGCCGGGCAGCGCGGGCTCGCTCCACCGCTTTCCGTCCCAGCGCTCGAGGAACGGGGTGAGGGATTGCGTGCGAGTGCCAAGGAGCCACACGTCGTCCCGTGAGGCGACGGCGAGGGCTTGGTAGGAGGTGCTGTCCTGGGCCGCGAGATGCGAGTAGCGCCAAGCCTGTCGCGTCGACTTGGCCGATGCGGCGTCGGCGGCAGGCGGAATTTCGCGGAGTCTGGCCGCATCGGTGCCGGGCGATGCGGATGGAGACTGCTTCGCCTCCTTGTCACCCGTCTCACTGCTTTTGCCGCAGCCGGTCAACACGTAGGCCCCGGCGAAGGCGGCCACACCGATGAGCGTACGACGGCTGGTCGGAGAAGCCCTCATGCGTGACGACTGTAGTACCGCTCAGCGGTCGTCCGAGCCCAGGGGCTCAATGAGGCGGCCGGAGGTGCTGGAGAGCCCAGTGGTCTCCTCGGTCAAGCGAGTGAGTGATCGTGAAAATCAGCGAAGGCTGTAGGCGGGCGGACGAACGTCACGAGCGCCTTCCGGCCGAAGTCGTGGCCTTCACGGCCCCTGGGTGGTGCCGCTGTCTGGCGCTCGACTCGTCGGGGTCGGCCGTCGTGTGGCAGGACGGCTCGGCGCTGCTCTCTGCGTTGGATGCGGTATCACTGCGCCAAGATGTTCTGCGCCTGCCCGAGGGGCAAGACACGGTCGTCGGCCGGGCCGCCCCCCCGTCGGGCGGCCAGCGTCAACGCCTGGAGCTGGCAAGGGCGTTGCTCACCGATGCCGACGTCGTCCTGCTCTACGAGCCGACGTCGCAACTGGACAGCATTGACGAACAGCGGCTCCGCGACATCATCGACGATGTTGCGGAGAGCCGCTCGTGGTTGTGGTGGCGCACCGGCTTTCTACGGGTGCAGCACGCCGATCATGTAATTCTCATGGAGGCTGGCCATGTCATCGGCAGCGGTATTTACTCCGAACTCCTGGAATGCTGCGCGCCGTATGCGGACCTCGTACGTAGCCAGCAAAGGTCGGCAGAGGCTCCGGTCCAAACAGCGAAGGCGCTGAGTGAAGTGCCGGCGCAACTTCGAACAGGAGCAAGCTCGTTCCTTCGCGGGCGCGGATGCATGGAGGAGCGCTGCGCCGAACCCTCGGGGGTGGTACGGCGCCGCCCTCGGGGTGGGAGGCGGTAAGCGGACGCGATCCAGGAAGCGATCATCTGCCTGTCGGGAGGGACCGAACGCACCGAAGCAGTGCGCTTTGCTGGGGAGTCGTCCTGCCTTTCGAATCAGTGGGAGCACATGAAACTGTCGGCGCGGTTGGGATTCCCTGCGCGGTATTTCGGCCAGCGGGGGTATTCGCACAGCGGCCGGGTCCGGCCGTCGCGGGCATCGGTGACCACGGGGGCGTCCGGTTCCCGGTTCTGTTCGGACCACTGCTCGATCGCGGTGATCGAGTCCCAACCGGCCGCGAATGCCGGGCTGCCGGCGTTCGCATGGTTCGCGCCCGGCACGAGGTAGTACCGCACGAAGTCCCTGGTCTTGCCCGCACCCACCGTGGCGGCCACGCGCTCGTAATAGTCGTTCGTCGAGCGACTCGAGACCAGTTCGTCGGCAGTTCCGTGCAGCAGCAGGAGTTTGCCGCCGGATCGCCAAAAGGGGCGGAGGTCCGCGTCGTTGAGGTCTTGGATCTCGGACAATTCGCTGATCCGGTCGAGCCATTTGCCTGGTCGGCTCGGGTCAATGTCCAGGGAATTCTGGTCGGGGTTTCGCGTCAGGAAGTACTTGACCCACTGGTCCCAGTACTGCATTCCGTATCCACTCGTGAGGGGCATCGGACTGTCAGGTGCGGTCGTGCCGAATCCGAGCAGAGGTGTCCGCATGTCGGCACCGGAGAGGAGAGGAAATCCGGGATAGCTCTGTTCGCCGCTGGCGACCCGGTACGGCCACTTCCAGGTGGATGAGATGGCCTTGACCGAGGCGATCTGACGGTCCGAGAGGCAGGTGATGCCGGTGTCCGTGCCGCCCGGGCATCGCAGCTGCTCGGGTGCGAAGTGGCAGGCACCCTCGTTCGAGATGATGTTGTCGGTCAGCCCGTCGAGACTGTCGCAGGCCTGCATGACGCGAGTGTGGAGCAGCGCCTGCTTTTCCGGACCGGGGAACGCGCCGGGCCGTGCCAGCAGGCGTGTTGCGTATCCCAGGTACAGCGCCTCGGCGAGGTTGTTCCACGCTGGATATGCGGCGATCACCCCGTCGAAGGCCCTGGGCCACCGCTGCGCGACCGCCAGTGCTTCACGACCGCCGGTCGACCCGCCGGCGAAGTAGGTGTGCTCGGGCTCGGCCCGGTACCCCTGTCGGATCAGGAACTGGGCCGCATCATGGGTCTTCTTGAGCGCATCGCCGGCGGCGAAGTTCCGGAGCGCCTCGTCGTTTCGGGCGAAGGAGCCGTCCAGCGAGGGGACGGGGTGCTCTGTGGGGTTCGCCCGGTGTCCGGAGTCGCTCGCGTACGTGGCGTATCCGCGGGCCAGTGGGGCAGGAGCGCTCTGGAGTCCGAAGGGGACATCGGCCGTGATGTCTGGGACGGTGCCGTTGAAGCCGCCGCCGCCGAACATCATGGACCGGTGGTTCCAACCCCGGGGAAGTGCAAGGCGCAGCCGGATGTCGGGGGCGGAGTCGTCGACGGGGAAGAGGGCCGCGTCGATGCGGCAGTACGTGACGCTCACGCCGCTGACGGTTTCCGTCACCGTGGCTGCGGCCTGCACCCGCCCGCCTGTTGTGGGTGAGGAGCCGATGGATGCGGGGATGGCTCTGCCTGCCAGCGCCTCGCACCGGGCACGGGTGAGGATGGATGCGGAGGTCGTATCGGCCGCGGCGGGTGGCATGTTGATGAGGGCGGCAAGCAGTGCGGTGACAGCGGAGAGTGTCACCGCCACGCGCATCCTGGCCCTGCACGTTGTGATGGGGTTCATGGCAGGAGTCGGTCCTCTTGATCGGCGCGGAGCATGGGCGTGGGGATCAACTGCCGAGACCGTCGTCGAGCCGCCGGCCCGTCACCGGGTCGGCGCGGCCATACGCCGGGCGCGCAGCTCGGAGCGCCGGACCTTGCCCGCGGCGTCGCGCAGGGAGTCATGGACCAGTTCGATGGACTTGGGTTGCTTGTGGGGCGAGAGCCGACCTTCGAGGAAGGCGCGGACACCGTCCGCTGTGACCCCGGCTTCCTGGGGCGTGTGCACGATCGCGTGCAGCCGGTTGCCGGTGTCGGGATCGGGAAGGCCGATCACGACCGCCGTCAGCACCTGTTCGTGTTCCACCAGGGCGGCCTCGATCTCCGCCGGGTACACGTTGACCCCACCCACAGTGATCATGTCCGACCGCCGGTCGAGCAGGTACAGGTAGCCGTCGGAGTCGAACCGGCCCATGTCCCCGAGGGAGGACCAGCCGTCGCGCACGGTGGGTTCGGCACCGATGTAACGGTAGGTGGCGTCGGTGCCCGGGGTGACCCGCATATGGACCTCGCCCGAGACGTCCGGCTGGACGATCTCGGCGCCGTCGGGATCGACCAGTTTCATCTCACCCCAGGTGACCTGTCCCACGGAGCCGACATGTTCGAGCCACTCGTCCCCGCGCAGAGTGCACCCGGCTTCGGCTTCCGTGCCTCCGTACAGCTCCCAGATCCGCTCTGCTCCGAGCCACTCGATCCACTTCCGCTTCAGCCAGACCGGGCACGGCTCGGCGCAGTGCCAGACCGATCGCAGCGTGGCGAGCGAGTACTGCCGGCGGACCTCGTCCGGCAGGGCCATGATCCGGCGCATCATCGTGGGCACCAGGTACACCCAGCTCACGTCGTACTCGTCGATCGCCGACAGGGTCCGCTCGGCGTCGAAGCGGGTCAGCAGCGTCACCGAGCCGCCGAGGAAGATCGCTGAAAGGGCAGTGACGAAAGGAGCGTTGTGATGCAGCGGGGCGGTGATCAGTGCCTGCTCGCCGGGCTCGATGCCCCACATGCCGGAATCGAAGCCGGAGCTCACCGCCGGCCTTCCGGACAGGATGATCTTCGGTCGGCCGGTCGACCCGCCGGAGGTCGGAGCCTTCCACGACGGCGCGAGGCGCGCGTCGAGGTTGCCGTCGGACCGCCCTGCTCCCAGGCTGTCCACGGTCACGGCTCCGGCGCGATCGCCGAGCGCGCCGTCGGCTTCGGTGACCACGACGCTCGGGGCGCCGAGTTCGAGGATCGCGTCGAGCTCTGCCGGCGTCATCCTCGGTGACAGGACCTGTGGCGTGACCCCGGCCTTGTAGCACGCAAATACCGCCAGAATCAGGTCCGTCGAGTTGGGCAGCAGCAGCGTCACCAGGTCACCGGCGGCCGTCCCGGCGGCGAGCAGGCCCCGCGCGAGGCGGTTGCTGCCGTGGTGCAGGGCCGTCCAGGTCAGCGTCTCGGTGCCGGCACGTACCACCACGGTGTCGCCGAGCTCGGTGGCGTACGCCCCGGGGATCTCGGACAGCGGGAATCCGTCATCGGGCAGGAACGTCACGGCAGTACCTCCGGGTTTCGTTCGACAGGGTTGGACGTGCTTCCGGCGGCCTTCCGGTCCTCCTGCCGCAGGGCCCGGCGCAGAGCCAGGGCGAGTGCGCCACCGATGAGTGACGCGACGATCACGATGGAGAAGCCGGAGGCCGGGTCGCCTGAGCCGGACTCGGTCAGGCCGAACAGGTACGGCCCCACGAATCCGCCGGTCAGACCGACCGTATTGATGAACGCCAGCCCGGCGGCCGCCACGATTCCGGACATCCGGGCCATGGCGACCGACCAGAAGATCGGCAAAGTGCCGAAGATGATCGCCGACATGACACCGATCAGCGTGATCCGCACGGCCGGCGACGACACCGCCAGGAACACCGCAGCGATGACCGCGGGGGCCACCGCCAGGACGCCGATGGTGGAGGACTCGCGTGGGATGCGGCGGAAGATCACCGGCATGATCAGCACGCCGACCGTTCCGCCGATTCCGGTGACACCGCTCAGCAGGCCGATGAGGAAGGACCCGCTCACGTCCAGCGACTCGATGATCGACGGGACGTTGAACGTCACCCCGTTCATGGTGACCTGGTTGAGGAAGTAGATGATCCCGATGAGCAGGATGAAGGGGCGGCCGAATGCCTGCCCCATGTTGCCCTTCAGGCTGTGCCCGCCGTGGGGGGCGGATCCCCGCTGCGCCTGCTCGCTGAGCGCCGCGGCCTCCTGCGCTGTCAGCCACTTCGCATCGGCCGGCACCTCGGGCAGGAAGGCCAGGGCGACCAGCCCGATGGCCATCGTGATCAGACCCTCGACCAGGAACATCCACTGCCAGCCGTGGAATCCGCCCAGACTGTCGAGCTCCATCAGCGCACCGCCGAGCGGCCCACCGAGGAGCAGGCCGAGCGTGGGCGCGAGATAGACGAACCCGATCGCGGTGGCGCGGTCCCTCTGAGCGAACCACTGGGTCACCATGAACATCATCGCCGGGTAGAGCCCGGCTTCGGCTGCCCCGAGCGCGATCCGCCCGATGTAGAACGTGACGTCGTCCGTGATGAACATCATCAGGGACGTGACCGCGCCCCAGCTCAACGCGATCCGCGCGATCCAACGCCGTGCACCGACCCGGTACATGATCAGGTTGCTGGGCACTTCGAACAGCGCGTACGTCAGGAAGAAGAGCCCGGCGCCGAGACCGAAAGCGGCGGCACTGATGCCCACATCAGCCTGCAGGTGAGTCTTCGCCAGCGCGATGTTGGTCCGGTCGACATAGGACATGAAGTAGGCGAGGCACAACAGCGGCAGCAGCCGCAGCATCGCCTTTCGGGTGGCGACGGCGTACAGGCCGCCGACGGCAGGAACCGACATTGTTGCCACTCCCCATGGGTCAGGCCCGGACGCGGGCGCTTGGCGGTCCACCGGCCGAGCGGGTCTCCGGCACCGGTGAGACAGGCGACTGCGTCGTACATGACAGCCGTGTGTCGTGGGGCGAGATTAGAGCGGTGCCGCCCCGCACTGAGACGGAAAGGATTTACACTCATGCGTCGATCAGGGTGTGCAGAAAATCCACCTGCGTGAGGGGCTGTTGATGGCAGGGACAGACCCCGGCTCGGGGAGCGCTGCCGGTGACGGCGAGCTGGCCTCGTACCGGCTGCGCCGCGAGCGCGAACTCAACAGCCTGTACACCACGGCCCGGTCGCTCACTGCGCTCGGCGAGGTCGACGAGGTGCTGCGGTCGATCGTCAGGCATGCCCATGAGCTGATCGGCTGCGACTTCGCCTACCTGTCGCTGCTGGATGCAGAAGGGTGCCTCAGCGTCAGAGCGTCGGCCGGCACGATCTCGCCGGAGTTCTCATCGGCTCGGCTGCCACCCGGTGCGGGCGTGGGCGGTCGAGTGATCGAGACCGCCGCCCCCTTCTGGGTCAGCAACTACCAGGAGGCCCAGGGCCTGCCGCACGATCCCGCATTCGACCTGCTCGTACCGAGCGAGGGGCTGATGGCGCTCCTTGGCGTCCCGCTCATGGTGGGCGACCGGGCCATCGGCGCTCTCTTCGCCGCCGACCGCACCGAGCGCCCTTTCGAGAAGGACGAGGTGGCGCTCTTCAGCGCCTTCGCCGGCCACGCCGCAGTCGCACTCAACAACGCACGGCTCTACGAGGAGAGCCGTGTCTCCGTGCAACGGCTCACGGAGGCGTACCGCACGATCGAGGACCAGGTCGCCACCATGGAACGGGCGGCGGCGGTGCACGAGGCACTCACCCACGCCGTACTCACCGGCGGCGGACCGGGCGACATCGCACACCTGCTGGTCGAGCACCTGCAGGGCACAGTGACCGTGCAGGACCGCGACGATCACGTCCTCGCGATCCGCTTCCCTCGAGGAAGCACCGAGGACGACGGACAGAACCCTCCCCGGGACCTCCGCGAGGAGGCGCGCAGTACCGGGCGGTGCGTATCCGCTCGCGGACAGGATGGCGCCTTCCACAGCGTTGTCGCCGTCCGCGCAGGCGGGGGCCACTACGGGCTCCTGTCCCTCACGCGCCGCGCGGCACCGGAGCCGGCAGACGTACGGATGCTCGAGCGTTCGGCCCAGATCATCGGCCTGCTGATCCTCACGCGCGACGCTCGCGTCGAAGCCGAGGAACGGGTCAGGGGCGAGCTCCTCACGGAACTGATGTCCGGATCGGACCTGCACCCGGCCCAGCGCGACAGGGCCCTCGCCCGCGGGGTCGACGTCGACCACCTCAACGTTCTCGTCGTGGCCGACTGCCCCGAGAAGGCCGCAGGTGACATCGTCCGGCAACTGAAGCCGCTCACCGCCGAATGGTCCGGCATTGCGGGCGAGTACCTCGGACGTGCGACGGTGCTGCTGTGCGCCGACGACGCGGACGAAGCCGCTCGCACCCTGCACCACGCACTGCGCCGGACACTCGGTGTGCCGGCCCTCGTGGTCGCCGAGCGCATCGCCGGACAGGAACGCTCCCGCGCATTCACCCTGACACAGCGCTGCATCCAGGTGATGCGTGCTCTCGGAGTGACCGACCGTGGGGCGAGCACCCGGCAATACAGCATGTACGCGTTGGTCTTCGACCCCGGCCGCGCCCATGACCTCGACCGGTTCCTCACCGACAGCCTCGGCACGCTCCTCGACTACGACGACCGACGGTCGACCGACCTCGTGGCCACTGCATCCGCCTACTTCACCAACTCCGGGAACCTGAGCCGGACGGCTCGCTCCCTGCACGTACACCTGAACACGCTGCTCAAGCGGCTGGACCGGATCACGGCCCTCCTCGGCGAGGACTGGCGTTCACCGGACTCGGCGCTACGCCTGCACTTGGCGCTGCGTCTCCATGAGTTGAAGACCGTGGTCGACGGGTCGCCCCGTGCCGGCGGCGCTCCCTCCTGACGCCCCGTCCGTCGGGGCGAGTGTGGGCGGCAGAACTTCACTGGAAGAAAACGCCCTTCGCATCCCGATCCCGGCCCACATGACCGACGCACCGACGCACCGACGCACCGACGCACCGACGCACCGACGTCCATCACCCGCGAACTGGCCCTGAGGAACAGAAAATCGGGCGCCCGCACCGAAGTGCAGACACCCGATCACTTTCCGTCCTGCGGTGCCCCCGGCAGGATTCGAACCTGCGCACACGGTTCCGGAGACCGTTGCTCTATCCCCTGAGCTACGGGGGCGGGTCGGCGCTCGTGAGCGGCGACGGGTAGAACCCTACCAGCTCGGATGCGGTGGACAGGAACGGGTATTTCGCGGGGCGGACCGGGTCCGTGGAGAGGCTTCGGGCGAGCTGTCGGGAGGCTTTCGAGGGGCTGTCGGCGGTCGGCAGAGCGGCCCCGAAGTCATGATCGTCCGAGATCGTCCGGCGCTCGCCGCGGGGCTGGAAACCGCGCATCGGCCACGGACGGTCACCAGGTGTTCCACCTGCGGCGCACGCGTCCCACAGGTGTCGTACGCCGGAGGCCCCGGGGTGCGGCGGACGTCTCGGGGCGGGGGAGAAGTGGGCAAAACCCGGACGCGGCGGCGGGCCCGGGCCTACTCTCGAGTTGTGCCAGGGGCGTCCGGCCGCGTGCTTGTTGTGGACGACAACAAGGTCATCCGGCAGCTGATCAGGGTCAACCTCGAGCTGGAGGGCTTCGAGGTCGTGACCGCGGCCGACGGCGTCGAGTGTCTGGAAATAGTCCATCAGGTACGCCCCGATGTGGTCACCCTCGACGTGGTCATGCCCCGCCTCGACGGCATGCGGACGGCCGCGCGGCTGCGCGCGGACGCGTCGACCCGGTCCCTGCCCGTGGTGATCGTCAGCGCCTGCACCCGGGCGGAGGTGGAGAACGGCCTGGAGGCCGGCGTCGACGCGTTCCTCGCCAAGCCCTTCGAGCCCGCCGAACTCGTCGCCCTGATCCGGCAGTTGATGACCCGCGGCCCCGGGTACGGACACGGCACGCCGTTCGCCTCACGCGGGCACGCCACGGGCCGCGCCGGGGAGCGGGCGACGGCCGGCCGCCACGACACCCGCTCCGCGCGCCACCGCGACGCCTACGCGGACGACTCCCGGGCCCAGTAGCCGCCGCGCTCTGCCGGTCCGCCCCGGCAGGGCCCGCCGCCGACCTCCCGCGGCCGGCTCCCATACGCTGGTCCCGTGACACCCGTCGAGCTCTCCCGCACCGTGCTGCGCGCGGTGCGTCGCGCTGTGGACGACGGGGAGCTGAGTGTGGCCGTACCGGCACGTGCCGTGGTGGAGCGACCGCGCCCCGGCGGTTGCGGCGACTACGCCACCAATGTCGCCCTGCAGCTGGCCGGTCCCGCCGGACGCCCGCCCCGGGCCGTCGCCGAGGTCGTACGGGCCGCCCTGGTCCGCGAGCCCGCCGTCGCCGAGGTCACCGTCACGGGCCCCGGCTTTCTGAACATCACGCTCGACCCCGCGCACGGCGACACCGAGGCGCTGCGCTCCGCCGTCGTCCGCGAGATCCGTGTGCGCGGCGGGCGGTACGGGTACGGGGACGCGCTCGCGGGGGAGCGGGCCGAACTCCGCGTACCCCGCGAACTCCGCGCCGAGCTCGTCGCCGAGGCGTCGGCCCGTATCGCGGCCACCCAGGGCGCCACCGCCACCGTCAGCCACACCGCCCCGTACAACCTCCGCCCGGTGCCGGCGCCCGCGGACATCCACACCGCCCTGGCGCCCCGTACCACCACCGGGGCCAGGACCGATGAGGCCTTGTACGCGGAGGAATCCTCGTACGCCGAAGAGCTCTCGGCGCTCCCCGCCGCCCCGCTCACCGACGCGATCCGCTGGACGCTGCTGCATCCGGCGCTCCACGACCGCCCCCGCCCACTGCACGAGCACCTCGTCCTGCGCGAGACCAACCCCCTCTTCCGCGTGCAGTACGCCCACACCCGTACGCGAGCCCTGACGCACAACGCCGCCGCGCTCGGCCTCACCTCCACGCCCGCCGACCCCACGGCACCCGACCCGACCATGCCCCGGGCCGCCTCCACCCCCGAACTCCACCCCTTGGTGGAAGCCCTGGCCGCCCACCCCCAGGCCCTCGCCTCCGCCGCCCGGCACCGCGCGCCCGACCGGCTCGCGCGGCACCTGGTGGTCCTGGCCGATGCGCTCCTCGCGTACCGGCACACCGTGCTGCCGCTCGGCGACGAGAAACCCTCGGCCGCCCACCGCGACCGGCTCGCGCTCGCCGAAGCCGCCGGTACGGTGCTGGCCGGCGGCCTGTCCCTGCTCGGCATCAGCTCACCCGAGCACCTGTGAACCCCCGTATCCGGGCGGCCACAGCTGCGCCACGGGCCCCAGAACCTGCGAATCCCTGAGAGAGACGACCAAGCCATGAGCCGTTCCGCGCACCCCGCCGGCCCCCGCCACGCCGACGTACTGCCCGAGGGCCACTACCAGGCACCGCCGACCGACCTCAACGCCCTGGACGAGAAGGTCTGGTCGCGCACCGTGAGCCGCGACGCCGACGGCGCGGTGCGCGTCGGCGGCATCGAAGTGACCCGCCTCGCCGAGGAGTTCGGCACCCCGGCGTACCTCCTGGACGAGGCCGACTTCCGCGCCCGCTGCCGCGCCTGGCGCGACGCCTTCGGCGACGAGGCCGACGTCTTCTACGCCGGCAAGGCCTTCCTCTCCCGCGCCGTCGTCAAGTGGCTCAAGGAGGAGGGCCTCAACCTCGACGTCTGCTCCGGCGTCGAACTGGCCACCGCGCTCGACGCCGGCATGCCCGCCGACCGCATCGCCTTCCACGGCAACAACAAGACGCCCGCCGAGATCGAGCGGGCCGTGGAGGACGGCGTCGGCCGTATCGTCCTCGACTCCTTCCAGGAGATCGTCCGGGTCGCCCACACCGCCGACCGGCTCGGCAGGCGCCAGCGCGTACAGATCCGGGTGACCGTCGGCGTCGAGGCGCACACCCATGAGTTCATCGCCACCGCGCACGAGGACCAGAAGTTCGGCATCGCCCTCGCGGAGGGCCAGGCGGCCGAGGCGGTACGCCGCGTCCTGGGGCTGGACGGTCTCGAACTCGTCGGCATCCACAGCCACATCGGCTCGCAGATCTTCGACATGGCCGGCTTCGAGGTGTCCGCCCGCCGCGTCGTCCAGCTGCTCGCGGCGATCCGCGACGAGCACGGCGTCGAGCTCCCCGAGATCGACCTGGGCGGCGGCCTCGGCATCGCGTACACCCCGGACGACGACCCGCGCGAACCGCACGAGATCGCCAAGTCGCTCAGCGAGATCGTCACCCGCGAATGCGCGGCGGCCGGCCTCGCGACCCCGCGGATCTCCGTCGAGCCGGGCCGCGCGATCGTCGGCCCGACCGCCTTCACGCTGTACGAGGTCGGCACCATCAAGCCGCTCGAGGGCCTCAGGACGTACGTGAGCGTCGACGGCGGGATGTCGGACAACATCAGGACCGCGCTCTACGACGCCGAGTACACCGTGGCCCTGGTGTCGCGCCGCTCGGACGCGCCCCCGATGCTGGTACGGGTCGTCGGCAAGCACTGTGAGAGCGGCGACATCGTGGTGAAGGACGCGTTCCTGCCGGCCGACCTGGCGCCGGGCGACCTGATCGCGGTGCCGGCCACCGGCGCGTACTGCCGCTCGATGGCGAGCAACTACAACCACGCGCTGCGCCCGCCCGTCGTCTCCGTGGCGGACGGCGCGGCGCGGGTGATCGTCCGGCGGGAGACGGAGGAGGACCTCCTCCGGCTCGACGTCGGATAGCCGAAACCGACGGAAACCGGTTGATGAAATCGACATCTCACGATCCGGACGAAGGATGGGAACTGCGTTCCGGTGCGTGAGACTGGTCCCACCACAGATGTATGAGAAGTGAGGTCGGATGATGCGTTCGCGTCCGCTGAAGGTGGCGCTGCTTGGCTGCGGGGTTGTCGGCTCCGAGGTGGCGCGCATCATGACGACGCACGCCGACGACCTCACGGCGCGCATCGGCGCCCCGGTGGAGCTCGCCGGGGTGGCCGTGCGGCGCCCCGACCGGGTGCGCGAGGGAATCTCCGCCGAGCTGATCACCACCGACGCCACGGCCCTGGTGAAACGGGGCGACATCGACGTGGTCGTCGAGGTCATCGGCGGCATCGAGCCGGCCCGCGGCCTGATCACCACGGCCTTCGAGCACGGCGCCTCGGTCGTGTCGGCGAACAAGGCGCTGCTCGCCCAGGAGGGCGCCGCCCTGCACGCGGCCGCCGAGGAACACGGCCGCGATCTGTACTACGAGGCCGCGGTGGCCGGCGCGATCCCGCTGATCAGGCCGCTGCGCGAATCCCTCGCCGGCGACAAGGTGGACCGCGTACTCGGCATCGTGAACGGCACCACCAATTTCATCCTCGACAAGATGGACTCGACGGGCGCCGGCTACCAGGAGGCCCTGGACGAGGCCACCGCGCTCGGCTATGCGGAGGCCGACCCGACCGCCGACGTCGAGGGCTTCGACGCCGCGGCCAAGGCCGCGATCCTGGCGGGCATCGCCTTCCACACCCGGGTACGCCTCGACGACGTCTACCGCGAGGGCATGACCGAGGTCACCGCCGCCGACTTCGCCTCGGCCCGCCGGATGGGCTGCACCATCAAGCTCCTGGCGATCTGCGAGCGCGCCGCCGACGGCGCCTCGGTCACCGCCAGGGTGCACCCGGCGATGATCCCGCTCACCCACCCGCTGGCCTCGGTCCGCGAGGCGTACAACGCGGTGTTCGTGGAGGCGGAGGCGGCCGGCCGCCTGATGTTCTACGGTCCCGGCGCGGGCGGTGCACCGACCGCGTCCGCGGTCCTCGGCGATCTGGTGGCGGTCTGCCGCAACACGCTCGCGGGCGCCACCGGACCCGGCGAATCCGCTTACACCCGCCTGCCGGTGAGCCCGATGGGCGAGGTCGTGACGCGGTACCACATCAGCCTGGACGTGGCCGACAAGCCGGGCGTGCTCGCCCAGGTCGCGAACGTGTTCGCGGACCACGGGGTGTCCATCGACACCGTCCGGCAGCAAGGAAGAGATCAGGGCGGCGTAGCCGCTTCCGTTGAGGGTGGCGGTGGGCGACGGGAGGGCGGGGAGGCCTCCCTCGTCGTCGTCACCCACCGAGCGTCCGACGCCGCCCTCACCGGGACGGTCGAGGCACTGCGCCGACTCGACACCGTGCGCGGCGTCGCCAGCATCATGCGCGTTGAAGGAGAGTAGGGAACGATGTCCATCCCCCCGGCCACCCGGACCGGCGCCCACCAGTGGCGCGGGATCATCGAGGAGTACCGCGACCGGCTGCCCGTCAGCGCCGAGACGCCCGTGGTCACGCTCGGCGAGGGCGGTACGCCGCTCGTCTCCGCCGGCGTGCTCTCCGAGCTCACGGGCTGCGATGTGCACCTCAAGGTGGAGGGCGCCAACCCGACCGGTTCCTTCAAGGACCGCGGTATGACGATGGCGATCTCCAAGGCCAAGGAGGAGGGCGCCCAGGCTGTCATCTGCGCCTCCACCGGCAACACCTCGGCCTCGGCGGCGGCCTACGGCGGCAAGGCCGGCATGGTCAGCGCCGTGCTCGTACCGCAGGGCAAGATCGCGATGGGCAAGCTCGGCCAGGCCCTGGTGCACGGCGCCAAGATCCTCCAGGTCGACGGCAACTTCGACGACTGCCTGGTGCTGGCCCGGAACTTGTCCGAGAACTACCCGGTCGCACTGGTCAATTCGGTCAATCCGGTCCGCATCGAGGGCCAGAAGACCGCCTCCTTCGAGATCGTCGACCGCCTCGGCGACGCCCCGGACATCCACGTCCTGCCGGTCGGCAACGCGGGCAACATCACCGCGTACTGGAAGGGCTATTCCGAGTACGCGGCGGACGGCACCGCCACCCACGCGCCGCGGATGTGGGGCTTCCAGGCGTCCGGCGCGGCCCCCATCGTGCGCGGCGAGGTGGTCAAGGACCCCTCGACGATCGCCACCGCGATCCGGATCGGCAACCCGGCCTCCTGGTCGCTCGCCGAGGCGGCCAGGGACGAGTCGGGCGGTTTCATCGACGAGGTGACCGACCGTCAGATCCTGCGTGCATACCGGCTGTTGGCGGCGCGCGAGGGGGTCTTCGTGGAGCCCGCGTCGGCCGCATCGGTGGCCGGTCTGCTGAAGGCCGCCGAGGAGGGCAAGGTCGACAAGGGGCAGCGCATCGTCTGCACCGTGACGGGCAACGGCCTCAAGGACCCGGACTGGGCCGTCGCGGGTGCCCCGCAGCCGGTCACGGTCCCGGTCGACGCCGCCGCTGCCGCCGAGCGTCTCGGTCTCGCCTGACCCCGACTGTCGGGCAGGGCGCGGAGCGCTCTCTCCGGACGGGTTGATTCCGGCCCGTCCGGAGGCCGAGCGGGGCGACCGTCGGATTCCGGTCACCCGGCCGGCGGCGAAAGTTTGGCCGGATCCTGTTGCCGTTACGCCACTCGGCGGCCGGAATGAGATGGTTCCGCGCGGCCGGAGTCGCCGTATCCCGGTACTCCGCGGAAAAGATCCACAGAATTACCGGCGCGACCGGCCACGCGAAATGCGGACATAGGGCGCGCGTCGCCCCGGGTAAATCCCCCCAAAGTCCTGCAGGGGGTGCACGGGGGGCTTGCGACACGCATCGTGCGCCTCCTGTGCGCCCTATGTCGCCACAGAACCTTCCTTCGATAGGCTGTACCGAATCCGCCCCGCCGCCTTTGCCGCGGTGCCGCCGGCAGCGGCCTTCGGGCATTCGTACCTCTTGCGAAATCAGTAGATCCTCTTGCGAAACAGTTACGTCTCGCAGCTCAACAAGGAGAGTCATCGAGCGATGGCCGGTCCCGCGTTCCGCGCCGCCGCCGTCCGGGTGCGCGTCCCCGCCACCAGCGCCAATCTCGGCCCGGGCTTCGACGCCCTGGGCCTGTCGCTGGGCCTCTACGACGACGTCGTCGTCCGGGTGGCCGATTCCGGACTGCACATCGACATCGCAGGTGAGGGCTCCGATTCCCTCCCGCGCGACGAGAGCCACCTGCTCGTACGCTCCCTGCGCACCACCTTCGACCTGCTCGGCGGGCAGCCCCGCGGCCTCGAGGTCGTCTGCGCCAACCGCATCCCGCACGGCCGTGGCCTCGGCTCCTCGTCCGCCGCCATCTGCGCCGGAATCCTCGCCGCGCGTGCGGTCACGACGGGCGGCGACGGCAAGCTCGACGACGCGGCCCTGCTCGAGCTCGCCACCGAGATCGAGGGCCACCCGGACAATGTCGCGGCCTGTCTGCTCGGCGGCTTCACCCTCTCCTGGGTGGACGCGGGGGCGGCGCGGGCGATCAGGATGGATCCTGCAGATTCCATCGTTCCGGTGGTTTTCGTACCGGCCAAGCCCGTACTCACCGAGACGGCGCGTGGGCTGCTGCCGCGCAGCGTCCCGCATGTGGACGCAGCCACCAACGCCGGCCGCGCCGCGCTCCTCGTCGAGGCCCTGACCCGGCGCCCCGAGCTGCTGCTTCCGGCCACCGAGGACCGACTGCACCAGGAGTACCGCGCCCCGGCCATGCCGGAGAGCGCCGCCCTGGTCGAGCGACTGCGCGGCGACGGTGTCCCCGCGGTCATCTCAGGCGCGGGGCCCACGGTCCTCGCGCTTGCCGAGGACAGCGCGGCCGACAAGGTCGCGCGGCTCGCGGGCGAGGGCTGGGCGGCGAACCGTCTGGAACTCGACACCGCGGGAGCGAGTGTGCTGCCGCTGGCGCAGTAGGACGCTCATGCCGGACGAGAGAGGGGGAATGTTTGTTGGATCCGGTAGTGTTAACCTCAAGTCAGCACCCGACGTCCGAATGGCGTGGTGCTTCTTGTCCCCGTTCGGCAGCCAGCAGGGGACAGACCTTCTTCCGGGAGCCCCCCAAACTGTTCGACGCTCTGCGTCGAGCGGTGCCGAGCACGCTCCGGAACCGGCGTGACCGAGCCGAGTGACACAGCACCACGGGTGGCACCACATCGGACCTCGTCGTCATCAATGAACTCTTCCGCCGCAGAGGCGGACCACCGCCCCCGGCACGGCCCTGGCACACAGGACCACAGCCGGACAGCACAACCGGTCGCCGAGCCAGACAGGCCGACGCCCGCTCCAGGGAAGGACCCTTCGTGAGCGACTCCACCGATCTGATGGGCGCACGTGTCGACGAGACCGCCGCCGCGCCCGCCACGGACGCATCAGCTGCGCCTGCCACCGGTGCAACGGCCGGCACGCGGCGGCGCCGCGGTACCGGCCTCGAGGGCATGGTGCTGGCAGAGCTTCAGCAGGTGGCCTCCGGCCTCGGTATCAGGGGCACCGCGCGGATGCGCAAGAGCCAGCTGATCGAGGTCATCAAGGAGGCGCAGGCCGGTGGCGCCGCGGGCGGCTCCGCGCCGGCGAAGAGCGCCCCCGCCGCCGAGAGCGCCGAGGCCAAGCCGAAGCGCCGTGCCACCTCCAAGGCCCGTACGGGCGACACCGCAGGCGCGGACGCCGCGCCTGCCGCCGCCGAGAAGACCGCCGAGCCGGCCGCCAAGGACGACGCCAAGTCGCAGGCCCAGCAGCAGATCGACATCCCGGGCCAGCCGGCGAACGACGACGCGCAGGGCGGCGAGCGCCGCAGGCGCCGGGCCACCGCCGACGCGGGCAGCCCCGACACCGCCGGCGGCAGGAACCAGAGCAACCAGACCAAGGCCGAGCCGAAGTCCGAGCGCGGCGACAAGGCCGACCGCCAGGACAAGGGCGGCGACCGCGGCGACAAGTCCGACGGCCGGTCCGACGAGGGCGGCGAGAACGCCGAGGGCAACCGCAACCGCGACCGCCAGGACCGCGGCAACCGCCGTGGCCGCGACCGCGACCGCCGCAACAAGGGCGACGACCAGGGCAACCAGGGCGGCAACCAGCAGGGCGGCCGCAAGGACGGCGGGAACCAGAACCGCCGCGATGACGACGACGACTTCGAGGGCGGCCGGCGCGGACGCCGTGGCCGCTACCGGGACCGTCGTGGCCGCCGCGGCCGTGACGACGCGGGCGAGCCGCAGATCTCCGAGGACGACGTCCTGATCCCCGTCGCGGGCATCCTCGACATCCTCGACAACTACGCGTTCATCCGTACGTCCGGGTACCTGCCGGGCCCCAACGACGTGTACGTCTCGCTCGCCCAGGTCCGTAAGAACGGCCTGCGCAAGGGTGACCACGTCACGGGTGCGGTGCGTCAGCCCAAGGACGGCGAGCGGCGCGAGAAGTTCAACGCCCTCGTGCGCCTCGACTCGGTCAACGGCATGGCGCCCGAAACCGGCCGCGGCCGCCCGGAGTTCAACAAGCTCACCCCCCTGTACCCGCAGGAGCGGCTGCGCCTGGAGACCGACCCGGGCATCCTGACCACCCGCATCATCGACCTCGTGTCGCCGATCGGTAAGGGCCAGCGAGGCCTGATCGTGGCCCCGCCGAAGACCGGCAAGACCATGATCATGCAGGCGGTCGCCAATGCGATCACCACCAACAGCCCCGAGTGCCACCTGATGGTCGTCCTGGTCGACGAGCGTCCGGAAGAGGTCACCGACATGCAGCGGTCGGTGAAGGGCGAGGTCATCTCCTCGACCTTCGACCGGCCCGCCGAGGACCACACCACCGTCGCCGAGCTGGCCATCGAGCGCGCGAAGCGCCTCGTGGAGCTGGGTCACGACGTGGTGGTGCTGCTCGACTCCATCACCCGCCTCGGCCGTGCGTACAACCTCGCGGCCCCGGCCTCCGGGCGCATCCTGTCCGGTGGTGTCGACTCGACCGCGCTCTACCCGCCGAAGCGCTTCTTCGGTGCGGCGCGCAACATCGAGGACGGCGGCTCGCTGACCATCCTGGCCACCGCGCTCGTCGAGACCGGCTCGCGGATGGACGAGGTGATCTTCGAGGAGTTCAAGGGCACCGGCAACATGGAGCTCAAGCTCGACCGGAAGCTCTCGGACAAGCGCATCTTCCCGGCGGTCGACGTCGACGCCTCCTCCACCCGCAAGGAGGAGATCCTGCTCAACGGCGAGGAGCTCAACATCGTCTGGAAGCTGCGCCGGGTGTTGCACGCGCTCGACTCGCAGCAGGCGATCGAGCTGCTGCTCGACAAGATGAAGAAGACCAAGTCGAACGCCGAGTTCCTGATGCAGATCGCGAAGACGGCACCGACTCCGGGCAACGGCAACGACTGACGCCGACCCGGCACCGCGTACGGCGCCCCGTCACCTTCCGAGGTGACGGGGCGCCGTCGTCGTACGAC
>NZ_QUAK01000214.1 GCF_003429565.1 Streptomyces triticagri
CGAGCCGTTCCCCTCGCCGGTGCCGTCCCCCGACCCCGCGCCGGTGCCGCAGCCGCCGCCGTCCCCGGTGCCCCAGCCGCCGGGCCCGGACCCGGCGCCCGATCCCCAGCCGGACCCGATGTCCTGACGCCCGGCCGGGGTCGTACGCGAGGAAAACCCCGGGAGGCCGCGCGGGAGATCTTTTAGGCTGAGCCGATATTTCCGCCAGCGCGCCCGGGGAGAGTGCAGCTCATGGCTCAGTTCGACCTTCCGCTCGACGATCTCTACGACTACAGGCCCGACATACCGGAGCCCGAGGACTTCGACGCCTTCTGGGAGAAGACCCTCGCCGAGGCCCGCGAGCACGATCTGGACGCGCGGTTCGAGCGGGTGGACGTCCCGCTCACCGGGGTCGATGTCTTCGACGTGGCCTTTGCCGGCTTCGGCGGGCACCCGGTCAAGGGCTGGCTGGTACTCCCGGCCGGCGCCCGCGAGCCGCTGCCCGCCGTGGTCGAGTACATCGGGTACGGCGGCGGCCGTGGACTCCCGCACATGCATCTGCTCTGGGCCTCCGCGGGGTACGCGCACTTCGTGATGGACACCCGGGGCCAGGGCAGCGCAGGAGAGGCCCAGGGCGACACGCCCGACCCGGTCGGCAGCGCACCCGCCGTCGCCGGCTTCCTGACGCGCGGCATCGAGGACCCGCACACGTACTACTACCGCCGGCTGTACACGGATGCGGTCCGCGCGGTCGAGGCGGCCCGCTCGCATCCGCTCGTCGACGCCTCCCGGGTGGCAGCCGTCGGCGGCAGCCAGGGCGGCGGAGTGACCATCGCCGTCGGCGGCCTGGTGCCGGACCTCGCGGCGATCGCGCCGGACGTGCCGTTCCTCTGCCACTTCCGGCGCTCGACCACGCTGACCGACCGGACGCCGTACCGCGAGATCGCCACGTATCTGAAGACCCGCAGGGCGGACCAGGAGAGCGTGTACGGCACGCTGTCCTACTTCGACGGCGTGAACTTCGCGGCGCGCGGCCGCGCGCCGGCGCTCTTCTCGGCGGCGCTCGAGGACCTGACCTGCCCGCCCTCGACGGTCTTCGCGGCCTACAACGCGTACGCCGGTCGGGAGCGCTCGATGGAGGTCTATGCGTTCAACGACCATGAGGGCGGCGGCCCTTACCAGGACGGCGTCAAACTGCGCTGGCTGCCCCAGTACTTGACGGACCGTCCGGCGGACTGATCGGCCAATTCCTGGCGCAGGGGGCGTACTTGACGATGAGTGCGCCCCCTTGTCATGGACTGTTCGGGGCGATTAGCTTGGCGATTCCCGTCGCGCGTACTACAGGGGGAATCATGGCCTTACGCGGCCGTCACCGCCGTTATCAGCCCAGCAGGATCAATCGTGCCTCGCTCACCGTGACAGCGGGCGGAGCCGGGATGGCCCTGCCGCTGCTCGGCAGTGGCACCGCACAGGCGGCCGATGTGGACACCTGGAACAAGGTCGCCGCCTGCGAATCCACCAACAACTGGTCGATCAACACGGGCAACGGCTACTACGGCGGCCTGCAGTTCAAGCAGTCCACCTGGGAGGCCTACGGCGGCACGCGCTACGCGCCGCGCGCCGATCTCGCCACCAAGGACCAGCAGATAGCCGTGGCCGAGAAGGTCCTCAAGGGCCAGGGGCCCGGTGCCTGGCCGGCCTGCTCGGTCCGCGCCGGACTGACCCGCGGCGGCGACGCCCCGGAGATCAACCCCGGTGGTTCGGGCGGCAAGAACTCCGCGAAGCCCGCCGCCCAGCCGCGCGAGAAGCCCGACGAGAAGCGCAGCGCCAAGCCCGAGTCCACCCCGCAGTCGAACGCCGGCAGGTCCGGCATGTACACGGTGGTACGCGGCGACAGCCTCTCCACGATCGCCGACTCGCAGCGGGTCGACGGCGGCTGGCAGCAGCTCTACGCCGACAACCGCAAGGTGGTCGGCGGCGACCCCGACATGATCGTCCCGGGCCAGCGGCTCGCGGTCGACGGCCGTGGCAAGCCCGCCGCCAAGCCCGAACGCCCGGCCGCCAAGCCGGAGTTGAAGCCCGAGCCGGAGTCGAAGGCCAAGCCCAAGCCCAAACCCAAGCCGGAGAAGGCGGACCGGGCGAGCTCCCGCAGTACGGGCATGACCGCACCCGTGGCGGCGAACCCCAGCACGCCCTACCGCGCGGCGGGCGGCTCCTGGGCGAGCGGCTATCACACGGGCGTCGACTTCCCGGTCTCCACCGGGACCTCGGTCAAGGCGGTGGCGCCGGGCAAGGTCGTCTCGGCGGGCTGGAGCGGCAGTTACGGGTACGAGGTGGTGATCCGGCACGCGGACGGCAAGTACAGCCAGTACGCGCACCTCTCCGCGCTCAATGTGAAGGCGGGCCAGAGCGTGGGCGCCGGCCAGCGCATCGCCCGCTCCGGCTCCACGGGCAACAGCACGGGCCCGCACCTGCACTTCGAGATCCGTACGGGGCCGGGCTACGGCGCGGATGTCGACCCGCTGCGGTATCTGCGGGCCGGGGGAGTGCGGATCTAGGGGGCGTCCTTCGGGGCGGGCCGGGGCTGCGGCGCCTCGGCGCCCAGCAGTGTGTCGAGGACCGTGTCCGCGTAGGCCCGGGTCACCGGCCGTCCACTGATCATCCGCCGGTACCACAGGGGCGCGACCAGTAGATCCTCGACCAACAGCGGGTCCAGGCGCGGCAGTTGTCCGTCGAGCTGTCCGGCGCGGATGCGTTCCTGGTTGCGACCGGAGAGCAGTACGTGGATCTCCTGGTGCACGATCGTGGCGAGTTCGGTGTCGTGCTGTGCGCTGCCGGCCACGCCCGCGACCACGTCACCGAGCACCGGGTCGGAGAGCAGATCGGCGATGCCGTGCAGCCACCGGCGCAGATCGGCGACCGGATCGCCGGTGTCCTCGATCGCGAAGTAGGGCTCGCCGATGCGCTCCACGAGCACGTCGAGGAACAGTTTCCCCTTCGAGGGCCACCACCGGTACAGCGTCGGCTTGCCGACCCGCGCGCGCTGCGCGATCGCTTCCATGGTCACCGCCGAGTAGCCCCGCTCCGCGCAGAGGTCGAGGGCGGCCTGATGGATCGCGGCGTGTGAGCGGGCCCCGCGGCCCGAAGTGCTCGGCATGCGGGCAAGCCTAAGGGAGAACGCAACGTTACGTATTGACAAGGTGGTGGCTCGGCGCTCAGATTGAAACGTAACGTTTCGTTTCATTCCGAGGTCGGGAGATCCCCATGGAAGCTCGTATCAACCCGCTCGCCAGCCCGGTCGCCGGCAAGGTCGTGAAGCACTTCATCGGCGCGAACTCGGCCCTCGCGGAGTCGACGGTCCCGTACGCGACCCAGGAGTTGGTCAAGCTCCGGGCCAGCCAGATCAACGGCTGCGCCGGGTGCATCGACATGCACGCCAAGGACGCCGCGCACGCCGGCGAGACGGCCGTGCGGATCAATCTGGTCGCCGCTTGGCGGGAGGCCACCGTGTTCACCGAGGCCGAGCGCGCGGCGCTGGAGCTCGCGGAGGAGGGCAGCCGGCTCGCGGACGCCGCCGGGGGAGTCCCCGACGAGGTCTGGGCGCGCGCGGCGAAGCACTACGACGAGGTTCAACTGGCCGACCTGGTGGCCGTCGTCGCCCTGATCAACGCCTTCAACCGGCTCAATGTCATGACCTGCCAGCCCGCCGGCGACTACCGCCCCGGTCAGCACGGATAGTCCGGCACGGATCAGACCGGCATCCGGCCGGTCGCGGTGTCAGACCGGACCGCGGCCGGCCGGTGTGCGCGGGCGGCAGGGACCGCCGTCGTGCGGTTGCCGGTCGTCCGTGCTCAGCTGTTCGATCACCGGGGCGTCCTGCGGCCCCGACGGGGGTGGCAGGGCCGGGAGTCCGGCCGTGAGGTCGCGGAACGCGTCGTCGGCCGCGCGGGCGGACTCGTACGGCCTGCCGCTCTGCGCCGGCACCGGACCACCGCCGGACGCGTCGAGCTCGGCCTCTTCCGCGGCCGGCGCGTGGGCGCGGCCGATGCGCTCCGTGGTGAGCAGGATGAGACCGCCCGCGGCGACCACTCCGCAGCCCAGCGCGATGACCGTCCCCGCCGACCCGTACCGGAACGACTCCTCGAACAGGGTGATGCCGACGGCCGCCGCCACCACCGGATTCACCACGGTGACGGTGGCGAGCGGAGCCGCCAGGCCCGCCCCGCGGTAGGACGCCTGGGACAGCAGCAGTCCGGCCGAGGCCAGTACCGCGATCACCGCGAAGCTGGACAGCCGCGCCGAGGTCGAGTGCGCGCCCCAGTCGACCGCGACCGTCTTGGTGAACACCGAGGCGATGCCGAACGAGACACCGGCCGCGGTGGCGAGGAGCACGCTGCGCACCACCGGATGCCGGTGCACGGCGTGCGCCAGGGCCATCAGTACGGCCATCGCCGAGAAGGTGGTGACGGCGACCAGGATCCGCTCGCCGCCGTCCAGCGACCCGGTGTCGACCGTGTCCGTGAGGGCGAGCAGGCCCGCGAGACCCACCGTCGCCATGATCGCGCCGCGCCAGGCGGTCGCGCCCGCCCGACGCCCGACGAAGAGCGCCGCGAGCGGCAGCGCGAACACGATGGTGAGCGCGCCCAGCGGCTGCACCAGGCTGAGCGGGCCGAAGGCGAGGGCCGCGACGTGCAGCACGGCGCCGATGCCGTTCAGACCCACCGCGATCCACCAGGACACCCGGTGCACCGGCGCGTAGGCATTGCCGGGGGTGGTCACGGCCACCCGTTCCTGCACGATCGCCCCCGCCGCGTAGGCCAGGGCGGAGACGAGGGAGAGCAGCACGGACAGCGCCAGGGCACTCATCGGGCCCTCCTCGCCAGGTCGTGCGGCATGGGGTCGGCTTCCATGGTCCTACGATGTCGTGCCGAACGCCTGGCGTCGTCGTCCCTGAGCAGGCAATGGGTCATACCGCAGACGTAGTACGAGAGGCCCCCAGTGGTCCTGTGGAGGGGTGACCGGAGCGGCCACCGGGTTGGGATCATGGCCGGATGGATCTCGGGCAGCTCGGTTCGGTCGGTGGTTTCTTCGCGCTGCGCGCCGGGGCGCCGCCCGCAGGTGCGGTGCCGCTGGCCCGCGCGTACGCGGCGGACGGGGCGTCGGCGCTCGCCCACCGCGTCGACAAGGTCGTGGCGCGGCTGAGGGCGCCCGAGGTGCGGATCGGGGTGTCCGTCGCGCAGTTGGGTCTCGCCGCCCGGCTGTGTTCCGTGGCGGTCGGTGGTGCGGCGCTGTTCGGCGCGGTGCCGGATCTGGATCCGGAGCGGCTGCACTGGGACCCGGATGGGACGAGCCCCGACGATCTGTGGATCGACCGGGTGGAGCCGCTGCCCGTCGGGCGGATCGCGGAGGTCCTCGTCGAGGGTCATCTGGCCCCGCTCGCGGCCGCGTTGACCCGCCGGTACCGGATCGCCCCCGGTCTGCTGAGGGGCAATGCCGGCTCGGCGCTCGCCGGGTCGGTGCGCGAACTCGAGACCTGGGCGGCGGAGGCCGGCCGGCCCGAGGCGGCGGCCAGGGGGCGAGCCGCCGCAGAGGAGCTCTTCGCCGACCCGGGTCTGCAGGCCGCGGGCCCACTTCCCGAGCCAGGCGCACGCCACCGGCGACGCAGCTGCTGTCTCTACTACCGCTGCCCCGGCGGCGGACTGTGCGGTGACTGCTGCTTCGAGACGGCCCCTCGGACGGCCGATTAGGGGCGGTCCGGGCAAAGAGAAACCCGGGCAAAGAGAAACCCGGGCAAAGAGAAAGACGGGAAGAAACCTCTTCCCGCCACTCTCAACGTATAGCGCAGTGGGGGGCTTGCGGCAAGGCCCCCATCGTGGCGCAAAATCGTCCGCCGAAGTCACAACCTGCGGAAACGGGGCGCAACGTGCATATGGCGGCGACTGATCGGAACGCGGTGGGCGAGAGCTGCGTGCGGGACCTGTCGGATATCCGGCCGGAGCAGGTCGCGGAGGCGGGCGGCAAGGGCGCGCAACTGGGGGCGCTGACGCGGATCGAGGACGTCCGGGGGCCGGACGGCTTCTGCGTGACGACGGACGCGTTCCGGCGGATCGCGGCGCAGGTGCCGTCGTTCGAGGACCGCCTCGACGAGCTGGCGAGCCTGGATCCGGACGACCGGGACGGGATCCGTACGCTCGCCGCACAGCTGCGCCGGACCGTCGAGGCGGTCGCCGTACCGGACGATCTGGCGGCGGAGATCACCGGCGCCGTCGAGCGGCACGGTGCGGGGCACGCCTATGCCGTACGGTCCAGCGCCACGGCCGAGGACCTGCCGACGGCGTCCGCCGCGGGCCAGCAGGACACCTGGCTGAACGTCGTGGGGCCGGCGCAGATCCTTCGGCACATCAGCCGCTGCTGGGCCTCGCTGTACACCGAGCGGGCCGTGACGTACCGCCGGCGGAACGGCATCGACGAACGCGCCGTGCAACTGGCCGTGGTGGTGCAGCGGATGGTCGTACCGGACGCGTCCGGGATCCTGTTCACGGCCGACCCGGTGTCGGGCGACCGGACCGTCGCCACCGTGGACGCCGGGTTCGGGCTCGGCGAGTCGCTGGTGTCGGGTCTGGTGAATCCGGATGTGCTCAGGGTCCGGGACGGCCAGGTCGTCGAGCGGACGATCGCCACCAAGGAGCGTGCGGTACGAGCCGTGGAGGGCGGCGGCACCGGGGAGGTGGCGATCGAGCCGCGGCGGCAGCGCTCGCCCGTGCTCACGGATGCGCAGGCGGTGCGGCTCGTGCGGCTCGGCAGGCGCATCGAAGCGCACTTCGGGCGGCCGCAGGACATCGAATGGTGCCTGGCCGACGGCGAGTTCGTGATCGTCCAGAGCCGCCCGATCACGACGCTCTTCCCCGTGCCCGAGGCCGGGACGAGGACCGGTACCACGACCGGGGCCACGCCCGGCGGACCGGACAAGCAGGTCTATGTCTCCGTCGGCCACCAGCAGATGATGACCGACGCGATGCGGCCCCTCGGGATCTCCGTATGGCAGCTGACGTCCATGGCGCCCATGCAGCAGGCCGGCGGGCGGCTGTGGGTGGACGTCACCCCGAGGGTGGCCTCGCCCGCCGGGCGTGCCGCCCTGCTCGAACTCATGGGCCGGGGCGATCCGTTGACCAGCGACGCTCTGCAGACGGTCCTCGACCGCGACGGCTTCGCCCCCTGGCTTCCGGACTCGACGCCCGGCCGCCCGCCCGCGTCCGCCGCCCCGATCGACACCGACCCGGCGATCGTCACCGAGCTCGTCGAGCGCGCCAGGGCCTCTCTCGACGCCCTGCAGCGCGACATCCGGACGAAGACCGGACCGGAGTTGTTCGACTTCCTGCTCGAGGCCTTCGAGGAGCACAAGCGCATCCTCACCGATCCGCTCAGCCTGCAGGCGATCATGGCGGGCATGGAGGCCACCTGGTGGCTCAACGACCGCCTGCGGGACTGGCTCGGCGAGAAGAACGCGGCCGACACGCTCACCCTTTCCGCCCCCGGCAACATCACCTCCGAGATGGGCCTGGCGCTGCTCGACGTCGCGGATGTGATCAGGCCGTACCCCGAGGTGGTGGCGTTCCTGGGCGCCGTCCAGGGTGACGACTTCCTCGACACGGGCGAGTTGGCGAAACTCCCGGGCGGAGCCGAGGCGCGCGACGCCCTGCGGGACTACCTCCACCGGTACGGAATGCGCTGCGTGGGCGAGATCGACATCACCAGGCCGCGCTGGAGCGAACGCCCGGGCGCAGTCGTCCCCGCCCTCCTCGACAACGTACGGAACTTCGGACCCGGCGAAGCCGAACGGCGCTTCGAGCAGGGCCGGCAGCGGGCGGAGGCGAAGGCGAAGGACGTCACGACGCGACTGCGGGCCCTGCCGGACGGTGACCACAAGGCCGAGGAGGCCGAGCGGATGATCGACCGGGTACGTACCTTCATCGGGTATCGGGAGTATCCCAAGTACGCGATCATCAGCCGCTACTTCGTCTATCGCAAGGCCCTGCTCGCGGAGGCGGAGCGCCTCGTCGGGGCCGGTGTGCTCGGCGCGAAGGAGGACATCGGCCACCTCACGTTCGAGGAGCTCCACGAGGTCGTACGGACGAACCGCGTCGACGACCGGCTGATCGAGGAACGCAAGGCGGCCTTCCGCCGGTACGAGGCGCTCACGCCGCCGCGCGTCCTGACCTCCGACGGTGAGGCCGTCACGGGCAGCCACCGGCGCGACGACGTACCCGACGGCGCGCTGGCCGGACTCGCCGTCTCCGCCGGGACCGTGGAGGGACGGGCCAGGATCGTCCTCGACCTGGCGGACGCCGAGTTCGCGCCCGGCGACATCCTGGTCACGGCCCACACGGACCCCAGCTGGTCGCCGCTGTTCGTCTCGGTCGCCGCTCTGGTGACGGAGGTGGGCGGACTGATGACCCATGGCGCGGTGATCGCCCGCGAGTACGGACTGCCCGCCGTGGTCGGCGTGCCGGAGGCCACCCGGCGGATCCGGGACGGACAGCGGATCCGGGTGCACGGCACCGAGGGGTATGTGGAGATCCTGCCCTGAGCGGTCGTACGGGGAGTGCCGTGCCCCGCGTGCAGCGCTCTTCCCCCGGGAATGCATCTGGGTGACCATGAAGGTCCTGTCGAGCCCGGCGGACAGGACGACCGACCGTGGACAGGGCGACGAACTAGGGGCGGCCATGCGTGGTGGACCTTCGGTACTCGGAATCGTCCTGGCGGGAGGCGAGGGCAAGCGCCTGATGCCGCTCACCACTGACCGGGCGAAACCCGCGGTCACCTTCGGCGGCACCTACCGGCTCGTCGACTTCGTCCTGTCGAATCTGGTCAACGCGGGCATCCTGCGGATCTGCGTACTGACCCAGTACAAGTCGCACTCCCTGGACCGGCACGTCACGACGACCTGGCGCATGTCGAGCCTGCTCGGCAACTACGTCACCCCGGTGCCGGCGCAGCAGCGCCTCGGACCGCGCTGGTACGCGGGCAGCGCCGACGCGATCCTGCAGTCCCTGAATCTGGTGCACGACGAACAGCCGGACCACATCGCGGTGTTCGGCGCCGACCATGTGTACCGGATGGATCCTCGGCAGATGCTGGAGCAGCATGTCGAGAGCGGTGCCGCCGTCACGGTGGCGGGCATCCGGGTGCCCCGCAGCGAGGCCTCCGCCTTCGGCATCATCACCCCCGCCAAGGGAAGCACCCGGGTGGAGCGCTTCGAGGAGAAGCCCGCCGATCCGCCCGGACTTCCCGACGATCCGAGCCGGGTCTTCGCCTCGATGGGCAACTACATCTTCACCACCAAGGCCCTGATCGACGCCCTGCAGCAGGACGCGGAGGACCCCGAGTCGGTGCACGACATGGGCGGCTCCATCCTGCCCATGCTCACCGAACGCGGAGTCGCCCAGCTCTACGACTTCGACGCCAACCACGTCCCCGGTGAGACCCCGCGCGACCACGGCTACTGGCGGGACGTCGGCACCCTGGACGCGTACTACGAGGCCCATATGGACCTGGTGTCGGAGACCCCCGTCTTCGACCTGTACAACCGGCGCTGGCCCATCTACACCCACCCCGGGCAGCTGCCGCCCGCCCGGTTCGTGGCGGGCGGAATCGCGGGGGAGTCCGTGGTCAGTCCGGGGTGTGTGATCAGCGGCCAGGTCACGCGCTCGGTGCTCTCGCCGGGCGTCGTCGTGGAGCCGGGCGCGGTCGTCCAGGGCTCGGTGCTGCACGACAACGTGAGGATCGGCCGCGGGGCGGTGGTGCGCGGCGCCATCCTCGACAAGAACGTGGACGTGCCGGCGGGCGCGACGATCGGCGTGAACCCCGACCGGGACGGCGAGCTCTACACCGTCTCGCCGGGCGGGGTGATCGCCCTCGGCAAGGGGCAGCAGGTGCCGTACGGCTTCAAGTCGTAGCAGGAACAGGGGACGTGAGCCATCCGGTGCAGTCGGCTCACATGCCCTGCGCCCGGTCGTACACCTGCCTGGCCAGCGGGCCGAGCACCTCTGCGGAGGTCGTCCGGCTCTCCGTCGCGGAGTCGCCGTAGCTCGTCATGCCGACCACCGTCCCGCGGCCCTCCGCACGGTCGAAGCCGGACAGCCACGGTCCGCCGCTCGCACCGCCGCCCATACCGCAGCCGACCTCCTGACCGTGGTCCTCGGACGCGCGTGCCGTCGCCGTGCAGAACAGCAGCTGCTCGCCACGCTGCGGGCTGGTGCCGGGATAGCCGAACAGCGTCACCTCGCCACCGGGCTTGTCGGTGAACGCGACCGGCAAGGTCCCCACGGCGTCCGCGAGACGTCTGCCCTCACGCGGGTCGAGGACCACGGCCGCGACATCACCCTGGTCGTCCTGCTCCCAGGACCGCGGCATGGTGAACGCCCGTACCGCGTACGCCCCATGGGGCTGCCGGCCCTCGGAGTATCCGGGGACGAACACCATCGAGGAGTGCACATTGCCGGGGGAGGCCGGGAGTTGTACGCAGTGACCGGCCGTCACGGCCGTGGAACCGTTCTCGCCCGGCACCGAAGTCGCCGTGCACCAGGAGTCGTTGCCCTTTTCGTCGACGAAGAAGAGCCGTCCGACCGGCGCCATCCGGGCCCCGGTCCACTGCTTCTGTCCCGCGGGCGTGCGGCCCTCGTCGATCGCCGCACCCACCTTCCGCATCCGGTCGGTGGTCCAGTACGCGAGGGCCTCGGCGCGGTCGGCCTCGCCGTAGGTCACCGTGGACACGGGATCGGCCGCGTGCGCGGCGCCACCGGCCGGCACGAGGCCGACCGCCGCCACCAGCACGAGCGCGCAGGGCCCGGATGCTCTGAGCCGCATGCCTCCAACGTAAGCCGAGCGGCCCGTACGGGCCATTCGACCCCGTGCACGCAGCGTGACCGACGGGCAATCCGGTTGATCGGGCGACCGGCATCGGCGATAGTCCCGCGGCATGGAGTACCTGTGCTGGCACCGCGACCGTTCCGACTCCGAGGCCCTGCGGGAGGAGCTGATCGAAGCGCACTGGTCGTACATGGACCGGTATGCGCGGGAGATGATCGCGCGCGGTCCGACGTTCCTGCCGGCCACGGAGACGCTCACCGGCAGTCTGCACATCCTCGATCTGCCGGACGCCGGCACCGCCCGCGCGTTCGCCTTCGACGAGCCCAACCACCAGGCGGGCGTGTACCGGGACGTGCTGCTGCGCCGCTGGACCAATCAACTCGGCCGCACCATGTGGGACTTCCCCGGTGGCAGCGAGGGCGACGACCGCTACTTCGTCCTCGGACTCGCGCCGGAACTCCCCGACGGCCCGAGCCTCGAACTGCCCGCCGAGCGCGACGAACTCATCGCCCACGGCCCCCTGGTGTCGGACGACGGACTCAACTGGCTCGGTACGGCAGCGCTGTTGCGAGCACCGTCCCCCGATGCCGCGCGTGCGGTGCTCGCCCCGCACACGTACGCCGACATCGAGGTGCACAGCTGGGAGTTCGGCGGCCGGCGCTGAGCAGGGCGGATCACAGCATCCGGCGGCGGCGTCCCAGCCAGGTCTGCGCGATCACCACCAAGGCCAGGAAGGCGCCGCTGACGACCTGTTGGTACGCGGAGTCGAGCGAGCCGATCTGGTTGATCACGTTCTGGATCACCTTCAGGAGCAGGACGCCGACCAGAGACCCGCTGATGAAGCCGAAGCCGCCGGTGAGCAGCGTCCCGCCGATCACCACGGCCGAGATCGCCTCCAGCTCCATCCCGGTGCCGAGGATCGTCACGCCGGACATCAGCCATGCGGCGTTCAGCGCACCCGCAAGTCCCGCGCACAGCCCGGACAGTGTGTAGACGGCGATCTTCGTACGGGCCACGGGGGCGCCCATCAGCGCCGCCGCGTCCTCGTTCCCGCCGACCGCGTACACGTACTGCCCGAAGCGGCTGCGCCGCAGCACCAGCGCGCCCAGGCCGAACAGCGCCACGGTGATCCACACCGGAAGGCCGATGCCGAGCAGCTTCTCCTGGCCGAGGCGGGCGAAGAAGGCGTCCTTGTCCACCAGATAGGTGGTGGAGCCCTCGTCCGTCACCGACAGGAGCACACCGCGTGCGAGCAGCATCGCCGCCAGCGTCACGATGAACGGAGCGAGCCGGGCCCGTGCGATCAGCAGGCCGTTGACCAGGCCAATCAGACCGCACACCGCGAGGGGCAGGATCAGGGCGACCAAGGTCCCGTACTGCGAGCCCCAGGCGGCAAGCACCCCGCCGAGCGCGAACACGTAACCCACCGAGAGGTCGATGCCCCCGGTGATGATCACAAAGGTCATGCCGAGCGCCACCACCGCGAGGAACGCGGAGGACACCGCCATGTTCTCGAGGTTGTCGCCGGTCAGGAAGGAGTCGAAGCTCAGGCTCGCCACCAGCACCATGACCAGGAGCGCGACCAGCGCGCCGTGCTGCTGGGCGAGCGAGGTCAACCGCTCGGAGCGGGTCGCGCCCTGCGGCTGCTCGGCGCCCGGCGAGGCGTCCTTCTCCCGGGCCGCCGGTTCGGTCGTGTCGGTCGTCATCGCTTCCCCCGTTCCCGCGCCGCATACACGGCGGCGACGATCACGACGGCCTGGGCGATCTGCGTCCAGGACGGCGGCAGGTCGTGCTTGATCAGCGTGGCGGTGAGCAACTGGATCAGGACGGCGCCGGCGACGGTGCCGCCGATCCGGACCCGGCCACCGCTCAGCGGAGTACCGCCGACCACCACGGCCGTGATCGCGGAGAGTTCCATCAGGGTGCCCAGCGAGGTCGGGTCGCTCGCGGTGAGCCGCGCCGTGGCGATCACACCCGCGACCGCGGCGAGCGCCCCGGACACCACGTACACGATGATCAGCACCCGGCGTACGGGCAGACCGGCCAGCTGCGCCGCGGGCCGGCTGTCGCCGATCGCCAGCAACTGCCGCCCGAAGGTGGTGCGCCGCACGACGAACGCCACCGCGATCGCGAGCGCGACGGCGATCAGGACGAGATACGGGATGCCGAGGACACTGCCGGAGCCCAGCGTGGCCATGCCCGGATCCCGTACGTCCTTGAGCTGGGGGAGCAGCACCAGCGCGAGCCCGCGCCCCGCCACCATCAACGCCAGTGTCGCCACGATCGGCTGCACCCCGATGAAGGCGATCAACGAGCCGTTCGCCAGGCCGATCACCATGCCGCCGATCACCGCGACCAGGACGGCGATCCACGGCCCGTACCCCAGATAGAGCGAGAGCAGCGAGGTGGACAGGGCCATCACCGAGCCCACCGACAGATCGATGCCCTGCGAGCCGATCGCCAGCGCCATGCCGAGAGCGACGATCATCACGGGGGCGACCTGGACGGCCTGGGTGCGGAAGTTCTCGCCGGACACGAAGTTCGGGGTGAGCACCACATTGACCAGGATCAGCACGGCCACGCCCGCGTAGACGCCGTAGTCCTGCAGCAGACGCAGTACCCGGGCGCGGTCCAACTCGGAGCGGCGCAAGGTGAGTTCAGTCATCACCGGCCTCCTTGCGCGGGCCCGGGGGCGTGCCGGCCCCGTCGCCGGCGTCCGCCGGCAGGGGAGCCGCTATGGCCTGCATCAGCAGGTCCTCGGTCACCTGATCACCTGTCAATTCCGCGGTCACCGCGCCGTCCTTGAGGACCACCACCCGGTCCGAACCCTCCACCAGCTCCTCCATGTCCGAGGAGATCAGCAGCACGCCGAGGCCGTCCTCGGCCAGTTCGTCGATGAGCTTCTGCACCTCGGCCTTGGCGCCCACGTCGATACCGCGGGTCGGCTCGTCGAGCAGCAGCACCTTGGGCTGCATCGCCAACCAGCGGGCGAGCAGCACCTTCTGCTGGTTGCCGCCGGAGAGCTCCCCGACCTTCTGGTGCGGGCTCGACGCCTTGATCCGCAACCGCTCCATGAACGTGTCGACGATCCGGTCGATACGCGACTCGTCGACCAGACCGAAGCGGGACAGGCCCGGCAGCGCCGCGAGCGCGATGTTCTCGCGCACCGAGAGCCCCGGCACGATGCCCTCCGCCTTCCGGTCCTCGGGCAGCAGACTGATGCCCGCCCGGATCGCCGCCGGAGTCGACCCCGTACGCACCTCGGAGCCCGCGACCAGCACCCGGCCGGACTCGGGCGGCAGCGCACCGGCGATCGCCTTGGCGGTCTCGCTGCGCCCGGAGCCGAGCAGGCCGCCGAGCCCCACCACCTCGCCGGGGCGCACCTCCACGGACACCGCGTGCAGCATATGGCTGAGCGTCAATTCCTCGGCCTGCAGGACGGGTTCGCCCGCCGCCGCATGGTCGCCGGAGAACTTGGTGAGCCCCTCCTCGCGCACCTGGCCCATCTCCCGGCCCAGCATCAGGGAGACCAGGCGCAGCCGGTCGAGGTCCGCGATCCGCCCGGTGTGCACCACCCGGCCGTCCCGGAGCACGGTCACGCTGTCGCAGATCTCGTACAGCTCCTCCAGGCGGTGACTCACATAGATCACCGCGATGCCGCGGTCCCGCAGCATCCGGATCACCCCGAAGAGCGTGGCCACCTCACGGGGCTCGAGCGACGAGGTCGGCTCGTCCATGATGACGACCCGCGCGTCCACGGAGACCGCGCGGGCCAGGGCCACCATCTGCTGCGCGCCGACGCCGAGGGTGCGCAGCGGGCGGGTCACGTCCACCCGTACGCCCAGATCCCGCAGGGCCTCGTCCGCCGCAAGGTGCATCGCACGGAAGTCGATCAGACCGAACCGGTTGCGCGGCTCGCGGCCGAGGAAGAGATTGCGGGCCACGCTCATCAGGGGGACGAGATTGACCTCCTGGTAGATCGTGGAGATCCCGGCGTCCTGCGCCTCCAGCGGCGTGCCGAAGCGCACCTCGTCGCCGAGGAAGCGGACCCGGCCGGCGTCGGCCTGGTACACACCCGTCAGCACCTTGATGAGCGTCGACTTGCCGGCGCCGTTCTCACCGATCAGGGCGTGCACCTCGCCCGCCCGGGCCTCGAAGTCCACCTCGTCCAGGGCGAGTGCGCCCGGGAACGACTTGGTCAGGGAGGTGACGGCCAGGGCGGGCGTGCCCTGCGCCGGGGGCGGCTGCCCCGGCGCGTCGGGTGCTGCGGTCATCGTCAGTACGCCTTGCTGAGGTCGGACTCGGCGTTCTTCTCGGTGTAGGCGGAGTCCTGGATGACGATGTCCTGCGCGACCTTCTCGCCCTTGGTGAAGGTGTCCAGGGTCTGGAAGGCGAGCGGGCCGAAGCGCGGGTTGGACTCCACCACTCCGTGGATCCAGCCGTCGACGATGCCCTGGACCGCGTTGCGCGTGCCGTCCACCGTGACGATCTTGACGTCGCCGGCCTTCTTGCCCGCGCTCTTCAGGGCGGTGACGGCGCCGAGGCCCATCTCGTCGTTCTCGGCGTAGATGCCGCTGATCTTCGAATTGGACTGGATCAGCTGCTCGGTGACCGACTGGCCCTTCTCGCGGGAGAACTCGCCGGTCTGCTCGAAGACCACCTTCAGGTCCGGTGCCTTCGCCTTGATCCGGTCCTTGAAGCCCTTGGTGCGCTCGGTGGTGACGTTGTTCCCGGGCGCGCCGAGGAGGATCGCGACCTCGCCCTTGCCACCGGTCGCCTCGATCATCTGGTCGGCGGCGCGCTTGCCCTGCTCGACGAAGTCGGAGCCGATGAAACTCACATAGTCCTTGCAGGCCTTGGAGTTGATCTTCCGGTCGATGGTGACGATCGGGATCTTCTTGGCGCTCGCGGCGCGCAGCACCGGGCCCCAGCCGTCCGAGTTCAGCGGGGCGATGACCAGCAGGTCGGCGCCCTTGGCGATCAGGTCCTGCACATCGCTGATCTGCTTGGAGAACTGCGACTGCGCGTTGGCGGTGAGCAGTTTGACGCCACGCTTCTTGGCCTCGGCCTTGATGGAGGCCGTCTCCGCGATACGGAACGGATTGGCCTCCTTCTCGGACTGCGAGAAGCCGACGGTGGCGTTCTTCAGGTCCAGCTTCTCGGCGCCGAACTGGTCGATGGTGCAGGTCTTCGCGTTACCGGCGCTCGGCGACGAGACCACCTGGCCGCCGTCGCCGGAGGCGCCCTTGTCCTTGTCCTTGCTGCCTCCGTCGTCCTCCGACTTCGCACAGGCTCCCGCGGTCAGCGCGAGACTGAGCGAGAGACCGGTGGCGACAAGAGTTCTGACGGCTGTACGGCCCAACTGAGCGGTCGACTTCATGGCGTCCCCAGAATGGCGCGGCCCCGCGGCGCTGCGGCTCGCGTGGGTGATCGGCTGTGACGGTCAACTCTCCGTTCCGGAGCACGTTTTACATCGTTGGAAGAGATGTGTAAACCCTCCGCGTAAGGAGCGGGATCCGGGGCGGGTGGCGCACGGCGGCCTCCCGCACCGGCCCCGTACGGGGCCTTCGGTCCCGCGCACGTCAGCGGCGCCCCAGCGTGCTCTCCCGCTCCACCAGCCGGAACTGCGCGGTGAGTTCGCGTCCGCCGGGCTCGTTGTCCGCGGACTCGGCGCCCCGCAGCCGGCTGATCACCGACTCGACCGCGAGCCGTGCGATGGCGTGCTTGTCCGGCGACACGGTGGTGAGCGTGACCGCCCCGTACCGACCCTCGGCGATGTCGTCGAAACCCACCACGGCCACGTCCCAGGGCACCCGGAGCCCCCGCTCGTGCAGCACCCGCATGGCGCCGATGGCGACCAGGTCGTTGAAGGCGAACACCGCGTCCGGGCGCACCCCCGAGTCCAGCATCCGGGCCATCGCCACCGCGCCGTCGCCGCGGTCCCAGCCGCCGACCGGCCCCACAAGCGATTCCGCGGGATCGAGGCCGGACTCCTTCAACTCCTCGCGCCAGCCCCGCAGTCGAAGATGCGCCGGCTGGTTCGCGGTGTCCGTACGGGCCCCGAGGAAGGCGATCCGCGTACGGCCGAGGCCGGTCAGATGGCGTACCGCGGCCCGAGCCGCCGCCACATTGTCGATGGCGATGTGGTCGTAGGGCAGGTCGTACTCGCGCTCGCCCAGCAGCACCAGCGGTACATCGTCGGTGCGGCTGCGCAGGTCGTCCGACTCGAGCTCCAGCGGGCTGAGGATCAGGCCGTCGATCACCCTGGCCCGGAAACCCTGGCTGACCAGCACCTCCTGTTCACGGTCGCCGCGGGTGTGGTCGAGCAGCACGGTGTAGTCGTGGTCGGCCGCCGCGTCGATCACGGCGCCGGCCAGCTCGGCGAAGTACGGGTTGCCGAGCTCGGGTACCGCGAGCGCGATGATGCCGGTCCGGCCCTTGCGCAGATGGCGCGCGGTCAGATTCGGCCGGTACCCGAGCTCGTCGATGGCCTGCTGCACACGGGCCCGCATGGCCGGTGTGACGTGCGCGTAGTTGTTCACCACGTTCGACACGGTCTTGATCGAGACGCCCGCGCGCTCCGCGACGTCCTTGAGGCTCACCCTCACACGATTCCCCTCCGGGGCCAGGGCTCGTGCCCGAGCGGCCCCTGCCTGTCCATACATCGTTATACAGGCTCTTGCGCTGGCTGTTTGTCATGACCCTGGACAGAGGTCTGAAGCCGTGCTGTCATGCCAACTGCCGTTCCTTCCAACGTTGTACAGACTGACGCAACGAGCCGCCACCCTTCCTCACGAAGGAGAATCTGTGCGATCGAGAAGACAACTGGCCCTACTTCTGGCTGCCCTGCTGGGCATCGCGGGCCTCACCGCGATGCCGTCCGCGTCCGCCGCCGACGAGCCGATCGAACCGCACGGCTTGAAGGGCGAGTACTACACCCAATCCGAGTCCGGCGCCTTCGACTTCGACGAGCTCAAGGCCACCGGATTCGACCCGAACATCGACTTCGACGACCTGGAGTCCCGGCTGACCCAGGCGACCGGCCAGTCGGACGACGCCAGCATCCGCTGGACCGGAAAGATCGTCCCGGAGGCCTCCGGAGCCCACACCTTCACCATGAAGGGCGACAACGGATTCCGCCTCTGGATCGACGACGAGCTGGCCATCGACCACTGGGTCGACGACTGGGAGAACGAACAGACCTCCGAGCCCGTCGAGCTCACCGAGGGCAGTGAGCACGACATCAAGGTCGAGTACTTCGAGCACGAGGGCGGATCCAATCTGCACCTCAACTGGATCCGTCCGGGTGCCGACAAGGAGCCCGTCCCGAAGTCCGCGTTCCGCCTGCCCGACGGCTTCGACTACGACGGCGCCATCGCCGCCACCGTCCTGAAGTCCGGCCGTACCCTGCGCCTGGACTTCGCCCAGGAACTCGCCGCACCGCCGGCGGACCTCGGCGATCATGTCGAGGCGGTGATCGGCGGCGCCGAATGGCCGCTCGGGAAGATCACCGCCGACCCGGACGATCCGCGCAGACTCCTCGTCGAGCTCGAGGAACCCGTCGTCGGCCAGGGCGGCACGGCCGATCTGCGCTACGACGGCGAGGGCGGACTCGCCGGCGCGGACGGCAAGGCCGTCGGATCCTTCTGGAGCAGCGGCGCGAACGAGTCCGAGTACCAGCTCAAGACGCCCTTCGCCGACGACGTCAGCGAAGAGAACCCGCTGCCCGAGTACCCGCGCCCGCAGATGACCCGCAAGGACTGGAAGAACCTCAACGGCCCCTGGGAGTTCGCGGCCGCCGAGGCCGGCGAGGAGCCGCCGGTCGGCAAGCAGCTGGACGAGAAGATCCTGGTCCCGTACCCCGTCGAGTCCCAGCTCTCCGGGATCGAACGGCACGAGGACCGCATGTGGTACAAGCGCAGCTTCACCGTGCCCGAGGACTGGAAGGTGGGCGACGGCAAGCGCCTGAAGCTCAACTTCGACGCCGTCGACTGGCAGTCCGAGATCTACGTCAACGGCGAGAAGGTCACCGAGCACAAGGGCGGCTACGACCGCTTCTCCGCCGATGTGACCGACGCCCTCAAGCCGGGCGAGGACCAGGAACTCATCGTCGGCGTGTACGACCCGACCGACTCCGCCGACGGCGAGAACCCGCCGATGGGCAAGCAGCGCCTCGACCCGAGCGGCATCTGGTACACCCCGTCCTCCGGCATCTGGCAGACCGTGTGGATGGAGCCGGTGGCCGAGGACCACGCGGACAGCCTGAAGCTCACCCCGGACCTCGCGGACGAGCAGCTCACCGTCGACGTGAACGGCGTACCCGACGGCGCGCCCGTCACCGCCGTCGCGACCGACGACGGCAAGGAGGTCGGCCGGGCGAGCGGCGAGGCCGGCGGCACTCTCGAGGTACCCGTCCCCGACCCGCACCTGTGGTCGCCGGACGACCCGCACCTGTACAAGATCCAGGTCACCGTGGGTGAGGGCGACGACAGCGACACCGTCGACAGCTACTTCGGGATGCGCAGCATCGAGGTCAAGGAGATCGACGGCGAACAGCGCACCGTCCTGAACGGCAAGCCGGTCTTCTCGATGGCCACCCTCGACCAGGGCTTCTGGCCGGACGGACTGCACACCGCTCCGACCGACGAGGCCCTCGCCTTCGACCTGGAGAAGCACAAGGAGCTGGGCTTCAACTCGGTGCGCAAGCACATCAAGGTCGAACCGGACCGCTGGTTCTACCACGCGGACCGCCTTGGACTGCTCGTCTGGCAGGACATGCCCTCCATGACCTCCGGGGTCGACCCGGACGACGGTGCGCGCACCCAGTACGAGCACGAGATGAAGAAGATGATCGACCAGCACGCCTCCAGCCCCTCGGTGATCATGTGGGTCACCTTCAACGAGGGCTGGGGCCAGTACGACCAGGCCCGCATCGCCGACCAGGCGAAGAAGTGGGACCCGAGCAGGCTCGTGAACAACATGAGCGGGCACAACTGCTGCGGGGCGGTCGACGGCGGCAACGGCGACATCTCGGACGCCCACGGCTATCCGAGCGCGCAACTGCCGGATCCCGACGGGAAACGCGCGCTGGTCAGCGGCGAGTACGGCGGCCTCGGCCTCGCCGTGCCGGGCCACGCCTGGCCCGTACGCCACACCTACGTCGGTGTGGAGCGCGACAAGTACACCGACGAATATCTGGAACTCCTCGGCGAGATCAGGGACTTCGCCTGCAAGGGGAGCAACGGTGCCGTCTACACCCAGATCACCGACGTGGAGGGCGAGCTGAACGGCCTGCTCACCTACGACCGCAAGGTGATGAAGCCCGACGTGGACCGGATCAAGGCAGCGCACGACAAGCTGATCCAGGAAGCGGCGGACCCGGGCTCGATGGACTGCTCGGCAAGCTGATCGACCGTACGTCCGGGCCCTGGCCCCGTCCCTTCCGGGGCGGGCGCCAGGGCCCACTTTTTAAGCCCGCGTAAAGATTTCTGAGCGTCCGCCGTGGGTAAAGGCAGGGCAAAGAAGAGCATGTTCCGACATCGACTCCGACATCGACTCCGACATCGACAGAGAGTGCGCGTGTATCGACAGAACGCCCTGCTTACCGCTTCACTGGAGGACACACCCCCAACCCTTTGCCCACCGACAGCGGCCAAGAGGGGATCACAATGGATCCGTGGCTGATCTGGCTGATCGTCGCCGGGGTCCTGGCCGTGGCGGAGATCTTCACGCTGACCGCCGCGCTGGGACTGCTCGGCGTGGCTGCACTGGTGACATCGGGATCCGCCGCCGTGGGGCTTCCGGTGCCATTGCAGTTCCTGGTGTTCACCGGAGTGTCCGCGGTGACCCTGGTTTTTGTACGTCCTATAGCCCTGCGTCACGTCATCCGACCCCAGACGGAGCGTTTCGGGGTGGACGCCCTGATCGGCTCCGCCGCCACCACCACGTCCGAAGTCACCGGGCTCGGCGGCAGGGTACGGATAGGCGGCGAAGAATGGACGGCGCGCGCCTACGACGAGACGCTGGTGATTCCGGCCGGAGCGACCGTCGACGTGATCGAAATTGCCGGCACGACCGCCCTTGTGTATCCCCGGGAGTGAGCCATGGAAGTTTCGGCGTTTCTGATCGCCGGCCTGATCGTCGCGCTCATCGCGGTCTTCACCGTGGTGCGAGCGGTACGCATCGTGCCGCAGGCGCGGGCCCGTAATGTCGAGCGTCTCGGCCGTTATCACCGCACGCTGAATCCTGGTCTCAATCTCGTCATTCCGTACATCGACCGCGTACACCCGGTGATCGATCTGCGCGAGCAGGTCGTCTCCTTCAAACCGCAGCCGGTGATCACCGAGGACAACCTGGTCGTCGAGATCGACACCGTGCTGTATTTCCAGGTCACCGATCCGCGTGCGGCGTTCTACGAGATCGCCAGCTTTCTGCAGGCGGTCGAGCAGTTGACGGTCACCACTCTGCGTAACGTGGTGGGATCGATGGACCTGGAGAAGACACTCACCTCGCGCGACACGATCAACAGCCAGCTGCGCGGCGTGCTCGACGACGCCACCGGCAAATGGGGCCTCAGGGTCAACCGCGTGGAGATCAAGGCGATCGACCCGCCGCAGTCCATCAAGGACGCGATGCAGAAGCAGATGCGTGCCGAGCGGGACAAGCGGGCCGCGATCCTCGGTGCCGAGGGCCAGCGCCAGTCGCAGATCCTCACCGCCGAGGGCGACAAGCAGGCGGCGGTGCTGCGCGCGGAGGGCAACCGTACGGCCGAGATCCTCAAGGCCGAGGGCAAGTCGCGGGCGATCGACGAGGTGTTCCAGGCGGTGCACCGCAACGACCCGGACCCGAAGCTGCTCGCGTACCAGTACCTCACGGTGCTGCCGGAGCTGGCGCAGGGCGAGGGCAACACCTTCTGGATGATCCCCAGTGAGGTCACCTCCGCTCTGCAGGGGGTGTCCCGCGCCTTCGGCGAGAATCTGCCGCAGTCGCCGGCCACCCGGGAGAAGCCCGCCGCCCAGGAGCGTGCCACCGACGCCGCGGACGACGCGGCGCAGGCGGCCGAGGCGGCGGCTGAGGCGCTGGCCGACGCGCAGAAGGCGGAGAGCGCCTCGCCGCCGAAGCTGCCGTCGTCCGACCAGTGACGAACACGCCCTGGGCCCAAGGCCGTTGAAGGGGTGAGTGCCGGGCCGGCCGCCCTCTCGGGC
>NZ_QUAK01000217.1 GCF_003429565.1 Streptomyces triticagri
CCTCCGCCGCGGGTGCCTCGGCCTGGGCGGGCGCTGCCGCGGGCGCCGGCTCGGCGGCCGGAGCGGAGTCGGCGGCGGGGGCGCCGCTGCCGTCGTCGATCAGCGCCAGCTCGGCGCCGACCTCGACGGTCTCGTCCTCGGCGACCTTGATGGACGCGAGGACGCCGGCCGCGGGGGCGGGGATCTCGGTGTCGACCTTGTCGGTGGAGACCTCGAGCAACGGCTCGTCGGCCTCCACACGCTCACCCTCGGCCTTCAGCCAGCGGGTGACAGTACCTTCGGTGACGCTCTCGCCGAGCGCCGGCAGGGTTACGGAAACCGCCATGGTTTCGGTTGCTCCTAACGAACTACGTACGGAAAAGGGGTGCGCGCTCCGGGAAGCACGGTCGGCGGATGCACCGACCAGGCCCGACTAGTCGTGGGAGTGCAGCGGCTTGCCGGCAAGGGCCAGGTGGGCCTCGCCCAGGGCCTCGTTCTGCGTCGGGTGGGCGTGGACGAGCTGCGCCACCTCGGCGGGCAGCGCCTCCCAGTTGTAGATCAGCTGAGCCTCGCCGACCTGCTCGCCCATGCGGTCTCCGACCATGTGGACGCCGACCACGGCACCGTCCTTGACCTGGACGAGCTTGATCTCGCCCGCGGTCTTGAGGATCTTGCTCTTGCCGTTGCCCGCGAGGTTGTACTTCAGAGCGACGACCTTGTCCGAGCCGTAGATCTCCTTGGCCTTGGCCTCGGTGATGCCCACGGAGGCGACCTCGGGGTGGCAGTACGTCACCCGCGGCACACCGTCGTAGTCGACCGGGACGGGCTTGAGCCCGGCCAGGCGCTCCGCCACCAGGATGCCCTCCGCGAAGCCGACGTGCGCGAGCTGGAGCGTGGGCACCAGGTCACCGACGGCCGAGATCGTCGGCACATTGGTCTGCATGTACTCGTCGACGAGGACGAAGCCGCGGTCCATCGCGACGCCCTGCTCCTCGTAACCGAGCCCCTGCGAGACCGGGCCGCGGCCGATCGCGACCAGCAGCACCTCCGCCTCGAAGGTCTTGCCGTCGGCGAGGGTGACCCGCACGCCGTCCTGGGTGTACTCGGCCTTCTCGAAGAAGGTGCCCAGGTTGAACTTGATCCCGCGCTTGCGGAACGCGCGCTCGAGGAGCTTCGAGCTGTTCTCGTCCTCGACCGGCACCAGGTGCTTCAGGCCCTCGATCACCGTCACATCGGTGCCGAAGGACTTCCACGCGGAGGCGAACTCGACGCCGATGACGCCGCCGCCGAGCACGATCGCGGACTGCGGTACGCGGTCGATCTTCAGTGCGTGGTCCGAGGAGATGATGCGGTTTCCGTCGATCTCCAGGCCGGGCAGCGACTTCGGCACCGAGCCGGTCGCGAGCAGCACGTGGCGGCCCTCGACCCGCTGGCCGTTCACATCGACGGAGGTCGGCGAGGAGAGCCGGCCCTCACCCTCGATGTACGTCACCTTGCGGGAGGCCACCAGGCCCTGCAGGCCCTTGTAGAGGCCGGAGATCACGTCGTCCTTGTACTTGTGGACGGCCGCGATGTCGATGCCCTCGAAGCTGGCCTTCACACCGAACTGCTCGCTCTCGCGAGCCTGGTCGGCGATCTCGCCCGCATGCAGCAGGGCCTTCGTCGGGATGCAGCCGTTGTGCAGGCAGGTGCCGCCGAGCTTGTTCTTCTCGATCAGGGCGACGTCCAGGCCCAGCTGCGCTCCGCGCAGCGCCGCGGCGTAACCGCCACTGCCGCCGCCGAGGATCACTAGGTCGAAAACAGTGCTGGCGTCGTTCGCCACGTCACGTCCTCCATGCATGTGCGCCGGTCGTCGGTCGTCGGTGACCGCGGCGGCTGGTGTTCGGCCGCTTGTGATTCGGCCCTGTGGTGGGGGCCCTGTCCTGCCGAGAACCCATCTTCGCACTTGTTGCCGCATGACGGGACGCGGGGCCGCTCCTCGGGACGGCCGATTCCCGAAAACGCCCACGGCCCCGGGCGGGTACCCGGAGCCGTGGGCGAAGAGGAGTGCCGGTCAGCCGAGGTCGCCGGCCGCGGTGCGCTCCGCGAGCCGGACCAGGGTGCGCACGGCGGTGCCGGTGCCGCCCTTGGGCGTGTAACCGAACGGCGCCTGCTCGTTGAAGGCCGGGCCCGCGATGTCCAGATGCGCCCAGGTGATGCCCTCGCCCACGAACTCCTGCAGGAACAGTCCGGCGACCAGGCCGCCGCCCATCCGCTCGCCCATGTTGGCGATGTCGGCGGTGGTGGACTCCATGCCCTTCTTGAGGTCGGCGGGCAGCGGCATCGGCCAGGACGGCTCGCCGGACTCCTCCGCGATCTCGTGCACGGACGTGCGGAACGCGTCGTCGTTCGCCATCACTCCGAAGGTGCGGCTGCCGAGGGCCAGCACCATCGCGCCGGTCAGGGTCGCCACGTCGACGATCGCGTCCGGCTTGTCCTCGGATGCCTTGGCGATGGCGTCGGCCAGGACCAGGCGGCCCTCGGCGTCGGTGTTCAGCACCTCGACGGTCTTGCCGCTGTACATCTTCAGGACGTCGCCGGGGCGGGTCGCCGAACCGGACGGCATGTTCTCGGCGAGGGCCAGCCAGCCGGTGACGTTCACCTGCAGGCCGAGCCGGGAGGCCGCGACGACGGCTGCGAACACGGCGGCGGCACCGCTCATGTCGCACTTCATCGTCTCGTTGTGCCCGGCCGGCTTCAGCGAGATGCCGCCCGAGTCGTACGTGATGCCCTTGCCGACGTACGCGAGGGACTTCTTGGCCTTGGGGTGGGTGTACGACAGCTTCACCAGGCGGGGCGCGGAGGCGGAGCCGGCGCCGACGCCGAGGATGCCGCCGTAGCCGCCCTTGGTGAGGGCCTTCTCGTCGAGCACCTGGACCTTGATGCCGTGCTCCTTGGCCGCGGCCGAGGCGACGGCGGCGAAGGCCTCCGGATTGAGGTCGTTCGGCGGGGTGTTGATCAGGTCGCGGGACCGGTTGAGCTCCTCGCTGACCGCGGTGGCGCGCTCGATCGCGGCCTTGAAGGCCTTGTCACGCGGCTTGGCGACGAGGATCAGGGCCTCGCCGAGCGGGCCCTTGGCGTCCTTGCCGTCCTTGCCGTTGTCCTTGTACGCGTCGAAGGAGTACGCGCCGAGCGCCGCACCCTCCGCGACCGCACCGGCCTGCTCGGCGTCCTCGACCGGCAGCGCGAAGGCGGCCTTCTTGGTGCCGGCAAGCGCCCGGGCCGCGGTGCCGGCGGCGCGGCGCAGCGTCTCCTCCCCGTAGCCGGACTCGGCGTCCTTGTCGGGGACCGCCCCGAGTCCGACCGCGATGACCACCGGCGCCTGCAGGCCGTCGGGGGAGGGGAGCTTGGTCACCTCGCCCTCGCCGCCCGAGGCGCCAAGGGACTTCAGGACGGCGCCGAGCTTGGAGCCGAAGGCCTGGTCCACGGCCTCCGCGCCCGGCGCGACGACCGGGAGCCCCTTGGACGAGGCGGCGCCCTTCGCGACACCGACGACGATCGCGTCGGCGCGCAGACCGGCCGTGCCGGCGGGCTTGAGAGTCAGAGCAGTCACGGTGGTGATTTCTCTCTTCCGTTGAGTCGGTGGCCGATCGGGTGGGGTCGACCGGGCCCGCCCGCATAGTAGGCAGCGCCCTCGTTGCGATGCTCAGTGAGCCTACGCTCGGTCACCGGCCGCGGAGGGTCAGGGCCGTCAGCCGGGCTCGGCAGCTCCGTCAGCCGAGGGCCAGGGCGACGAGCGCGGTCGTCGCCGCGGTCTCCGCGACGCCGCCGAACACATCGCCGGTCACCCCGCCGAACCGCCGTACGCAGTGCCGCAGCAGCACCTCCGCGACGGCCGCGGCGGCGAGCACCGCGAGCGCGCAGCGCACCGCCTGCGCCGGACCGGCCAGGGCGCCTACCGCGGCAGCGCAGGCGGTGGTGACGGCAAGTGCGGCCACGGCGGCGCGCGTCGGGACCGTGCCCGCGACGACCGCGCCGAGTCCTTCGGGCCGGGCTGCGGGGACCGCCGTACGGGCGGCGAGGGTGAGCGCACAGCGCGCGGCGACTCCGGCGACCACGGCCGCGAGCGCGCCCTGCGCCAGGCCGTGCGCATAGGCCTCGGCGAGTGCGGCCACCTGGGCGAGCAGTACGAAGAGCAGGGTGACGACCCCGAACGGGCCGATGTCCGACCGCTTCATGATCCGCAGCGCCTCGTCGGCGGGCTTGGCGCTGCCGAGTCCGTCCGCGGTGTCCGCCAGGCCGTCCAGATGCAGACCCCGGGTCAGTACGGCAGGTACGGCGGCGGACGCGACGGCGGCGAGCAACGCTCCCGCACCCGCGGCGGACAGGGCGCAGCCGAGCGCGGCAGCGGCGAGCCCCACGACCAGGCCGGCCACCGGTGCGCAGAGCATTCCGGCGCGTGCCGCGGCCCGGTCCCAGCGCGGCACGTCCACGGGGATCACGGTCAGGGTGCCGAAGGCGAAGGGGAGGCCGTCGCGCAGGGCGCGCACCGGCCGCTGGTCGGAGGCGGTCATTCCGCGCAGATTAACGCTCCGTGCGGCGCGGTGATCGGCCCGCGTCCCGATGGTGGACGAGCACTGCCACGGCAAAACGGTGTGAAGTGGTACGTATCCCTCCAAGGATGAACGTGGGAGCAGCCGAGTGCGGGAGCGGACGGTATGGACAGCTGGTGGTACCGGAACATTCTGGAGCCGGGCAAACTCCCGCTGCTGCTCGCCCTGTCGGCGTTCGTCCTGACGTTTCTGGCGACCCGGGTCGTGACCCGGATGATCCGGGCCGGCCGTGGACCGTTCCGCAATGTGCAGACCGGCGGACTGCACATCCACCACGTGGTGCCGGGCGTGCTGCTCACCGTGATCGGCGGCTTCGGGGCGATCGCCGGCGGGCGGCACGGCTTCGGGTCGATGGTGGCCGCGGTGCTCTTCGGTATGGGAGTCGGCCTGGTGCTCGACGAGTTCGCGCTGATCCTGCATCTGGACGACGTGTACTGGAGCGAGGCCGGCCGGCAGAGCGTCGAGGCGGTCGTGCTCACCGCCGCCCTGGTGGCCCTGATGCTCGGCGGCTTCCTGCCGTTCGGGGTGAACGAGCTGACGCCGGACGAGCTGCACGACCGCGGGGTCGTCGCCCTCAATGTCTCGATCAACTTCCTGTTCGCCCTGGTGGCGTTGGTGAAGGGGAAGTTCCGGGTGGCGCTTATCGGGGTGGTGGTGCCGTTCGTCGCGCTGTTCGGCGCGATCCGGCTCGCGCGGCCCGGCTCGCCGTGGGCGAAGCGGCTCTACCGCAACCGGCCGCGGGCGCGCGCCCGTGCGGGGCTGCGCGCGGTACGGCACGACCGACGCTGGGTCCGGATCCGGCGCCGCTTCGAGGACCTGATCGGCGGACGGCCGGATCCGGAACGGGACACCGCTGAGCACTGAGGCGTCACGCACCAGGGGATTTCGTACGGCGGCGCAGCAGGCGCGGAGCGCGCGGGGCCTCCAGGAAGCCCTCCGCGCGGGCCGCGGCGAGGCCGATGCGCAGCAGGTCCGCGCTCCGCTCGAAGAGCAGGAAGCGCGGCTCCCAGACCGGGCGGTACTTGGCGTTGGCCCGGTACAGCGACTCGATCTGCCACCAGCGCGAGAAGAAGCCGAGCAGCGAACGCCACAGCCGGAGCACCGGCCCGGCGCCGAGCCGCGATCCGCGCTCGAAGACGGAACGGAACATCGCGAAGTTCAGCGAGACCTGAGTGATGCCCACCTCGTCCGCGCGCCGCAGGAGCTCGATCACCATGAACTCCATCAGACCGTTCTCGCTGTCCCGGTCCCGGCGCATCAGATCGAGCGAGAGCCCCTTCTCGCCCCACGGCACAAAGCTCAGCAGCGCCCGCAACTCGCCCTCCCCGTCCCGGCATTCGAGCATCACGCACCGCCCGTCGCCGGGGTGCCCGAGCCGGCCGAGCGCCATCGAGAAGCCCCGCTCCGTGCTCCCGTCGCGCCAGTCGTCCGCGCGCCGGGTGAGCAGGGCGAGCTCCGCCGCGCCGATCTCCTCGTGGCGCCGGATCCGTACGGTGTAGCCGGCCCGTACGACCCGGTTGTACGCCTGGCGCACGGTGCGCATCGCCCGGCCCTGGAGCGTGAAGTCGCCCGTCTCGACGATCGCCTCGTCGCCGAGTTCGAGGGCGTCGAGGCCGTGCCGGGCGTAGCACGTACCGCCCTCCTCGCTCGCGCCCATCACTGCCGGCAGCCAGCCGTGTTCGCGGGCCTCGGCCAGCCAGGGCTCGATGGCGCCCGGCCAGGCCTCGGGGTCGCCGAGCGGATCGCCCGAGGCGAGCGAGACGCCGCCGACCACGCGGTACGCGACGGCCGCCTTGCCGCTGGGGGAGAGCATGACGGACTTGTCGCGGCGCAGGGCGAAGTAGCCGAGCGAGTCGCGGTCGCCGTGCCGGGCGAGCAGTTCGCGCAGCCGCGCCTCGTCGTCGGGTGTCGGCGGGTCGGTGGCGCGGCGGGAGCGGAAGGCGGCGTACAGCACCGCGAGGAGCAGGACGGTACTCAGGACGTTCAGCGCGATGTGCACCCAGGCGGGGGTGCTGATGTGCGGTACGGGGGCGTCGTCGGCCAGCGACACCAGGCGCATCGTGCCGTTGCACCAGCGCTCGGCGAAGGTCGAACGGGCCGCGTCCGGCGCCTCGTTGGTGACCGTGACCAGGAGCGCGGCGGCCAGCGAGCAGAGCGGCAGGCCCACGCCCGCGACGGCGGCCGCGAGCTTGGGGTTGGCGCGGTCGCCCTTGGCGTAGAACTCGCCGCGGCCCGCCGCGAGGGCGGCCACGAAACCGGCCGTGATCAGCAGGGACGCCCAGTTCTGCGGGTGGCGGCGGATCTCGGGGAACAGCATCGAGCCCGCCAGGAGCAGCAGGAAGAGCCCGCTGAGTACGAGATTCAGGATCCACGCGGCCCGCTTGCGGCGGCGCAGGGTGATCGCCAGGAACAGGGTGAACGCGCCCGAGGCGAAGCCCGCGGTGAGCAGGTACGGGGTGAAGTAGTCCTCGGTGTTGTGGCGGCGCAGGTCCTGTCCGAGGGAGACCCATGCTGCGCTGAGCAGGTTGATGAAGGCTACGACTCGTACGTACCAGACGGCCGTCGTGTACGGCCAGGGGGTGCCGGGCTTCGGGGTTCTGTCCGGCACCGGGGTGCGGGGGTGGTGCGTTTCCTGCTGTTTCGGGACAACTCCGACCATTCCCATGGCGCGCGATCATAGCGCGGGGCGCGCACCGAACCGTTGTGGGCCCGGTCCACCTCCACCCTTGCGCCGTGATCGCGCGCAGCGCTCGTCCTCAATCGCCGGACGGGCCCGAGGTGGTTGGCAGTTCCGCCGCCAGTGATGCCGCCGCGAGCACGAGCGGGAGCGAGAGAAGCGCCCCCGCGCCCTCTCCCACCGTGACGCCCTGCGCGAGCAGCGGGTCGAGGGCGAGGCGGTCGAAGGCCTTGGCCTGCGCCGGCTCCCCGCTCGTCTGCCCCGCCAGCCACCAGTCCGGCGCCCGGAACGCCACCCGCTGCGCGACCAGCGCACACGCCGCGGTCACCACACCGTCGAGCACCACGGGCATCCGCCGCACCGCACTCTGCAGCAGGAACCCGGTCAGCGCCGCAAGATCCGCACCGCCCACCGTCCGCAGCAGATCCAGCTGATCGCCGAGCACCGGCCGGGCCCGCCGCAGCGCATCGCGCACCGCGGCGCACTTGCGCATCCAGGCCAGATCGTCGATCGCCTCGCCGCCCCGGCCGGTCACCACCGAAGCGTCCGTCCCGCACAGCGCACCGACCAGCGTCGCCGCCGCCGTGGTGCCCCCGACGCTCACATCGCCGAGCACCACCAGATCCGTACCGGAGTCGGCCTCCTCGTCCGCGACCGCCATGCCCGCCCGGAAGGCCTGCTCGACCTCGTCCTGGGTGAGCGCGTCCTCGACATCGATCCGCCCGGAGGAACGCCGCACCCGGTGACGTACCACGTCCTTCGGCAGCTCCGCCGGATCGCAGTCGAGCGACATGTCGACGACGCGTACGGGGACACCGGACGCCCGTGCGAGCACGGCGACGGGGCTCTCGCCGTCGAGCACGGCGCGCACCAGACGCTGCGCACCGCCCGCCGGTCGGGCCGACACGTCGAGCGAGGCCACCCCGTGGTCACCGGCGAACAGCACCACCCGGGGCCGCTCGATCGGCTTGACCGGCACCGAGGACTGCGCCGCCGCGAGCCACTCGCCGAGCTCGTCGAGGCGCCCGAGGGCACCGGACGGCACGGCGAGGTGCTGCCGGCGTTCCTCTGCGTCCCGGCGCACCCCGCCGTCGGGCCGCTCGATCAGGTCGGAGAAGTCGTCGAGATTCAGCGAGCTCATTCGCCGAACAGTACCGGCAGCGCTCGAACACGCGCCGTGCCGCCTCCCCGCTGGCCGCCGATCCGCGACGCCGTCGCGGAAGTCAGCCGCGCAGCGCCAACGCCTGGCCGGCCACCACGAGCAGCACGTGCTCGCACTCGGCGGCGAACGCCGTGTTCAGACGCCCGAGTTCGTCCCGGAAGCGGCGTCCGGCGGCGGTCGCAGGGACGACGCCCGAGCCGACCTCGTTGGACACCGCGACGACCGTACGCCGGGTCCCGCGCACCGCCGCGGTGAGCTCCGCCGTCCGCTCGCGCAGCGCCTGCTCGCCGCCGCCCGCCCACTTCGCGTCGTCCCAGGCCTCCACCCGGTCCATCGCGTCCGTCAGCCACAGGGCGAGGCAGTCGATCAGCAGCGGCGGGCCGTCCGCGGCGAGCAGCGGCACCAGCTCGCAGGTCTCCTCGGTCTGCCAGGACCCGGAGCGCCGCTCACGGTGCGCCCGCACCCGGGCCGCCCAGTCGGCGTCCCCGTCCCGGGTGCCGCCGGTCGCCACGTAGACGACGTCAGGGAACGTCTCGAGCCGCCGCTCCGCCTCGTACGACTTGCCGGAGCGGGCGCCACCGAGGACCAGGGTCCGCAGCGGCACGTCGGGCACCGCGTGGTACTCGCCGACGACGAGTGTGCTGCCGTCCGGCACCGCGCGGGCCCCCGCCGCGGCGAGCCGTCGCCGGAGCTCGGCCCCCGGCGGCACGTCGTGGTCGAGATGGACCGCGATCACATCGGTCGTCGGGGTCACCAGGCCCGCGTCCCGCAGCCTGGCCAGTGCGTCCGGCCTGGCCACCACATCGGCGACCACCATGTCGTAGGCGTCCGCGGGCGGTTCGCCGTCCAGGCCCGCGGCCGCGCCGCCGGGCGGCAGATAGAGCAGCCGTTCGCCGGCCGGGCCGGTGACCGCATAGCCCGTGCCGGGGGTGTCGAGCGGCATCGCGCGGACTCGATGCCCGCTCATCAGGGCCAGTTCACGCCCGTCCGGTACGCGGCCGGCCGCCGGTAGGCCCGCGGGGTGTTCGAGGGCGGGCCCGTCGTGCGGATGGGAGAGCAGTACCTGGTTCACCCCGGACAGCGAGTGACCCGAGCGGGCCGCGGCGAAGGCCGCACCCGGTGTCAGGTCGAGCAGCAGCACGCCGTCCACCAGCAGAGCGGTGGCCGCGCGGGCCGCGTCGCCGAGCGAACTCGCGCAGGAGGCGCAGGGGCAGTCGGAGCGGGGCAGCCCCTCGGGGCCGCCGGTGCCGAGCAGAGTCAGTTCCACGGGGACGATCCTCCCGCGTCCGAGGCGCCGTTGCGCGTCCGGATAGGGTGCAGCCAGTAGTCGGATCTTGGGAGGCTGGCATGGTGACCTGGACGTGGCGGTTCGAGAAGTCCGACGGGACCGAGGCCCAGCCGGCCGTCGAGCCCGAGGAGTTCACCACCCAGGGGGACGCGGAGTCCTGGGTGGGGGAGTACTGGAAGGAGCTCCTCGAAGGCGGCGTCGACCAGGTGCGCCTGTTCGAGGACGACACCGAGATCTACGGCCCGATGAGCCTGCACGCGGACGACGCGGAGGGTCCGGAGGACCCTGACGACGTGGCGACGACGGACAGCTGACCGGGGCGCAGGGTTGCCACGGGTGCCGGCCCACCGGAACCGGCACCCGGCCACTCCGGGTGTACGCCCCGCGCCTGCCGACCGGCCCACCGGTCAACGGCCGCCGCACGTCCGGCGTTTGAGGACGCCGTCGCGCCGATGCCCGGAAACCGCACCGGGCTCAGTGGACGTCGACCCCGCGCCGACCGCACGGCGGACCAGCACCCTCCAGGACGCTCCGCGTCGCCGCCGCATCAGATGTCGCCGAGGGTGACGTCCACCGTCTTGTCGCTGTCGCCGCGGGTGTACGTCACCTGTACCTTGCCGCCCGGCTGCTGTGTGGCCAGCGCCTCGGAGAGCGAGGTGATCGTGGTGACCGGGTCGTCACCGACCTCGGTGATCACATCGCCGGCGCGGATGCCTGCCTTGTCGGCCGCGCCGCCCTTCTCCGCCTCGACGACCGTCACACCCGCCGGCTTGAAGTCCTCGTCGACGACCGTGCGGCCCGTGATGTTCAGACCGGCCCGCCCCGAGTCCGTGACCTTGCCGTTCTTCACGATCTGATAGGCGACCGTCTTCACCATCGACGCCGGGATGGCGAATCCGATCCCCGGCGCCGCACTGTCGCCCATCTGCGGATCGGTGGCGGCGAGCGTGGGGATGCCCACCACCTCGCTGTCCATATTGACCAGCGCGCCGCCGCTGTTGCCGGGGTTGATGGCCGCGGAGGTCTGGATCATGTTGGCGATCGTGGCACCCGTACCGCCGCCCGCCCGGCCCTCGCTGACGGTGCGTCCGGTGGCCGAGACGATGCCCTGGGTGACGCTGGAGGACAGCCCGAGCGGCGAGCCCATCGCGAGCACGATCTGACCGACCGCCGCCTTCGTGGAATCGCCGAACTTCGCCGGCTTCAGACCGGCCGGAGGCTTGTCGAGCTTGACGACCGCCAGATCCTGGTCGGGATAGCTGGACACCAGCTTCGCGGGCAGCTCGTGCTCGCCGACCGCGGCCGTGACCTTGAACGTCCTGCCCTTGCCCACGACATGGGCGTTGGTGACGATGTGGCCCTTGTCGTCGTAGACGACACCCGAGCCGAGGCCGTCCGCGGCATCGATCTGGACGACCGACGGCAGTACGTCGTCGATCACCTTCTGGTAGTCGCTCTGCAGATCCGAGGCGTCCGCCCGGGCAGGAGCAGCCTGCTCGCCGCTCGTCCTCGCGGCGGTGGCCCCCTCGGAGCAGCCGGCCAGCAGCGCGCCCGAGCAGGCGACGGCGGTGAGCGGCAGGGCCAGTCGTACGGTGCGGGACCGCGTGCGGACACGGGGGCGGGAACCGCCGGCGGGGCGGGGAGCGCGAGATGCATTCATGCCCGGAGTATCGCTTTTGTTCCCCTTGTCCGACCTCCTGTGAGGTCCGATCAGGGGGTGCCCTTACGCGATCCGATACGAGATCCGATGGCACTCACCGCGCCCCGGGCGAGGCGGACGCCAGGAACTGGGTGGCCGCCAGCTCCCCGTACAGCGGATCCTCCGCCACCAGCGCCTCGTGCGTGCCCACCGCCCGCACCCGGCCCGCGTCCATCACCACGATGCGGTCCGCCAGGGTCACTGTCGACAGACGGTGAGCCACCACCAGGACCGTGACCTCGCGGGACACCTGGGCGACCACGTCCCGCAGGGCCAGCTCATTGACCGCGTCGAGCTGTGAGGTCGCCTCGTCGAGCAGCAGCAGCCGCGGACGGCGCAGCAGAGCACGGGCGATCGCGACCCGCTGACGCTCACCGCCCGACAGCTGCGAGCCCCGGTGGCCGACCAGGGTCTCCAGTCCGTCCGGTAGCCGCTCGACCAGACTCGCGAGTCCGGCCCGTACGAGCACGTCCCGGATCTCCTCCTCGGTGGCGCCGTCGGCGGCGAAGACGAGATTCTCGCGCAGGGTGCCGGCCAGGACCGGTGCGTCCTGCTCGACATAGCCGATCGCGGCCCGCAGCGCCGCCGTCGACCAGTCCCGCACATCCCGCCCGTCCACCAGGACACGGCCACCGGTCGCCTCGTAGAACCGCTCGATCAGACCGAACACCGTGGTCTTGCCCGCGCCCGACGGCCCCACGAAGGCCGTCATCCCCGGCCCCGGTATCTCGAACGACACCCCGTGATGGACCTCGGGCAGATCGGGCCGGTACCGGAAGCGCACGTCCTCGAAGGCCACGGTCGCCGGTCCGGCAGCCGGCTCGGCGTCCGTGCCGCCGCCCGCGGCCGGCTCCTCCGTCTCCAACCGTTCGGCCCGTACGATCCGCGCGATCGCCGCCGAGCCCACCTGGTACTGCGACGCCGCCTCCACCAGCTTGCTCACCGGGTCGATCAGATAGAACAGGAACAGCAGGAACGCCACCAGGGTCGACACCGGAATGGCCCCCGACGCGACCCGCGCCCCACCGATCCCGAGCACCGCGAGGAACGACACCTGGATCGCCAAGCCGACCGAACTCCACGCCACCGCCTGCCACTTGGCCGAGCGCACACCGTGCCGCCAGGCCTCCTCGGCAGCCGCCCGCACCGCGGCCGTCTCCCGCTCCTCGGCGCCGGACGCCTTCAGCGTGCGGAACGCACCGAAGGCCCGCTCCAGGGCCGTCGAGATGGTCGCCACCGCCTCCTGGGCCCGCTCCGTGGCCCGCGCGATCCGCGGCAGTACGAGCGCCATCACGCCGCCGACCAGCACGATCACCCCCAGGGTCACACCGAGCAGCACCGCGTCCATCAGCCCCATCAGGACGATCGTGGCGAGGAACGTGAGCCCGCCCGAGACCGCCGACACCACCGACTGCGTGGTGACCGCCCGCAGCAGCGTGGTGTCCGACGTGACCCGGGACATCAGATCGCCGGGCTGACTGCGCTCCACCTCGGGCAGCCGCAGCCGCAGCAGCCGCCCGATCAGGGTGCGCCGGGCGGCGAGCACCACCGACTCGGCGGTGCGCTCCAGGATGTAGGCACCGACCGATTCGATCGCCGTGCCGAGGACCACCAGGGCGGTGAGGACGAGCAGGACCGAGGTGATCGACTCGTCGCTGCCGAGCCGGTCGACCAGGGCCTTCGCCGCGAGCGGCTGGGCGAGCCCGGTGGCCGCCCCGATCAGGGTGAACAGCGCGCCGAGCGCCACGATCGAGCGGTGCGGCCGGAAGTGCCGGTACAGGGCGCGCCAGGTCTCACCGGCGGACAGCCTGGGCTCCTCGGGCGCGGATGCGGGCGCGCTCGCCGCCGGGACGGGGGAGTGCGGCGTGGTACGAGTGCCGTCTGCGGACTCGGTGCGGTGCGGCTCGGTGCTGGTCACGCTCGAGAGGACGCGTCACCCCGGCCCGTTGCCTGACGGCACGACCTCGGTGGGGCCGTACGCGTGCGCGGAGCCGCTCTCAGCCCCGCACCCCGCAGGCATGCACCAGAGCCGCCACCCGCCGATACGGCTCCGTTCGGCCGGCCCGCTCCTCGGCGGCGAGCAGCGCGTCCAGCTCGGCGGCCGGCGGCAGCGGCGCCTCGTTGGACGCGGTGTCGGTGAAGACCCGTACGCCGTACCAGGTCCGCAGCGGCGCCCCGATACCGGAGAGCGTCGAGACCAGACCGCCCAGCCGATCGGCGCGGACCTCGAGACCGAGCCGGTTCGTGTACGCGTCCGTGTCGTACGCGGCGAGGGCCGTGTCCCAGTCGCCGAGCAGGCCCGGGCGCATCGCCAGCGCGTCGCCGTTCCGCACGAGCAGGGACAACAGGCCGCCGGGCGCGAGCATCCGCGCGAGCCCGGCCAGCATCGCGTCCGGCTCCTCGACGTACATCAGGACGCCGTGGCACAGCACCACATCGAAGGAACCGGGCAGAAAGTGCGCACCGGTCTCACGGCCGTCGCCCTCGATCAGCCGCACCCGCTCCCGGATGCCCTCGGGCTCGCCGGCCAGTGCCTTGCGCGCGACCTCCAGCATCGCCGGATCCGATTCGATGCCGGTCACCTTGTGGCCGCCCCGCGCCAGACGCAGCGCCTGAGTGCCCTGTCCGGCGCCCACATCGAGCACCCGAAGACGCTGCCCGACGGGGAACCTGGCGGTCAGCTGCTCGTCGAGCTGCCGGGCCACCAGCTCCTGGCGCACCACGTCACGCAGTCCGCCGAGACCGCGCAGCCAGGCGTCCGCGCCCGCGCCGAAACCCTCCGGACTCAGGGCCGCTCTCCGCGCCTGACCTGGGGCTTGGGCAGCCTCAGCCGGCGCATCTGGAGCGTGCGCATCAGTCCGTACGCCACCGCGCCGCGCTTCGGCTCGTCGGCGAAGCGCTCCTTCAGGCGGCGCTTGAGGCCGAAGACGATGACGAAGGAGTCCACCACGATCAGCACGATCACGAAGAGCCACATCAGCAGCGCGATGTTCTGCAGCTGCGGGATCCGGACCATGCTCAGGACCAGGATGACCACCGCGAGCGGCAGGAAGAACTCGGCGACGCAGAACCGCGAGTCCACGTAGTCGCGGACGAACCTGCGCACCGGGCCCTTGTCCCGGGCGGGCAGATACCGCTCGTCGCCGTTGGCCAGCGCCTCGCGCTGCTTGGCCAGGTCCGCGCGGCGGGCGTCGCGCTGCCGCTTCGCCGCCTCCTTGCGGGTCATCGGCGTATTGGACACGCTGCGGCGCTGGGACTGGGCCATGGCGCGCTTCGGCGTGGGGCGCCCCTTGGGCGCCTGCGGGTCACGGGGCTGCTTGGAGTCGGTCACCGGTGCCTTGGCGGCCGGGGCCTTCTCTTCGTTGGATCGGCTACGGAACACAAAGCCCAAGGGTACGGGGTCATGCGGTTGGGCGACACGGTGGCGGGGAACGATCCGGCAACGGCGTGCGTCTTCAGGAGAGATTGCCGGCCGTGAAAAGCCGAGGCCGGGTGCGGAGCAGGAGACCGTTCCGTACGGCATGGTCGTTTTTGGGGGAGCACTTCCCCCGGGTCGGGGTGCCTGCCCCGGGCCCCACCTACTCCCTGGGCCGGAGCATCCGGTACCGGGAGTCGTCCTTGGGGATGAGCGCATCGGTGCTCGAACAGTGCGGTAATAGAGGCAGGGCCCGTAGGCTGGGTTCTGTCGCAGTGCTGGAGCTGGAAGTCCGTCAGAAGGGGGCGCGCGAAGCCCATGAGCGGTGTCATGAAGCGTATGGGGATGATCTTCCGCGCGAAGGCGAACAAGGCCCTTGACCGGGCCGAGGACCCGCGCGAAACCCTCGATTACTCGTACCAGAAGCAGTTGGAGCTGCTGCAGAAGGTGCGCCGCGGCGTCGCCGACGTGGCGACCTCCCGCAAGCGCCTCGAGCTGCAGCTCAATCAGCTGCAGGGCCAGTCCTCGAAGCTGGAGGACCAGGGCCGCAAGGCGCTCGCGCTCGGCCGCGAGGACCTCGCCCGAGAGGCGCTGTCCCGCCGCGCCGCGCTCCAGCAGCAGGTCACGGACCTGGAGACGCAGCACCAGACCCTGCAGGGCGAGGAGGAGAAGCTCACCCTCGCCGCGCAGCGGCTGCAGGCCAAGGTCGACGCCTTCCGTACGAAGAAGGAGACCATCAAGGCCACCTACACCGCTGCCCAGGCGCAGACCCGGATCGCCGAATCCTTCTCGGGCATTTCCGAGGAGATGAGCGATGTGGGCACGGCCATCCAGCGAGCCGAGGACAAGACGGCGCAGCTGCAGGCCAGGGCGGGTGCCATCGACGAGCTGCTGGCCTCGGGCGCGCTCGACGACGCCTCCGGGCTCGCCCGGGACGACCTCCAGTCCGAGCTCGACCGCCTCTCCGGCGGTACGGATGTGGAGCTGGAGCTGCAGCGCATGAAGGCGGAGCTGTCCGGCGGCCCCGCCCCGAGCCAGCAGGCCATCGAGGGAGGCAACGGCGCGCAGGCGCAGCCCGACGCCGCCACCCCGCAGGACACCCCGCGCTTCGACAAGCAGTAGAAGCCTCGCACCTCGAAAAGGAGAGCGTCGTGATCGTACGGATCATGGGGGAGGGGCAGGTGAGGCTGGCCGACAGCCACTTCGCCGAACTCAACAAGCTGGACGACGAGTTGCTCGCCGAGATGGAGAGCGGCGACGGCCCCGGTTTCCGCGCGACCCTGCATGCGCTGCTCGACAAGGTGCGGGAGTTGGGTACGCCGTTGGAGGATGACGCCCTGGAGCCGTCCGAGCTGATCCTCCCGCCGGTCGACGCGTCGCTGGAGGAGGTCCGCGAGCTCCTCAGCGAGGACGGGGGCCTCATTCCGGGCTAGTGCCCGTCCGGCATCATCCAGTTCGCCCGGCGCCGTCTGGCGTCGTCCAGCCGGCCCGGCGTCGTCCAGCCCGTCTGGCATCGTCCAGTCCGTCTGGCGTCGGCGAGCCTGCCGGGGACCATCCCGCCCGTCCGGCACGATCCAGCCTGCCCGGCGTTTGAGGGCATCTTTCAGCCGGTCCGGCGTTTGAGGACATCTTTCGGCCCGTCCAGGGCTAACCCAGCCCGTCCGGCGCTTGAGGACAAGGCCCGTTCAGGGCCGTTGCGGTTCCAGGCATCGGCCTGGCGGCCTCGTCCTCAAGCGCCGGACGGGCTTGATATTGGCCTGAACGGCCTCGTCCTCAACCGCCGGACCGGCTGAAATTGGCCTGGACGGCCTCGTCCTGAATCGCCGGACCGGCTGGAGATGCCCTGGACGGGCCTGGAGATGCCCTGGACGGGCTGAAAGATGTCCTCAACCGCCGGACCGGCTTGGCCCGTACCGTAGGCAGACGTGACCCTCCTCGTTCGCGGACGCGACTGGCAGCACGCCCACCCCCTGGCGCTGGACGCCACCCTCGCCTGCGGCGTCCTGATCTGCATGATCGCCGGCTCGTTCGTGGAGCCGCACGGCAGCACGGGCCCGTACTTCGGCCGCGCCCCCGACATACTCGGCCTGATCCTGATGCTGGCCGGCGCCGCGGCCCTCGTCCTCCGGCGCCGGCACCCCATGGCCGTCCTCGGCGCGACCGTCGGCGTCACGGTCGTCGAACTGCTCACCGGAGAGCCCCGCGCCCCCGTCGTGATGAGCGCCGTCGTCGCCCTCTACACCGTCGCCGCCAGCACCGACCGCCCGACCACCTGGCGGGTGGGCCTGCTCACCAGCGCCCTGCTCACCGGCACCGCGATGCTCACCGGCTCCCCACTGCCCTGGTACTCGCAGGAAAACCTCGGCATCTTCGCCTGGACCGGCCTCGCCTCGGCCGCCGGCGACGCCGTCCGCAGCCGCCGCGCCTTCATCGACGCCATGACGGAACGGGCCGAACGGGCCGAACGCACCCGCGAGGAGGAGGCCCGCCGCCGCGTCGCCGAGGAGCGGCTCCGTATCGCCCGCGACCTGCACGACGTGGTCGCTCACCACATCGCCCTGGTCAACGTCCAGGCCGGCGTCGCCTCGCACGTCATGGACAAGCGCCCCGACCAGGCCAAGGAGGCGCTCGCCCACGTACGCGAGGCGAGCCGCTCCGCGCTGAACGAACTGCGCGCCACGGTCGGCCTGCTCAGACAGTCCGGCGACCCCGAGGCACCCACCGAACCGGCCCCGGGCCTGGCCCGACTCGACGAGCTGGCCGAGTCGTTCCAGCGCGCCGGCCTGCCCGTCGAGGTGGCCCGCAGCGACGCCGGTACGCACGCACCCGCGGCCGTCGACCTGGTCGCGTACCGGGTGATCCAGGAGGCCCTGACCAATGTGCAGAAGCATGCGGGACCCGGCGCGACGGCCGAGGTCAGCGTGGTCCGGGTCGGCTCGCGACTCGAGATCACCGTGCTCGACGACGGCCCCGGCCACCCGGCCCCCGAGGCCTCCGCCGCCGCGGACGAGGCGTCCCGGCGCGACGACGAGGACCGGGAAGCCCGGGACGGAACCGACCCGGAACGCGGTGGCCACGGCCTGATCGGCATGCGCGAGCGCGTCACCGCACTCGGCGGCAGCTGCACGGCCGGGCCCCGCTACGGCGGTGGCTTCCGGGTGCATGCGATCCTTCCTCTGACCGGTGCCACGGGGGACGGCCGCGCCGAGCCGGATGCCCGTACCACCACGGGGACGGCCGCCGCGGCAGGACCGACAGGGGAGAACTGATGACGATCCGGGTGCTGCTCGCCGACGACCAGGCCCTGCTGCGCAGCGCGTTCAAGGTCCTGGTCGACTCCGAGCCGGACATGGCGGTCGTGGCGGAGGCCTCCGACGGGGCCGAGGCGGTGCAGCTCGCCCGCGCCGAGCGTGCCGACGTCGTCCTGATGGACATCCGCATGCCCGGCACGGACGGACTGGCCGCCACCCGCATGATCAGCGCCGACCCGGACCTGGCTCAGGTGCGGGTGGTCATGCTCACCACCTTCGAGGTGGACGAGTACGTGGTGCAGTCGCTGCGCGCGGGCGCCTCCGGGTTCCTCGGCAAGGGCTCGGAACCGGACGAACTGCTCAACGCCATCCGGGTCGCCGCCGCCGGCGAGGCCCTGCTCTCGCCCGTCGCCACCAAGGGCCTGATCGCCAAGTTCCTCGCCCAGGGCGGCAGTCCGGACCCCGACGACCCCGGCGCCGGCGACCACGCGGAGCGTCTCGCCGCGCTCACCGGCCGGGAGCGCGAAGTCCTGGTCCAGGTCGCGGCAGGCCTGTCCAACGACGAGATCGCCGAGCGCCTCACCGTCAGCCCGCTCACCGTGAAGACCCATGTCAACCGCGCCATGGCCAAGCTCGGCGCCCGCGACCGCGCCCAACTGGTCGTCATCGCCTACGAGTCCGGCCTGGTACGCCCCCGGGTGGACTGACCGGGGACCGGCCGCCGCTGCATCGGTGGGTGGACCGCCCTCCACCCGGATGTACTACGAACGCAGTACGTCGCCCGCGGCGAACAGGACCTGCGAGCGAGGGAACCACCTCCCGGCATGCCCGATCGTGTAGGCCGGGTGCCCCGGCTGCACGCTCGGGCGTACCACCCCGTACGGCGTCCGTGCTCCCGCTCGATGCCACCCACCCGTGCCCCACCCGCGTCCCAACCCGTGCCACAGAAGAGAGACACCGAAGTCATGTCCTGGCTGTCCAGGTTCAGCCTGGCCCAACGGGCGCTGATCGGCCTGATATCGATCGTCGCGATCGTGTTCGGCGCCATCGCGATCCCCCAGCTCAAGCAGCAGCTGCTGCCCTCGATCGAACTGCCCATGGTCTCGGTGATCGCCCCTTACCAGGGCGCGTCCCCCGACGTGGTCGAGAAGCAGGTCGTCGAGCCGCTCGAGTCCAACATCGAAGCGGTGGACGGCATCACCGGCATCACCGCCACGGCCAGCGAGGGCAACGCCCTGGTGATGGCGCAGTTCGACTTCGGCGACGGAGGCGACTCCAAGCAGCTCGTGGCGGACGTCCAGCAGGCCGTCAACCGCTCCCGCGCGCAACTGCCGCAGGACGTCGACCCGCAGGTGGTGGCCGGCTCCACGGACGACATCCCGACCGTGGTGCTCGCTGCCTCCGGCGGCAAGGGCGACCAGCAGGCGCTCGCCGACAAGCTCGAGCGCACGGCCGTACCCGTACTCAAGGACATCGACGGCGTCGGCCAGGTCACCGTGGACGGCGTGCGGGACCTGCAGGTCGAGGTCACGCCCGACGAGGCGAAGCTGGCCCGGGCGGGACTGAGCCCGGCCGCGATCGGTCAGGCCCTGGAGGCCGGTGGCGCCTCGGTGCCCGCCGGTTCCTTCGACGAGGACGGCAAGAACCGCACCGTGCAGGTCGGCGGCGGCTTCACCTCGCTGCAGCAGATCGAGGACCTGATGGTCACCGGCGAGGGCGCCAAGTCCAAGCCCGTGCGCCTCGGTTCGATCGCCGAGGTGAAGCAGGAGGAGGCCGCGGCCACCTCGCTGACCCGCACCAACGGCAAGCCCAGCCTCGCGGTCGTCGTCACCATGGACCAGGACGGCTCCGCGGTCGCCATCTCCGACGACGTCAAGGAAGCGCTGCCCGACCTGCGCAAGGACCTCGGCGCGGACGCCGAGCTCACCGTCGTCTCCGACCAGGGCCCGGCCGTCTCCAAGTCGATCTCCAGCCTGACCACCGAGGGCGCACTCGGCCTGGTCTTCGCCGTCCTGGTGATCCTGGTCTTCCTGGCCTCGATCCGCTCGACGCTGGTCACCGCGGTGTCCATCCCGCTCTCGGTCGTCCTCGCGCTGATCGTCCTGTGGACCCGCGACCTGTCCCTGAACATGCTGACCCTCGGCGCGCTCACCATCGCCATCGGCCGCGTCGTGGACGACTCGATCGTGGTCCTGGAGAACATCAAGCGGCACCTCGGGTACGGCGAGGAGCGGCACAGCGCGATCATCACCGCGGTCAAGGAGGTCGCCGGCGCGGTCACCTCCTCGACGCTGACCACCGTCGCGGTGTTCCTGCCGATCGGTCTGGTCGGCGGCATGGTGGGCGAGCTGTTCGGCTCGTTCTCGCTGACCGTGACCGCGGCGCTGCTCGCCTCGCTCCTGGTCTCGCTCACCGTCGTACCGGTCATGTCGTACTGGTTCCTGCGCGCCCCCAAGGGCGCCGAGGACCTCGACCCGGACGAGGCGCGCCGCAAGGCCGAGGAGAAGGAGGCGCGCAGCCGGCTGCAGCGCATGTACATCCCGGTCCTGCGCTTCGCGACCCGCCGCCGCCTCACCAGCCTGGCGATCGCGGTCGTGGTCCTGGTCGGCACCTTCGGCATGGCGCCCCTGCTCAAGACCAATTTCTTCGACCAGGGCGACCAGGAAGTCCTCAGCATCAAGCAGGAGTTGGAGCCCGGCACCAGCCTCGCGGCCACCGACACCTCGGTAAAGAAGATCGAGGCCGTCCTCAAGGACCTCGACGAGGTCAAGGACTACCAGGTCACCATCGGCTCCTCCGGATTCATGGCGGCCTTCGGCGGCGGTACGGACACCAACCAGGCCTCGTACCAGGTGACTCTCGAGGAGGACGCCCCGTACGAGAAGACCCAGGACCGGATCGAGAAGGAGCTGTCCGGGCTCGACGGCATCGGCGACACCCGCCTCGCCGCGGGCGACGGCTTCGGCAATCAGGACCTCAGCGTGGTGGTCAAGGCCGCCGACGCGGACGTCCTGAAGACGGCGTCCGAGCGGGTACGGGACGAGGTGGCGAAGCTCGACGACGTCACCGACGTGCAGAGCGACCTGGCGCAGTCGGTGCCGCGCATCTCGGTCACCGCCAACGAGAAGGCGGCCGCCGCCGGATTCAACGACGCCACCCTCGGCCAGGCCGTCGCCCAGGCGGTCCGCGGCACCCCCAGCGGCAAGGCGATGCTCGACGACACCGAGCGCGATGTGGTGATCCGCTCGGAGCAGTCCGCCGAGACCGTCGACGAGCTGAAGAAGCTGAAGCTCGGCCCGGTACGGCTCGGCACGATCGCCGAGGTGAAGCTGGTCGACGGCCCCGTGTCGATGACCCGGATCGACGGCGCCCGCGCGGCGACCGTCACCGCCCGGCCCACCGGTGACAACACCGGAGCGGTCAGCGCCGAGCTCCAGACGAAGATCAACGCGCTCGATCTGCCCGACGGCGCCACCGCCTCCATCGGCGGTGTCTCCGAGGACCAGGACGAGGCCTTCCTGCAGCTGGCGCTCGCCATGCTGGCGGCCGTCGCGATCGTCTTCATGCTGCTCGTCGCGACCTTCCGCTCGCTGGTCCAGCCGCTGATCCTGCTCGTCTCCATCCCGTTCGCGGCCACCGGTGCGATCGGTCTGCTGATCGCCACCGGCACCGCGATGGGCGTACCGGCGATGATCGGCATGCTGATGCTCATCGGCATCGTGGTCACCAACGCGATCGTGCTGATCGACCTGATCAACCAGTACCGTGCGAAGGGCCTCGACGTGGTCGAGGCGGTCATCGAGGGCGGCCGGCACCGGCTGCGCCCGATCCTGATGACCGCCCTTGCGACGATCTTCGCCCTGCTCCCGATGGCGCTCGGCGTCACCGGCGAGGGCGGCTTCATCGCCCAGCCGCTCGCGGTCGTGGTGATCGGCGGTCTGATCTCGTCGACGCTCCTGACCCTGCTCCTGGTCCCGACGCTCTACGCGATGGTCGAACTGCGCAAGCAGCGCCGCGCGAAGAAGAAGGCGGCCAAGCGGGCGAGGAAGGCCGGCGTCCCCGAGCAGCCGGACGCGGCGTCCGGCGACCCGGAGCCCGCCCAGGTCTGACACCGGCAGGCACCGCCAAGTACGCCGATGGGGCGCCCCGTTCACGAACGGGGCGCCCCATCGGCGTAGGTACGGGTGGCTGCTACGGAA
>NZ_QUAK01000218.1 GCF_003429565.1 Streptomyces triticagri
GCCCGAGCCGTGCCGGTCGCCGTTGCCACCCCGGCGCTCGCGGTTGCCTCCGCGCCGGTCGCGTCCGCCGCCGCGCTGCTCACCGCCCTGGCCGCCGCGCTGCTGTGGCGGACGTCCGCCGCGTGCGCCCCGGCCGCCGCCCTCGCCGGACTCCTTCGCGGCCTCGTCGTCCAGGCGCAGGGTGAGCGAGATCCGCTTGCGCGGGATGTCGACATCCAGGACCTTGACCTTCACGATGTCGCCCGGCTTCGCCACATCGCGCGGGTCCTTGACGAACGTCTTCGACATCGCCGATACATGCACCAGACCGTCCTGGTGCACCCCGACGTCGACGAAGGCACCGAAGGCCGCCACATTCGTCACGACACCCTCCAGGACCATGCCCGGAGCCAGGTCGGAGATCTTCTCCACCCCGTCCTTGAAGGAGGCGGTGCGGAAGGCCGGCCGCGGGTCGCGGCCCGGCTTCTCCAGCTCCTTGAGGATGTCCGTGACGGTCGGCAGACCGAAGGAGTCGTCCACGAACTCGTCGGGGCGCAGGGAGCGCAGCGTCGAGCTGTTCCCGATCAGCGCCGCGACCTCGCCGCCCGTGGTCTTCGCCATCCGGCGCACCACCGGATAGGCCTCCGGGTGCACGCTGGACGCGTCCAGCGGGTCGTCGCCGCCGCGGATCCGCAGGAAGCCCGCGCACTGCTCGTACGCCTTCGGGCCGAGGCGGGCCACGTCCTTGAGCGCCTTGCGGGACCGGAACGGGCCGTTGCTGTCGCGGTGCGCCACGATGTTCTCCGCGAGGCCCGAGCCGATGCCCGAGACGCGGGCCAGCAGGGGAGCCGATGCCGTGTTCACATCCACCCCCACGCCGTTCACACAGTCCTCGACCACCGCGTCGAGCGAGCGGGACAGCTTCACCTCGGACAAGTCGTGCTGGTACTGCCCGACGCCGATCGACTTGGGGTCGATCTTCACCAGTTCGGCCAGCGGGTCCTGCAGCCTGCGGGCGATCGACACCGCGCCGCGCAGCGAGACATCGAGCTCGGGCAGCTCCTGCGAGGCGAACGCCGAGGCCGAGTACACCGAGGCGCCGGCCTCCGAGACCATCACCTTGGTGAGCTTCAACTCCGGGTGCTTTGCGATCAGTTCACCGGCCAGCTTGTCCGTCTCGCGGGACGCCGTGCCGTTGCCGATCGCGATCAGGTCCACCGAGTGGGCGGCCGCGAGCCTCGCCAGGGTGGCGAGCGCCGCGTCCCACTTGTTGGCCGGGACGTGCGGATGGATGGTGTCGGTCGCCACCACCTTGCCGGTGGCGTCCACCACGGCGACCTTCACTCCCGTACGGAAGCCCGGGTCCAGGCCGAGGGTCGCCCGGGTCCCGGCCGGAGCCGCGAGCAGCAGATCGCGCAGATTCGCCGCGAACACCCGGACCGCCTCGTCCTCCGCGGCCGTACGCAGACGAAGGCGCAGGTCGATCCCGAGATGCACCAGGATCCGGGTGCGCCAGGCCCAACGGACCGTGTCCTGCAGCCACTTGTCACCTGGGCGACCCCGGTCGGCGATCCCGAAGCGCTGCGCCACGATGCCCTCGTACGAGGAGGGGCCGGGTGCCTCGGTGGGCTCCTCCGGCTCCAGGGTGAGGTCGAGGACCTCCTCCTTCTCGCCGCGCAGCATCGCGAGCACCCGGTGCGAGGGAAGCTCGGTGAACGGCTCGGCGAAGTCGAAGTAGTCCGCGAACTTGGCGCCCTCGCTCTCCTTGCCCTCGCGCACCTTCGCCGCGAACCGGCCGCGCTGCCACATCCGTTCACGCAGCTCGCCGATCAGGTCCGCGTCCTCGCCGAAGCGCTCGGTGAGGATCGCGCGGGCGCCGTCCAGCGCGGCCTGCGCGTCCGCGACGCCCTTGTCCGCGTCCACGAACGCGGCCGCCGCCGCGAGCGGCTCCACGCCCGGATCCCCGAGCAGTCCCTCGGCGAGCGGCTCCAGGCCGGCCTCGCGGGCGATCTGCGCCTTGGTGCGGCGCTTGGGCTTGAACGGCAGATAGATGTCCTCGAGGCGGGCCTTGGTGTCGGCCGCCCGGATGCTCCGCTCCAGCTCCTCGGTGAGCTTGCCCTGCTCCCGTACGGAATCGAGGACCGACGTGCGCCGCTCCTCGAGCTCCCGCAGATAGCGAAGGCGCTCCTCGAGGGTGCGCAGCTGTGCGTCGTCGAGGAGCTCCGTCGCCTCCTTGCGGTAGCGGGCGATGAACGGCACCGTCGAGCCGCCGTCGAGCAGCTCGACGGCCGCCTTCACCTGCCGCTCGCGTACGCCGAGCTCCTCGGCGATCCTGCCTTCGATGCTCGCCACGGAGGGTGGCAGCTTCAGTGTCACGATTCCCGTACCGCCTTCTCGCTGAGCTTGAGCCAGCATTGTGGCAGGTGGCACCGACAGCGCCGGGGGCCGGTGCGTCCGGGCGGGCCGGACCGGCGCCGTCGGACCTGCGCAGGCCGGAGCGCTCAGGCCTTGCCGAGCAGGTCCGCCGGGAAGGCGCCCGCGGCGAACGCCTGGGCGAGATGTCCCCCGGCGAGTTCGGTGAGGCGTTCGACTCCGGCCGCCCCGAGGTGCTCGTACGGGGCGGCGTCCAGTCGGTCCGTCTCGGTCTCGATGTCGCGGCGCAGCGCCACGCCCTCGTCGGTCAACTCGCCGTCCCTGTCGAGCAGTCCGCGCTCCCGCAGCCGTGCCCCGGCGCCGTCCCACTCCTCCTGGGTCCAGCCGCGGCTCTTGCGCAGCCACGTCGCCGACATGGCCTTTCCGGTGGCCGAGTGACTGACCATCGCCTCCACGGGGTCGAGGCCCGCGGCGAGCAGCACGGCGAGATGGGCGTCGCCGCGGTGCTCGCGCAGCAGGGTCGCGGCGTGCCAGTAGACGAGGTGCGGTTCATCGGGCACCGGGAGATCGGCGTGCGCGGCGTACAGCGGCCTGGCCTGCCGAGTGCAGGCCTCGGTGGCGCGCAGAGTGAGCTCGGCGGCCTCCGCGACTCCGGCCGAGGCGACGGTCTCCTCGCCGAGCAGCCGGCGCCAGGTGCGGTCGACGGCCCGGAGCCGCGCCGCGAGCACGGTCTCGGGGGAGGCGACGCGCCAGACCTCCGGCAGCGACTGGGCGACCAGCTCGTGCTTGAAGTTGTAGAAGGCGGCGGTCACGACACCGGGACCGACGGGGCCCATGGCCGCGGCCCGCCCCGCGAAGTAGGAGGGTCCTGCGCCCTTGATGCGGCTCGCCTCGGCCCGCCCCGCGAAGTACGCGGCGTCGGCGTCCTTGACGCCGACCTCGGCCAGCGCCTCGTCCAGATCGGGCGAGAAGTAGAGCATCGAGTGCAGCGGATTGACGGCGTTGTGGCAGCGGCGTCCGGCGCGCGCGGGCAGGGAAGTCATGCCCGCACGTTACCGACTGCTTAGTACGCCGGGAAGGGCACTCCCACCGCCGGCGAGAAGCACCTACTCGATGGCGGGATAGGTGGGATCCTCGTCATTGCGGACATCGCACCGGCGCCGAAGAATCGTGGTCATGCAGCCATCGCCCCAGGGCACCGTCCTCGTGCTCCTCTTCGACGACGTGCAGAGCCTCGACCTCACCGGCCCGATCGAGGTGTTCACCGGAGCCGGGCACGCCGTCGGAGCCCCGGACACCTATCGGGTCCGTACGGCATCGCTCGACGGAGCGCCGGTCCGTACCTCCAGCGGACTCACCCTGGTCCCGGACCTCGCCCTGGCCGACGCCCCGGCCGCGCGCACCCTGGTCGTACCGGGCGGTCGGGGCACCCGGGACCCGGACCCACGGCTCGTCGAGTGGCTGCGCGAGGAGGGCCCGCGCGCCGAACGCCTCGTCTCGGTGTGCACCGGCGCGATCCTGCTCGCCCGCGCAGGCCTCCTGGACGGTCACCGCGCCACCACCCACTGGGCGTACTGCGACAAGCTCGCGCGCGATCATCCGGACATCGAGGTCGATCCGGATCCGATCTACGTCAGGGACGGGAGGGTGGCCACCTCGGCCGGAGTGACGTCCGGCATCGATCTGGCCCTTGCCCTGGTCGAGGAGGACCTGGGCCGGGAGGCGGCGCTCACCGTCGCGCGCCATCTGGTGGTCTTCCTCCGACGGCCGGGAAACCAGGCGCAGTTCAGCGTCCAGCTCGCGGCACAGACCGCCCGGCGCGAGCCGTTGCGCGACGTCCAGCAGTGGATCACGGAACACCCGGACGCCGATCTCTCGGTCGAGGCGCTCGCGGCACGCACCAGCCTCTCGCCGCGGCACTTCGCGCGCGCCTTCCGGGCGGAGACCGGCGCGACGCCCGGCCGGTACGTCGAAGGCGTACGCCTGGAGCACGCGCGCCGCCTGCTCGAGGACACCTCGTCCGGCGTGCAGGAGGTGTCGCGCGCGGCGGGATACGGCACGCCCGAGGCGATGCGGCGGGCCTTCCTCAAGGCGCTCGGCGCCTCGCCGGCCGAGTACCGCCGCCGCTTCCACGCCTCGCCCGTGGACTGACGCGCCGTCCGTCCCGCGGCACCGGCCACCCGCACCGAGCACCGCCGACTCTCAACGACAGGACCCCACATGCAGATCGCCATCGCCCTCTACGAGCGCTTCACCGCCCTCGACGCCATCGGCCCGTACCAGACGCTCGGCCTGATGCCCGGCGCCGAGGTGGTGTTCGTCGCCGAGCGCACCGGCCCGGTGCGTGACGACCAGGGCCGGCTCGGACTCGTCGCCGACAAGACCTTCGCCGAGGTGCCGGACCCGGACATCCTGGTGGTGCCCGGCGGACCCGGACAGAGCGACCAGATGGAGAACGAGGAGCTGCTCGGGTGGCTGCGTACGGCCGACGCCACCAGCACCTGGACGACTTCCGTGTGCACGGGCTCGCTCGCCCTCGCCGCGGCCGGACTCCTCCGGGGCCGCCGCGCCACCTCGCACTGGCTCGCCCTGGACATGCTCGCCGGCCTCGGCGTCGAGTCGACGGCGCAGCGCGTCGTCTTCGACGGCAAGTACGTGACGGCGGCCGGCGTCTCCTCGGGCATCGACATGGGCCTCACCCTCGTCGGCAGGATCGCCGGCGACGAGGCGGCCCAGTCCATCCAGCTGATGACGGAGTACGACCCCCAGCCGCCCTACGACGCCGGGTCGCCGGACAAGGCACCGGCCCATCTCGTCGACCGGTTCCGCGGCCGGAGCCGCTTCCGCGAGGCGGCGACGGGCTGACCCGCCGCGGCCTCCGGGGCCGGTCACCGCGGAGGCGTCCAGGTGAAACGGGGCGCCCGCCGTTCCAGGAAGGCGGCCACGCCCTCCGCGGTGTCACCGCCGGTCCGTGCCTGCTCGGCCCAGTACGCCGCCTGCTCCACGCGGCCGTCCGCGAACTCCTTGGCCGCCGCCTGGGTCAACTGCGAGCGCGCCACCAGAGTCCGGGTGAACTCGCCGACGCGCTTGTCCAGCTGGTCGGCCGGCCACAGCTCGTCCACCAGGCCGGTGCGCAGCGCCCGCGCCGCGTCGATCAACTCACCGGAGAACAGCAGGAACTTGGCCGTGGCAGGCCCCACCAGAGCAGCGAGACGCGCCGTCGACGAGGCCGGATAGACGATGCCGAGTTTGGCGGGTGTCACCCCGAACGAGGCGCCCTCCTCGGCGAACCGCAGATCGCACGCCGCCGCCAACTGGCTGCCGCCGCCCACGCAGTAGCCCCGTACCGCGGCGAGCGTCGGCTTGGGGAAGGCGGCGAGCGCGTCCTCGGCCCGGACCGCGAGCTCCTGCGCGGCACCGCCCGGCTGCCCGAGCCCCGAGATGTCCGCGCCCGCACAGAAGGTGTCGCCCGCCCCGGTGAGCACCAGGGCCCGCACGGCGGGATCGGCCGCGAGCCCGTCGAGCAGCGGTGGCAGCGCGGCCCACATGGCGTCGGTCATGGCGTTCCGCTTCGCCGGATGGTCGATCACCACGGTGGCGACGCCCTCCGCGACCGTGTGCCGCAGCCGCGCCGACTCGCTCCCGGCAGCCCCGTCGGCGCCCTTGATGTGCCCCATGCGCCGGATGCTATCCGCCGGGGTCGAACGTACGATCAGTGAGGGGGCTGCCGATGGTGCGGGGGGTGCCACAAGGAGGGACCGATGACCGCGACCGCTGGATCCCCCTCGCCGGAAGGCCGCGGACTGCGCCGCAGCCTGGGCTGGCTCGCCGCGCTCGGCGTCGTCCTGGTCCTCGGCGGACTGCTCGGCCTGATCTACGTCGGCGTGGCCACCCTGACCTCGATGCTGCTCTTCGGCTGGCTGCTGCTCGTCGGCGGCCTGGTCGGTCTGCTGCAGGCGGTGCAGATGCGCGGCAGCAGCTTCTTCTGGCTCGGCGTGGTCGTCGCCGCGCTCAACCTCGCGGCCGGGGTCGTCGTCATCCGGCACCCGACCGGCACCGCGGCGGCGCTGACCATGTTCGCCGCCCTGCTGTTCCTGACCGGCGGTGTGTTCCGGCTCGTCGGCAGTGTGGTGGTGCGCGGCCCGCAGTTCGGACTGACCCTGGTACAGGGTGCGTTCGGCATTCTGCTCGGCGTTCTGGTGCTCGCCGAATGGCCGAGCAGCAGCCTCTACGTGATCGGCACCTTCTTCTCACTCGCCCTGCTCTTCGACGGACTCGGCCTGCTCGCGATGGGCCTCGGTGGCCGGCGGATCGTCAGCCTGGTGGAGGAACCGGAGCGGGACCGCCTGCGCCCGCCGCCTGCTTCCCCGGCGCCTCCGAAGGCAGCAGAAGAAGAGCAGGATCAGTCCCACAACTGACGCTGTCATACGCCAGCTCATACGTCGGCGGTCAGAAAGCGTCGATAGTCGCCAAGTTCTGATCAGTCATGCGGTACGGACCAGAACGTTCCCACACTCGGTGGTGTGGCGACGATCGAGCGTGAGGGTGGCGACCGCGGGATGGACAACGGCGGCTGGGGTGAGATCCCGAGCCCGCAGGCCGGAGGGGGTGCGCCCACCGACGCGCCGGCGGCGGGACCGCTGCCGTACGAAGGCGTCTGGAGATTCAGCGCACCGGCGGTGGACGCCTCGGTGCCCCAGGCCCGGCATGCGGTCCGTGACCTGCTCGCCCGGCAGGGCGTCCCGGTGGGCGAGGAGATCCTCCAGGGCCTGCTCCTGATCGCCTCGGAGCTGGTGACCAACGCCGTACGCCATGCCGCCGTGCTCTCCCCGATGCTGGCCGTCGAGGTGGCCGTCGGTGCCGAGTGGGTGCGGGTCTCGGTCGAGGACAGCCATCCGTACCGGCCGCGGGCCCTCGAGGCCGATCAGGGGCAGACCGGAGGCCGTGGACTGCTGCTGGTCCGCGAGATCACCCAGGAGGCGGGCGGTGTCTGCGACGCCGAACACACCGCGAGCGGCGGCAAGGTGATCTGGGCGGCCCTGCCGCTCAAACCCCGTACGCCGCCGCTCTGACGCAACCGTCCCGCGCGGGACGCGTGGTCACCAGCCCGCAGCGGGCCCCGTCAGCTCCTTGACCGCCGGACGCGCCGCGTCGAGGACCGTCATGAACCACGCCGAGAACGGCCCCTGTTCATGACGCACCGCCAACTCCGCCGGCGTGACGAAGGCCGTCTCCGCGACCTCCTGCGGATCCGGCCGCAGCGGCGACTGCACCATCCCGACGAAGAGATGGTTGAACTCCTGCTCCACAAGCCCCGAGTCCGGGTCCGGATGGTTGTAACGCACCGTGCCCGCCTCGGCCATCAGCGAGGGCGAGACCCCGAGCTCCTCATGGGTGCGCCGGGCAGCCGCGGCGAACGGCGACTCGCCCGGATACGGATGACCGCAGCAGGTGTTGGACCACACACCGGGGGAGTGGTACTTGCCGAGCGCCCGGCGCTGCAGCAGAAGACGGCCGCGCTCGTCGAAGAGGAACACCGAGAACGCCCGGTGCAGCCGGCCGGGCGGCTGGTGCGCGGAGAGCTTCTCGGCCGTGCCGATCGTCGTGCCGTCCTCGTCGACCAGTTCGAGCAAGATCGGCTCGTCGGTCGACTCCTGCGGTGAACCGTTCGCCGCGGTGGCTGGTGTGATCGGCATGGCCATCCTTCGCTGTGGTATCGAACCTCAGAATCTCCGGAACCGAGCAGGCGGGAGGCCCCGCGCCGGTCCGGAAACAGGATCACAAGTCTGCCGCACGATTCCGGCACTCCCGGCACTTCGTACCCTCCTGCATGTCCCTTCCGGCCGCCCGTCGGGGCGGCCGGAAGGAACACACGGCATCAGACGCCGAAGGCGGCCGGATAGTTGACCGTGCCACGCGGCGGACGGTCCGCGCCGTCCAGGACGAGGGCCATCAGCGCCTCGTCCGGTACGTCGAAGGACACTGAGATCCCGAGGCCGGACGCCCGCGTGAAGCCGAAGCGCGGGTAGTACTCGGGATGACCGAGCACCACCACGAGCCGCTCTCCACGCGCGCGTGCCACTTCGAGAGCCGCGTGCACGACCGCCGTGCCCGCTCCCTTGTTCTGATACTCGGGAGCGGTCGCCACCGGGGCGAGCGCGAGCGCCGGCGCCCTGCCGACCGAGCACCGGGTGAGCAGGGCGTACGCGGCGACCGAGCCGTCGGGCGCCTCGGCGAGCTGCCCGAGCCCGGGCAGCCAGGCCTCCGGGTCGGTGCGCAGCGCGTCGACGAGATCGGCCTCGGCGCCGGTCTCGAAGGCCGCGGCGTTCACCGCGTGCACGGCGGCCGCATCGGCCGGCTCCTCCGGCCGCACGGTCCAGCCGGACGGGCGCAGCACATATCCCGCGTACCCGTACTCCGTCCCGTGCTCGGCGCGCATCGCCAGCTCCGCGCGCGTGGCCGCGAGTGCCTCGGGCATGCCCGGATCCGACGGGTCCGCCGCCTCCGTGCTCTTGCCCAGCGGGCCGTAGTACTCGTCCCAGTCGGACTCGGGCTGGGTGTACGTGCCGAGCACCCGGTAGCCGGCCGCATGCGCCGACCGGACATTCGCCTCCCGGTCACACAGCGGATAGTGCGCCGCCCAGAAGGCGCGGGCCTCCGCGGACGGCTCCGGCGCCGTCCACTCGCACTCGGTGAGCACCAGGGTGCCGCCGGGCGCGAGCAGCCGGCGCCAGGAGCGCAGCGCCGCGTCGAAGCCGATGCTGTACGCCGAGCTCTCGGCCCAGACGAGGTCGAACGACCCGTCCGCGTACGGCAGATCGCCCATGTCGGCACGGACGGTGTGCACGGAATCGGCCAGACCGCGCGCCTCGGCCGCGCTCCTCAGCTCCGCGAGGAACGGCTCGTGCAGGTCGACCGCGGTGACATCGGCACCCGCCTCGGCGGCGAGCAGCAGCGCACTGCGGCCGGGACCGCAGCCCAGATCGAGCACGCGCGGACGGCTCGGCAGCGGACCGGCAAGGGACAGCAGATGACGGGTGGTCGCATCGGAGCCGGGCCCCTGGCGGGGAAGGCCGTGATGCAGGGTGAAGAAGGCCTCGTACGAGGCGGTGTCGTCGGACAACGTGAGAATCCCTTTGAACGAAGGCCGGATCGGCCCTGGGCTCGGGGCGGCGTACTCGCCGGTCAGCCGCGAGCCCGGAGGACGGGGAGAACCTGATCGCTGCGCACAGCGGCGCGGAACGCGACAGTCATCAACCCACCTCCAAGGAATCGACGGCCACTGTATCACCGTGCGTGGCCGGCGATCCCCGCGTGCCCGACCCGTGATCGCGGGGTCAGTGGCAGAGCCCCGCCTCGTGCTCGGCGTGCCCGCCCGGCTCCAGCTGGAAGGTGCAGTGCTCGACGTCGAAGTGCTCCCCGAGGCAGCCCTGCAGATCGTGCAGCATCTTCTCGTGCCCGACCCCGTCCAGTGCCTCGTGGCTGACGACCACGTGGGCGGAGAGCACCGGCATGCCCGAGGTGATCGTCCAGGCATGCAGATCGTGCACGTCCTGAACGCCGGGCAGCTCGAGTATGTGCCGGCGCACCTCGTTCATGTCCACGCCCTTCGGCGCCGACTCGAGGAGTACGTCGAGGGTCTCGCGCAGGAGTCGCACCGTACGGGGGACGATCATCAGGCCGATCACCAGCGAGGCGATCGGGTCCGCCGCCTGCCAGCCGGTGAGCATGATCACCAGGGCTGCGACGATCACCGTGGCGGAGCCGAGGGCGTCCGCGAGCACCTCGAGGAAGGCGCCGCGCAGATTGAGGCTCTCCTTCTGGCCGCGCATCAGCAGGCTCAGCGATGCGATGTTCGCCACCAGGCCGATCGCGCCGAAGAGCATCGCGAGCGGTCCGTCGGTCTGGGCCGGGGTGATGAACCGCTCGATCGCCTCGTAGAGGACGTATCCGCCGACGCCGAGCAGCAGCAGACAGTTCGCCAGAGCCGCGAGGATCTCGGCGCGGGCGTAGCCGAAGGTGCGGTTGTCCGTCGCGGGGCGGCCCGCGAAGTGGATCGCGAACAGGGCCATGGCGAGGCCGACCGCGTCGGTCGCCATGTGCGCCGCGTCCGCCACCAGGGCCAGCGAATCGGCCATGAGTCCGCCGACGATCTGGACGACCATCACGCCGAGCGTGATGCCGAGCGCGGCCCGCAGCCGCCCTCGGTACGCGGCCGACACGGTGCCGCCGGCCTCCGCACCGTGTGCGTGACCGTGGTCGTGCCCTGCCCCCATCGCTTCCCCCTCGGGTCGATACGGCTTCGGACATTCCGCCTCGGTCCGGCCGGACTCCGATCGCTTCCGGCGGCCCCGGCGACCTCAGTGAACTACGGGTAGGGGGTATCGGGCAACACGGCACTGAACACCGTTGTCATGTGCCCTGACCTGCGGAAATGATGCCTGGTCAGAGGGTCGGCAAGATCGCCGGGGGCGGGCCGGTGGAAGGGCGCGGTTTGTCGTGCGAGGGCGTGATCAACGATGATGTCCGCGGCCCCGCCGCCCCGGGGACCGCCCTTATGGGGCCGTGAACGGGCGGTGAACCACAGCTTCCGAGCATCCGATAACCTCTGCCGACATGCCGCCAGGGCCAGGCCCGACGCTTGGGCCCGGAGGCCCTCGCATGCCGTCCGGTGCGCCGCCTCGGCGCCACCGGCCCCTCAAGGAGTGAGTTCGTCTGTCGACCGCCATCCTCACCGGGTCTCCGGTCCCCGGATCGTCCCTCGAGGGCGATCTGGCCGACCTCGGCTTCGAGGTGCGGACCGCTGCCACGGCCGCCGAGGCCGGCGAACTGCTCTCGGCGCTGCCCGCCGGAGCGCGGGTCGCCCTCGTCGACCCGGCCTTCGTCGGGCATGTGCACGCGCTGCGGCTGGCCCTGACCGACCCGCGCTTCCCGGCGGGAGCGGTACCGGGCGCCCTCTGCGTACTTCCGGCCGCCCGCAGCGCGCTGCTGCGCGCCGTACGCGGGACGGCCGGTGACGCACTCGCCGTCGACGCCGTGACCGACCGCATCGATGTCGAACTCACGGCCGACGGTGCGCAGCTGCACCGCCCGGAGCTCGGCTCCCTCGTCGCCACCGTCCCCGCCGGAGCCGAGCAGCGCGACGAGGCGGCCCGCGCCGTCGCCGCCGTCGACGACGAGGCCGTACGGCTGCGCACCGCGGTCAAGTCCCGTGACGGCTTCTTCACCACGTACTGCATCAGCCCGTACTCCCGCTACATCGCCCGCTGGTGCGCGCGCCGCGGGCTCACGCCGAACCAGGTCACCACCGCATCGCTGATCACCGCCCTGATCGCGGCCGGCTGCGCGGCCACCGGCACCCGCGGCGGCTTCGTCGCCGCCGGAGTGCTGCTCCTCCTCTCCTTCGTACTGGACTGCACCGACGGGCAGCTGGCCCGCTACTCGCTGCAGTACTCGACACTCGGCGCCTGGCTGGACGCCACCTTCGACCGGGCCAAGGAGTACGCCTACTACGCGGGCCTCGCACTCGGCGCGGCCCGCGGCGGCGACGACGTATGGGTGCTGGCCCTCGGCGCGATGGTGCTGCAGACCTGCCGGCACGTCGTCGACTTCTCGTTCAACGAGGCGAATCACGACGCCACCGCCAACACCAGCCCCACCGCGACCCTCTCGGGCCGCCTGGACAGCGTCGCCTTGACCGTCTGGCTGCGCCGGATGATCGTCCTGCCGATCGGCGAACGCTGGGCCATGATCGCCGTACTCACGGCGCTCACCACCCCGCGCATTACCTTCTACGCCCTGCTGATCGGCTGCGCCTTCGCCGCCTGCTACACCACCGCCGGCCGAGTCCTGCGCTCGCTGACCCGCCGGGCCGTGCGCACCGACCGGGCCGCTCGGGCACTCGCGGACCTCGCCGACAGCGGACCGCTCGCCCACCTGGTGGCCGGCTTCGGCCGCGGGATCCCGGCGAGCAGGTTCCTGCCGCCGGTCCTCGCCCTGCTCGGCGGCGCGCTCGTGGTCGGCTGCGCCTTCACCGACGACACCCTCGCCGTGACCGTCGGCGCGGTCCTCTACGTGATCCTTTCCGGACTCGCGGTGACCCGCCCGCTGAAGGGGCCGCTCGACTGGCTCGTGCCGCCGTTCTTCCGCGCCGCCGAGTACGGCACGATCCTCGTGCTCGCCGCCAGGGCCGAGGTGAACGGCGCCCTGCCCGCGGCTTTCGGACTGGTGGCCGCAGTCGCCTACCATCACTACGACACGGTGTACCGCATTCGCGGTGGCACCGGCGCGCCCCCGCACTGGCTGGTGCGGGTCATCGGCGGGCACGAAGGCAGGACGCTTGCGGTCGCGGTCGCTGCCGCCTTCCTTTCCGACCGAGGTTTCACCGTCGCGCTCACGGCCCTCGCCGTGGCCGTGGCACTCGTGGTGCTCCTCGAGAGCATCCGCTTCTGGGTCGGCGCCGCGGAACGTGGCGCCCCCGCCGTACACGATGAAGGAGAACCCGCATGATCGGCCTCGTCCTTGCGGCAGGCGCCGGACGGCGTCTGCGTCCCTACACGGACACCCTGCCCAAGGCCCTGGTGCCCGTCGACGGTGACATCACCATCCTCGACCTCACCCTCGGCAACTTCGCCGAGATCGGCCTGACCGAGGTCGCGATCATCGTGGGCTACAAGAAGGAAGCGGTCTACGAGCGCAAGGCGGCCCTCGAGGCGAAGTACGGCCTCAAGCTGACCCTGATCGACAACGACAAGGCCGAGGAGTGGAACAACGCCTACTCCCTGTGGTGCGGCCGTGACGCCGTCAAGCACGATGTGATCCTCGCCAACGGCGACACCGTGCACCCGGTCTCCGTCGAGAAGACCCTGCTCGCCGCCCGCGGCAACGGCCAGAAGATCATCCTCGCGCTCGACACGGTGAAGCAGCTCGCCGACGAGGAGATGAAGGTCGTCGCCGACGCGGACAAGGGCGTCCAGAAGATCACCAAGCTGATGGACCCCAGCGAGGCCACCGGCGAGTACATCGGCGTCACGCTCATCGAGGGCTCCGCCGCCGACGAGCTCGCCGACGCCCTCAAGACCACCTTCGAGCGCGACCCCGACCTCTACTACGAGGACGGCTACCAGGAGCTCGTGAACCGCGGCTTCAAGATCGACTTCGCGCCGATCGGCGACATCAAGTGGGTCGAGATCGACAACCACGACGACCTGGCCAAGGGGCGGGAGATCGCGTGCCAGTACTGACCCGGCTGATGCCCAGCCCGGTTGTCGTCGACATCCGGGCCGGGGCGCTGGACGATCTGGCCACGATCCTGACCGACCAGCGCATCGCCCCCACGGGCAAGCTCGCCTTCGCGATCAGCAACGGCGGCTCCGGCAAGATGCTGCAGGAGCGCTTCGCCCCGGCCTTCCCGGGCGCGGACTGGTTCGACGACGCCGACGGCACCATCGACGGCGCCGTGAAGCTGGCCGACTCGATCAAGAAGTCCGGCCGCTACGACGCGGTGGTCTCGCTCGGCGGCGGCAAGGTCGTCGACTGCGCGAAGTACGCCGCCGCGCGCGTGGGCCTTCCGCTCGTCGCCGTGGCGACCAACCTCGCGCACGACGGTCTGTGCTCCCCGGTCGCCACGCTCGACAACGACGCGGGCCGCGGCTCGTACGGCGTGCCGAACCCGATCGGCGTGGTCATCGACCTCGACGTCATCCGGGACGCACCGTCCCGCTTCGTGCGGGCCGGCATCGGCGACGTCATTTGCAAGATCTCCGCGGTCGCCGACTGGGAGCTCTCGCACAGGGTCAACGGCGAGCAGGTCGACGGCCTGGCCGCCGCCATGGCCCGCCAGGCCGCCCACGCGGTGCTGCGGCACCCGGGCGGCATCGGCGACGACGCCTTCCTGAGCGTGCTCGCCGAGTCCCTGGTGATGTGCGGTCTGGCGATGTCGGTCGCCGGCGACTCCAGGCCCGCGTCCGGCGCGTGCCACGAGATCTGCCACGCCTTCGACCTGCGCTTCCCCAAGCGCAACGCACAGCACGGCGAGCAGTGCGGCTTCGGCGGGGCGTTCGCCACCTTCCTGCGCGGCGATCTGGACACCGCGAAGGAGATGGTCGACACGCTGCGCCGGCACGGCCTGCCGGTCCTCGCCGAGGAGATGGGCTACAGCGACCAGGACCTGGTGGAGGCGGTGCTCTTCGCCCCGCAGACCCGCCCCGGCCGCTACACGATCCTCGAGCACCTCGACTACAACGCCGACCAGATCAAGGACGCCTACGCCGACTATGTCAAAACCATCGGTAGCTGAACTGCGCCCGGTCGTTCACCCCGCCGGGGTGAAGGACCGCCGCAGCGGCGAGCACTGGGCCGGCCGGCTCTACATGCGGGAGCTCTCGCTGCGTGTGGACCGCCACCTGGTGAACACGAAGGTCACCCCGAACCAGGTGACCTACGTGATGACCCTCGCCGGCGCCCTCGCCGCACCCGTGCTCCTCGTCCCCGGTGTCTGGGGCGCGGTGCTCGGAGTGGTGATGGTGCAGCTCTACCTCCTTTTCGACTGTGTCGACGGCGAGTTGGCCCGCTGGAAGAAGCAGTACTCGCTCGCCGGCGTCTACCTCGACCGCGTCGCCGCGTACGTCTGCGACGCCGCGGTCCTGGCCGGCCTCGGCCTGCGGGCCGCCGACCTCTGGGGCGAGGGCCGGATCGACTGGCTCTGGGCCTTCCTTGGCACCCTCGCCGCGCTCGGCGCCGTACTGATCAAGGCGGAGACCGACCTCGTCGGAGTCGCCCGGCACCAGGGCGGACTCCCGCCGGTCAAGGAGTCGGCCGCCGAGCCGCGCTCCTCCGGCATGGCGCTCGCCCGCAATGCCGCGGCCGCGCTCAAGTTCCACCGGCTGATCCAGGGCGTCGAGGCCTCGTTCCTCATCCTGCTGCTCGCGATCGTCGACCAGATCCGGGACGACCTGTTCTTCACCCGGCTCGGCGTCGCCGTACTCGCCGGCATCGCCCTGCTCCAGACGCTCCTCCACCTGGTGTCCGTCCTCGTCTCGAGCAGGCTCAAGTGACTGCGCCCACGAAGTCCCTCAAGGCCGGCGCGGTCATCATCACGATGGGCAACCGCCCCGAAGAACTGCGCGCTCTCATCGACTCGGTCGCCAAGCAGGAGGGCGACCCCGTCGAGGTGGTCGTCGTCGGCAACGGCTCCCCGGTCCCGGAGGTTCCCGAGGGCGTACGGACCGTCGAGCTCCCCGAGAACCTCGGCATCCCCGGCGGCCGCAACGTCGGCATCGAGGCCTTCGGCCCCGGCGGCCAGGACGTGGACATCCTCCTCTTCCTGGACGACGACGGCCTGCTGCCGAACACCGACACCGCCCGGCTGTGCCGCGAGGCCTTCGCCGAGGATCCCGAGCTCGGCATCGTCAGCTTCCGCATCGCCGATCCGGACACCGGCGTCACCCAGCGCCGGCACGTCCCGCGCCTTCGCGCCGCCGACCCGATGCGCAGCTCCCGGGTCACCACCTTCCTCGGCGGCGCCAACGCGGTGCGTACCGCCGTCATCGCCGAGGTCGGCGGCCTCCCGGACGACTTCTTCTACGCCCACGAGGAGACCGACCTCGCCTGGCGCGCCCTGGACGCGGGCTGGGGGATCGACTACCGGGCGGACATGGTCCTCCACCACCCGACCACCGCCCCCTCCCGGCACGCGGTCTACCACCGCATGGTCGCCCGCAACCGGGTCTGGCTCGCCCGCCGCAATCTGCCCGCGCCCCTGGTCCCCGTGTACCTCGGGGTCTGGATGCTGCTGACTCTGGCCAGGCGCCCCTCGCGGCCCGCGCTCAAGGCATGGTTCGGCGGATTCAAGGAGGGCTGGACGACGCCCTGCGGCCCCAGGAGGCCGATGAAGTGGCGTACGGTGTGGCGGCTGACCCGACTGGGCCGGCCTCCCGTCATCTGACAAGCTCGTGTCGACAAGCATGCGGGCCGTGACCCCGGGCTCTTGTTCGAGGCCGCGCGCGTCATCCGGTGTGCGCTTTTATGAGGACGAAAGTTTCCAGTGGTGAGTGAGACAACGCATGACGGGGGTGTCGCGGTGAGTGCCCCACCGTCGGCCGACGACGGACTGACCAGGGCCGAGCTCGCCGTCAAGTACGGCCTGTCGCAGAGCGGTGCCCGGCCCGGCCTCTTCGAGTACGTCCGGCAGCTGTGGGGGCGGCGGCACTTCATCATCGCCTTCTCGCAGGCGAAGCTGACGGCCCAGTACAGCCAGGCGAAACTCGGCCAGGTGTGGCAGGTGGTGACGCCGCTGCTCAACGCCGCCGTCTACTTCTTCATCTTCGGCCTGCTGCTCGGCGCCCGGAAGGGCATCCCGGAACACATCTACGTACCGTTCCTGGTGACCGGCGTATTCGTCTTCACCTTCACGCAGAGCTCGGTCATGGCGGGTGTACGGGCCATCTCCGGCAATCTCGGCCTGGTCAGGGCGCTGCACTTCCCGCGGGCCTCGCTGCCGATCTCCTTCGCGCTGCAGCAGCTGCAGCAGCTGCTCTTCTCGATGATCGTGCTCGTCGTGATCATGCTGGGCTTCGGGATCTTCCCGGCCTGGTCCTGGCTCCTCGTGGTGCCGGCGCTGCTCCTGCAGTTCGTCTTCAACACCGGACTCGCGCTGATCTTCGCTCGGCTCGGCAGCAAGACTCCCGACCTCGCCCAGCTGATGCCGTTCGTGATGCGGACCTGGATGTACGCCTCCGGCGTCATGTTCAGCATCCCCGCGATGCTCGCCGACAAGGACGTGCCCGGCTGGGTCAGCGACGTACTGCAGTGGAACCCGGCGGCGATCTACATGGACCTGATCCGCTTCGCCATGATCGACGACTACACGTACGAGGAGTTCCTGCCGCACCACGTGTGGGCCTTCGCCCTCGGCTGGGCGCTCCTCGCCGGCGTCGTCGGCTTCGTCTACTTCTGGAAGGCAGAGGAGAAGTACGGCCGTGGCTGACGACAAGATCACCGACAAGGCGCACGTACCCACCGTCATCGCGGACGAGCTGCACATCGTCTACCGCGTCAACGGCGCCAAGACCGGCAAGGGCAGCGCCACCTCCGCACTCAGCCGCATCCTCAAGCGCGGCGAGGAGCGCGGCGTGCGCAAGGTGCACGCCGTCAAGGGCGTCTCCTTCACTTCGTACCGCGGCGAGGCGATCGGCCTCATCGGGTCCAACGGCTCCGGCAAGTCCACCCTGCTGCGGGCCATCGCCGGACTGCTCCCCGCCGAGAAGGGCAAGGTCTACACCGACGGCCAGCCCTCCCTGCTCGGCGTGAACGCGGCCCTGATGAACGACCTCACCGGGGAGCGGAACGTCATACTCGGCGGGCTCGCGATGGGCATGTCCCGCGAGCAGATCAGGGCGCGCTACCAGGACATCGTCGACTTCTCCGGGATCAACGAGAAGGGCGACTTCATCACCCTGCCCATGCGCACCTACTCCTCCGGTATGGCCGCCCGCCTGCGCTTCTCCATCGCGGCGGCCAAGGACCACGACGTCCTCATGATCGACGAGGCGCTCGCCACCGGAGACCGCAAGTTCCAGAAGCGCTCCGAGGCCCGCATCAGGGAGCTGCGCAAGGAGGCCGGAACGGTCTTCCTGGTCAGCCACAACAACAAGTCGATCCGCGACACCTGTGACCGGGTCCTGTGGCTCGAGCGCGGCGAACTGCGCATGGACGGCCCGACCGAAGAGGTCCTCAAGGAGTACGAGAAGTTCACCGCGAAGTAGCGGCGAGCTCTGCGGTCGGCGGCCCCGTCGGAAGTGACCGACGGGGCCGCTGCGTGCCCTGTGCGCACTGCGCAGTGCGTCAATTCTTGGTCAACTGCGGTGAACCACTGGAATGTTGACATCAAACGGTGCGTTGTTGTGATGCGCAGAACACCCCGGCAAACCACCCGAGCCTGTACAACGTAAGCTGGACCGGGCGGCGGCGTGTCCGAAATGGGATGCATTGGGTCCGCAGTGTAGAACGGGAGATGTGACGGCAATGGCTACGGAAAACTCCCAGGTCCGAGGGGCCTCAGCCGTTCCCGTACGAGGCAGCGCCCGGTGACGGGCGGCCGGGTGGCAAGTCCCGGCGCCCCCGCGCGGGCGACCCTCGACAAGGCTGCCGACGAGAACTTCCCGGTGGCCCCCTTCTTCCTGCCCCGGGCCTGGCGCGCCGATCTGATGGCCGTCTACGGCTACGCCCGCCTCGTCGACGACATCGGCGACGGCGACCTCGCACCCGGCGGCGCCGACGCCCGAGCCCTCGGAGTGCACCCCGACGAGGCCGACGACCGGCTCGCGATGCTCGACGCCTTCGAAGCCGACCTGAAGCGCGTCTTCGGCCCCGGCGAACCGCGGCATCCGCTCCTGCGCCGGCTGCAGCCCACCGTCCGCCGCCACCGGCTCACCCCCGAGCCCTTCACCGGCCTCATCGAGGCCAACCGGCAGGACCAGCTGGTACGCCGCTACGCCACGTACGACGACCTCCTCGCGTACTGCGAACTGTCGGCCAACCCCGTCGGCCGCCTCGTCCTCGCCATCACCGGCACCACAAGCCCCGAGCGGGTCCGCCGCTCGGACGCCGTCTGCAGCGGACTGCAGATCGTCGAGCATCTGCAGGACGTCGCCGAGGATCTCTCCCGGGACCGGATCTATCTGCCCGCCGAGGACCTGAAGCGCTTCGCGGTGAGCGAGGCGGATCTGGCCGCGCCGAGCGCGGGTGCACCGGTGCGCGCCCTGGTCGCCTTCGAGGCGGAACGCGCCCGCGGACTCCTGAATGAGGGCACCTCGCTCGTGGGTAGCGTGCAGGGCAGGCTCCGGCTGCTGCTCGCCGGATTCGTCGCCGGGGGGCGTGCGGCGCTGCGGGCGGTCGAGGCCGCGGAATTCGACGTACTTCAGGGACCGCCCAAGCCCACCAAGCCGCGCTTGCTGCGCGAGGTGGGTGCGACTCTGCGAGGAGAGGGGTGAGCCGCACCGTGGGAGACACCGAGGAACACCAGGAGATGCCGGCGCCGGTACGCGCCGCGTACAGCTACTGCGAGGCCGTCACCGGACAGCAGGCACGCAATTTCGCGTACGGCATCAGGCTGCTGCCGGCGCCGAAGCGGCAGGCGATGTCCGCGCTCTACGCCTTCTCGCGCAGGGTCGACGACATCGGCGACGGACCGCTCGCACCCGAGGTGAAGCGCGACCGCCTGCAGGACACCAGGAGCCTGCTCGGCCGGATCAGGGACGGCGCGGTCGACGAGGACGACACCGACCCGGTGGCCGTCGCCCTCGCCCACGCCGCCCAGGCCTTTCCGGTCCCGCTCGGCGGACTCGACGAGCTCATCGACGGCGTCCTGATGGACGTGGCCGGGGAGACCTACGAGACCTGGGACGACCTCAAGGTCTACTGCCGCTGTGTGGCCGGCGCCATCGGCCGGCTCTCGCTCGGGGTGTTCGGCACCGAACCCGGCGCACGTCAGGCGGAACGCGCCCCCGAGTACGCCGACACCCTCGGTCTCGCGCTGCAGCTGACCAACATCCTGCGCGATGTGCGCGAGGACGCGCAGGAGGGGCGGACCTATCTGCCCGCCGACGACCTCGCCAAGTTCGGCTGTGCGGCCGGCTTCGCCACCTCCGAGCCCCCGGCGGGCGCCGACTTCGCCGGGCTCGTGCACTTCGAAGTCCGGCGCGCCCGCGCCCTGTTCGCCGAGGGCTACCGGCTGCTGCCCATGCTCGACCGGCGCAGCGGCGCCTGCGTGGCCGCCATGGCCGGGATCTACCGTCGCCTCCTCGACCGCATCGAGCGCGACCCGGAGGCCGTACTGCGCGGCCGTGTCTCGCTGCCCGGCCGGGAGAAGGCCTACGTCGCCGTGCGCGGCCTCTCCGGTCTCGACGCGCGCCACGTCTCCCGGCAGAACGCCAGGAGGCGCACGTGAGCGGCACCCTCGACCGCCCGGGCACGCGGCGGGGCGAATCCACCGGGCAGCGGGCAACCCTGTCCGGCGGCCCTGCGTCACTGACTGCGGTGACCCTGCGCGCGTACGCCGGCGGCGGGTCGGAAGGGGAGGGCGCATGACCACGTACGACATGCCGCCCGACCGGCAGGGCACGGGACCTGACGGCCGCCCCGAGAGGGCGGCCGCGGTGGTCGTCGGCGGCGGACTCGCCGGGATCACCGCCGCGCTCGCGCTGGCCGACGCGGGGCTGCGGGTGACTCTGCTCGAGGGGCGCCCGCGCCTGGGCGGCCTCGCGTTCTCGTTCCGCCGCGGCGAGCTCACCGTGGACAACGGCCAGCACGTCTATCTGCGCTGCTGCACCGCGTACCGCTGGTTCCTCGACCGGATCGACGGCGCCGGCCTCGCGCCGCTGCAGGACCGTCTCGACGTCCCCGTGCTCGACGCCGACCGCAACCGCCTCGGACGGCTGCGCCGCACCGCGCTCCCCGTACCGCTGCACCTGGCGTCCAGCCTCGCCCGCTATCCGCACCTGTCGCTGGGGGAGCGGGCCTCCGTCGGCCGGGCCGCGCTCGCCCTGAAGGGCCTCGACCTCGCCGACCCGGCACTCGACGACCAGAACTTCGGCCAGTGGCTCGCCCGGCACGGGCAGTCCCCGCGCACCGTCGAGGCGCTCTGGGACCTGGTCGGCATCGCCACACTCAACGCGGAGGCGGGCGACGCCTCGCTCTCCCTCGCCGCGATGGTCTTCAAGACCGGCTTGCTCAGCGAGCCCGGCGCCGCCGACATCGGCTGGGCCCGGGTCCCGCTCGGCGAACTTCACGACACTCTCGCGCGCACGGCACTCGACAAGGCGGGCGTCCGGGTCGAGACCCGCACCCGGGTCGGTTCCCTGAGCCGCATCGAGGACGGCGCCTGGCGCGTCGAGACGGACGGCGAGCGGATCGACGCCGGGACCGTCGTGCTCGCCGTACCGCAGCAGGAGGCGCATGCGCTGCTGCCGGCCGGATCCCTCGACGACCAGGACTCGATCCTCGGCATCGGCACCGCGCCGATCCTCAATCTGCATGTGATCTACGACCGCAAGGTGCTCAAGCGCCCCTTCTTCACCGCGCTCGGCAGCCCGGTGCAGTGGGTCTTCGACCGCACCGAGGCCTCGGGCCTGACCGGCGCCGGCCAGTACCTCGCCGTCTCCCAGTCCGTCGCACAGGACGAGATCGACGCACCGGTGGCCGCGCTCAGGGAGCGTTATCTGCCCGAGCTCGAGCGGCTCCTGCCGGCCGCGCGCGGCGCGGGCGTACGGGACTTCTTCGTCACCCGGGAACGCACGGCGACCTTCGCACCGACTCCTGGCGTCGGCCGGCTCAGGCCCGGCGCCCGCACCCGTACGCCCGGCCTCTACCTGGCCGGAGCGTGGACCGCCACCGGCTGGCCCGCGACCATGGAGAGCGCCGTCCGCAGCGGCACCCTGGCCGCCGAGGCCGCACTCACCACGCTCGGGCGACCCCGGGACCGGCTCTTCCGGGAGGCCGCATGAGCAGCACCAGAACTGGAACCAGAGGAGAGACTGTGCCGACTGTGCCCTCGGCCGAACCGGCTGCGACCCCCGCAGGTAGTGCCGACGTGCCCGCGCTGCTCGAGCGCGGGCGGACCCTGGCCACGCCGGTGCTGCGCGCGGCCGTGGACCGCCTCGCGCCGCCCATGGACACCGTCGCGGCCTATCACTTCGGCTGGATCGACGCCGAGGGCCGGCCCTCCGACGGCGACGGGGGCAAGGCCGTACGCCCCGCCCTCGCTCTGCTCTCCGCCGAGGTCACCGGAGCGCCGCCGGAGACCGGTGTCCCCGGCGCGGTGGCCGTGGAGCTGGTGCACAACTTCTCGCTCCTGCACGACGATCTGATGGACGGCGACGAGCAGCGCCGGCACCGCGACACGGTGTGGAAGGTGCACGGTCCCGCCCAGGCGATCCTGGTGGGCGACGCGCTCTTCGCGCTGGCCAACGAGGTGCTCCTGGAGCTCGGCACCGTCGAGGCGGGCCGCGCCGCCCGCCGCCTGACCGCCGCCACCCGCGGACTCATCGACGGCCAGGCGCAGGACATCAGCTACGAGCACCGCGAGCGCGTCACCGTCGAGGAATGCCTGGAGATGGAGGGCAACAAGACGGGCGCCCTGCTCGCCTGCGCGGCCTCCATCGGCGCCCTCCTCGGCGGCGCCGACGACCGTACCGCCGATGTCCTGGAGCGGTACGGCTACCACCTCGGCCTTGCCTTCCAGGCGGTCGACGACCTGCTCGGCATCTGGGGCGACCCGGAGGCCACCGGGAAGCAGACCTGGAGCGATCTGCGCCAGCGCAAGAAGTCCCTGCCGGTCGTCGCCGCGCTCGCGGCCGGCGGACCGGCCTCCGAGCGGCTCGGTGAACTGCTCGCCGAGGACGCCAAGAGCAGCGATTTCGAGAACTTCTCGGAGGAGGAGTTCGCCGCCCGCGCCGCCCTGATCGAGGAGGCGGGCGGTCGCGAGTGGACCGCGCAGGAGGCCCGCCGGCAGCACACCACGGCGGTCGAGTCGCTCGACGAGATCGACATGCCCGCACAGGTACGGGCGCAGTTCGTCGCGCTCGCCGACTTCGTCGTCGTACGGAAGAGATGATGGCCGCCAACTTCATATGAATCGCAGTCGCCGGCCGGTGCGCGGTACGCACCAGGCGTCCCGCGCACCGGC
>NZ_QUAK01000219.1 GCF_003429565.1 Streptomyces triticagri
CCGCGACCGCCGGGCGCCCGACGGCGGTGGCTGCTCGCGGCCGGCGCCGCGGCCGCGGCCGCCGTGCTCGTCGCGGGCGCCCTCGCGCTGGACGGCGGCACCGACGACGGCGGGCAGTCGGGCTCGTCCTCCGGCGGGCGCGGCGGCAACTCCTCGGAGTCGGGCGGTGGTTCGCCGGCCGGCGACGGGTCGCGCACGGCGAGCGTCGCCCTTCCGTACGGCGGCGAAGGCCACACCCGCGACTTCGGCAAGGCGGGCGGCGACCGCGCCCAGCGGCCGAAGAACTGGCAGCCGTGGGCCGCGAAGGTACCGGGCGGCTCCGGCCCCTGTGCCGTGCACGGCGAGCACCTGGTGTGCACCGGGCCGGACGGCGGAGCCACCGGCCTTCGGGCGTCGGACGGCGAACGCCTCTGGTCGGTGCCCGGCGGCGGCGCGAAGCTGCGCAGCGCCGCCTCCTACCCCGCGGTGCACGACGGCGCGCTGTACGTGACGGGACAGCAGGGCGTCACGGCCTACGACCTGGCGGACGGACACAGGACGTGGCACGCCCAAGGGCCCGGTGACGACTACGCGTTCAAGGACACCGACACGGCCGGCGGGACCCTCTACACGACCTACCTCGGCCCGGACGAGACGAGCGACGGACTCGTCACCGCACGCCGGCTCGGCGGCGACCGCAAGGTGCTCTGGAAGGCACGCGTCCCCGGCATCGTGGAGACCCCGCTGGCCGTCGGCGACCGGCTGTACGTACTGAGCAACAAGGGCCTGACCGCGTACGACACCCGCAGCGGCAAGCGGCTCGCCCGGTCGTCCGAGACGGAGTGCTTCCTGATGTCGGCCACGGCCGACGCGCTGCTGTGCGGCGGACGCCAGGACGGCGGCGTCGCGGTCCTGGACGCGGGCACGCTGCAGCGACGGCGGGTGATCGCGGAGGACGTCCAGGCCATGTCCGCGCCGACGGCGGCCGGGAAGGACACGCTGCTCCTCGCGGACGACAAGCGGCTCTACGCGTACGACGTGCCGAGCGGCCGGCGGCTGTGGGACCAGGAGGTGATCGACGAGGCCGGGCGCATCGACGTCGTCGGCGACACCGTGCTGACCGGCAGCGGCCTCTCGGTGACGGCGTATCCGCTCGACGGCAAGGCGGACAGGGGGACTCCGGCGACGTTCCAGGCACCGGCCGGCACGGACGAGGAGGAGCTCGGTGCGGGCCCCACGGACTCGCTCGCGGTGGGCGGCGTGCTGTTCCTGATCCTGGACGGCTGGGTGATCAGCGGCTACCTGCCGTCCTGAACCTGCTCGACCGACTCGAATCTCCTTGACTGATCGTTCCAGAAACGGCTAGGTTTCCGTCATGGCCAGGACCAAGGAATTCGACCCGGACGCCGCGCTGCAGTCGGCCCTCGAGCTGTTCTGGCAGCGGGGGTACGAGGCGACGTCGATGACCGACCTCGTCGAACACCTCGGCATCGGCCGCGCAAGCCTGTACGCGACGTTCGGGAACAAGCACGACCTGTACCTGAAGGCGCTCGACCGGTACACGGCGACCCGCGACCCGGCCCTCCTCGAGGAGCTGTCCCAGCCCGGCCCGGTACTGCCGGCCGTACGCACCCTTGTGCGCCGCTTCGCGGCCGAGGCGGCGGACGAGGCGACGCGCACGGACGGCTGCCTGGTCACCAACACGGCCGTCGAACTGGCCCCGCACGACCGGGAGTCGGCCCGGCGGGTGGAACGCAGCTGGGAGCAGATCGAAACCCCGCTGCACGCGGCGCTCGTCCGGGCCCGCGCCCAGGGCGAACTCCCGCCGGACCGCGACCCGCGCGCCCTGGCCCGCCTCCTCCTCGTCCTCCTCCAGGGCCTCCGCGTCACCGGCAAGGCCTCCACGGACCCCGCCCGGGTGCGGGATGCGTCGGAACAGGCCTTGACCCTGCTGGATCCGTGAACCGCTGAAGCACTCCCCCACAGCCCAGTCCGTCACCTCCAGCCCGTCCGGCGCTTCCAGCCCGTCCGTCGCCTCCAGCGCGTCCGGCGCTTGAGGACATCTTTTTACGCACCCAAATACTAGACCGATAGGTCAAAAAAGGAGCCCCGATGCGCAGCACCGAAACCCCCTCCAACCGCCGGACGGCCCTCGTCACCGGCGCCGGCTCCGGCATAGGCCGCACCATCGCCCTCGCCTTCGCCGCCGAGGGCGCAAACCTCGTCGTCGCGGGCCGCACCGAGGCCACCCTCAAGGAGACCGCCGACCTCATCGCCACCGCCGGCGGAACCGCCCTCGCCGTACCCACCGACATCACCCGCCCCGACGACGTCCGGGCCCTGATCGACGCGGCTGTCACCCGCTTCGGCTCCCTGGACGTGGCCGTCAACAACGCCGGCGTCGCCCGCGGCGGCCACCCCCTCGCCGACCTCCCCGAGGAGGACTGGCACGCCCTCGTCGACACCAACCTGACCGGCGTCTTCCTCGCCCTGCGCGCCGAGGTGGCCCAGATGCGCACCCAGCCGACCGGCGGTGCCATCGTCAACATCGCCTCGAACATCGGCGCTCACCGGAGCCTGCCCGGCCTCACCGCCTACGCCGCCACCAAGGCCGCCATCTCGGCCCTCACCCGCGGCGCCGCCCTCGACCACATCAAGGACGGCGTACGGATCAACGCGGTCAGTCCTGGCCCCACCGAGACCACCATGTCGATGCGCCCCGGCGAGACCGAGGCCGAACGCATCGAGCGCATGCGCAGCGAGGCCCCGGTGGGCCGCGTCTCGACCACTGACGAGATCGCCGCCGCCGTCCTGCACCTCGCCTCCCCGGCATCCGCCTCCACGGTCGGCACCGACCTGGTCGTCGACGGCGGCGCATCGGCGTGACGTGTCGGACGGGTCAGGCGGCCGACTGGCGGTACTTGCGGACCGCGAGGGTGCGGAAGACGGCGATGATGATCACGGACCAGATGACCGAGGCGAGGATCGGGTGCTCCATCGGCCAGGCGCCGGTGACGGACTGCGGTACGTTCGGCATCTTGTTGCCGAAGAGTTCGCGGGCGCCCGCGACGGTGGCGCTGAAGGGATTCCACTCCGCGACGTGCTGCAGGAAACTCGGCATGCCCGTGACCGGCACGAACGCGTTCGAGATGAACGTCAGCGGGAAGAGCCAGATCAGCCCGCCGGAGGTGGCGGCCTCCGGGGTCCGTACGGACAGGCCGATCAGCGCGCCGATCCAGGAGAACGCATAGCCGAGCAGGAGCAGCAGCAGGAAGCCGCAGATCACCTTGCCGATGTTCTCGTGGGCCCGCCAGCCGACGAGTAGCGCGACGCCCGCGAGCACGATGATCGTCAGTGTGGTCTGCACCAGGTCGGCGAGCGTACGGCCGGTGAGCACCGCGCCGCGTGCCATGGGCAGCGAGCGGAAGCGGTCGATGAGGCCCTTGTGCATGTCGTCGGCGATGCCCGCGCCTGCGCCCGCGGTGGCGAAGGTGACGGTCTGCGCGAAGATGCCGGCCATCAGAAACTCTTTGTAGAGCTGCGGGTCGGTGGACCCGCCGATGCTGATCGAACCGCCGAAGACGTACGTGAACAGCACCACGAACATGACCGGTTGAATGAGCCCGAACAGCAGGATCTCAGGAATCCGGGCCATGCGAATCAAGTTGCGCTGAGCGACTACCAGGGAGTCCCTGACCGACTGGGTGACACCACCTCTCGGCATCGGGGCTGTGATCTCTCCGGTCTCGGATACGGCACTCACACCTGCTCCTCGTTGTCGGGCTGATTGCCGTCGGCCTCCTCGGCCGCGTGGCCGGTCAGGGAGATGAAGACGTCGTCGAGGGTGGGGCGGCGCAGGCCGATGTCGTCGATCTCGACTCCGCGGGCGTCCAGTTCCCTGATGACCTCGGCGAGCAGCTTGGCGCCGCCGGTGACGGGGACGGTGATCTTGCGGGTGTGCTGTTCGACCGTGTGGCCCGAGGTGCTCTTGGCGTACGAGGCGAGCACCTCCTCGGCGACCGGGATCAACTCCCGGTCCTGCACGACGACTTCGACCCGCTCCCCGCCCGTACGGGCCTTGAGTTCGTCGGACGTGCCGCGGGCGATCACGCGGCCGTGGTCGATGACGCAGATGTCGTGCGCGAGGTGGTCGGCCTCCTCCAGGTACTGGGTGGTGAGGAGCAACGTGGTGCCTCCGCCGACCAGTTCCTTGATGACCTCCCACAGGGCCTGCCGGTTGCGCGGGTCGAGGCCGGTGGTCGGCTCGTCCATGAACATCACCGGCGGCGAGACCACCAGGGCGGCCGCGAGGTCGAGGCGCCGGCGCATGCCGCCGGAGTACGTCTTCGACGGGCGGTCGGCGGCGTCCGCCAAGTTGAACCGCTCGAGGAGTTCGGCGGCCCGGGTCTTCGCGGCCTTGGCGGACATCTGGTAGAGACGGCCGACCATCTGGAGATTCTCACGGCCGGTCAAGTACTCGTCGACCGCTGCGAATTGGCCGGAGAGGCCGATGGAACGCCGTACCGCGTCAGGGTCCTTGACGACGTCGATGCCGGCCACCACCGCCTTGCCGGAGGTGGGCGTGAGCAGGGTCGTCAGGCAGCGTACGGCGGTGGTCTTGCCCGCGCCGTTCGGCCCCAGGAGGCCGAGGACCGTGCCTTCGGGGACATCGAGATCGACGCCGTCCAGAGCCTTTACGTCACCGAAGTGCTTGACCAGCCCCTCGGCGTAGATGGCGCCTGGCATGTGGGTCTCCCAGTGTGTGGGTGTGGCGTGAACAGCTGGTGGGCTTTGGGGTAGTTGCTACCCGAAAGCTTAGGTTTGCCGGGCAGTCGTCGCCCGGTGACTCTCGCGCGTGTGACTCACACCATAACGCGATACATCGCGTCTCCGCAGCGTGTCTGAAGAAGTTCAGTCGCGCACGATGTAACCCGCGTCGCGCAGCGCCGCGGCGACCTCGACGCAGTGCGCCGGGCCCTTCGTCTCGAGATGCAGCTCCACCTCCGCTTCCGTGAGCCCGAGTCGTGGGTCGGTCCTGGCGTGGCTCACGTCCAACACATTCGCATCCACCACTGACAACACCCCGAGGAGCGTGGCCAGGGCGCCCGGCCGGTCGGTCAGGCGCAGCCGCAGCGACAGGTAGCGGCCCGCCGCGGCCATGCCGTGCCGCAGGATCCGCTGCATCAGGAGCGGATCCACATTGCCCCCGGACAGCAGCGCCACGACCGGTCCTTCGAACGAGCCGGGATCGCCGAGCAGTGCGGCCACCGGGCTGGCTCCCGCGGGCTCGACGACCAGCTTCGCCCGCTCGAGGCAGAGCAGCAGGGCGCTCGAGAGCTCGTCCTCGGAGACCGTACGGACCTCGTCCACCAGATCGCCAACGATTTTGAACGGCAGGTCCCCGGGACGTCCGACCTTGATGCCGTCGGCCATGGTGACCGGACGCTCCACGGCCACCGGTCGGCCGGCGGCGAGCGAGGGCGGGTACGCCGCTGCTCCCGCCGCCTGCACTCCGACGATCTTCACGTCGGGCCGCAGTGCCTTCAGGGCGACGGCCACCCCGGCCGCGAGTCCGCCGCCGCCGATGCCGACGACGACGGTGCGCACCTCGGGGCACTGCTCGAGGATCTCCAGGCCGATGGTGCCCTGCCCGGCGACCACGTCGGGGTGGTCGAAGGGGTGGATGAAGACCGCACCCGTATCGCGCGCGTGGTCCTGTGCCGCGGCGAGTGTCTCGTCGACCACCTGTCCGTGCATCCGCACTTCCGCGCCGTACTCGCGGGTGGCGGCGACCTTGGGCAAGGGGGCGCCGGTCGGCATGAAGACCGTGGAGCGTACGCCGAGCAGCGACGAGGCGAGTGCGACACCCTGCGCATGGTTTCCGGCACTGGCGGCGACCACTCCGGCCGCGCGCTCCTCGGGCAGCAGGCCCGAGATCCGTACGTAGGCGCCGCGGAGCTTGAACGATCCGGTCCGCTGCAGGTTCTCGCACTTGAGGTGCACCGGCGCCCCGACCAGTTGCGACAGGTGGCGGCTGCCCTCCATGGCGGTCACCCGGGCCACGCCCGCGAGCATCTTCTGCGCCCCGCGTACGTCGTCGAGCGTCACCGGGTGCGAGCGGTCGGGCCTCTGGTGGTTCATGGAAGTCAAGTCTTGCAGCTCGCGACGGGTCCGCCCGCCGGGCGGCCGGGGGCCTGCCCGGTTTGCGCACGGCCGCCACGTCCCGGCTCGTGGCCGCGTACTCTGTCCCCCACCCACCCTCGACGCGTGAAGTGAGCTCCCGGCCATGCCCACACCTTCGGACATGACGACGGACCCGACTACGGATCGGACCACGGCCCCGGACAAGGACACGGCCCTGGACGCCGCTTCGGATGTGAGCCGCGACCTGGATGAGGGGCTGCTCGACCGGCTTCAGCATCAGGTCGCCGTCTTCGCCCGCCGCGCCGAGCAGACCCGGCTCGGCGGTACGGGGCAGCTGCGCAACTCGATGGATCGCGCCGCGTATCTGCTGCTCAACCGCCTGGACCGGGAAGGTCCGATGGGCGTCAAGGCGCTCGCCGCGAGCATGGGCATCGACTCCTCGACGGTGACCCGGCAGGTCGCGCCGCTCGTCGAGTCGGGCCTGGTCGACCGCGCCTCGCACCCGGAGGACGGCCGCGCCGTGGTGCTCGAGCTGTCGCCGCAGGGGCAGCGGCGGCTCGGCGAGGTGCGGGACTCGCGGCGCGAGCTGATGGCGCAGCTGACCGACGACTGGGATCCGGAGGAGCGCGACGCGTTCTGTGTCCTGCTGACCCGGTTCAATGCGGCGCTGCACGCCCGCCAGGCCGGGGCCGCCGGCGAGGCCGAAGAGGTACCGCCCGCCTCTTGACCGCGGGCGCGCGGCCGACCTCAATGGAGATCAGAGGCTCCCCCGGTCCACGGGAGGCACGGTGCGCGAACGGCAGGCGGCTCAGGACGCCCGCCGGGCCCGTGAGTTCGAGGCGTTCGTCGCGGGCGCGGCAGGGCGCCTGCTGCATGCCGCGACGCTGCTCACCGCGGAGACCCCGGACGACAATCCGTACGCCAGGCGGCTGCTCACCGGCGCCCTGGCGCACACGTACGCCTCCTGGCACCGGCTGCGCGGTGAGGATCCGTATGCGGCGACCCGGCAGGATCTGGCGGGGCGGTTCGCACGGGCCGCGGTGCGCCACCATCGCACCCATGGCGGTGTCCTCGCCTCGCTCGGCCCGCAGGAGCGGCTGATCCTCGTGCTGCGGTACTACGAGGGCGTCGCCGAGGAACAGGCCGCCGCACAGCTCGGGTTGCCGGTGGAGCGTGTCCGGACGGTCTGCTATCGGGCCGCGGCGGGGCTGCTGCGTCCGTCGTCGGGCACGCGCGCGTGGGAGGCGGTCCGGTGAGTCTGTCCGAGCGCAAGGAGGACGAGGTGCGGCGGCTGCTCGCCGGGCCGCTGCCCTCGGTGCCGCCGGGTCTGGTGACCGAGGCGACCGCGCGCGGCGAGCGGCTGCTGCGCCGCCAGCGGGCGGTGCGGCGGGTGTTGTGGCTGCTGTTCTGCGTGGCCGTGGTGGCGTTCACGGTGTGGGCCGCGGTGGAGCAGCCGTGGATACGGCCGCCGGCGGAGACGACGCCGCCGCTGCAGGGCTGGTAGGCGGGCACGGGCGGCCCGCCCACCGTGGCGTCGTCAGCCCAGTGCCTGGCGCAGGTCCGTGAGCAGGTCGTCCACCGACTCGATGCCGACGGAGAGCCGCACCAGATCCGCGGGCACCTCTAGGGCCGAACCGGCCGCCGACGCGTGCGTCATCCGTCCCGGGTGCTCGATCAGCGACTCGACGCCGCCGAGCGACTCCCCGAGGGTGAACAGCCGCGCGCGGTTGCACACCTCGACCGCGGCCTCCTCGCCGCCGGCCACCTGGAAGGACAGCATCCCGCCGAAGGCCTTCATCTGCTTGGCCGCGGTCTCGTGCCCCGGGTGTCCGGACAGGCCCGGGTACAGGACGTTCGTCACGCGCGCGTGGCCGCCGAGCATCTCGGCGATCCGGCTCGCGTTCTCGCTGTGCCGGTCCATGCGCACCGCGAGGGTCTTGATGCCGCGCAGCACGAGCCACGCGTCGAACGGTCCGGCGACCGCGCCCATCGCGTTCTGGTGGAAGGCCAGTTCGTCGGCGAGGTCCTGGTCGTTCACCACCAGGGCGCCGCCCACCACGTCCGAGTGGCCGCCCATGTACTTGGTGGTCGAGTGCACCACGACGTCCGCGCCGAGCGCGAGCGGCTGCTGCAGGTAGGGGCTGGCGAAGGTGTTGTCGACGACCAGGCGGGCGCCCGCCGACCTGGCGATCGCCGCGACGGCCGCGATGTCGGTGATGCCGAGCAGCGGGTTCGAGGGCGTCTCCACCCAGATCGCCTTCGTACGGTCGGTCACCGCGTCGCGCACCGCCGCCGGGTCGCTGGTGTCGGCGACCGTGAACTCGACGCCCCAGCGGGAGACGACCTTCGCGAACAGGCGGAAGGTGCCGCCGTACGCGTCGTTCGGAATGACCACGTGGTCGCCGGGCGCGAGCAGCGCGCGCAGCAGGCAGTCCTCGGCCGCCAGACCGGAGGCGAAGGCGAGTCCGCGCCGGCCGCCCTCCAGGGCCGCGAGGTTCTCCTCGAGGGCCGTGCGGGTCGGGTTGGCGCTGCGGCTGTACTCGTAGCCGCCGCGCAGTCCGCCGACACCGTCCTGCTTGTACGTGGAGACCTGGTAGATCGGCGGGACGACCGCGCCGGTCTGTGGGTCCGCGGTGTTGCCCGCGTGGATCGCGAGGGTCTCGAAACTGTTCGTGGGGTGCCTGTCGCTCATGCGGCCCGAGCGTAGCCCCGCTGTCGGCCGTGCGGGCGGGCGATCAGCGACCGACACCCTCAAGAGGGCCTCGGCGCCCGGGTTTTCCACGGCCGGCCCGACCGGTGGCGGGTTGAGGGCTGTCCCGAAGGCCGCTAACCGGAATCCAGGTTTTCCACAGGCTCGGGGACTGGTTCGCCGTTTGTCCGTCGCGTCTGGTTCGCTTGAGACATGGAGATTCTCTGGGCGCTGATGGCAGTGATCATGTTGGGGGCGATTTTCGGGCCGATCCTGCTGCGCAGGCGCGGCGGCATCCGCCTGGCCGCCCCCGGCTCGCCGGACGCCGCGGACCCGGCGGACTACGGCTTCGTGCGCCAGGAGGACCTCGACATCCGGATGCCCGGACCCGACCAGGACCTGCTCGACGTCCTGGACGTGGTGCAGCGCAGCCAGGACTGGCGGGCCGCGTCCCAGCTCCTGGCCGGCACCGGCGTCGAGGGCGAGGTGCGCTGGCAGCGCGTGCAGGCCTTCGCCGGCGCCGCGTCCCTTGAGCTGCAGCAGCGCCCGGGCGGGGTCTCGGACGCGCCCGGCGGGCAGTGGCTGCGGGTCTGGCGGTCCGAGGCGCCCAAGGACGCGGGCGGTGCGGCCGTGCACGCCGAGTTCCTGGTCCAGCAGGCGTTCCGTACGGCCACGCCCGGCACCGACGAGCACCGCATCATCCTCGAGGAGGCCCGCGCCGCCGTCGCCGAGGCTGCGCTGCTGTCCCCCGGTGACCCCGTTCCGTACATCGTGGAGCTGGCCGTCGCGCGTGGTCTTGGCTACTCCCGCGAGGAGTTCGAGCAGGTCTGGCTGAAGATCCTGGACCGCGCGCCCGAGCACATGGGCGCCCATCTCTCGGCCCTGCACTACGCGAGCGAGAAGTGGCACGGCTCCCGCGACTCGGCGTACGAGTTCGCGGAGGCCGCGGCCGCGCGCGCCCCGGGTGGCTCGCTGCTCGCCGCACTGCCGCTGTTCGCGGTGTACGACCACCTTCCCGATGTCACCCTCGTCCGCAGCTTCTGGGAGAGCGCGGTGGTGCGCAATGCGATTGAGGGCGCGCAGTACGCGGCGCATTCGGCCCGCCCCGGGGACCCGATGCTGGCGCACGTACGGCATCTGCTGGTCTGGTTCCTGGTCCGCTCCGAGCGCTGGGGCGAGGCCATGGAGCAGCTGATAGCGGTCGACGGCCATGTGGGCGCCCTGCCGTGGACGCTCTCCCCGGACCCGGCCGCCGAGTACGCGGTGTACCGCGCCCTGGCCGTCGCGGGATACGAGGCGAACGGCGGCAGCCCGGCGACGCTGCCGCACTGAGCCGGCTCCGGTTCCGCTCAGGAATCCGCGGCCGCGTCCCGGCGTTGACACCCACGTCGGGCCGGCCCCGGACCGGCCGCCCGGCCGCCCCGCCCCGCTCGTCCGCTCGTTCCGGCTCTCTGGAGGACCCCATGCTGTTCGGCCGTACGCCCGTCCTGCCGACCCCCGAGGAGGCTCTGCGCGGCCGCCCCGAGCCGGCCTTCACCGTCCCCGAGCGGCACACCGTCCTCGGCAATCCGCTGCTCGGCCCGTACCCGGAGGGTCTGGAGGTCGCGGACTTCGGCCTCGGCTGCTTCTGGGGCGCCGAGCGGAAGTTCTGGCAGACGCCGGGCGTGTGGACGACCCTCGTCGGTTATCAGGGCGGCCACACCCTGAATCCGACGTACGAGGAGGTCTGCTCCGGTCTGACCGGGCACACGGAGGCGGTCCGCGTCGTCTTCGACCCGTCCGTCGTCTCGTACGCGGATCTGCTGAAGGTCTTCTGGGAGAGCCACAACCCGACGCAGGGCTTCCGCCAGGGCAATGACGTGGGCACCCAGTACCGCTCCGCGATCCACACCCACGGCCCCGACCAGGCCGCGGTCGCGGAGGCCTCCCGCGAGGCGTACCAGCAGGTGCTCACCGCCGCGGGCCACCGCGCCATCACCACCGAACTCCTCCCGGCCGAGGACCGCCCGTTCTATCCGGCGGAGGCGTATCACCAGCAGTACCTGGACAAGAATCCGGACGGATACTGCGGCATCGGCGGCACGGGCGCGACGCTCGAGTCACCGTCCGAGACCAACTGGGGCCGTGCGTGCCCGACGGGCATCGCGCCCGTGGAGGACTGACTGAGGCCGGCGCTTCGCTGAGCGGGACAGGACGGGGGGGGCGATGAGCGGAGATCCACCCGGGGACTACGGCCGGGAGAGTCGCTGGGAGAAGGACGACACGACCGTCGAGAGCATGTACGCCCTGTTCAGCGCGACCGTTCTCGCGGCGCTTGTGCTCGGGGCGTTCGTGTACGTGGCGCATCTGTTCGTCGGCGGGTCCCCCGTGGTCGTGCAGGTCGGCGTGGGCGCCGCGGCGCTGGTGTGGATCGCGCGCGTCGTGCAGGTTCTGGTCCGCCACCAGCGCCGCCGCGACCTGGGCCGCTGACCCTCCGGGCGGGCTCGCCGAGTGCCCGCCCCAGCAGGTCAGTTGGGCTGGCGCTTCGGGCGGATGGTGAGGGTGTTGATGTCGACGCCGGCCGGCTGGTCGATGGCCCAGACGATCGAGTCCGCGATGCGGTCGGCGTCCAGCAGGATGCCCTCGTGGTTCGGCCCCGGGCCGTCCCAGAACGGCGTGTCGACGCGGCCCGGCGCGACCAGCGTGACCCCCACCTCGTCCCCGGTGACCAGACGCCTGGTGTTCTCGGCGAGGCCGGTGACGGCCCACTTGGTGGCGCCGTAGACGTTGCCGGGGGTGTTGACCAGGCCGGCGACGCTGCCGATCAGGATGATGCGGCCGCGGGTCTCCTTGAGTGCGGGCAGCGCGTGCCGGATCAGCAGGGCGGGGCCGAGGACGTTGGTGAGCACCATGGCCCGCCACACCTCCGGGTCGCCGTCCGCGACGGTGCCCTCCCCGGCGAAGCCCGCGTTGGCGACGACCGTGTCGAGGCGGCCGTACTCCTTGACCGTCGCGGCCACCGCGGCCGCCACGGCGTCGCTGTCCGCGGCATCGCCCGGCAGGGTCAACAGCGCGTCGCCCGCGTCGAATTCGGCGGCGAGCCGGTCCAGCTTGGCGCCGTCGCGACCGGTGACGGCGACGCGCCCGCCGCGCGCAAGGAGCCGGCGGGCAGCGGCGGCACCGATGCCGGTGGAGCCGCCGGTGATGAGAGTGACGTCATGCGCGGAGTCAGTGGTCATGCCCGGGAGCCTAGGAACTGGAGTGCACTCCATGGCAAGTGGCAGGTAAGCGGCAAGTGCCGCGCCCCGCACCCCCTGAGCCCGGGGATGCGGGGCGCCACGGTCGTACGAGGAACCACGGTCGTACGAGGAAGAAGCGGGGACGTCAGGCCTCCGAGCCCGCCGTCCACTCGGCCCAGCTCATGTTCCAGCCGTTGAGGCCGTTGTCCGGCTGGATGGTCTTGTCGGGCGAGTTCTTGACCACCACGACGTCGCCGATCAGCGAGTTGTCGTAGAACCACGCGCCGGGCTGCTTCGGGTCCTTCGCGCCCTTCACGTCGTTCAGGCCGACGCAGCCGTGGCTGGTGTTGGCGCTGCCGAAGATCGAGTCGTCGCCCCAGTAGTTGCCGTGGATGAAGGTGCCGGAGGTCGACAGGCGCATCGCGTGCGGCACGTCCTTGATGTCGTACTCGCCCTTGCCGTCGTCGTCGGTGAAGCCGACCGTGGCGCCGTCCATCCGGGTCTCCTTGTACTTCTCGGAGATCACCATCTCGCCGTTGTACGTGGGGTTGTCGGGCGAGCCCGCGGAGATCGGGATGGTCTTGACGGTCTTGCCGTCCTGCGTGACGGTCATCGTCTTCGTCTTGGCGTCGACGGTTGAGACCTGGTTGCGGCCGATCTTGAAGGTGACCGTCTTCTGCTGGACGCCGTAGACGCCGTCCGCGCCCTCGACGCCGTCGAGGTCGAGCTTCAGGGTGACGGTCGAGTTGCCCTGCCAGTAGTCCTCGGGGCGGAAGTCCAGACGGTTGCCGCTGAACCAGTGGCCGACGACCTCCTGGCCGCTGCTGGACGACACCTTGATGTGGGACTGCACATCGGCCTTGTTGGTGATCGCCTTGTCGAAGTTGATCGAGACCGGCATGCCGACGCCGACGGTCTTGCCGTCGTCCGGCGTGTAGTTGCCGATGAAGCTGTTGTCCGGCGACACGGTGGTGAAGGTCGCGTTCTCGTGCGCCTCGCGGCCGTCCGAGTCCTTCGCCGCGGCACTGATCTTGTACGTGGTGGCCCGCTCGAGCTGGGCGTCCGGCTTCCAGCTCTTCTTGTCCGCGGACAGGGAACCGGCGACCGCGGTGCCCTCCGAGGTCGTCATCTCGACCTCGGTGAGCTCGCCGTCGGCGACGCTGACCTTGGCGGCGTTGTTGATGCTCGCCTTGTTGGAGCCGTTCTTGGGCGTGATCTTTATTCGGGCGCTGGACGCATCCTTGGCGGCCGCCTTGTCCGCCTGGTCCTGCGTCTTCTTGGTGCCGCCGTCGGCCGACCCCTTGTCCCCGCCGTCGTCGCTGCTGCCGCACGCAGAGAGCACCAGTACGCCGCCGAGCAGCGCGGACACCGCCGCCATGCCCCGACGCCGCTTGCTTCCCGTCATCACACGCTTCTCCATCGTTGCCGATTCCCCACGAAAACCACGTAAGCCATAAGCCACGTGAACCGGGTACACCCACCCAGGCCCGCGAAAGCCCCCGAGGCAGGCTGCCAGGCCTCCCCCGCAACCTGTTAAACCGCTGATCCGGTACGTCCGGTTCCAAATCGGCGGGAGATGTGTGCAATACCACGCCGACCTCGGGATGACCGGACGGTCCACTGCCGGGCCGCTTCCGAGGCTACGGCCTGGCCTCGGCACTCCGATACGGGGCGACCGGCGCCGACAGGACGCGCGTTTCGCAGTAAACCCGGACAAACAACAGGAATTCGCTTGGGCTCAACGGGCGGAGCGTACGGTTCCGAGGCCTCTTGGCTTTCCCAGGACCCGCGCCTTTCATTAGCATCGGCCCGCACGGCAAGGAGAAGGCCCGCCCTCCTCCAAGTCACCAGCGCCACAAAGGGGATCGATACCGTGACCGTCGCTCGTCGCTTCGTGATCACCGCGTCCGCAGCCGGTTCGCTGCTCACCGCCCTGTGGTTCGTCCCCTCGGCCGACGCGACCCCGGACCTGAAGACGCAGCAGGTCGAGCAGGAGCAGCAGGCGCGGCAGGCGATCCACGGACAGGCCGCGGCGGCCGAGGACGGCGCGGGTGCCGCACAGGCGGATGCGCCTCGGCTCGCGGACACCGGATCGGTGGACACCACGCCGTATCTGATCGGCGGCACGGCCTTCCTCGGCGTGGGCGCGGCCTTCGTGGCCCGCTCGGTCCACCGGGGCCGGACCGGGACGGCTTGATCCGCCCCGGCCGCTGACCCCGGCCGATCAGGCCTGCGCGCCCGCCGCGCCGGCGCCCGTCAGTCCAGCGCCCCCGTCACCGACTCCGCGGCGGCGAGCAGCCCACCGTCGCCCACGAAGGCCTCGGCGGCGGCCAGATCCGGAGCCAGGAAGCGGTCGGGTCCGGGCCCCTCGACTCCCGCCGCGCGCGCCGCATCGATCACGGCACGGCTGGCCGGCGCAGGTTCGAGCCCTTGGCGCAGCTCGATGCCGCGGGTGGCGGCGTAGAGCTCGACGGCGATGATCCGGGTGAGGTTCCCCACCGCCGTACGGAGCTTGCGGGCCGCGGACCAGCCCATCGACACATGGTCCTCCTGCATCGCGGAGGACGGGATGGAGTCGGCCGATGCCGGGACGGCGAGCCGCTTCAACTCGCTGACCAGGGCGGCCTGGGTGTACTGGGCGATCATCAGGCCGGAGTCGACGCCCGCGTCGTCGGCGAGGAACGGCGGCAGGCCGTGGCTGCGGTTCTTGTCGAGCAGCCGGTCGGTGCGGCGCTCGGCGATCGACCCGAGGTCGGCCACGGCGACGGCCAGGAAGTCCAGTACGTACGCCACGGGGGCGCCGTGGAAGTTGCCGTTCGACTCGACCCTGCCTCCCCCTACGACTCCGTCGTGGGAGGTGCCCCCAGCCAGCACCACCGGATTGTCGACAGCAGCGGCGAGCTCGCGTTCGGCGACCACGCGCGCGTGGGCGAGGGTGTCCCGGCCGGCACCGGCGACCTGCGGGGCGCACCGTACCGAGTAGGCGTCCTGGACCCGCGGCGAATCGTCCTGGTGGTGGCCCGTGAGGCCCGAACCGGCAAGCACCTTCAGCATGTTGGCGGCAGCGGCGGCCTGGCCCGGGTGCGGGCGGATGGCGTGCAGCTCGGGCGCGAGGACCTTCGCCGTGCCGAGCAGGGCCTCGAGGCTGAGCGCGGCGGTGATGTCGGCACTGCGGTAGAGGCGCTCGAGGTCGTCGATGGCCATGATCAGCATGCCGAGCATTCCGTCGGTGCCGTTGAGCAGCGCGAGGCCTTCCTTCTCGCGCAGCTCGACCGGTTTGATGCCGTGCTCGGCGAGCAGTTCCGCGGCGGGCCGTACGGTCCCGTCGGGGCCCGCCGCCTCGCCCTCGCCCATCAGCGTCAGGGCGCAGTGGCTGAGCGGCGCCAGGTCGCCGGAGCAGCCGAGCGAGCCGTACTCGTGCACGGCCGGGGTGATCGAGGCGTTGAGCAGGTCGGCCATGGTCTGCGCGACCTCGGGGCGCACACCGGTCCGTCCCGAGCACACCGTCTTCAGGCGCAGGAACATCAGGGCCCGTACGACCTCGCGCTCCACCAGCGGGCCCATGCCCGCGGCGTGCGAGCGCACGATGTTGCGCTGCAGCTGGGTGCGCAGGTCGGGGCTGATGTGCCGGGTGGCGAGGGCGCCGAATCCGGTCGAGACGCCGTACACCGGCACCGGTTCGGCGGCGAGTGCGTCGATCACGGCGCGCGAGGCGGCCAGTGCTTCGAGGGCTTCCGGCGACAGCTCCACCCGGGCGTCCCCGCGTGCCACGGCGACGACATCCGCCGCGGACACTCCGGCCACCCCGAGCACCACAGTGTGCATATCCATATTCAGCAGAGTACGGACTGAATCGGGAACTGTCACGGGTGGAGCCCGGTTTCAGTCATTACACGGCAACCGGCGACGCCAACCGGCAAGGGCGATCCGGCAATTGACGGGCGGCCGCTCCTCATCGGCGGCCGACTCACCGCCGAAAGCGCCGCCGCTCTCCCGGAGTCTCCGGATCCGGCGCGGGATCGGGAGCGTCGGCCAGGCGTACGACCGGATCGTCAGGCCCCGCACGGCCCGCGACCATCGGCGCGGTGGCCCGACCCGCCTTCGCGCGGTACTGCGCCGCGTCCGCGAGACGGAACAGCCGGCGGGCCGAGCCGACCGGCCCGATCGGATCTCCGGTCGAGGCGACCCCACAGGCCACGCCCTCACCGAGGCCCAGCTCGAGGGCGCGTACGCACAGCTCCTCGGCCACCCGCACCACATCGTCGGCCTGCGGGCCCACCGCGAGGAGACAGAACTCGTCGCCGCCGAGCCGCGCCGCGAGCGCGCCGGGCAGCATCGCGCCACAGAGCGAGAGGACCGAGCCGAACCGTTCGAGCAGCCGGTCGCCGACCGCGTGCCCGTGCGTGTCGTTGACCCGCTTCAGACCGTTCAGATCGCAGACCACCAGGGAGACGACGGTGCCGTCCGTGCGATGCAGATCCACGGCCTCCGCCAGGCGAGCGTCGAGCGCGCGCCGGTTGGCGAGTCCGGTCAGGGCATCCGTGAAGGCGAGCCGCCTGGCCTCCTCGAGGCGCTCCGTCTGGGCGATACCGGCCGCCGCGACGGCGGCGAGCACGGTGGCCAGCTCCGCATCGGCCTCCCCGAACACCACGTCGCCGGCGGCCCGCGCCACGTACAACTCCCCCCAGGCCCGCCCGTGCAGCACGATCGGCGCGACCACGCAGCAGCCGCGGCCGCGGCGGCGGAGCGCGGCGACCCGCTGATGGCAGTAGCCGGCGTCGCCGGGCGCGGGGCCGCCGGCGGTCTCCACCCAGGCATTGGGCTCGCCGCCGCCGGCCCACCGCTCGTGCAGAAACTCGGCGATCTCCGGGAACTGGTGCACCGGATACGCCTCCTCGGCCGGGAACTCCTCCTCACCCGGCGCCAGGTGCCCCACATTCACCAGGACCCTCAGCCGGCCCCGGTCGCGCTCCCAGACCGAGAGCGCCGCGAAGCTGCCGGCCAGGGCGTGCCGCGCGCCCTGCGCCGCGGCCCGCCACGAGGCGCGCGGCGTCTGCGCGGCTGCCATGCCCTGGGCCAGCGTCACCACGGCACGCAGGCGATCATCCTCACCCATTGCCCCAGGTTACGTAGTGATGTCACACAGTGGGCTTTTTGTACGGCGAACCGGGGTTCGCCCCACGGTGTCGGCGGGATGCCTCCGGCGGGGCTTTCCCGGCGGGCGCGGGGCTGCGATGATCTGACGGTTAACCGGCGTTAACCGACGCCGGCCGACCACCAGGAGGGCGTGACCATGGCCGAGCAGCGGTTCGGGGAATTCGTCGAGGTACGGCGGCACGAGCACGTCGCCGAATTCGTACTCGACCGCCCGAAGGCGATGAACGCGGTGTCCAGCGAGATGGCCCGCTCCATCGCGGCGGCCTGCACGGCACTCGGCGAGGACCCCGGCGTACGGGCGGTGGTGCTCACCTCCACCCACCCGAAGGCGTTCTGTGTCGGCGCGGACCTCAAGGAGCGGAACTCCCTCACGGACGCGGAGCTGGTGGCCCAGCGGCCCACCGCACGCTCCGCGTACACCGGGGTGCTCGAGCTGCCCGTGCCGACGATCGCCGCGGTGCACGGCTTCGCGCTCGGCGGCGGTTTCGAACTCGCCCTCGCCTGCGATCTGATCGTGGCCGACAGTACGGCGGTGGTGGGTCTGCCCGAGGTGTCCGTGGGGGTGATCCCCGGCGGCGGGGGTACGCAGCTGCTGCCGCGGCGGGTGGGTGCGGCACGGGCCGCGGAGCTGATCTTCACGGCCCGCCGGGTGGGAGGCGAGGAGGCGGCGGCGCTGGGACTTGTGGACCAGCTCGTCGAGGAGGGTGCCGACCGTACGTCGGCGCTGGCCCTCGCCGGGCGGATCGCGGAGAACTCGCCCGTCGGCCTGCGGGCGGCCAAGCGGGCCCTCCGGGTGGGGCATGGGCTCGACCTGCGGGCGGGACTCGAGGTCGAGGACGCGGCGTGGCGCTCGGTGGCGTTCTCGCCGGACCGCGCGGAGGGGGTTGCGGCCTTCGCCGCAAAGCGAAAGCCGATCTGGCCTTCGAGCGCGACGTCCAGCGCGTCCGGCGCGTCATCCAGCCGGTCGGGCGCGTGATCCGGCCCGTCGGGCGCGTCGTCCAGGCCCGTCCGGCGGGTCTTTCCGCCCGTCGGGCGCGTGATCCAGCCCGTCCGGCGCGTCATCCAGCCCGTCCGGCGATTGAGGACATCTTTCAGCCGGTCCGGCGTTTGAGGACGAGCCCGCCAGGGCGAAAAAGGAGCCCGTCCGGCGTTTGAGGACAAGGCCCGTTCAGGGCCGTTCCGGTTCCAGGCATCGGCCTGGCGGCCTCGTCCTCAATCGCCGGACGGGCTTGATTTTGGCCTGGACGGCCTCGTCCTCACACGCCGGACCGGCTGGATTTGGCCTGGACGGCCTCGTCCTCAAACGCCGGACCGGCTGGATTTGGCCTGGACGGCCTCGTCCTCACACGCCGGACCGGCTGGATTTGGCCTGGACAGCCTCGTCCTCACACGCCGGACGGGCTTGATTTTGGCCTGGACGGCCTCGTCCTCAAACGCCGGACCGGCTTGATTTTGGCCTGGACGGCCTCGTCCTCACACGCCGGACCGGCTGGATTTGGCCTGGACAGCCTCGTCGTCACACGCCGGACGGGCTGAATGATGGCCTCGAACGCCGGACCGGCTGGACTGGCCCCGGACGGGCTGAAGGTATCCACAGGACTGGGCGCGCAGCGCCGGGGCAGAACCTAGCGCCGCGTAAGCAACCACGGCTCCACAACCCCGAGCCCCCGCACGGGCCGCTGCCACATCGGCTGAAGAGCGAACCGGTAGGAGGGCACCTCCAACCCCTCCTTCTCCGCCCGCTCCGCGGCCTCCGCCGCCTCCGCCTCGGACGCGGGCGCGTCCCCCGTACGGGTCAGGTCCTCCGCGAACGCCGTATCCACCAGGACGGAGTCCTTCGGCGCTATCGAGGTGAGCCGGCTCGCCAGATTCACCGTCGTACCGAACACATCGCCCATCCGCGTGGTGACCGTGCCGAACGCGATCCCGACCCGCAGCTCCGGCATCGTCTCGTCGTTCGCCATCGTCTCGATGAGCCGGAAGGCGATCTCCGCGGCCGTCCCCGCGTCGTCCGCGGAGAACAGCACCTCGTCGCCGAGGGTCTTGATCAGCCGGCCGCCGTTCGCGGCGACCAGGTCCGCGCAGGTCGTCTCGAAGGCCTCGACCAGCTCGCCGAGTTCCTCCTCCTCCATCCGCCGGGTCAGCCGCGTGAAGCCCACCAGGTCCGCGAAGCCGACCGCGAGGCGCCGGTCCACCATCTCCTCGTCGTCGGCGACCTGGACGACCCGCCCGGTCGCGGCCGCGAGCTGCCGCCGCCAGACGTAGACCAGGAACTCCTCGAGCTCCGGCAGCAGCAGCTGCATCAGGGGGTACGTGACCTCGGTACGGGTCATCCCGGGCTCGGGCGGTTCGGTGAGGCCCTCCAGGAACGAGTCGATCTGCCAGTCCGCGAGGCGAGCGGTGGTCTGGCCGGTGGAACGCGCCACCTGCACCGCCATCGCCTCGCTGAGCAGCCCCGCCTCGACCAGGCCCGCGAGCCGCCGCAGTGCGAGTACGTCCGCCTCGGTGAGGGCCTTGGCCTGGCCGATGTCGGCGAAGCCCATGGCCCGCCAGAAGCGCGAGGCGAGCTCCATCGAGACGCCGGCGGTACGGGCCGCCTGGAAGGCGGTGTAGCGGCGCTCGGCGCCGAGGATCAGCTGCTCGAGGCGGAGGGCGAGCGGATCGTCACCGGGCTCGGCCTTGCCGTCCGGGGCCGCCGGGGCCTCGTCTGCGACGTGGCGCAGCATCGGTACGTCGTCGCCGTCGGGGAGGTCCTGCTGCCAGGCCTCAGCGGGAGTGCCGGAGGGCTCCGCACCGGATTCGTCCCCGCGGGGACCGCCAACCGGGTCGCTGTCCGGGTCGCTCGAAGCCACGTCGGGCCTCCCGGGAGAAGTGCTCGGGCCGGACGGATCCGGAGCCCCCTGGGGGGCGCCACCTCCGCCGGGCTCCGACCGGCCACGGCCTTCGGCCCCGCCGGCAGGCCGGGAGGCGGGACGGGCACCCGAGCCTGAGCCGCTGTCGTCGACGGTCACTGCGTGTTGCCCTTCCGATCTGCCGCGGCCTGATAACGACCGGCCTCAACGATACGGCAGCTGTGCGATGGCTCACTCCGTTCGCGGGGTCAGGGTTGTGGTCCGGCTCCCCCGGACGAGGAGGAAAATCCGGGTGCCCCCGGACAGGCTGAAAAAGATGTCCTCAAACGCCGGACAGGCTGAATGAAACGCCGGACAGGCTGAATGAAACGCCGGACGGGCTGAATGAATCTCAGGTCGCAGGACGCAGATGGACGACGTCTCCCGCGGAGACCGGCTCGCGGACGCCGTCCGCCGTGCCGATGACCAGTCGCCCGTCCCCGTCGACGGCCAGCGCCTCACCCGTGAGGGACCGCCCACCGGGCAGCTCCGCCCGTACCTCCCGGCCCAGGGTCACGCAGCCCGCCGCGTACGTCTCCTGGAGCCGGGAGGCCGAAGGGTCGCCGCCCGCCGCACGCCAGTCGCCGTACCACTGCTCGATGGACCGCAGGACCGCCCGCAGCAGCGGATCGCGGTCGACGGACTTCGCCCCGGCGAGCGCCAGCGACCCCGCGCCGGGCACGGGCAGTTCGTCCGCCCGCAGCGAGACGTTGAGCCCGATGCCGAGGACCACCGCGTCCGATCCCGTGCGCTCCGCGAGGATGCCGCCCGCCTTGCGCTCCTCGCCGTCGACGGTGACGAGCAGGTCGTTCGGCCACTTGAGTCCCGTGTCGACGCCCGCGGCGCGCGCGAGACCCGTCGCGACGGCGACCCCGGCGAGCAGCGGCAGCCAACCCCAGCGCTCGACCGGCACCTCGTCGCCCGGCTTCAGGAGCATGGAGAAGAACAGCCCCGACCGGGCGGGCGCGCTCCAGGTGCGTTCGAGCCGTCCGCGTCCGGAGGTCTGCTCCTCGGCCACCAGGACCGCGCCCGGCGCGGCGTCCGACCGCGCGGCCAGGTCCGAGTTGGTTGAGCCGGTCGCCTCCACCACGTCGATCGAGGTCCACAGGGCGCCGGGGCGCACCAGGGCGCGGCGCAGGGCGGACGCGTCGAGGGGCGGGCGCTCGAGATCCGACCAACGGCCGGCCGGTCCGTGGGCGCCGGCGGATCCGTGTGCGTCGCCGCGGTCGCCCCCGCGGGAGGGGTCCGGTGTCGTCATGCAAGACAGCCTAGGTGTGGGATACGACGCACTGCCCCCGCGCGGTCCCGCCGATACGCTACGGATCAGTAGCCCATGTCAGAGCCCTCGGGGCGGGCCGTCCCGTCCCGTACGGAATCGCCCCGTCCGTCCCCCGTCGAACCGTGAACAGGCAGGGAGCCGCATCCCGATGTCCGAGCCGGAACAGCTGCAGCAGACGCAAGCGATTGACATCCACACGACCGCCGGGAAGCTCGCGGATCTGCAGCGGCGGGTCGACGAGGCGAATCATGCCGGTTCGCAGCGGGCGGTGGAGAAGCAGCATGCGAAGGGGAAGCTGACCGCGCGTGAGCGGATCGAACTGCTCCTGGACGAGGGCTCGTTCGTGGAGCTGGACGAGTTCGCGCGGCATCGTTCGACGGCCTTCGGCCTGGAGCAGAACCGGCCGTACGGGGACGGCGTGGTGACCGGTTACGGCACCGTGGACGGGCGTCCGGTGGCGGTGTTCTCGCAGGACTTCACCGTCTTCGGCGGCGCGCTCGGAGAGGTCTTCGGGCAGAAGATCATGAAGGTGATGGACTTCGCCCTGAAGACGGGCTGCCCGGTGATCGGCATCAACGACTCGGGCGGCGCCCGCATCCAGGAGGGGGTGGCGGCGCTCGGCATGTACGGGGAGATCTTCCGCCGCAACACCCATGCGTCCGGAGTGATTCCGCAGATCTCGCTGGTGGTCGGGCCCTGTGCGGGTGGCGCGGTGTACTCGCCGGCGATCACCGATTTCACGGTGATGGTGGATCAGACGTCGCACATGTTCATCACCGGTCCGGATGTCATCAAGACGGTCACGGGTGAGGACGTCGGCTTCGAGGAGCTCGGCGGTGCCCGTACGCACAACGCGACCTCCGGCGTGGCGCACCACATGGCGAGCGACGAGAAGGACGCCATCGAGTACGTCAAGTCCCTTCTCTCGTACCTGCCTTCGAACAATCTGAGCGAGCCGCCGGCCTTCCCCGAGGAGGCCGATCTGGAGACCTCGGACGAGGACCGCGAGCTGGACACGCTGATCCCGGACAGTGCGAACCAGCCCTACGACATGCACACCGTCATCGAGCATGTGCTTGACGACGGCGAATTCCTGGAGACGCAGACCCTGTTCGCGCCGAACATCCTGACCGGCTTCGGCCGGGTGGAGGGCCGGCCGGTGGGCATCGTGGCGAATCAGCCGATGCAGTTCGCCGGCTGTCTGGACATCGACGCCTCGGAGAAGGCGGCGCGCTTCGTGCGCTCCTGCGACGCGTTCAATGTGCCGGTGCTGACGTTCGTGGATGTGCCCGGGTTCCTGCCGGGCACGGATCAGGAGTACGGCGGGATCATCCGCCGCGGCGCCAAGCTGATCTACGCCTACGCCGAGGCGACGGTGCCGCTGATCACGATCATCACCCGCAAGGCGTTCGGCGGGGCGTACGACGTGATGGGCTCCAAGCACCTCGGTGCGGACATCAACCTGGCCTGGCCCACCGCGCAGATCGCGGTGATGGGTGCGCAGGGTGCGGTGAACATCCTGCACCGGCGCACCATCGCCGCCGCCGACGACGACGCCCGCGAGACCGTCCGCGCGGAGCTGATCCAGGAGTACGAGGACACCCTCCTCAACCCGTACACGGCGGCCGAGCGCGGGTACATCGACACGGTCGTGATGCCGTCCGAGACCCGCCGGCAGATCGTCCGGGGCCTGCGTCAACTCCGCTCGAAGCGCGAGTCGTTGCCCCCGAAGAAGCACGGCAACATCCCCCTGTAGGAGTGCAGATCATGATGATCAAGGTCGTACGGGGCAACCCGACCCCCGAGGAGCTGGCCGCCGCACTCGCGGTGGTCCGCGCCCGCGCCACGGCGGGATCCGCGGATCCGTCCGGCGCCGGCGAACCCCTGGCCGCCTGGGCCGACCCGGCACGAGTGGCCCGCCACCGGCTGCCCGCACCGGGGCCGACGGCATGGGCCCGCACGTACTGGCCCGTGTGACACCGCACGGGCGGGGGCGCCATGGGCCGGACGCCGGGGTCTACCCGGCGGTCCGCCCGGCCCCCGTCGTGACCGTCGTGGTCTGTGTCTGCCGCGTCTCCTGCTGCTCCTCGAAGACACCGCCCACGGCGGACGCTCCGACGAGCACCACGACGAGCGCGGCGGCACCGGCCCACACCCGCCGCCGCCCGACCGCCCGGCGCACCCACCCACGCGCGCCCGCGTCGGCGGACACGGGCTGCACGGCCTGCGCGGCCTGTACGGCCTGCAGCACGGGAGCCGCCGGAGGCACGGGACCCGCGGCCGCGCAGGCGATGGCGCTGCGCGCATCCGACCACGCCTCCGCATCGGCCCCCGTGACCCCGCAGGCGGCGACGAACGCGGTGACGAGCTCCGCACGCGGCAGGCGGTCGCGGCCGAGCATGGTCGCGGCCGTGGAGTACGGCAGTACGTGCCCGGCATCCGCCGCACGGCGTTCGAGGCGTCGATAGCTCAGACCCGACCACGCCTTGAGCCGCCGCAGTTCCGCCATGAAGGCGGCGGCGTCGGTGCGCGGTGGAGTGGGCGGCGGCGCGGTGGTCATCGTGGCTCCCCCTGTCGAGCTGGACGTACACGGTCGCCGAGCTGGACGTACACGGTCTCGCACAAGCCCGAACACCCTGACAGCTTGAGGACCCCCGACGGCGACGGTCAACCTCGGCGCAGATTCCCGAAGTTGGAGACCCGATGCGCCTCAAGCACCCTGTCCGCCCCACCCGTCCCACCCGCTCCGCACGCCCCGCCCGCCGCTCGATGCCCGCCGCGCTCGCCCTGCTGCTGTTGCTGCCGCTGCTCGGCGGCTGCGCCGGCGACCGGTCCTCCGGCGCGGCCCGCGGCCGGGACGCGGAGACCGTCGCCGCCTTCCTCGGACGCGCCCTGCCCCGGGGCACC